>JAJEGJ010000050.1 GCA_022819905.1 Alphaproteobacteria bacterium
AGTGGCTTGACCAACGAGGAACGGACTGCCTTGGTGCGGCTCATGGAAAAAGTACGCAGGAACGCCGCCGCTCTTTGAGGCGACGTCTGGCGCCGGACCTCGGGATCGGGACATCACCGATCTTCCGAGCTGCATTGACGATCACGCGTGATCCGAGCGCGGAGACCGGGGACCGGTCGGACGGGAACGCCTGTGTCGCCGGCGAGACGGTGATCGTCCTCCCCGTTCGCTTCCGTTCGGCAGGGCGGGCACGGGATCGCGCGTCGCGCTTGACGTCCGGGCGAGCCCGGGGGGTTCGGCAAGGTCGCCGGTCAGTCGTCCTGGAACTCGGCCTGGTGCAGCCACGCAGCGTGTTGCGGGGCGCGTCGGGTTTCGGACCACTCCTCCAGCATCGCCCATTTGACGGCATCGAGCCTGGCCAGCTTTTCCTCTTCGTTCGGGTCCGGGCAGGCAAGTTCGATCCGGTGGCCGTTGGGGTCGAAGAAGTAGATGGAATGGAACAGCGAATGGTCGGTGACCCCGAGAACCGGGATGCCATTCGCCTCCAGACGACTCTTGAAGGCAAGCAGGGTCTCGTGGTCCTTGACCTTGAACGCGATGTGCTGGACCCACTCGGGAGTATTGGGATCACGCCCCATTTGGGGCTTGGTCGGCAGCTCGAAGAAAGCGAGGACATTGCCGCCACCCGCATCAAGAAAGACGTGCATGTACGGGTCTGGTTCGTGCGTCGAAGGCACGCGGTCCTCCGCAATCGCCAAGACGAAATCCATGTTCAGGTTCGCGACGTACCAGTCGACCGTCTCCTTGGCGTCGTGGCAGCGATAGGCAACGTGGTGGATATGCTCAACGTTCATGGTTCATCCTCCGCCGGACGGCATGCCTGCCCGGCTGCGTGCTGAGACCGACACTCCCGGGGTTCGCTCCGGAGTGCCCTGCCGCGCCAGCGGGCGGCGGTCGATTGCCGAACGGCCATGGCACGTCAACAACCCCACGCCGCCCTGCGGGGGGCGGGGCCTATCTTGCCGGTACATTCGCCGAAACCGACCCGGTAGCCATCTCCCTGCGCCCAGCCGGTCAGCGTCAGCGTGTCCCCGTCTTCGATGAACGTGCGCGTCTCGCCGGTGTCCAGCTTGAGTGCCTCCGTGCCTCCCCAGGTAATCTCAAGGAGCGAACCGTACTGGTGTTTCTCCGGTCCCGAAATGGTGCCGGAGCCCAGCAGATCACCCACGTTCATGCGGCAGCCGCCGACTGCATGATGCGTGAGCTGCTGTGCGGCCGAGTAGTACAGGTGGCGGCTGTTGCATCGTGAAATGGTCGTCGCCCTCGCCGCGCCCGCCGGCCGCAGGCGTACTTCGAACTCGATGTTCAGGCACGCCGAGTCCGCCTGCTGCAGATACGGCAGCAGTGCGGGCTCCGGTTCGGGCGCCGGGATCAGGAACGGGTCTAGTGCGGCCCGGGACACCACCCACGGGCTGACCGATGTGGCAAACGCCTTGGACTGAAACGGTCCGAGCGGCCGGTACTCCCAAGTCTGAATGTCGCGGGCGGACCAGTCGTTCAGGAGTACGTAGCCGAAGATCATTGCATCGGCCTCGGCGACGGAGAGCGGTTCTCCCATCACGCTGGACTGGCCGACGACGGCGCCAAGCTCGACCTCGAAATCGAGGCGGCGTGACGGCCCGAACTCCGGGCCGGCGGCTCCCGGCCGCCTCGTCTGGCCCAGTGGTCGCCGGATGTCCGTGCCGCTCACGACCACCGTCGACGCGCGGCCATTGTAGGCGACAGGCACGTGCAACCAGTTCGGCGGCAACGCGTTGTCCGGGCCTCGAAACATCGCCCCGACATTCCAGGCATGCTGACGCCCTGCATAGAAGTCGGTGTACTCCGCGACCTCGAACGGTAGATGGAGCTGGACGCTCGCGGCCGGAACCAGCGCCCGGGCACGCAGTACCGGGTCGTCAGCGAGCGTCGGGTCGCCCCCGACGACAAGCAACTCCGTCAACCGGGCGCGCGCACGAGCCCACGCACCCTGGCCAAGGGCCATGAATGCGTTCAGCGAGTCCCTGTCAAAGACGGAGCGGTCCGCCCCTACTTCGATCAAGCCGGCCGCCTCGAGCTCGGCAAGATCCAGCACATGCTCGCCGATTGCCACACCGCACCGGAGTCGCCTCGCTTCAGCGCAGAAGACACCGTACGGGAGGTTCTGCAGCGAGAAATGGCAATCGGCGAGGTTGGCGGATTCCACCCAACTTCTCATGGCACGGACCTACCTCGGATCTGCCGGTAACTCAGGAAACGAACAGCTCCTAGGGCCGAACTCCAACAAAAAAGGCTCCGAGAATTATCTGTTTCACTTGTAACTATGCCAAGGAAGCAGCCTCCCGACCAGGTGTATCCCCACGCCGAACCTGGGCCGCGAAGCGTTGTGCCCGGGAACAGGACGCCGAAGCGAGGCAGCCTCGCGCGACATCCGCGCCCAGTGACGCCGTTCGTCCAACCCGCCGCACCCGTCGGCCGGTGAGAGGCCGGCACCGGCCGGCTAGAGGCTGGACACGAAACTACCGAGATCGCGGTTGAAGCGCGCCACATCCTCGATGAACGGGGCGTGTCCGATTCCATCGTAGATGATCCGGCTCGATGTACCGCCTCCGGCGTCAACGAGTTCTTGCATGATCTCGGTCGAACGCGGAAGCACGTGTTGATCCTTAGTTCCGTGGATGAACAGCACCGGCACCCGGACCTCGCCAAGCGTGGGCGAATGGTCGAGTGGTCCGCCCAGCTCGAACCGGTCGATCACCATGGCGCGCCTGACGTAGGTGGGCGTCTGCATGTTGTAGGCGAGGGCTTCCGCCGCCAGGTCCCCGGCCAGCGGCTCACCCGGAACCATGTCCAGAAACCGTTTCGTACCGGCCAGTTGCCTCTCAAAGGCATCGCATGTCCCGGCGGCACCGCAGCCGTCAAGGTCAGCCCCGGGTGGGCCGGCAGGAATACCCGCCATGGGGCCGGTATTTTCGAGTACGCCCGGGCCCAGAACCAGTTCCGGCCCGCCAGCCTCGGGCGGCCTGAGATCGAGGTTGTAGCCGGTTGCGACGAACACCAACGCTGACAGCTTGTCCTGACCGTGCTCCCTCACGTAGTCAAGCACCGGCAGGCCGCCGTAGGACCAGCCCACGAGGACCACGTCGTTCAGCCCCTTGGCGTCGATGACGGCAGCAATGTCGTCCGCCCACAGTTTGCTGGCCGCGTAGCGTTCGGGAGCGTCCGGCTTGGAGGAGTACCCGTGCCCGCGCAGGTCCAGGGCAATCATGTGATGGGTGTCGCCCAGGTCGCTGAGCATTTGCCGGCGCCATGCGGCGGCACTCTGCGAGAAACCGTGGACGAACAGGATCGGACGTCCAGATGTTTCTCCGCTCTCGACCACGGCGATGGTCAGCCCGTCGGGCGACGCAACCGTAGACGGTACCAGCCCCTGCAGTCGCTCGGACTGAGCCGGGAGCGCGAGCATCGTGGCCAAGGCGGACACAGCCGCCATCAAGATCGAACGCTTCATGGCAATCTTCCCCTGTCTGCACCCTCGTCGACCGCGAAGGTGATCGGTATCGGCGAATGGATCGTCCCCGCGGGTGTGTGAAACGGGGGGTAGCCCGGACGGGTGAGTCGTCCGCAGGGTTGCTGGCCGCACCCAATTGCGACGCCACCGTGAACGGCCGGCCGGTCGGTCTGCGGGGACGTGATTTCCGGCTTCTGGCGACGACGAACGGGCCCGACGGCTGGATCGGGCTTGGGCCCGGTTGCTGGCGACTCGGTCTGCGACTGCACGGATTGCCCTGAGTTCCACACACGAAATTTAGTTAACCATGTTAACAAAAACCGGCGCTGCCAGCCAATGCCGAGCCTTCACGCGTATTCGAGCGGCAGGAGAAACCGCCAGGCCGTTCACCTGCCGTCAGGGGGGGGCGGGTTCCAGCGAGCGACCTCGTTACCGTCTGCAGGCTGGCCGCTTGCCCACTCCGACCCGGGCGGACGGTCCCGGAAAGAGAAGCGGCTGCCGTCCCCGGGATCGGGAGTGCGCGAGGCCCCGCCATGCAGTCTTCCCGACGCATTGACGGGGCGCGGCCGGCCGCCCGCCGATGCGGACTATCTTTAGTGCTATAAGGAGTTGTCGTCCGTTTCCGGCATCATTCCGCAACCGACCGCCGCCGGGCATCGACCCGAGACTGCCTTCCGGGCGTTTTCCATCAGCGAGCGCACCGCATGCCTGCACCCGACGTTCCGTTCGAAACCCAGATCAACAAGCTGTGGGGCCACATTCGCGGCCTACACGTCCTTCATCTCATCCGTACCGGAGCCGACCTTGGCTGGTTTCGTCTCCTCGCCGAAGCCGGAGACCGCGGTCTGACGCCGGAGGACCTCGCTGCCCCCAAGGGGCTCCACCTCCCATTTGTCCGGATCTGGTGGAAAACGGCCATCGCATGGGAAGTCCTGGACCCGCTGACCGATGGGCGGGCACGACTTGCAGCCCACTTCGACGCCATTCTGGCCAAGCCCGGCGATCCCCG
>JAJEGJ010000097.1 GCA_022819905.1 Alphaproteobacteria bacterium
CGGCCGCGGCCTGGGCGGCGAGCAGCACCAGCACCTCTTCGTCGGCGTCGGTGAACCCGCCCGCCTTGGTGCCGAGGAAGAAGCTGCCGACATGCACGCCGCGGTGGCGCATCGGGGTGCCCTGGAACGCCCCGCAGTCGATGGGACAGGGCGAGGGGATGAGCGCATTCACGAGGTCCGCGAGGTCGGCCAGCCGAAGCGGTGCGGCGAGACCTGCGAGATGGGCGAAGAGCCCCGGTCCGTCGGGCCAGGCCTCAAGGGCGCGGTGCTCGTCGGCAGTGAGCCCCGAGGTGACGAAGTCGCCGGGGTGCCCCGACGCATCGACGGTGGCGATGGCGCCGCAGCCGGCGCCGGTGAGTGCGCGGGCGGTGGCGACCACTTCTTCGAGCACGGTGTCGAGGTCGAGGCTTGCGCCGATGCGCAGCACCGCCGCGCTGAGTGCGGAGGGAGACGCGCCGCACTTCCCTTCCCCTGCCACTGCGTCGTGTTCGGTCAAGGGTCCATCCTCCTCTGGATGCAGGCCACAAGTCACTGTAGAGAGACTTTAGACCACACTACGGAGATACACAAGAGACAGTAACCGACATCTATCCGCTCGAAGAGCTCCTCATTCATCACGGCACGCGATATCCCCCGCCACGGCCTTGTCATGGGTCACGGTTCAAGTACGATACAGGCCATGGGATGTCTTTCCCTGGGAGCGCGGGCATCCTGCCCGCAGCGGGCCGAAGGTCCGCGGTTGTTCAAGCGGGCACCCTGCCCGCGCTCCCAGGGAAGTCCCGGGAAGCTTGATTCGACGGCAAGGATGGCGCCCGTTCGAGGCGTGCGTGCGGAGAGCGCTCAGGCACCGCGTCGCCCCCTTCGGGAGTCGGGAGTTCCAAGGAGGACGAGACCCATGCGGTGGACGATATCGAGGATGTTCGACCGAGCAGGCGGCGGTACAATGGTTGCCGAGCCGAGCCGAGCCGAGCCGAGCCGAGCCGAGCCGAGCCGAGCCGAGCCGAGCCGAGCCGAGCCCATACCCGCGTCTTCCGTCAGGGGGGCGCTCCGCAGGGCCGCGGCGGCGCTGCCCGTACTCTCCTGCCGCCCTCATCTTTCCCGACGCCGGGTCCGCTGCTCTGAGCTGACCCCTTCCGATTCCGCCCGCACGCCGCGCGGCGGGGCCGCTTCCCGCTCTTCCTTCCGTGCCTTCGCCGGGCTCCGGTCCGGCGCCGCGCGCGCCCTCGCCGGGGCGTTCGTGCTTGCCCTCGGCGTGCTCGCCGCTCCCCCGGCCTGGGCGCAGATGACCACGGTCGATTACGTCCCCACCGTCATCGGTGTGACGGGTAGCCCTGGGCCGGAGGGGACGACGATGGTGTTCAACTTTACACTGATTAACAGGGGCGTTGGGGTGGTCGGGGCACCGGCGGGCGGGCTAACGGTCAACCTCACTGTGTCCGACACGACGGTCGCCGGCGCCGACTTCCTCGCGCCGGCGAGCGAGGGCGCGAAGACGGTGACGTTCAGGGAAGGGCAGTCGTCCGCCACGTACCGCGTCCCCACCGTCGACGACAACCAGGACGAGCCGGACGGCTCGATCTCGCTGACGCTTGTGGCCGGCAACGGCTACACGTTAAACGCTACTACCTCCGCCGCAAATGTGCTCGACAACGACGCGCCGGTGCCCAATCTGACCGTCACCCCGGTCTCCGGCAACGGCGACAAGCTCAACGTGTCGTGGAGCGCGCCGACCGGCGTCTCTTTCTCCGGATACAGTGTCCTGTGGAAGACCAGGAGCCAGACGTACCTCCGCGGCTCGCGTACTGGCTCTGCATCTTTCCTGGCCTCGACAACGAGCTATCAAATCACCGGCCTGACGCCCGGCACCGAATACGACGTCCTGGTCAACGCCCTGACCCCTTCTTTTCGCGTTGTAGCCGGCTCCGGAACCTCCGCCACCACCCATGCGAACCGGGCGCCGACGTTTTTGGCGCAGTATTACTTCTTCGAGCTGGCGGAGAACGACGACGGCAGCGCGACGCCGGTGTCGCTGGGCAGCGTGTTGGCGTCGGACGCGGACGGCACCACGGTGAGCTACAGCATTACGGATGGCAACGCGGGCAACAAGTTCGCCATCTCCTCGACCGGCGCGATCACCTACACCGGCAGCGGCGAGAACTACGAGAGCTTCCGGCGCAACCGCGCGGGCTTCGGGACCCCGGACATGGCGTACGTCCTGACGGTGGAGGCGAGCGATGCAGGAGGGGCGAGCGGTGCCGCGACGGTGACGATACGGGTGACGGACGTGGACGACCCGCCGGCCGCGCCGGGCGCGCCGACGGTGTCGCCGACGCAGTACTCGACCACGAGCCTGGACGTGAACTGGGACAGGCCGGCCAACGGCGGCCCGCCGATCACGGGCTACGACCTGCGCTACAAGAGGAGCGCAGACCCGGGCTGGACGAGCGGCCCGCAGGACGTGACCGTCCCGGTTACGTTTTCCAGGATGTCGGCCAGGATCACGGGGCTGACGCAGGGCACGGCGTACGACGTGCAGGTGCGCGCGAGCAACGAAGAAGGCGACGGCGCCTGGTCGAATTCAGGGACGGGGACGGCCACCCCCACCCCGCCCTCGAACATCGGCGGTGTCACCGGAATCAACCTGACGCTCAACCCGTCCAGCATCGACGAGGGCGGACAGGCGCAGTGGATCACGGCCACGGTGAGCCTGCTCGGTCAGACCCGGTCGACGGCGACGAGCGTGACGATAGACGGTGAAGGCATCACGACGGACGATGACATCCTCGCGTGGGACATCCACCGGACCATCACGATTCCGGCCAACACCCGCCGCGTCTCGTTCAACCTGGGCATCACGCCGCGCGATGACCTGAACCATGAAGGCCCCGAGCGATTCAGGATTATCGCCGCCGCCGCCATCGGCGGTCATGAGCTGATCGACAAGGAGGTTGTGACCATCGTCGACAACGACCTCCCGAGGCTGACCGGGCTGACCGTCGCCCCGGTCTCCGGCGAACCGACGAAGCTCAGGATTTCCTGGAATGCGTTTCCGGGCGCAAACCAATACCAGTTGGAGTGGAAGAGCGGTAACCGGCAAGGCGTCCAATTCGCCACGACAGCCTCTAAGGAATTATCGGGGCTATCGCCGGGCACCACCTACACCTTCAGGGTCACCGCGCTGGACAACACGACGAACCCCGACACGAAGCTGGCGCAGGCCGAAGCCAGCGGGAGCACCTATTCGGACCCGCCGCTGCTGCCGCTCGCGAGGGTTGCGGCGGCAAGCTCGCCGGTGACCGAGGGCACGGATGCGACCTTCACGGTGACGCTGTCGCACGCGGTGTCCGAAGCCGTGACGGTGCATTTCGGCCTCTGGTGGTCGAACGGCAGAAGATTCTGGGACGTGCACAATCAGGAGTGGTCGGAGACGGGCAAGTTCTGGGTCCCGGACCATACCTACCCGACGAGCGTCCAGATTGCGGCCAACGCCACCAGCGCGACCGTCACGATCCCGACGCACGGCGATGCGGCCGACGAGGCGGACGGCTACGTGAAGGTCGTGCTCGGGGGAGGCAACAAGCACTACCTGACGCACGGGGTGCGGGGGCAGACCCCTCAGGACGAAGCCACGGTCGTCGTGACCGACGACGACCTGCCGACGCTCGGAAACTTTAGCATTACCAGGGTCTTTGGCGAGCCCACGAAGCTCATCGTTCGCTGGAATTCGGTGCAAGGCGCAAGCAGATACCGGATCGAGTGGAAGAGCGGCGACCAGGAATACCACAGCTCTCGCAGCTCAAGCGTCACCACCACCTCTGCGACGTTAACGGGTCTCTCTGCGGGCACCACCTACACGGTCAGGGTTACCGCGCTGGACACGACCACCAACCCCGACACCGAGCTGGCGCAGGCCGAAGGCAGCAGGGACACGGTGACGAGCGGCGAGGCGGGGGAGCCCGGGCAAGGCGTCGGAACCGCGACGCTGACCGGGCTGACCGTGTCCTCCGTCTCGGGCGAGCCCACCAAGCTGGCCGTGAACTGGGACGAGGTGCAGGACGCGGCGCGCTACGACGTGCGCTGGAAGACCGGCGCCGGCGACTACGGCGACCCGGTGCAGGCGAGCACCAACAGCCACACCGTCACGGATCTGTCCGCCGGCACGGCCTACACGGTGAACGTGGCCGCGCTCGATGCGGACAACTCCCTGCTGGCGGAGGGCACGGCGAGCGGGACCACGGCGGCTGCCACCGGCACGGCGCAGGCGCAGTTCACGGTCTACCACGACCCGCGCCCCTCGGATGCGTCGGCGGCGGCGGGGAACCGCTACGACTCGGGCGTAGCGCTGCTCGACGCGGCCAGCCGGACCTACGCGGTGCGCACGGTGACGGGCGCCGGCGAGGTGGACCAGCTCGCCGGGGTCGAGAACTCGGTGCTGCCGCGCTTCTTCCTCGGCGACCCGACGGAAGAGGGCTGGGGTCCCTCGGAACCGGGGGTCAACAACGGGGGCCTCAAGTGGCTGCGCAAGGTGCTCCAGGAGCAACAGGAGTCG
>JAJEGJ010000084.1 GCA_022819905.1 Alphaproteobacteria bacterium
TTCGGCACCGAGTTCCACGACATGCAGGCGAGCGAAATCCGCTTCCGCTCAGCGGTGGACCGACCCATCGACATCCTGCGCTCGGCCACTTCGGTCAACGCCGAGATCGCCCAGCGCAGCCACGATCTGGGCCGGGTGGCGCCGGGGTACCTGGCCGACATGCTGGTGCTCGACAGCAATCCGCTCGATGACGTGAGCGTCTTTGAGCGCTACCGCTACGAAATGCCCTTGGTGATGAAGGGCGGGGCCTTCATCCGCAACGAACTGGGTTGACGGAAGCCCCTATTTGCCCTACCCGGGCCTTCACCGCACCCTCATGAGGGACCGGGCAAACTGGGCCTTGATGCACTCGTCGTATATGCCCATGACGCGCTCGAATCCATCCTGCCCGATCAGCAGCGGATTGCTGCCGTCGTCGGTTCCTCTTGCGTGAAGCTCGAAATTGCCGACCACCCAGGGGTGCGTGCTGATGAGCCCCTCCACACGCCGTTCCCTGCCCAGGTTCCAGAACCGGTGCAGTGAGCCGTGCATCTGGTTCAACTCCTTGAGGGCGCCGGGCAGGGCTTGG
Source organism: Alphaproteobacteria bacterium (assembly GCA_022819905.1). Classification (GTDB taxonomy): domain Bacteria; phylum Pseudomonadota; class Alphaproteobacteria; order TMED109; family TMED109; genus VXPW01. The sequence continues at coordinate 569 of JAJEGJ010000084.1, forward strand.
CCTCCCCACATGGCGACCGTGCGCGGCTCTCCCCGATCCTTCACGGTCAGAATGGTCGACAGGGTGCCGGGGGTGTGTCCAGGCGTGATCACGAAGGTCACGCTGGCGTTGCCCAGGTTGAGCACATCGCCGTCCTGCACTACCTGGTCGCGCTCGGGCTGGATCACCGGCGGATAGTTGGCCCGGACGAAGTAGGGCATGGAAATGTCGTGGGGGAGATAGTCCCAGTCGGCTTCCGACATCAGGATCGGCAGGCCGTATTCCTGCTTCAGATAGGGTGCGCCGCCGTAGTGGTCGACGTGACCGTGGGTGACCACCAGGTACTTAAGGTCTTCAGGGTCGAGCCCGAGTTCCGCCATGCCGGGCAGCAGGATTTCCTTCACCTGCCGCTCATTGGTCAGGGCGTCAAACAGGATCAGCCCTTCGCCCGTATCGAGTATGAACGTGCCCCAGGCGTACATGCCGATGTAGTAGAGGTTGTCGAAGGCGGCAAAGGGCTCGATGCCGGGTGCGTCGGGGACCAGAAAGCCCGGAATCGTCCGGATCGCCAGCGGAATCGTGTTTTCCGCCCGCCCGCACAGGAACCCATCGGAGAGAAACCGCCATTCGCTGCCGGCAATCTCCTGCGCCTGCCGCACATGGGCGGCGACGGCGGGTGATTCCTCCTGCGCGGTAGGTGCGCTTGCTTGGGAAAGCGCCGCCCCGGGCATCACAACCAGCACCAAGACCATTGAGCAACGACGAAAGTGCTTCATGGACAAGTTTCCCTCCTCGGGTGTCGCACTGGCCATCTTGCGACTCTCCGGCTTCGCTGCGCAAGTCGAGCGCACCCGGAGCGAGGGCGTCCCGCCCTCGAAGGGAATCTCGGTTCATTGCGCGGTCTAGTTCGAGGGCAAGATGCCCTTGCTCCGTCAAAGTGAGAATCGCTGATTGAGGGCGGGAGTGCCCGACTGCGTCCCTAACGGCAAGTCGGCCGGGCATGGCCTCGTAAACCGGAGAGCACCGATGAACGAACAGCGGACTTTACTGGCGGCAGCAGCATCCCTCGCCATCACGATGCCAATTGTGGCGCTGGCCGCGGATGAGGAGACCTATCTCGAAGAGATCATCGTCACCGCCGAGCGGCGTACCCAGAACCAACAGGACGTGCCGACGGCGCTGCAGGCGTTCACCGGGCGGGGGCTAGAGCGCAGGGGCGCGGACGGATTCGAGGACTACGTGCTGTCCGTGCCCGGCCTGTCGTTTCGCGACCAGGGGGCGGGCGCCACCCGAATCGCCATCCGCGGCGTTTCCAATGTGTCGGCATCGGACTTCGGCGTCACCACGCCGGTCTCGACGGTGGGGCTGTACCTCAACGACGTGCCGATCCAGGGAACCTCGCAGTTGCCCGATCTCAACCTGTATGACCTCGAGCGGATCGAGGTGCTTAAAGGTCCCCAGGGAACCCTCTACGGCGAGGGCGCCATGGGCGGCGCCATCCGCATGACCCTGGCCCGGCCGGACCCGTCGGAATTCTCCGCGCGGGGAGAAGTGATCGGCTCGTTCACCAAGAGCGGGGGCTTCAACAACGGGGGGCGGGCGGCGGTCAACATTCCGCTCGCCCAGGACACCACCGCGCTCAGGATCGTAGGCACCTACCGCGACAACGACGGCTTTGTCGATAACGTCGCAAGGGACGAGGACGACGCCAACTCCTCTTCGGCCTACTCGGTGCGGGCGCTGCTCGCTTCATCCCTCGGCGATCGGGTGGACATCGAACTGCTGGCGATGCTCTCGGAGGTGGAGGAGGACGACTTCCCGAACATCGACTCCGGGCTCGGCGACCTGGAACTCGATTCGAGCGAACCGCGCTACCACGACGGCGAATTCGCCCTGTACGGATTGACGGCGCGCGTCGATCTCGATTTTGCGGAACTGACGTCGGTGACCTCGCACACGACGCTTGACCGCGAGTTCCTTGACCGGCTGCTGATCGCCAGCCGCTTCTACTCGGCGTTCGGGCCGGTGACCGGCGACCCCTTCTACACGGACACGGACATGGAGTCGTTCGCCCAGGAGTTGCGCTTGGTTTCCGCCGGCGACAAGCAGTTCGACTGGATCCTTGGCGCGTTCTACCGCGACAAGGACCAGGTTGCGGTGGGCGGCGCCACCACCATGCCCGGCGAGCACCTGGCGATCAACCAGACGCTGGGCGCCATTGGTTTCCCGCTGATTCCCGACAGCGTTTACATAGATGGAGCGGGCGACATCGGCTTCCGCTTCGTTACGGACCGCTACAAGCAGTATGCCGTCTATGCCGAGGGCGACCTGGAATTCGGCGACCGCTGGAACCTGACCCTGGGCGCGCGCTGGTTTGATGAGGAGGTGACCCTTGAGGACGAATTGGTGTTCTACTCGTTCCTGGCCGTTGCCAGCTCGCCGTATCGCGTGGTCGAGGAGTCGAGTTCCGATGTGCTGCTCAAGGGGCGGCTGAGCTACCGTGCGCAGGACGACCTGCTCTTCTACTTCACGGTTGCCGAAGGGTTCCGCTCGGGCGGCATCAACCTGCAAAGCGTTTTCGGGGTCGGCGACCTGCTGTTCGAGTCGGATTCGCTGCTGAGCTACGAACTCGGCGCCAAGACCAGCTGGCACGACGGCCGCGTGCAGCTCAACGGCTCGGTTTACTTCCAGGACTGGGCCGACATTCAGTCCAACGGCACCGACATCTCCCCCTTGACGGGCGCGCCGGTCAATTTCATCGGCAACGCGGGCGATGCCGAGGTCATCGGCATCGAGGCGCAGCTGAGCGCCCGCCCGAACGATGCCCTCACCCTGGGCTTCACCATCGGCTACGCGGACAGCGAACTCACCGAGGCGATCGCCGATGCGGTGGTCGGCGCGGACTTGCCTAACGTGCCGGAATTCACGATGTCGGCGAGCCTGGAGTACGCCTTCCGCTTCGGCGGCCTTGGCGACGGCTTCGCCAGCCTGAACGTTCAGTACACCGACAACCAGTACACGCGCCTGCAGCGCATCACCGATACCACCGGCTTCCCCGTCGATTCCTACATAATCGGCCAGTTCCGCATCGGCTTCCTAAACGAGGGCGGTTGGGGAGCGGACCTGTTCGTCGACAACCTCTGGGACGAGCGGGCCCAGGTGGGCCGTGGCCGCACGGCGACCGGCTCCTTCAACAGCCCCGACCGCTTTGTCGTCAACCAGCCGCGCACGGTCGGCATCGTCTTGAAAGCCGAGATCTGATGCAGGCCGAAACGCCGCCGGATTGAGTGAGGAATCGATCATGAAGAGACCTACGGAATGTCGGGCCGCTTGGGCCGTATCGGTCGTTCTGGGAGCGGCGCTTTCCGGCTGCGATGCGCCGCAACAGGGTACCGTCGACGACGCCCGTTCAACGAGCGATGCAGCCACGGCAGTAAACCTGTCGCCCGCACAATGGCCCGAAGGCGAATGGGCCAAGTACATCGAAATCGAAAACACCGAAAGGCCCGGCAATCCGGAGGCGATCGGCAGCAAGGGCGCGGTTTCCGGCAGCTACCACGGCTTGGCGCAGCGGGCGGGCTTTGAGGCGCTGCTGCAGGGCGGCTCCTCGGTCGATGCGGCCATGACCACCGCCATGGCGCAGATCGCCCTGGGGGCCGGCGCCGGCATCAGCTACTTCGGCATCATGGGCATGGTGCACTACGACGCGGCCTCGGGCGAAGCCGTTTCCATGAATGCCGTCTGGAATAGCGTACGCAACGAGACGGATCCGCTCAGCATTCCCGGCATTCGCGACGGCGACTTTTTTGGCAACGATAGCGAGCCGAGCGGCCGCACGGCGCTGGTGGGCGGCTTCATGAAAGGCGCCGAAGCCGCGCATCGACGCTATGGGAAGCTGCCTTGGGCGGAAATTCTCTCTCCGGCCATATACATCGCCGAAGAAGGGTTCCCGTTCAATTTCAAGCTCAATCTCTATCTTGAAAATCGCAAGGAGCATCTGAGCCGGCTGCCCGAGTCGAGGGCGCTCATTACCAAGGCCGACGGCGAGTACTACGAAATCGGCGACCGCTTCACCCAGCCTGCCCTGGCCCGAACCCTGCGCGCCGTCGCGGAGCAGGGTGCTGCATACATGCATAGCGGCGATTGGGCGAGAAAAGCCGTGTCGCTGATCCGGGCCGATGGCGGAAAAATGACCCTCGAAGATCTCGCCGCCTACGAGGTGACCTGGAGCGAGCCCATCGTGGCAGACCATGCCGGCTACCAGGTTTACGCCTACAACAACGAAGGCGGCTATGGCGGCGTCAACATGATCGAGGCGCTGCACCTCGCCGAGGCGGCCGGCATCGCGGAGCTCGGCCACTGGTCGCGGGACCCGGAATCGTATCGGCGCGTTCAGAGCCTCCTGACCGCCGGCAACATTTCCTTCATGCCGGAGGACCTGCTGGCGGCAACCTATCCCGGTCTGGACCTGTCGTTGAGCGAGCGGCTGAAGCGGGAAACCGCCGGGGAGCTCTGGCGCCGAATGGAAGCCGGAGCGGTTCTCATGGCGTTTGCACCGAAGCCTGCCCACTCGGATACGGTGGTCGCCGTCGACCAATGGGGCAACATGACGGCCGTCACGCATTCCATCAACTGCGTCTTCTGGGGCCGGACGGGCATCATCGTCGACGGGGTCTCGATCGGCGATCCGGCATCGTTCCAGCAGTCGCTCATCGCTTCGGTCGAACCGGGTTCCAGGCTCCCGGACCCGATCGAGGCGGGATTGATTGTCAGGGACGGCAGACCCGTTGCGCCGTTTGCGTCCATGCACGGCGGCCTGCACTATCAGACATTGCAGTCCCTGGTAAACGTCATGGACTTCGGCATGACGCCGAAGGAAGCGCTGGACGCACCCGCCATCCTCGTTCCCGGCTCTGCGCTGACTGGCCCGGGGCAGCCGGCATCGACTGTCATGCAGGGTGACTTCGATGCGGAGCTTCTCGAACAGGTTGAATACGAGATTAACCAGGTTCCGCAAGAACAGCGCTTCTGGCACGAAGGCCTGTGGGTGGGAATCTACCGGGACCCCGAAACCGGCGAAGTGCGGGCGGCGAGCCATGCGCATACCAATGCGCGAGCGTTGGCGCACTGACTGAGAGCGCGGCAGCGGAGGGTTCTTGCCGCTGTTCCACCACCAGCGCCCCCGCGCTCGACCGGATCGCGAATGTCCGCCAGATGCCGCTGTCGCTGTGGCGTATGGCCGCGGTGACGGTGCTCTCGTCGCCGTCCCGTGTCGATGCGATGCTCACCGCGCCGCCAGAATCGCTCAGGAAGTCGGAGCGCGTGCAGGTCCTGCAGGGGATTGCCGCGCACGAGAATCAGGTCGGCTACGGCGCCGTCCGTCACTTCACCGAACGCGCCCGCTCCGCGTTCTGCGGCATCGCCCTGTCAAGCATTGTCTGGTCCATCGGGGCCGGGACGATTCGGCTGCGACAGCACCCCCAGGCATCCGAGGGTGCCGAGGACGCCGACCAACAGTAGGCCGGCCCCCGAGCCTTCGACCATGAGGCGGGACAGCCCGTACAGGGCCAGGGCGTTGAACCCGAAATTGCCCACCAGGAACCAGGCCCGCAGGCGTATCGGCCCCACCCGCCGGTCGATGTCGAACCGTTTCATGACTGCCACCAGCCCAGCCGGTTGAAGACATAGGTGATGGCGACGCAGTTCAACAGCGTGATCTGGACCATCACCCCCAGGTTCCAGATGCGCGACCTGCAGCGTGACGCGCCCATCAGCTTGCGGTCGTTCAGCAGCATGTAGAACGACCAGCCGACGATGTTGTTGGTCAGCGACAGCGCCGCGGCGATGATGATTATGAGCATCACCGGGCTCGGGTACCAGGCCGCGAGAAAGCCGATCTGCGGCAGCAGCAGGCAGACCTTCCAGCGCCACGAGCGCACATCGGGTTTCCATCCGAAGGCTTCGTGAATGCCCATGGCCGAGAGCAGGCAGAGGCCGATGGTGGAGGTTACGGGCACGGCCAGGAACCCGATCATGAAGGCGTATTGGGCCCCCGTCTCCCCGAGCAGCGGCACCAGGGAACTGGCCAGTTCCGCGGCGCTGCGCGGAATGTCGCCGCTGGCATGGAGCGTGCCCGCGAACACCGACACGACCAGGAAATTGACGATGAAAAAGGGCACGAAAAACCCGGCGATCAGGTCGACCCGGGCGAGCCCCTCGTGTTCGCGCCGCCAGCCCTTCACGTGTGCCGTGAAGTGGTAGAGCACCCAGTCGGCGACGCCGATGGCCGCGGCGGTGGAGGCGATGAACAGGTCGATGCCCATCACGCCGCTCGGCAGCCAGGGCATGAAGGTCCCCTTGAGGGCCGCCGGCCAGTCGATGCCGACGACGACCAGGCAGGCGGCGAAGCAGAGGATCATCGCCGCCAGACTCCACTTCATGAAGGCTTCGAGCAGCCTGGTGCCGCCGGAACCGGCGCGCCCGTAACTGAGCGCGATCCAGCTCGTCACGACGATGTACAGCGGCCAGTTGAATTCCTGCGGAAATCCGGGCCCGTCGATCTGCGCAAGGCTGTCGATCAGGTGCGTCCCCAGCGCCACCTGCCCGAAATTGAAGGCGACCGCGACGGTGGCCATGCCGATGGATGCGGTAAGCACCCGGGCCAGGAACCAGCCGTGCAGTTCCGCCTGCTTCTCGATCAGGTTGAACCCGCCCCGGCAGGTGAAGCGGGCCATGGCGGCCATCATGAACATGCCGGAGCCCGCCGCCACCCAGAAGATCCATAGCGTCCGGTAGCCGAATTCGGCGCCGGCCAGCATGGAGGAGGTCATGGTGCCGGCGCCGAGCGTCAGCGCCGCGCCGATGAATCCCGGCCCGCCGAGTTTAAGGTAGGTGGGCAGCCCTCCGATCAGGCCGCGGCGGCGGGCGCGGGCGAGGTCAGCGGCCTGCCGCTGCAATACGGCTTGCGGTATGGGGTCGCCGAGGGGATAGCCCGGCGGGCGTTGCGGCGTTCCGTCGGCCACTACAGGATTCTCCGGTACTCGAGCCTGCCGCCGCCCGGTTTGGCTGATCGTTCAACGATCTTCACGGGCCAGCCGGCATAGAAGCCGCCGCCCATCCAGACACTCAGTTCCCGTGTGCCGTTCGCGTCGGCAATGGAGATGTCGTGCCGGTTCACGCCGGTGAAATAGAAGTGCCCCACGATGACGTCGCTGGGATGTCGGGTGACGGTCATGGTTCCGGCCTCGGCGGGGCCCCCGTCTTCCAGACGCTGAATGGGAAAGTCGCGCGATTCGCCGTCCTGCATCGCTCCGAGCGACTGGCCCAGCACCATCCAGTCGAGTGCGGTGCCGGTGAGTATGTGGGCGCCTGTGTCCGGCAATTCGAATACGCGCCTTTCGACTGTGCCGTCTGCAGAGGTCCTTTCGACCGTGATTTTTCGCGCGAATCCCGCATCCCCGAGTTCCACGCGGGAATTGCGCACCGAACCCCCTGGCTCCAGAAACTGACCCAGGTAGGCGGTTGAGCCGTTCGCCATCGCAACGGTTGCGATGCGTTCCGCACCCGGGCTGCGCTCTCCCTGCTCCAGCACGAACTCGGCGCTGATCGGCACGATTTCGTCCCCTTGAGTTGGCCAGGCGGGCGCATCGCGGAACACCGCCGCCTTGCGGTCGCTGGCTGCCTTGATGCCTGCCAGCCGCGAATCCAGGGACTCCCGGTCGAACCACCGGCCCGCGGCCATGACCCCGGCGATGTCCCGGTAGGCGGCGACGTTCTCCAGCGGATTGCCGTCGAGCAGCACCAGGTCGGCCCGGGCGCCCGGGGCGACGATGCCGCTGCGGCCGGCCTCGTTCATGAATTCCGCCGGCGCGGTCGTTGCGGTCTGCAGGGCGGCAAAGGGCGACAGGCCGGCCTCGACGTAGAGTTCCAGTTCATCGACCATGCCAAACCCGACATAGGCCCAGGGATTGGGTGCGTCCGTGCCCGCCAGCAAGCGGGCACCGGCATCATGAAACGCCTTGACCTGGCGCAGGTCCTGTTCGAGCTGAAGCCGCGCGCCGCGATAGGTGTCCGGTGTCCATGCGGCTCGAAGTGCCGCCGACATGCGCCAGAACGACATGACGGTGTAGTCGACGAATTCCGTCGCCTTGCGCTCGGAGAGCGCCGCAATTTCGTCCGGCGAGGCAGCCGTGCCGCGGATGGTCGTCAGCGTGGGGACGGTCCAGATGCCGGTCTGCCTGGCGAGTTGTGCCAGTTCGCCGAGCTTGGCATCGTCGTAAACCTCATCGAGCAGGATCTCGCCGGTGCCGATTCTTGCCGCGTAACCGGGAAAGGCCGGGTCAAAACGCGTGTGGTACTCCGCCCCTTCGGCAATCGTTGCCGGGCCGATGCCGATCAGGTGTTCGGCGGTCTGCATGCCCGACCGGAACGCGTGCGCGGCGGGCACGGCATCCGGAATGTGGCCGGCGAACGGGATGCCGTTCGCCCTGGCGGCCTCGGCGATGGCGTCGAACGCCTCGACGCTCAGGTTCGAATAGACCTTGATGAAGTCGTAGCCCGCGCTCTTGTGCCGGGTTACCACGTTTTCCACATCGGCGGCGGTCAATGCGGAATCGCTCCCGTAGTGAATGATGGGCTCCCCGTCAACGATGCGGCCGCCGGTGACGATCCGCGGGCCCGCGACTTCGCCCGAAGCGACGGCTTCGCGCAGGTCCAGCACCGCGGGCTCACCCCACATGGCGCGGATCAGCGTCACGCCGCTGGCCAGGTACGCATCGAGGTCCGCGGTGGTCATGGGGTGTGCGTGCATGTCGGCGAGGCCGGGAGCCAGGTACTTGCCCGCGCCATCGATGATGCGTGCGCCGGCCGGCGTCTCCACGCTTGCGGAAGGTCCGACCGCGGTGATCTGGTCTTCGGTCACGATGACGGTCTGACCGCTATCGACGCGCTCGGATGTCATCGACACGACGTTTACATTGGTGAATGCGTGGATGGCGGCTGGTCGGTCGACAGGGACCGGGGGCTCATCGGCAGTGCGATCACAGGCCGCGATGCCGCAACCGATGGCCAGGGCGAGTGCAAACCCGTATGCGCGTCCCCCGGTCGAGGTAATTGTTTGGCTGTCTGTCATGGGGCGCCTCCGCTTGTTTCTGGTGGGGAGATGGTTTTCTGGACCAGAGTGCTGTTTCTGGGGAATATCGGGCGCTGGGCGCCCACTCTCTTGCTGCGGCTGATCATGGTGTCTCTTGCTTCAGCGCCCCGAAGTGCCAGCGGTGGCTCCGGCTGCTGAAAGCAGGGAATTGGCGCGCTGCATCAATTCCCTGCGATCGATCTTGGTGGTGCTGGCCAGCGGCAGAGCATCCACGAACCAGACCCGTCTCGGGTACAGGAACGGGGCGGCGTTCGCCCTGACGTGATCCTGCACCTCCCGCTCGCTGACCGGGCCGTCTGCCGCTACCACGAACGCCACGGGCATCTGGCCGCGGACGGCATCGGCCACGGGCACCACGGCGGCCTGTACGACCTTGGGCGAAGACTCGATGGCCTGCTCGACCTCGCCCGGATAGATGTTCTCGCCGGAGCACACGAACATGTCGTCGGCCCTTCCCCTGAAGAAGAAAAATCCGTTTTCGTCGCGCTCGAACAGGTCGCCGGTATCGAACCAGCCGTCCTGCAGCCGGGTTGCCGTGAGGTCCGGCAGGTTCAGGTAGCCCTCCATCATGCTCGGGGCCTTCACCAGAAGCGCCCCGTTGTCGTCGAGACGCATCCTGACGTGTGCGCCCGGATAGCCGACCGAGGTTGGGGGACGGTCCAACCCGTCGGGATGGGGGCCGAACAGGCCGCCGCCGGTCTCGGTGGTGCCGTACGAGTTGAGCACGCGCGAGTTCGGCATCATCTCCAGGGACTGTTCGACGATGGCCTCGGTCACCGGCGCCGAGCCGATGTAAACGGTATTGACGCTGTCAAAGACCGGCCTGCCGATGTCTCGCCAGGTCGAGTGCAGCATCGCGATCATGGTCGGTACGCCGGTTATGACATTGACCCCGTAGGTGCGTATGGCATCGGCGAATCCCGCCGCCTCGAACTTCGGCATCAGCACTATGGAGCCGCCGCCCTTGAGAAACGAGGCGATGAACACGAGCGCGTTCATGTGGAACATGGGCGCCACCACGATGCCGCGCTGGCCGGCGAAAAGCCGGCTCTCGGTGCCGCCGGTAACGGCATCGATCATGGCAAGCTGGCTGACGTGGGAGAGGACCACGCCCTTCGGGCGGCCCGTGGAGCCGGACGTGTAGAGGATGAGGGCGGTGGAGCGCTGGTCCACCTGGGGCAGTGGGGGTGCCGGTGCTTCGGGTTCGATGGCGTCGAGCCGGACCTGCTCGATGCCTTCCGGGATCAGTGCATGGGCGTTCTCGTCCGTGAAGGCGAAGCGAATGTTCGCATCGTCGCAGATGTAGCGGACGATGCCGGCTGGCTGGCGGATGTTGACGGGTACGCAGACGCAGCCGGCGCGCATGATGCCCTGGTAAGCCATCAGGTTGTGGACGGAGTTCCTCGCGAGCAGGCCGACAGCCGAACCGGGTTCGATGCCGCGGCGCTGCAGCAGGGCAGCGTAGGAGAGCGTTCCCGCTTCGATTTCGTTGCACCGCCACTCGCGTACGCCCTCGTTCGGATCCACGCTGACGATGCCGAGGTCCGCGGACCGCCGGCGGTCGCCCATCACATCGCCCAGATTGCGGTTGCGAACCGTCACTTCGCTGTGCCCTGACCGGTCAACCGGCACTCGTGCTGAATGTGCCGCGGCCCGTCGCGATCAGCTTGCCGCCATCGTTGTGGATGTCGACATCCGCCACCGCGACAGTGCGCCCGGCGCGGCGTACCCGGGCTACCGCCCTGAGCCCGGTATCGATTGCCGGCCGGAGATAGTCGATGCGGAAATTGACGGTGGGCACGCCGTGACCGAGGACGAGCGTGCAGGCATAGCAGGCCGCGGTGTCCACCAGGCAGGCGATGGGGCCGCCGTGCATCTGCCCCGATCCGGGCAGGCGTTCCATTTCCGGGCGCATCGGCATGCTGATCACGATCTGGCCGCCGTCCTTGTCCACGTCCTCGATACGGAACCCGCAGAAGGCGCTGAAGGGCGATGCGTCCAGGCTTTCCTGGATCTGCTCGATGGTGTCGAAGTCCGCCATGCCCACAACCCGCTCAGGGGGTGACGATGACCTTGCCGAAGGCTTCCCGGTCTTCGAGCAGCCGGTCGGCTTCCCGTATGTCATCGAGTGCGAGAACGCCGTGGATCACGGGTTTGAGCTTGCCCGACTCCACCAACGCGAGCAGATCGACGATGTCCTGGCGCGACCAGCCATCGGAGCCGATGATGGTGTGTTCGAAGGTCCAGACGTAGCGGCAGTCAACCTCCTCGTCGAAGCCGGCGGTGGCGCCGCAGGTGACCATGCGGCCGTTGTAGCCGACACAGCGCAGGGTCTCCTTCCAGGTCTTGCCGCCGGTGTAGTTGACGGCCAAGTCCACCCCGCCGGTTTTCGAGATCCGCGGCCGGCCGACGATGTCGTAGACCGCCTTGCGCATGTCGTCGCGCCGGTAATTGACCACGTGGTCGGCGCCGATCTCGCCGAGCCGCTGCAGTTTCTCGTCGGAGGAGCCGCAGGCGATCACTTGCGCGCCCGCCATTTTCGCGAGCAGCACGCAACTGGTGCCCACGCCGCCGCTGGCGCCGAGAATAAGCACCGTCTCGCCTGCCTTGAGGCCTCCCCGGGCGAACAGCATCCGGTGCGAGGTTCCATAGGCGATGGGCAGCGAGGCGGCGACTTCGTAGCTGACGGAATCGGGCAGGGGCACCAACTGTTCGGAATGCACGGCGCAGTACTCGGCGCGGCCGCCGTCGAGCTTCTCGCCGATAAACAGCCAGTCCGTCGCTTCGCAGGGCAGGGGGTCGACCAGCACCCGCTCGCCCAGCGACCAGCCATCCACGCCTTCGCCGATTTCCACGATCTCGCCGGTCACGTCCGAGCCGATGACGATCGGCAGCGGTATGCGGATGCCTGGCATGCCGCGGCGCGTGAAGATGTCGTGGAAGTTGATGGATGTTGCGCCGACCCGAAGGACGACCCAGCCCTCCTTGGGCGATGGCCTCGGGTGGTCGTCGACGAGCCGGATGACATCCCGGTCGCCATGTTCGTACACAACGGCTGCTCGCATGGTCAGTGATTCCCCTGGCTAGGTGTGTTTTGCGCCAAACCTGTCGCCTGTCGCCGGTATTCCCGCGGTACCCGCCCGAAATGGCGCTTGAACGCCTGGGTAAAGTTGCCCGGGTGGCGGAACCCGAACGATTGACTGATGCGCGAAACGCTGAGATCGGTCGATGTCAGCATCTTCGCCGCGAGATTCATCTGGTTCCGCGACACGAAGGCGCCGATGGTCGAGCCGACGATTTCCTTGAAGCCGGCTTTCAGCTTGGTCTGGTTCATGCCGACCATGTGCGCAAGCTCGGGTATCGTCGGTACGTTGTCGATATTGGCGAGGACGATCTCCTTGGCTTCAAGGATCCGGTGCCGGTCGCGCCGGCTCAGGCGGTTGTTGCCGATCTTGAGATCCGGCTTCTGCAGCAGGAGCTGCACGAACGAGGCGATGATTTCCCTGGCTTTCGCCTCGACGAACCAGGCCCGGAGGTTCGCTGCAAAGAGATCCCTGGAATCGAGCAGGTCTGCGAATGCCCGGCTGATCGGGGCGGTCGGTTCGAATGTCCGGGCCTGGGGAGCCTGGTTTTCGTCAGTGGCGAGGTCTTTCAGCGGCATGGGCGCCTGTTCCGGGTCGATGCCGAGTTCGTTCCACAGCGCCCGATTCGAGCATTGCACCACCACCAGGCTGCAGGCCGTGTCCGCGGGAATGAAATAGCCGTCACCCGCGTCCCCGGGATAGCAGGAGAACATCGCATTGGCGCCGGCGAGGTAGTGTTGTCCGTTTTTGCCGACCAGCGCGCCGGATCTCAGGTAGCGAATCTTGAAGCAGCGCTCCCCCGGCACGCCGACCCACTTGGCCTCGTTGTACCTGCAGTCGGCGATCAACACGAATAGGTCTTCGCTCACCCGGTACAGGTCCCAGTAGCCTCTGCCCTCGTCCTTGGGCACGTAGCTCCTGACGCTGTAGCGGAGTTCGTCGAAGTTTCTGGTGAGTTCCTTCGAATTCGGAGATAGGCCGGAAGCCCCGGCGCCGTTCAGGGGACGCCGCGCCGAGTCCGACTGGGCGCGCTCCTTCGATCCAACGAGCGCCTGCGACTGGACGAGGGCGGCCGCATCGATCTCCCGCGTCGTGCCGCTCAGGTCGATCGGAGCCTCGGCGACGACGATGTCGGAGCGGGCTTCGTCAAGGGCGAGCTCGCGGTTCATGCAGACGGATCCGATGCGTTCAGGGAGTCGTCAGCCGCATTGTACGACTCCGATACCGATTCGAGCAATTCGTCGAGTTCGCCCCGGTCCAGCCATCTGCCGTCGATTGCCACGCCTTCAATGGTGCGCGTGTTGGCGATGTCGTCCAGCGGATTGGCCGCAAGCAGCATCAGGTCCGCCTCCGCGCCCGGGGCCACGATGCCACGCTGGCCTGCCCGGTTCCAGTACTAGTACATCATCAATCTGATATTGACGGATACAGAGCATGCAGCTTGACCCGCGCATCCTCGGTGGTGAACTGCCATTTCGCTGGCTTCCCGCTGCCGTTCCGGCGCTCCGTCCAAGCCGCCACTTCCCGCTCGACGGCGTCCGTGTCCTCCAGGCGGCGGTCCAGGCACTGGCGGTCCAGCGCGCTGAACTCGCATTCCGCCATGTTCAGCCAGCTGCCGTGCCGGGGCGTGAAGACGAACTCCAGCTTGCGCAGCAGCCGGCGCGCCTGCGGCGCCGGGAAGGCCTTGTAGAGGGAGGCGCCGGCGTGGGTGCGGAGGTTGTCCATCACCAGCGTGATCCGCTCGGCCTCGGGGAAGTCCTCCTCCACCAGCCGGCGCACGCCCTCGGCCCAGGTGGTCGCCACGTGGTCCTCCCGCACGTCCACCCGGCGCCAGTTCTCCAGCGGCGCGTAGTGCAGCAGCAGGTGGGCCACGCCGTTGCGCTCGTACTCGGCGTCGAAGCGCGCCGGCCGGCCCGGCGCGGCGGGCTCCGGCGCGCGCGTCTCCTTCACGCACTGCTTGGTGCTCTCGTCCATGCAGACCACCGGGCGCAGCGGGTCGTGCGGGCGCGTGTACACGTCAAGAACCTGCTCCATCGCGCACACGAACGCCGCATCCTGCTTGGGCGGAATGCACCACATCCGCCGCTGCCAGGGCTTGACGGCGTTTTTTTAAAACCCGGCGCACCGTCTCGTGCGACACCGCCGCCACGATCCGGCGGCTCTCCAACTCGCCCGCCAGCAGGTGCAGCGTCCACCGCGCGCAGCCCTCGGGCGGCTCCGAGCAGGCGATGGCCACCAGCCGCGCCTCGGCCTCCCCATCCAGCACCTGCGAGCGCTCGCGGCTCCGCCTGCGGCGCTCAAGGGCCGCCTCCAGGCCCTCCCGCACGCACCGCTCGCGCAGCCTCTCAACCGTCCGCAGCGCCATCCCCGCCCGGTCGGCCGCCTCCCGGTCCGGGAGGGATGGGCCGTCCTCGCCCTGGTCGACCAGCAGCAGCGCCTGCGCGTGCCGGCGCTTGTGCGCCGCCACCCGCCCCTTGCGCACCAAGCCGTCCAGGCGCTCCCGCTCCTCCGCGCTCAGGCGGACCACGTAAAGCTTCCTCATGTCAATCCCCTCAACAAGTTGCGTGATCTCGTTGAGAGGACACTTTAACATCCGTCAATATCAAATTGAAGATGTACTAGTT
>JAJEGJ010000027.1 GCA_022819905.1 Alphaproteobacteria bacterium
CCTAAGGGGTGCTGGCGGCCGGCGGTCACGAGTACCCCCAAAACCGCGCGGCCCGGTCCGCAAAACCGGCTAGTTCAGCAACCCCAACTCCCGGTCCGCCACGTCCTGGTACGCGCTCAGCGAGCCGTCCACCACTTCCCGCATCGTCACCGGCCGCCCCGCCTCCCACGACTCATGCGCCGCCATCACCAGCGCCACCGCCGCCAGCCCGACCTCGGCGTCAACTTCCACCGTCCCGTCACCCTCGATCGCATCCAGCACCTCAGCCATCTCAATCGCAATCAGCTTCAGATCCGCGCCGCTCCCCACGTCGCTGTGATCGTTCTCGTACCGAGCCAACCGCTCCCCGCCGAAGAACCGTGCCGTCCGGTCATCCAGCCCGAAGTCCGGCGCCAGCGCCAGCACTTCCTCGTCCGGCAGCGCCTTCTTCGAGCGCCCCAGGTACACCTCCAGCGGCTTCCCCTGCCGAACCCCCGGCATGTCCACCTGCCCCTCGCTGCCCCAAAACGTGAACCGGTCAAACCCCGGTCCCTGCGCCGCCCGCTCGTACAACCACTGCCCCAGCGCTCCATTCGCGTACTCGTACGTCGCCATCAACACATCCGGTGCATCCGCCTCTTCGCTCTCCGGATACTCCGCCGAGTAATGCTCATGAAACGGCTTCACCTTCTCGCCTCGGAAATACCGCAGCGGCTCTCGCAACCGCACCTGCCCATGCACCCGGTCTATGTCGCCGCCGAAGTACAACTGCAGGTCCGCGTTATGCACCCCCGCCTCCAGCAGCGATCCACCCTGCACCCGCTTGAACTGCCAGCCCCCGGCACTAGCCCCGCGACCGTCCCCGGCCGCGTAGTCCACCATCGTCCGCAACTCACCGATCCCGCCGGCGTCCAGCACCGCCCGCAACAGCCGCGCAATCGGGTCTCGTCGGTAGTTCTCCGCGATCGACAGCACCCGCCCGTTCCGTTCCGCCGCGCGTTGCATGGCCCGGCAGGCCCGCACGCCCGGCGCCATCGGCTTCTCGCACAACACGTGCAGTCCGGCGGCCGTCGCCGTCTCCACCACCACGTGATGCGCCGCCGCCGCCACCACCACGTCGACCACATCCAGATCCGGCGTCGCCGCTATCGCGTCGTCAATCGACGTGAAGCAGGCGGGTCTCGTTCCCAGGAACTCTTCCGCCTCGCCCGCCAGGAACTCAGCCCGCTCGATCTCCCTATCCACCACGGCGGCCAACTCCAGCCGCCCCGGCTCAAAGTCCTCCAGCGTCCGATAGGCGCGCATGTGCCGCCGCCCCATGCCCCCACACCCCGCCAACACCACTCGTCGACGCATATCGCACCCCCGCCATCGAGACCCAGGCGCACATCACACGGTACCCCAACGCCGGTTAGCCAGATTGGCGGGACTTTTGGAATACTGCCCGTTGGTGTTTGCCGTCGTAATTGCGGGGAAGTCGCTGCCAACGAATGCTGCGGCCCGCAAGATTTCATAGGGGAGTGCGCATGCCGAAAGCAGTGAGCCGCCGCAGTTTCGTCAGGGCCTCGGCCGTCGGCGCCGTGGGCGTCGCCGGTGTTGCCGCCCTGGCAGCCTGCGGCGAGACGCAGGTCGTAACCAAGGAAGTTCCGGTCGAAGTCGAGAAGATCGTCACCCAGGTCGTCGAGAAGATCGTTAAGGAGACCGAGGTCAGGGAAGTTCCCGTCGAGCGAGTAGTTACCCAGGTCGTCCAGGAAGTCGTGACTCAGACCCAGGTTCAGGAAGTCCAGGTTGAGAAGGTCGTCACCCAGGTTGTCGAGGTCGAGAAGGTCGTCGAGGTGGAGAAGGTCGTGGAGGTCGAGGCCGCGCCGCAGGCCGTGCCCGTCGCGTTCGAGCACATCAGCGACCACACCTCCGGCCCGCGCGCGCAGTCCATGCAGTGGGCGCTTGAGCGATATGCCCAGGTCGCGCCGCACGTCACCGTCGTCTTCACGCCCAACTCGGGCAACATCGGCGACACGATCCCCATCCGGATCGCCGCCGGCACCATGTCCGAGTCGGCCCTGCTGGACGGGTCCTTCATCTTCCTCTTCGGACCCGATGGCGTGTTTCGACCGATCAACGACATCCTGGCCAAGCACCCGGACTTCGACCCGGCGAACTACGTCTATCTGACCGACCAGTTCACGGCCGACCTCGACCTCACCTGGCCCTACCGGACCGAGTGGGACACCAGCACGCCGATCTTCGGCATGCCGTACCAGCACGTGGCTGGCGGCATGGCCTGGAACATCGACATGTTCGAGGCTGCCGGCATCGAGGAACCCCAGGACAGCTGGACGTACGGCGGGGAGTTTCGTGAAACCGCCAAGCGCTTGACAGACCCCGACACGGGAAACTTCGGAACGTTGGTTCTTGGCGGCGGCGACATCCACATCTGGACGCCGATGGCCTACGGAATGGGCGCTAAGCAGCTGATCAACCCCGAAGCCACCCATACCTCCATCTTCGATGACGGAGGGATTGACGGCCTCCAGTTGGCCGTCGACCTTGTCTTGCAGGATGAGGTTTCGCCGCCAATCGAGGCAGCGCGCGAGCTTGCCGGCGAGTTCGGCAACCTCTTCCAGGCCGGTAAGGCCGGCATGTGGCCGCGCCGCGCCGACGGTACCGGTTACATGGTGGCGTCAATCAAGGACCGCTTCCGCTGGTCGCTCGGTCCGCAGCCGAAGGGCGATGTGACCGGAACGTCTGCCAACCACCGGCAGGACCAGCCGCATCTCATTACCGACGCGGCGTTCAAGCGCGGAACGGAAGAAGCCGTGGTTGACTTCCTGGTTTACATGTCGGGTCCGGAAGTCCAGGCTCGTGTCGCCGTTTACCGCGGGTTCGCCCCGGTCAACTGGGAAGCAATGAGCACTCCCGCCGCCACGGCTCCACCGCCCCTGGGGATGGAGTGGCTGGAACACGCGCTGCGCAACTACGACACTCGGCGCTGGCCCAAGTATCACCCCTCGTTCCTCGAGTGGCTGGCCTTCCGCGGCATGGTGCACCCGTGTTTCCTCGGCGACGAGACGCCTGAGCAGTCCGCAGCCAATGCGGTTGCGCACGGAGACGGCGTCCTCGAAGCCGGCCTCGAAGGCTTCCAGCGTGTGTCTGACTACTTCGGAGGCCCAACGGGCTAGTTCAAGCTCTTCTGGCCTAATCAACGGCGCGGGCGCCTTTGGCGCCCGGGCCGTTGCTCTTGACCGATCAAACTGTTGGCAGCGCTCAGCGCTCGCCAGCCGCAGCCCAAACCGCTACGCCCACTATCCCGGCGTCGGCGTCTTTACCTCTGAATCTTGGAATTGCGCCTGTAGCTTCGCGCGTTCTTCGTCGGAGATGTACCCGGAATCGCTGGGCCGGGCGCCAGGAAACTTGTATCCCCCGGCAAGCCCTTCCTTTTCAAGGGCAGGACGACTGCCGCAACCAGCCATCATTAGTGTCACCATCCCAGCCGCGAGTGCACCAAGAGTTCGGCGCCGGGCAACCAAGGCACTCACAAGCGTCGCTCCTTAGCTCGTACCAAATCTCGCAGTCCAAGCGTCACTCAATGATAAGCGGTCCGGCTAAATCGGCCAGATTCGAGCAGCACGATGTTCAATCACGATGGATGCCCGTCAGGTGGCCGTCGTACGCCCGCCGCGTTCCGGAGGCTACGCGGGAAACCAGCGATAGCTATAGAGGCTGGCGCTTTGCATGTTCACCCGCAGCAGCACTTCCGCATCCGCCTGCGGCGGAACCACCGCCCCTCCCCGCCAGCTCACCTCAACCTCAACCGAGTCTTGCGCGGAAAACCGACAGTCGTTGGCCGTGAATCCCTTGATCGGCTCACCTCGAACCGAAAGCACTTCGACCGAAGCCGAACCCGTCTCGGCGCGCAGATTCATCGTCAACCGCCGCGCCTCCCGCGCATCCAGAGGCCCGCACACCATCGAGCCGCCATACATCTCGCCTTCCATCGACACAAAGCCATCCCGCCGAATCGTCGCGATCCCAAATGCCCGCCGGTGACGATCCGCGGCCCCGTGGTGCGTGCATGTGCCCGCATACCAAAAGCGCAGTCGATCGCCCAGCGGTTCAGGCGGCGTGCTGGCCAGCATGATCCAGTGCGAATCCCAGGCACCCTCGCCGCCTAGCGGCATCACCGGCTGTCGCCCGGCCACACGCGTCCATCGGCGCGCGTCGTCGCTCCAGGCCAGCTGCACGTCCAACGTCTCGTCGGCTGTGTGATAGACCTCGATGAAGCCCAGGTATCCCGGCCCGTACGCCGCCGGGAACATGCTGTAGAACTCCGTGCCGGCCGGATCGTCATCGTCCGGCCACAGCATCCGACCGCGATGCGACCAGGTCAGCAGATCTGGGCTTTCCCAGAGATCCATGTCCCGCTTGAGCCCCTGCACACCAGCCTGCCGCTGCACGCTCAGGTGCCGGTGACGCGTCAGCAACATGCACGTCTGTCGCCGCGGGTCCCAGGCCAGCTGCATCCGGTCTCCCTGCCCCGGCAGCGTCGGCTCGTCGTCCACCGTCCAACGCAATCCATCGTCGGAAACACTCCGAAACATCCCCCGACCAGTCGGCGTGCCGTCCGAGTCTCGCCGCACCTGGTAGGTCATCGCCTGGTAGCGAGGTCCGGGAACGCGGTCCAGCAAGGTCAACAGCGTCTGCGTGGAACCCCGCTCCCACGGCAACACCACGTTCGTCCGCGTGCCGTCGGGCAGCGCGAAGGCATCGAGTTCCGGCTTCTCCCACTCCACGCCGTCCGACGACGTCGCAACACAGACGCCGTGAAACCTCGAACCCGCCGGATGCGCCACGTACAACATCTTGTAGTGGCCGGCCGCGTCGTCGTGCACGACCGAGATCCACCCGCCCTGCCAGGCCGACTCCCACGGCCGGTCGCCAATCAGCACCGGCTCGGACTCGCGCCGCAGCGCATTGACTCGCCGCCCAATCCCTTCCCGCGCCAGAACTTCCGCATCGTCAATAAACAGGTGCAGGTCGTCGTCAACGAGGTCAGGAATCACCGGAGCCGCCTTTACTCATGCCAGCCAGCGCGTACTCAGCGCATCGTACCCATCGCGGCGAGAGAGTCGACGCGCTCCTACTTGTTTCGGTGAGTCGGTACCATGCGCGCAAATACAAGGCGCCACTACTCGAAAGGCCTGATATCAACACGTCAACTGGCCAGCGCGACGGCTTCCTGATCCTCGACGGAATCGAATCGACCTACCACATCTCGCACCGGGTCTGCGAAGCGACCAAGCACCCCAACAATCCGGTTCTGCCGCTCGGCGACCTGCACGAATGGGACGCCACCCAGGCCCGCCCCTGGTCCTCCCCAACGGTCATCTGGGACGACGAAGATCGCGTCTTCAAGGCCTGGTACTCCGGTTCCGACGCGGCGCCGGAAAAGTGGACGGCCATGGGCTACGCCACCAGCCAGGACGGGGTTACCTGGGAGAAACCGCACCTGCATCTCTTTGATTGGCGGGGATCCTCCGCCAACAACATCGTCGCCCTCGGCTATGGCCCAGTGCTCAAGGACAACGCCGAGCCCGACTCGGCCAAGCGCTACAAGATGTTCAAGCGTGGTCCTCGCCTGCGCACCGATGACGCAATAACCGCACCGGTACCCGACTACAAGGGATCTCGGGCCAACTACTCACCAGACGGAATCCATTGGACCGAGGGCCCGAAGATCGACATCCCGGAGTGGGAGGGTCGCAGCCCGGACTGCGGAAACCTGATTCGCGACGATCAGGACCCCGACCCATCACGCCGCTTCAAGCTGATCTGGCAAGCCCGCACCCCCTTGAGCCGACCAGACAAGCCATGGGGCCGAGCCAAGCTTCTCTGCTACGGCCCGGACATGGTGAACATCCGCAACGCCGACGAAAACCCGCTGCTGGACCCGGATGACGGGTTCGAGTACGAAAACCATCACGTCCTGTATGCCCCCTACGGAGGCGCCTGGGTGATGGCCTACGAGTACGGCTGGTACGTGCCGAACGGCTACGGCATCTACGGCTCCTACTGCGCAGACATCCGATTGGCCGTCAGCCGCGACGGCCTGCGGTTCGACCGACTCGACGTGCCGCAGCCCGTCATTCCGCGGGGCCGCAACGACGAGTGGGACGGCGGCTTGCTGGTCATCGCCGACAAGCCGGCCATCAAGGACGGAACCGTCCACCTCTTCTATGGCGGAAACGGTGAAGAGTGGACCAGCTGGCCCGGCGAGAACACGCCCGACGAATATCCATTCGCCAGCACGGGACAGGTGCGCCTGTCGCGACTCGGTGTCGCGTCCTTGCGCGAAGACGGCTTCACCTGTCTGGAGACTCCGGATCGCGAGGTCCCCGGCTTTGCCGTTACTGAGACCATTGAACGCAGCGATCCCACGACTCAGCTGTCGATCAATGTGAGCGATGTCCGGCAGAATCGCAGTTGGGTTGAAGTTGAGATTCTGGACGCGACAACCGAGCAGCCATTCGATGGTTTCGCCCGCGGCGACTGCGTCGATCTCTGCACCGACGGTTGGCGCGAGCCAGTGAGGTGGCGTGGCGGCGGCATCGGCGATATTCCGGCCAGCCGATTCAAACTTCGCTTTTGGCTTTACGGCGCCGCCCGGCTCTACGCCTACGGGTTCGACGCCGCGTGACGGCTCCACTACCCCTGTCAGTGCCTCTCACCAAGACAGCAACGCCGGCCCGAGCATCTACGCGGGCATCGCATAAGGAGTCGTCAGATCAAAATCACTGACGTCCAGCCGGTTCTTGTCACCGTCCCCGAACCCTGGCAGCACGGTATCCGACCGTCGACGTCGGGTTTTATCCGCGTCGACACGGATGCGGGAATCACCGGCTGGGGCGAGTCCTACATCTCCTGGTACGCGCCGGAAGTCTTCCGCGCCCTGATCGAGCACTTTGGCCCCGTAGTCGAGGGCGAAGACCCGTTCGACATCCACGCGCTCTGGCGAAAGATGCAGGTCAAGGCTCTGCGCTGGGCGCCGGTAGGCCCGTCCATTTCAGCGCTCGGCGGAGTCGAAATCGCGCTGTGGGACATCTTGGGTAAAGCCCTCGACGCACCCGTCTACCAGCTGCTCGGCGGCAAGGCTCACGACGAACTGCGCTGCTACACCAGCATCGCCAACGCGAACAAGCCCCAGGCTCAGCGCCTGGTTGACGAAGGCTATTCAGCCCTGAAGGTGGCTCATGTCGGCGAGATGCTCCAGGAACGCCACATCAGCATCCCCGATCTGATTTCGCAGGAGCGCGCCAAGGTCGAGGCCATGCGCGAGGTCCTGGGCGATAGCGTGGACCTGATCCTGGACCCGGGCATGCCCTTCAACCGCAAGCCCTGGCTGGCCGACACTGCACTGCGCGTGGTACGAGCCCTCGACGAGTACCAGTTGCTCTGGATGGAGCAGCCCGTGCTCCAGACGAACGTCGACGACTACGTTCGGATTCGCGAGCTCTGCGAGACCCCGCTGGCCGCCGGCGAGAACGAGACCCTGCTTCACGGCTACAAGCCGTTTTTCGAGAAGCGCGCCATCGACATCGTGCAACCGGACGCCACCTGGTGCGGCGGCATCGCCGAAGACATGAAGATCATGGCCGCGGCCGACGCCCACGATATGCGAATCGTGACCCACAGTTTCAGCTCGGCCGTCGGATTGGCCGCCAACTATCACGTCGGCTTCGCCAACCGAAACTGCTTCATGGTTCGGTATCCCGAAAAAGACAATCCGTTCGGCAAGGCCCTGATCGGCCGGGCCTTTGAGTTCGAGGACGGCTACATCAGACCCACGGGTGCGCCGGGACTGGGCATCGACATTCCCGATGACCTGATCGAGGAGTATCCCTTCGTCCCCAATAGCGGCATTTCGCACGCCCGGTCGCCGTTCCCGCGTCCCACCGATCCGAAGTGGAGCCCCTCGAACCTGGACATCGCGTCATGGTGAGCGGTCAACCGGACACACCAGAAGGGCTTCTCAGATGACCAAGATCCTGGTAACCGTTCCCGAACTCGAAGGCTCGTCTGACGCGATCGAGGAGATCCGCAGTGTCTCGCCCGACCTTGAGATCGAACAGCGGACCTGTCGCTCGAACCCGGAACTCACCGAGCTGCTCGGCGATGCCGAGATCCTCTACACCCACTGGTTTCCCACTCAACTCGAACCTGACGCCAGCCTCCGCTGGCTGCAGATGACCTCGACCGGCGTCGATAACAAGATCTCGAATCCGGTCTTCGATCCGGCAAACGGTGTCACCGTAACCAGCGCCGCCGGCTGCCACGCTGTGCCGATCGGCGAATACTGCATCTTCGCCATGGGCCTGCTGGCACGCGGCTTGCTGGGCTTCTACCGCGACCAGCAGCAGAAGGTCCGCAACCGCGGACACAGCACACTTACCGATCTCACCGGACTGACCGTAGGCATTGTGGGTTACGGGCAGATTGGTCGGCACGTGGCCCGCCTGTCGCAGGCGTTCAACATGCGAGTCCTGGCCAGCAAGCGCAATCCCGACGTGCGCCAGGTGAGCGGGATGAATTTCCCGAACGTCGGCGACCCGACGGCCGCGCTCCCGGAGAAAATCGTGGGACCGGATGGCTTGCCGGAGCTCCTGGCCGAGGCCGACTTTGTCGTCTCCACGGTGCCGCTGACGTCCGAGACTGCGGGCCTGTTTGACGAGTCAGCTTTCCGCGCAATGCGCCGCGACGCCTACTTCATCAACGTCAGCCGTGGTGGAGTCGTCAATCACGACGCCCTGGTTCGGGCCCTACAGAGCGGTGAAATCCGAGGCGCCTGCCTTGACGTTCTGCACACGGACCCGAATCCATTGCCCCCCGAGAACCCGCTCTGGGATCTGGAAAACGTATTCATCACGCCGCACGTGTCCGGCAATCGAAACGCGGCCTACATGCGGCGCGCCCAAGATCTCTTCATCGAGAACCTCAAGCGCTTCCTCGCC
>JAJEGJ010000088.1 GCA_022819905.1 Alphaproteobacteria bacterium
GGCGCGCCTCGACGAAGAATCAGTCGACTGCCCAGGACGCCCAGTGAGGCCGTCAAGGCCTGAAGGGTGCCGTACAGCCACCAGCGGGAGGCGGTACCGGCGGCCCGGGCGCCGGGCTCCTCATCCGGTATGAACACGGGAATGACTGGACTGCCGGTCTGCACTGCCCAGCCGAGTGCGAGATTGTCCGACAACCGCAGGTCGTTGCGGAACCAGGCCAGGACGGGCGTCATCCCGCCCCGTCGCTGGTCATGCAACCCGGGGGCCGCAGCGGTCGGGGCCAGACACGGTCGAAATCGAGACGTCGCGCCCGGTGAGCCCCTTGGGGCCCGCCTCGGACGCTGGCAGCTGCGACGAGGAAGAGTCGCCTCAAGATGGAATCAGGAAAGCGCTCCGAGCAGTGCATCAGTCACCTTGACCGTACTCTGGCTGCCGTCGATCTGCGTCAACAAGCCTCTGCTTCCGTAGTAGGGAACCAGTGGCGCCGTTTCCGCCCTGTATGCCGCCATGCGCTCCGCTACGGTTTCCGCGCGGTCATCCTCCCGACGACGAAACGCTGTGCCGCCGCACACGTCACAGATATTCTTGCGCTGGGTCGGCTTGGAATGCTCGTTGTAGACCGCGTCACACTTGGTGCACACGTACCGCCCCGTGATGCGGCGCACCAGCTCATCTTCCGAAATCGTGAACTCGATCACCTGATCGAGCGCCTGGCCTGCCCACTCCAGCATCTGTTCAAGGGCATCGGCCTGAGCCACAGTGCGCGGAAAGCCATCAAGGATGTAGCCGCGCGCGCAGTCCTCCAGGCCCAACCGAAGCGCAACGATTTTCTGAACCACCTCGTCCGGAACCAAGGCTCCCCGGCTCATGATCGAGGCAGCACGACGCCCGATCTCGGTGTCCGCCTCCACGGCTGAACGCAGCATCGCACCAGTCGAAAGATGTGGAATCCCGAACCGATCACGTAGAACAGCTGCCTGAGTGCCCTTCCCACATCCCGGCGGCCCCAGCAGCACCAAGCGCATTACGATCGGCCCCGGAGCTTCGCTTTCTTGATTAGGCCCTCGAATTGGCGCGCGACAAGGTGGGAATGGATCTGCGCAACGGTGTCCATCGTGACGTTGACCACGATCAACAGGCTGGTGCCGCCAAAATAGAACGGCACCGCGTACTGTGAGATCAGCATCTCTGGCAAGAGACACACCAGAGCGAGGTACGCCGCCCCCGCGGTGGTTAGACGCGTCAGGATGCGGTCAATGTAGGCCGCTGTATTGGCACCCGGTCTCACACCCGGCACAAAGCCGCCATACTTTTTCAGGTTGTCAGCCGTGTCGGCGGGATTGAAGACCACCGACGTGTAGAAAAAAGCAAAGAACACGATCCCGGCGACGTAAAGGGCAAGGTAGGCTGGCTGCCCTCGTCCCAGCGCGGCCGTGACGTCCAGCAGCCACGAGGGGCCCTGTCCCGCATTGAAACTGAGCGCCGTGACCGGCAGCAGGAGGATCGAGCTCGCGAATATCGGCGGAATCACGCCCGATGTATTGAGCTTCAGTGGCAGGTAGCTGCTGGTATCGCCACCGAATGTCTTGGTGCCAAGTTGCCGCTTCGGGTACTGGATGAGAATGCGGCGCTGCGCCCGCTCGATGAACACGATGAACGCGATCACCGCTACCGCCAACGCCATCAACAGGATGATCAGCGCGCCCGACAAGGCACCAGTGCGACCCAACTCCAGCGTCGCCACCAGAGCCGCGGGCAGCTCGGCAACGATCCCGGCCATGATGATGAGCGAGATCCCATTTCCGATCCCGCGCGACGTGATCTGCTCACCAAGCCACATCAGGAACACGGTGCCACCCGTGAGCGTGATCACGGTCACGAACCGGAAAAACAGGCCCGGATCGCGAACCGCCGGCCCTTGCGAACCGGAGAGGCTTTCCAACCCGACGGCAATCCCGAGTGCCTGCATGGCCGCCAGGACCACCGTGCCATACCGCGTGTACTGGGTGATCCGCTGGCGCCCGGATTCGCCCTCTTTCTTCAGTTGCGCGAGATGTGCCGAGACGGTCGTCATCAACTGAATGATGATCGAGGCAGAAATGTACGGCATGATGTTCAGGGCGAATATCGTCATTCTGCCCAGCGCGCCGCCGGCAAACATGTCGAACATCCCGAGGATGCCGCCCGAATTCTGCTGAAACACGTCCGCCACCGCGCTGGTCTCGATCCCGGGCAGTGGGATGTAGGTCCCAATTCGGTATACGATCAGCGCGCCTAATGTGAACCAGATGCGCCGCTTGAGCTCGGTCGCTTGGGCTATCGCACCAAAATTGATATTGGCAGCGAGTTGTTCGGCGGCAGATGCCATCAGCCGGCACTCCCCAGCGGACAACCACCCTTGCCCAGGCGGAACCCGCAGTGGTTCATCACGTTCATGCCTCCGCGGACTCTTCCGACGCCGCGGCCGGCGATTTGTCTCCGCCTGATTTTCCGGAGGACAACAAACGGACACTGCCGCCCGCTCGTTCCACCGCCGTGGTCGCGGAACGCGAGGCTCCGGCAACCTCAAAGGTCATAGGCACAGATAGGGCCCCGGAGCCCAGAAGGCGCACGCCGTCGCGCACGCGCCGAACGATTCCGGTTTCCAGCAATACAGAGGCATTCACTACCGTAGCAGCGTCCAGCCGGCCAGCATCAACTGCTGCCTGAATCCGACTGAGATTCACCTCGGCGAACTGACGTCGAAACAAAGGCCGAAACCCGCGCTTCGGGAGGCGGCGGTAAAGCGGCATCTGCCCGCCTTCGAAACCCGACGTGCTGGAACCGGACCGAGCCTTCAGCCCCTTGTGACCCCGCCCGGAGGTCTTTCCCCTGCCCGAGCCGATGCCGCGACCGACGCGCTTGCGGTTGCGTTGCGCCCCCTTGGAGGGCCCGAGTTCTCGGAGCATCATTCGCTGGGCTCCCCGGCGGTAATCGTTTCCATCGAGACGAGATGTTGAACCCGCGTGATCATTCCGCGCACGGCCGGCGTGTCCTCGAGTTCGGAAACTCGACCAATTCGATTCAGGCCTAGCCCGATCAGTGTCTTCCTCTGAACGGGCTTGCGACCAATCGGGCTCTTGATCTGGGTGACGCGAATGCGTCCGGAACGGGGAGTTGCCATGACGAACTACGCGGAAGCCGCGCCTTCAGTGAGATTCTTGCCGGTCTCATCGGCGGTGGCTGGGGCCGCGTCGGTTTTGTCCGCCACCGGCGTTTCGGTCTCTTCGCTTGCTCGCCTGCCTGCATTCTTCCCGGACCCGTCCGTACCGTTTGCGCCCTTGCCCGCCCGGCGCCGTCGATCAGTCCGATTGAGGATTTCAGAAACCTTGAGGCCACGCCGAGAGGCCACGTCAGCCGGCGACTGCACTTTCTGCAGGGCATCGAACGTCGCGCGTACCATGTTGATGGCGTTGCCGCTGCCGACTGACTTGCCGACCGCGTCCTGCACGCCAAGCCGCTCCAGCACCGCGCGAACAGGACCTCCGGCAATGATGCCGGTCCCTGCAGGAGCAGCACGCAGAATCACCTTGGCGGACCCGAGCCTGCCACTTGTGTCATGGTGCAGCGTACGCCCCTCGCGAAGCGGTACGCGGATGAGTCTTCCCTTGGCGTTTTCCGTCGCCTTGCGTATCGCCTCCGGAACCTCCTTGGCCTTGCCCGAACCGAAGCCAACCCGTCCCTGGCCGTCACCGACAACGACGATTGCGGCAAACCCGAAGCGACGTCCACCCTTGACTACCTTGGCCACCCGGCGAATCTTGACCAGGTTGTCGGTAAGTTCCTGACGTTCCTCAGGATTACGCTGTCTGCGCGCCATACGCTCTCTCGGTCCGGGGCTCAGAACCCGAGACCGCCCTCCCGTGCCGCCTCGGCCAACGCCCGCACACGACCGTGATAAAGATAACTTCCGCGGTCAAAGACCACCGTGTCAACGCCGGCTTCCTTCGAACGTTCGGCAACCAACGCGCCAACTGCGCGCGCGGCCTCGATTCCGCCGCCGGCCTTGCCTTCTGATCTCAGTGCGCGATCGAGAGTCGATGCGCTAGCCAGCGTCCGGCCCGCTTCGTCGTCAATGACCTGAGCATAAATGTGGCAATTCGAACGAAATACGGACAGTCGCGGCCGCCCATCGGCCGCCACGCGAACCCGGCGGCGATTTCGCCGCCGGCGCCGTAGCATGCGTTCCCGAGGAGAAACAGCCATGACCTACTTCCTCTTTCCTTCCTTGCGGCGGACGTACTCACCCCGATAACGGACGCCCTTGCCCTTATATGGTTCAGGCGGGCGAAATGCCCGGATTTCAGCTGCCAGCTGTCCCACACGCTGCCGGCTAGCCCCCGAAATCTCGATCTCCGTTGGTCTGGGGCAGGCTACCTGCAGATCGTCGGGAACGGCGATGTGGACGTCATGGCTGTAACCGAGCTGCAGGTTCAGAATGCCGTCCTTGAAGGCAGCGCGGTAGCCAACCCCTTCAATGTCGAGATATCGTCTGAACCCGGTGCTTACACCGGTCACCATGTTCGCGAGCAACGCCCGAGTCATGCCCCACGCAGCTTGCGAATTATCACTCTTCGAACGCGGAGCCACCTCGATCAGCTGATCTGCATGTCGAATCTCGACGCTCGCCGGAAAGGACTGGCTAAGGACTCCGAGTTTTCCCTCGACCGTCACGCGAGGTCCCTCAATCGTGACGGTAACGCCATCCGGAACCGGAACAGGGTGCTTGCCGACTCGAGACATCGTCAGAACACCCGACACAGGACTTCGCCACCGACATTGGCCTCGCGGGCGGCTCGATCAGACATGACCCCCGCTGGCGTCGACAGCACGTGCACACCTAGGCCCCCATAGAAGCGCGGAATCTCGCGCGCCGGCGAATAGATACGACGGCACGGACTGGAAATCCGTTTGATTTCCTTAATTGCAGGCGCGCCCTTGTGATACTTGAGCTCGATCACGAGATCGCGTTTCGGGCCGCCGAGTTCCTCAACATTCCATGCGCGGATATAGCCCTCCTGCCGCAGTACCTCGAGAACACTCCTCCGCAAACGCGAATCCGGGCACCGAACCGTCTGTCGCTCAGCCATCAGGCCGTTGCGAATTCGAGTCAGCATGTCCGCCAGGGGGTCCGTCATGGTCATCGTCCGGAGTCTCCTACCAGCTCGCCTTAGTCATGCCGGGAATCTGGCCCATGGAAGCAAGCTCCCGGAGCGCGATCCGTGAAATCCGCATCTTCCGGTAGTACCCGCGCGGCCGCCCGGTCAGTTCGCAGCGGTTGCGGACCCGTACGGGCGAGGCGTTTCGGGGCAGTTTGGCCAGGGTCAGCACTGCCTGAAACCGCTCCTCAGGCGGAGCGTTGCGATCGCGCACCTTGGCTTTGAGAGCAAGTCGGACACCACGCCCACGCTCGGCCATCTGTCGGCGTCGACGGTTCTTCATGATGGCGCTCACTTTGGCCATGGAAATCAGGCTCCCTGCCCACGGAAGGGCATATTGAATTTGAGCAGCAGTGCACGCGCCCAATCATCGTTGGAGGTGGTCGTGCCGATCACGACGTCGAGGCCCCGCACCTGGTCCACCGTGTCGTAATCGATTTCGGGAAAGACGATCTGCTCCCGCAGGCCAAGCGCAAAATTCCCGTTTCCGTCAAACGAGTTCGGATCGACCCCGCGGAAATCTCGCACGCGTGGAAGGGCGATGTTGATCAGCCGATCCAGGAACTCGTACATGCGCGTGGACCGAAGCGTGACCTTGCAACCGATCTTCATACCCTGGCGAATCTTGAAGCCGGCAATCGGCTTGCGCGCCTCTGTCGCCACGGGCTTCTGACCGGCAATCGCCTCCAGGTCTCGAAGCGCGCCTTCGACCCCCTTGTCATCCTCCTTGGCCAGGCCACCCCGGATAGACGATTGAGTGGGCACCCCGACACCCATGTTGAGCACGATCTTCTCGAGCCGAGGTACGGCAAACCGGTTGGTGATGCCCAGCTCCCGCTGCAGCTCCTCGCGGTAGCGGGTGTCGTACAATTCACGGAAACGTGCAGCCATGGTGACCTCAGTCGTCCAGTAGATCGCCGGATCGTTTCGCCGTCCGCACCTTGCGGCCGTCCTCCATCCGCCGATAGCCAACCTTGGTGGGACGGCCATCCGAGGGATCTCGCAAAGCCACATTCGAGACATGGATCGGTAGCTCCCGCTCCACGATTCCACCCGGATTGGCCGGCGAAGGTCGCATGTGGCGTCGCGCGATGTTGACCCCGCGCACGACGACCCGAGAGCGCTCGCGATCCACCCTGATCACCTCGCCGGTACGACCCCGGTCGCGACCGGTCCGCACCACGACCTCGTCACCCCGGCGGATGCGGAACTTGCCCGCCATCACAGAACCTCCGGCGCAAGACTGACGATCTTCATGAATCTCTTGGCGCGAAGCTCACGGGTCACAGGCCCGAAAATCCGGGTGCCGATCGGCTCGTTTTCGCGGTCGATCAGTACTGCCGCATTGGAATCAAACCGGATCGCGGTACCGTCGGAACGGCGAATTTCCTTCGCGGTGCGTACGATTACGGCGCGATGTATGTCACCCTTCTTCACGCGTCCGCGTGGAATGGCTTCCTTGACCGAGACCACGATCACGTCGCCAACCCACGCATAGCGCCTCTTGGCGCCGCCCAATACCTTGATGCACTGGACGCGCCGGGCACCGGAGTTGTCGGCAACCCCCAGATTCGTCTCGGCCTGTATCACTGTTCCAACACCTCAGTTGGCGTCCGTGGGAAGAACTTCCCAGCACTTGAGCTTGGACATGGGTCGACGCTCGCGGATGCGCACCACGTCACCAGGCTGGCAGGCATTGTCCGGGTCATGGGCATGATACTTTGCCGATCGCCGGATGAACTTCTTGTACAGGGGGTGGCGAACCAGACGTTCCACCCGAACGACAACGGTCTGTTTGGGCGCAGCACTCACCACGACGCCACGCATCACGCGTTTCGGCATGCCTCAGGAACCTTTCGCGCGTTCGTTCAACACGGTCTTGATCCGCGCGATCTCGCGTCGCGCTTCACGGGCCCGTGCCGTGTTTTCGAGTTCCCCGGTGGCCTGCCGGAATCGTAGGTTGAGGCGCTCGCGGGCTCGTTCTTCCAACATCGAGGCGAGCTCGTCGTCGGTCTTTTGCCGCACTTCCGCGATTCGTAATGCCACCACTACTGCTCCAACCGAGTGACGAAACGGGTCCGCACCGGAAGCTTCGCGGACGCCAGCTCAAATGCGCGTCGCGCCGTCTCAGGGGTGACGCCATCAAGTTCAAAGAGGACGCGGCCGGGTTTGACGCGACAAACCCAATACTCGGGAGAACCCTTCCCCTTGCCCATCCGCACTTCCGTAGGTTTGGTCGAGACGGGAACGTCGGGAAAGATCCTGATCCAGACCCGTCCCTGCCGGCGGATGTGGCGCGTCACCGCTCGCCGGGCAGCTTCGATCTGCCGCGCCGTGACCCGCTCAGCCTGTAGGCTCTTGATGCCGAAGGAGCCGAAATTGAGCGTGGTTCCCCCCTTGGCATTGCCGTGGATCCGCCCCTTGTGGGCTTTACGGAACTTGGTCCGCTTCGGGCTCATCATGGCTGCGAATCTCCCTTTGCCGCTTCGGTCGCCGACTCTTCAGTTCCGTCAGCCGCCGGAGATTCAGTATCGGCTTCAGGCTCGGCGTCAGCTGCAGGTTCTGCGGTTACCTCCGCTTGCGATCCAGACTCCGGTTCCTGCTCGGGCGCAGGCTCCGCGGCTGCCTCGGATTCAGACCCGGTTGCCGGCTCCGGTTCGGGCGCAGGCTCCGCGGCTTCCTTGGATTCAAACGAGGACGCCGGCTCCGGATCGGGCGCAGGCGCCGCGGCTGCCTCGGATTCAGACCCGGTTGCCGGTTCCGGATCAGGAGCTGGCGTCGCGGCCGCATCCGGTTCGACCGGAGGCGCGTCCACAGCCGCAACTGCTGCGTCGGCGGGTGGGGTTTCAGCGGGCGCGCGCTCCGCACCGCCCGCCCGCGATGAACGGCTTCCACGTCCTGAGCCGGAGCGGCCACCCTGACCGGTGCCCGCGAGTGGCCGCTGCTGCTGCTCGCTCCGCGTGCGCTCCATCGCCGAAGGGTCGTGTGCCAAGATCTCGCCCCGGAATACCCACACCTTGACTCCGCAGGTTCCGTAAGCGGTACGAGCAGTGGCAATGCCATAGTCGATGTCGGCGCGCAGCGTATGCAGCGGCACACGGCCTTCGCGGTACCACTCCACCCGCGCGATCTCGGCCCCGCCCAACCGGCCACCAACCGTGATCCGAATTCCGAGCGCGCCGAGGCGCATCGACGCTTGCACCGCGCGTTTCATGGCACGACGGAAGGCAACCCGTCTTTCCAGCTGCTCGGCGACATTTTCCGCCACCAGCTGCGCCTCGATCTCCGGCTTGCGGATTTCGACGATGTTCAGCTGGATTTGGCTCTCGGTCATGGTGGCAAGCTTCTTGCGAATCCGCTCGATGTCGGCGCCCTTCTTGCCGATCACCATGCCTGGCCGGGCCGTATGGATGATGACGCGCGCCTTCTTGGGCGGGCGTTCAATCGTGATCCGGCTGATCCCGGCTCCCTTCAGGTCGGATTGGATGTAGCGGCGGATCTGCAGGTCTTCGTGCAGCAAGTCCGCGTAGTCGGCACTCGCATACCAGCGCGAGTCCCACGTTCGGTTGATGCCGAGTCGCAAACCGATCGGATTGACCTTGTGCCCCATGCCAGCTTATTCCTCTTCCCGCACGATAATCGTCAAACGGCTGAACGCCCGCCGGTAGCGCCCCATCCTGCCCCGGGCGCGAGCCCGAAAGCGCCGCATCACCAGCGACTTCCCGACCGACGCGTCCGCGACGACTAGCTTGCCCGCATCCAGCCGATTGCCTTCGGCGTTGGCCACAGCTGAGAGCAGCACCTTCCGAACGTCATCCGCCACCCGCCTGCGGGAGAACTCGAGGGCCCGGGCCGCATCGCTGACATTGAGCCCGCGAATGAGCCCGGCTACCAGATTCAGCTTCTGCGGGCTGACCCTGACAGCCCGGGCCATGGCCATGGCTTCATTGGGGCCAAGTCGGCTGGGAGCGGAACGTTTACCCATGGCCAATCAACGCCTGGTCGCCTTGCGGTCGCCGGCGTGCCCGTAAAAGGTGCGAGTCGGAGCGAATTCGCCGAACTTGTGTCCGACCATGTCTTCCGACACCAGCACTGGAATGAACTTCCGGCCGTTATGGACCGCAAATGTGAGCCCGACAAACTGTGGCATGATCGTGGACCGACGCGACCACGTCCGGATCGGCGCGCGCGAACCACTTTCGTTCGCTTGCTGCGCCTTACGAAGCAGATAGCCATCCACGAATGGTCCCTTCCACACTGACCGTGCCATCGTACGGGCTCCTACTTCTTCCGCCGACGCCGGATGATCCAACGGTCGGTCGACTTGTTGCTGCGGGTACGGTGGCCCTTCGTGGAGATACCCCACGGAGTGACAGGGTGCCGCCCCCCTGACGTACGACCCTCGCCGCCGCCATGCGGATGGTCCACCGGATTCATGACAACGCCGCGCACGTGCGGTCGCCGCCCCAACCAGCGACTTCTTCCGGCTTTTCCGAGCTTGGCATTCTGGTGGTCCGGGTTCGACACGGACCCCACTGTCGCCCGGCAATCCGCTCGCACGAGGCGTTGTTCCCCGGACACCAGTCGGATCACGACCCGGTCGGGGTCTTTGCCGAGCAGTTGCGCGTAACTCCCGGCCGACCGGGCCAGCTGACCACCGGCACCGGGCTTCAGCTCGATGTTGTGGATGATCGATCCGACCGGCATGTTGCGGAGCGGCATACAGTTACCGGGTTTGATGTCGGTCCGGCTGCCGGAAATAACGGTGTCGCCCGGGGCCAGTCGCTGCGGCGCCAGGATGTAGGACAGTGTGCCGTCCGTGTACCGAATCAGTGCGATGAAGGCGCTCCGGTTGGGATCGTACTCAAGACGCTCGACAGTGGCAGGGTCGTCGTCGCGACGGCGCCGAAAGTCGATCAGTCGATATCTCCGCTTGTGTCCGCCACCCCGGTGCCAAATCGTGATTCGCCCCTGGTTGTTGCGGCCACCAGTACTGGACAGCCCTTCCGTCAAGGCCTTCTCTGGTTTCCCGCGGTGCAGGGCCGACCGGTCGACCAGGACTAGCTGACGGCGACCAGGGGTCACGGGACGGTGCTGTTTCAGAGCCATGCTCAGACCTCGCTCCCAAGATCGATTGACTGCCCTGCCTCCAGCGTCACAAACGCCTTCTTCACGTCGCTTCGTCGTCCCTTGATGCCCCGCAGCCGTTTGGTCTTGCCCTTGGCTACCAACGTGTTGACCGCGGTGACCTTGACCTTGAACAGCCGCTCGACCGCTTCGCGAATTTGCGCCTTCGTCGCCTGTCGGCTGACCCGGAACACAACCTGATTGTGTTCCAGCGCGGCTGATGACTTCTCGGTCACCAACGGGCGGAGCACGATCTCACAGGAACGCTCGACGTTCATGACAGCCGTTCCTCCAGCACGCGAATCGCCTCCGGAAGCAGCACCAGCGTCTCGTGGCGAAGAATGTCGTAGACGTTCGCTCCCTGCACGGGCAGGCAGTCGACGCCCGGGAGATTGGCGGCGGCCCGGCGGAAACCCGGATCCACTTCGCCGCCTGCAACGATCAGGGGGCGCTTGACGTCCAACGCCCGGAGTTTCTCCGCCAGAACCTTGGTTTGCGGTGTTGGGAGCGACAACGATTCCAACACCACGACCTGCTGGTCCGCCACCTTTGCCGAAAGGGCGCAGCGGAGCGCCATGCGCCGTACCTTCTTCGGGAGCGAGTGAGCGTGGCTCCTGGGGCGCGGACCGTGCACCGCACCGCCGCCTCGAAAAATCACCGCCTTCCGGGAGCTGTGGCGTGCCCGGCCAGTGCCCTTTTGCCGCCAAATCTTTGCCGTCGTGCCGGTTACCTCTCCGCGTTCGCGGGCCTTGCGCGTGCCTCGACGGCGGCGCGCCAACTGATAGTTCACCATCCGGTGGAGGATGTCCTTTCGTACTTCCACCGCGAACACGGTATCCGCGAGTTCGGTCTCGCCAGTCTTCTCGTTGTCGAGCGTACGAACGTCGAGCTTCACCGGATCACTCCCCGTCCCCCGCCTCGACCGGGGCCTCGTTGTCACCCGCCGTCGATTCGGCGCTCTCCTCGATCTGGTCCTGTGCCTCGTCGACAGCCGCCGGCGATGGCTTCTCTTCAATCCCGGCCGGGAATGGCACGCCAGGCGGCAGTGCCCGTTTCACGGCATCTGACAGGGCGAGCCAGCTCCCCGGCGCACCGGGGACGCCGCCCTTCACCAGAATCACGCCACGTTCCTCGTCGGTCGACACCACCTGAAGATTCTGGATGGTCCGTTGCCGGGCGCCCATCTGTCCCGCCATCTTCTTCCCTTTGAAGACACGACCGGGATCTTGGCTGTTCCCCGTGGAACCATGACTTCGGTGCGAAATCGACACCCCGTGCGAGGCCCGGAGACCGCCGAAGTTATGGCGCTTCATGGCGCCGGCAAACCCTTTTCCGATGGTGACACCGCGGGCGTCCACGTACTGGCCAACAACAAAATGGCCGGAGCGGAAACGGCTTCCGGCCTCAAGCATGTTCTCCGGCGACACCCGGAACTCCCGGACATGACGCTTCAGCGCCACGCTGCTCTTCTCGGCGGCAGCCCGCTGCGGCTTGGCAACGTTCCGAGCCGGAACACTGCCCGAACCCACCTGGACGGCGCTGTACCCATCACGTTCCGGAGTGCGCTGCCCGACCACTTCACAACCTTCCAACGCGAGCACCGTGACGGGACAGTGCCGGCCGTCATCCAGGAAGAGGCGCGTCATGCCCAGCTTGCGTACGAGGACCCCGGATCGCATCGCGTCAGCCCAACTTGATCTCGACGTTGACGCCTGCCGCCAGGTCGAGCTTCATGAGTGCATCCACGGTCTGCGGAGTCGGGTCCAGGATGTCCAGCACACGCTTGTGTGTGCGAATCTCGAACTGCTCCCGCGACTTCTTGTCAATGTGCGGCGAGCGGTTGACCGTAAAGCGCTGTATCCGATTGGGAAGCGGGACGGGGCCCCGAACCTGGGCTCCTGTGCGCATGGCGGTACCCACGATCTCGCGCGCGGATTCGTCAAGCAGCCGCCGATCGAACGCCTTGAGGCGGATCCGGATGCGCTGGTGTTCCATCGTCCTCTCCGCCCCGGCTTCGCCTTAAGCGACGATCTTGGTAACGACGCCGGAGGCGACCGTTCGGCCGCCTTCTCGGATCGCAAACCGGAGTCCTTCCTCCATCGCGATCGGCGCAATCAATTCGCCCTGGAGCTCCACGTTGTCGCCGGGCATGACCATTTCGGTCCCCTCCGGCAACGCGACGGTTCCAGTTACATCGGTAGTTCGGAAGTAGAACTGGGGCCGATAATTCTTGAAGAACGGCGTGTGCCGTCCTCCCTCTTCCTTGGTCAGCACATAGGTCTCAGCGAGAAACTTGGTGTGCGGGGTGATCGACCCCGGTCTCGACAACACCTGGCCACGCTCCACACCCGTGCGTTCGACACCCCGGAGGAGCACGCCGATGTTGTCGCCGGCCTGACCCTGATCAAGCAGCTTGCGGAACATCTCCACGCCCGTGCAGGTCGTCTTCTCGGTCTCTCTGACGCCGACGATTTCGACCTCGTCGCCGACCTTGACGATGCCGCGTTCCACACGGCCCGTTACCACGGTCCCGCGGCCCGATATCGAGAAGACATCCTCGATGGGCATCAGGAACGCACCGTCGATCGGACGATCAGGCTCCGGCACGTAGTCGTCGACCGCCTGCATCAGTTCCAGGACCGAATCCACGCCCGCCTGTTCCCCTTCCAACGCCTGCAGCGCCGAACCGCGGAGCACAGGAATGTCGTCACCGGGGAAGTCGTACTCGGAAAGCAGTTCGCGAACCTCGAGTTCGACCAGATCGAGGAGTTCTTCGTCATCCACCTGGTCGACCTTGTTGAGGTACACCACCAGCGCTGGCACGCCGACCTGCCTGGCGAGCAGAATGTGCTCCCGGGTCTGCGGCATCGGACCGTCCGCCGCGGACACGACGAGAATGGCCCCGTCCATCTGCGCCGCACCGGTGATCATGTTCTTCACGTAATCGGCGTGTCCGGGACAGTCGACGTGGGCGTAGTGGCGGGCTTCGGTTTCGTACTCCACGTGCGCCGTGTTGATCGTGATGCCGCGCTCCTTTTCTTCAGGCGCCCGGTCGATCTCCTCGTATCCGACGAACTCCGCGCCGCCGCGCTCCGCCAGCACCCTTGTGATGGCCGCGGTCAGTGTGGTTTTGCCGTGGTCGACGTGGCCAATGGTGCCCACGTTGACATGCGGCTTGGTCCGTTCGAATTTCTCTTTGGCCATTGCCTACTTCTCCTTCATTCGCGCACTCATGCGAGCTTGGAGCGCACTTCTTCGGCAACCATTTGCGGCACCTGATCGTACCGCTCAAAAAACATGGTGAACTGCGCCCGACCCTGCGAGAGAGAGCGGATCGCGTTGACATAGCCGAACATCGTTGCAAGTGGAACGTGAGCGCGGACCTGAGTGGCGTTGCCCTGAGGCTCCATACCCTCAATCTGGCCGCGTCGGCCATTGAGATCACCAATGATGTCGCCCACGAACTCTTCCGGCACAACGACCTCGACCCGCATCATCGGTTCAAGGAGGCGCGGCGCTGCCTTCTGCATGGCCTCGCGGAACGCGGCGCGGCCAGCGATCTCGAAAGCGACTGCACTCGAGTCCACCTCGTGGTAGGCACCGTCCGTGAGCGTCACCCGCACGTCGATCACCGGGTAACCGGCGACGATTCCGTTCTGCATGGCGCTGCCGATGCCTTTCTCGACCGCGGGTATGAACTCCTTGGGAACATTTCCGCCCGCGACCTTGCTGATGAATTCGAGTCCCTCTCCGGACTCGCCCGGTTCCACCGTCATGATCACGCGAGCAAACTGACCTGATCCGCCAGTCTGCTTCTTGTGCACGTAGTCGACCTCCGCGGCCCGCGTAATGGTCTCGCGGTAAGCGACCTGAGGCGCGCCGACGTTCGCGTCTACCTTGAACTCACGGCGCATCCGGTCCACCAGGATGTCCAGGTGCAGCTCGCCCATGCCCTTAAGCACGGTCTGGCCCGTCTCTTCGTCCACCGACACCTTGAAAGACGGATCCTCGGCCGCCAAACGGCCCAATGCCTGCCCCATGCGCTCCTGGTCGGTCTTGGTCTTGGGCTCGATCGCAAGCTCCATGACCGGATCCGGAAATTCCATCCGCTCGAGCACGACCGGGTGGTGAAGATCGCAAAGCGTATCGCCGGTGGTCACCGACTTGATCCCGGCCAGCGCGACGATGTCGCCCGCAGAGGCTTCCTTGATCTCCTCGCGTGAATTGGCGTGCATCAGGAGCATCCGGCCGATTCGCTCGCGCCGGTTCTTGGTCGAATTCTTGACGGTCGCGCCGGACTCCAGCACACCCGAGTAGATCCGCACGAACGCCAGGGAACCGACGAACGGATCATTCATGATCTTGAAGACCAATCCTGCGAAGGGAGCATCTCGCGAACTCGCTCGCTCCGCTTCCGCACCTGTATCCGGGTGGTGTCCGCGCGTTGCCGGCAAGTCTGCCGGTGCCGGAAGGTAGCTGATAACCCCATCAAGAAGCGGCTGGATGCCTTTGTTCTTGAAAGCAGAGCCGCAAAAGATAGGGGTGAACGCCGACTTGACCGTGCCTAGCCGGATACACCGGCGCAGCGTGTCATCGTCCGGAATCTCGCCGTCGAGGTAGCGTTCCAGAGCCGAATCGTCGTGTTCCACCACCGTCTCAATCAGCGCCGTCCTGGCCGCTTCGGCTTCGCTCACCAGTTCCGCCGGTATGTCGCCGACCACAAAGGTGGCGCCCAAGTCCTCTTCTTTCCAGACGATCGATGTCATCGTGACCAGGTCCACGACCCCCACGAATTCGGCCTCGATACCGATCGGCAACTGCAGAATCAGCGGCTCCGCCCCGAGGCGTTCACGGATCGACTCGACAGAGCCCTCAAAATTGGCGCCTACCCGATCGAGTTTGTTGATGAAGCAGATCCGGGGAACGCCGTATCGGTCCGCCTGGCGCCAGACAGTCTCGGACTGCGGCTCCACTCCCGCGACGCCGTCAAACACGGCCACTGCACCGTCGAGCACCCGAAGGCTGCGTTCCACCTCAATGGTGAAGTCGACGTGACCGGGCGTGTCGATGATGTTGACGCGGTGGTCGCGCCATGCGCAGGTCGTCGCCGCCGACGTGATGGTGATTCCGCGTTCCTGCTCCTGCTCCATCCAATCCATGGTGGCGGCCCCGTCATGGACCTCACCAATCTTGTGGGATCGGCCGGTGTAATAGAGAATCCGCTCGGTGGTCGTGGTCTTGCCGGCGTCAATGTGCGCCATGATCCCGATATTGCGATATCGGTCGAGAGGAACGGTCATCGCCACGTTTCGACTCCGGGGCCTACCAGCGGTAGTGCGAGAACGCGCGATTGGCGCGGGCCATGCTGTGGGTGTTCTCGCGCTTCTTGTAGGCCGCGCCTCTGGCGGAGGCGGCGTCGGTAAACTCCCCGGCCAGACGCTCCAGCATGGTTCGTTCCGAACGAGCCCGTGCCGCCTCGATCAGCCACCGTATGGCCAGCGCCTGCCGCCGTGCCGGGCGGACCTCGACCGGAATCTGGTAGGTCGAACCGCCGACCCGCCGCGAACGGGTCTCGACGTCCGGTTTGATGTTTTCAACCGCTTGACGAAACACCGTCAGCGGATCTTGATTGGTGCGCTCCGCGATACGATCGAACGCACCGTAGAGGACCCGTTCAGCCACAGACTTGGCGCCACCGCGCATAAGCGCGTGGGTGAACTTCGTGACCATTACGTCGCCGTAGCGCGGGTCTGCAAGAACCTCGCGTGGGTTCGCGCGATGCCGTCGTGACATGGAAAAGGCTCCGCTCGACTACTTCGGCCGTTTCGCGCCGTACTTCGAACGGCGCTGCCGGCGACCAGATACGCCTTGGGTATCGTAGGTTCCGCGGATCACGTGATAGCGCACGCCCGGCAGATCCTTCACCCGCCCGCCGCGAATCATGATGACCGAGTGCTCCTGCAAGTTGTGGCTTTCACCGGGGATGTAGCTGGTCACCTCGTAACCGTTGGTGAGACGCACACGCGCAACCTTGCGGAGAGCCGAGTTAGGCTTCTTCGGCGTGGTGGTGTAAACGCGCGTGCATACGCCCCGCCGCTGCGGGCACGACTGCAGGGCCGGGACCTTGCGCTGCTTCTCCGGCATCTTCCGCCCTTTGCGGACGAGCTGGCTGATCGTCGGCATAGATGCCTCAATTCCGAACCCCGGAGGAGTTCATGCGAAAACGGACCGATCCGGGTCACGCTGTCGGCGTGACGCGACGGTCCACCCAACGTTTGCTTCGACTGAACCACGGGACGTGGGCCGACGAAGGCATGCACCCCGCGTGGTGGGCCGCACCGTAAGCCGTTAGCCCCGTCGCGTCAAGGGGTTTCTTGCAATGGGCGCCGGCAAAAGGGAGCGTCCTGGCGGCCCGGACTTGACCGCCAGGAAGTATTGTCTGGCTACCCTAGCTGGTGACCGGGAGCACCTCCGGCAACGCAACGCCGGACGCCGGTGACATCGCCCCGGCAGCCGCCAGACGACGGGCGGCCTGCTCGGACTGCCGCTCCTTCTGCTTCTCCAGCACAACGCGGTCCCGGGACGAAGCCCGCAAGGCGTACGTTGCCGTGCTGTTGCCCGTTCCAGCCGGAATCAGGCGCCCCACGATGACGTTCTCCTTGAGACCGCGGAGCTCATCGGTCTTTCCGGCCAGCGCCGCGTCGGCGAGCGCCCGTGTGGTTTCCTGGAACGAGGCGGCCGAGATGAAGGACTGGGTTTCCCGGCTGGCCCGCGTAATGCCCTGCAGGACCGGCGTACCGGTCGCGGGTTTGCCCCCGTCCGATCGGATTTCCTGATTGGCCTCGAGGAAAGTTCGCTTGTCCACCTCGTCGCCGCGCAGGAACTCGGAGTCGCCCGGGTCCTGCACCTGGACCTTCTGCAGCATCTGACCGACGATCACTTCGATGTGCTTGTCGTTGATGCGGACACCCTCGAGCCGGTAAACATCCTGAATTTCTTCGACAAAATGGTGCGCGAGCGCATCGATTCCCTGGATCCTGAGAATGTCGTGCGGGACGGGATTGCCGTCTGTGAGCGGGTCCCCTTTGCGCACCTGATCCCCTTCCTGCACCAGGATGTACCGGTCGCGCGGGACCAAGTGCGTCTCCACGTCCCGCTTAGCCGCGATCGTGATCCGTGTTCGGCCCGCCGCTTCCTCGACGGACTGAATGGTGCCGTCCTTCTCGGCCAAGACTGCGGGCTTCTTCGGCTTGGGGGCATCCAGCAGGGTAATCACGCGCGGAAGACCACCAACGATGTCCCGGGACTTGCGGTCCTCGGTTTGGACGCGCGCAATCACGTCGCCGGCTTCAATCGTGGCCTCGTCCTTTACGACGAGAACGGTTCCCACCTGCAGCTCGTAACTGCGCTCTTCAGGTTCACCCGCTCCGTCCGCTGGACTGACCACGGTCACGCGGGGACGCAGGTTCTCCTGACTTTGCTTCACCCCCTGCCACTGCGCGACCTCGAGCGATGGCAGGCGGGTCGACTCGTCCATCCGCTCCACGAGCGAGACACCGATTCTGAGGTCGTCGAACCGAACCGTTCCACTGATTTCGCTGAGAATCGGGCGGGTGTACGGATCCCATTCCGCCAGCCGCGCGCCGCGCGTCACAGCCATCCCGTCCTCGACTTTCAGCTCCGCACCGTACGGAACGCGCGCCCGGCTCAGCACTTGTCCTTTCGGACCCTCGACGACCAGTTCCAGGCCCCGGGTCATGACCATGGCTTTCGCCACCACGTTCTTCAGTTCGGATCCGTCGGTGGAACGGAAGTACACGGTGCCGTCGGCGGTGCTGTCGACACCGAACTGGTCAGAGCCTGACTTCGCGACACCACCGATATGAAAGGTGCGCATCGTCAGCTGCGTACCCGGCTCACCGATCGACTGGGCGGCAATGACGCCGACGGCCTCGCCGACGTTCACGTCAGTGCCCCGGGCCAGATCCGTCCCGTAACACTTCGCACACACGCCACTGATGGTCTCGCAGGTCAGCACGGAGCGCAC
This sequence comes from Alphaproteobacteria bacterium, assembly GCA_022819905.1. Taxonomy (GTDB): domain Bacteria; phylum Pseudomonadota; class Alphaproteobacteria; order TMED109; family TMED109; genus VXPW01. The sequence goes on from JAJEGJ010000088.1 coordinate 18,373, forward strand.
CCGGACCACGGGGACACCCGCGGCATCGATTCGCTGACGCTCTTCCGGGCCAATATGCCCGCCTGCCTTGACCAGAACTTCGCCGGTCTCCGGGTGTACGATCTTGCCGGCGGCATGCCGGCCCTCGATCCGATCGCCCAGCGTCTCAATCACCTCCGAACCACGCACCACGGCAGTCTTTTCGATGCCCTTCCTGGTTCCGCAGTCCTGGTCGGTGATGATCACGTCCTGAGCCACGTCCACCAGACGGCGAGTGAAGTACCCCGAAATTGACGTCTTCCGGGCGGTATCCGCCAGCCCCTTTCGCGAACCGTGCGTGGAGTTAAAGAACTCGGCCGTCTCCAGTCCCTCGCGGAAATTCGACGTAATGGGGGTCTCGATGATCTCGCCGGACGTGTTGGTAATCAGCCCGCGCATACCGGCCAGCTGCTTCATCTGCATGACTGACCCGCGGGCGCCCGAGTCCACCATCATGTAGATCGAGTTCACGTGCCCGGCGCGCCCGGTTCCCTCCATCTTGTTCATCATGGCTTTTTCGACGCCGTCGGTGCACTTGCTCCACGTGTCGATAATCCGGTTGTACCGGTCGAGCGCCGTCAGGGCGCCTGCCTGGTAACGCCGCTCCAGCAGCTTGACCCGATCATGGGCCTCGTCGACCAAATGCTCCTTCTCGGCGGGCACGATCATGTCGTCCTTGCCGAATGAAATCCCCGCCGAGCAAGCCTCGGTAAAGCCGAGCTTCATCAGCCGGTCGGTGAAGATGACCGTCTCTTTCTGTCCGCAACAGCGGTACACCAGGCCGATCAGCTCACTGACCTCTCGCTTGGTGAGCTTGCGGTTGACCTGATCAAAATTGATCTCGGGATGCGACGGCAGGAGCTCGCTGAGCAGCGCGCGGCCGGGCGTGGTCTCCACCACCCTGCTCTCGCGGGAATGCGGATCGACCAGCCGCACGCGCACCTTGGCGTGAAGGTCGACGACCCCCACCGCCAGCGCATGCCGAACCTCGCCCAGACCGGCAAACGCCATGCCCTCGCCGAGCGCACCGTCCCGTTCCAGGCTGAGGTAGTAGATGCCCAACACAATGTCCTGTGTCGGCACGATCACCGGCTTGCCGTTGGCCGGACTGAGGATGTTGTTCGTCGACATCATCAGCACCCGGGCTTCCAGCTGCGCCTCGACCGACAGCGGCACGTGCACCGCCATCTGGTCGCCGTCGAAGTCCGCGTTGAACGCCGTGCAGACCAGCGGGTGAAGGTGGATGGCCTTGCCCTCCACCAGCACCGGCTCGAACGCCTGAATCCCCAGCCGGTGCAAGGTGGGTGCCCGATTCAGCAGCACCGGGTGCTCGCGAATCACCTGTTCCAGGATGTCCCACACCTCGGGCACCTCGAGCTCCACCATACGCTTCGCGTTCTTGATCGCCGCCGCGTGGCCGTAGCGCTCGAGCTTTGAGTAAATGAATGGCTTGAACAGCTCGAGCGCCATCTTCTTGGGCAGGCCGCACTGGTGCAGGAGCAGGTCCGGCCCCACTACGATCACCGAACGGCCGGAGTAGTCGCACCGTTTGCCCAGCAAGTTCTGACGAAACCGCCCCTGTTTCCCGGTCACGATGTCGGACAGCGATTTCAGTTGTCGCTTGTTGGCACCCTTGGCAGGACGACGACGGCGGCTGTTGTCGAACAGCGCGTCGACGGCCTCCTGCAACATCCGCTTTTCATTGCGAATGATGATGTCGGGGGCCCGCAACTGCATCAGCCGCTTCAGCCGATTGTTCCGGTTGATCACCCGGCGGTAGAGATCATTCAGGTCGGAAGTTGCGAAACGACCTCCGTCGAGCGGTACCAGCGGCCGCAACTCGGGCGGGATCACGGGAACCACGGTCAGCACCATCCACTCCGGCCGGTTCTTCGACCGAATGAACGATTCGACGAGCCGCAGCCGCTTGGCCAGCTTCCGGCGCTTCATTTCCGACCGGGTCGCTTCAAGGCTCTCGCGGATTTCGGCACGCAACGCATGCAGGTCCAGCTCGGCCAGGAGATCGCGCACCGCTTCGGCACCGATACTCACCGTGAACGTGTCAGCCCCATAGTCGGCTTGCAGCTGCTGGTACTGCTCTTCCGTCAGCAGCGCCCGCTTCGGCAGCGGCGTGATTCCGGGTTCCAGAACGACATACCGCTCGAAATAGAGGATCGACTCAATGTCCTTCAGCGTCATGTCCAGGAGAAGGCCCATGCGGGAGGACGGGGGCGCCTTCAAGAACCAAATGTGAGCAACCGGCGCGGCCAGCTCAATGTGCCCCATGCGTTCACGACGCACCTTCGACTGGATCACTTCGACCTGGCACTTCTCGCACAAGACACCCTTGTGCTTCATACGCTTGTACTTGCCGCACAAGCACTCGTAATCCTTCACCGGGCCGAAGATGCGTGGGCAGAACAGGCCATCGCGCTCGGGCTTCAGAGTTCGGTAGTTGATGGTTTCGGGCTTGCGCACCTCGCCGAAGGACCACGACATCATTTTCTCCGGACTCGCGATGGAGATCCGGATTCCGGCAAACCGGACGGGTGTACCCGGGGAAGCCACTTCTGAGCGCGCGCCAGCCCCGGCGGGCACCAGATTTGCCATCGGGCCGTTCCTGCCGGCCAGCATCACTTCATTCATGGTGAACTTCCTGAACATCGAGGCCAAGCGCCTGCAGCTCCTTGACCAGCACGTTGAACGACTCCGGCACGCCGGCTTCGAAAGTGTCCTCGCCCCGGACGATGGCCTCGTACATCTTTGTCCGTCCGGACACATCGTCCGACTTGACGGTCAGGATTTCCTGCAAGGTGTAAGCCGCCCCGTAGGCCTGCAGCGCCCATACCTCCATCTCGCCGAATCGCTGACCCCCGAACCGCGCCTTGCCGCCGAGCGGCTGCTGCGTCACGAGGCTGTACGGCCCGGTGGAACGGGCATGCATCTTGTCGTCGACCAAGTGGTGGAGCTTGAGCATGTAGATGTATCCGACGGTCACCGGCCGGGCGAAGCGTTCGCCGGTGCGGCCGTCGATCAGTGTTACCTGACCCGATTCCGAACACCCGGCGGCCTTCAGCATCGCGCGGATGTCCGCCTCTGCCGCGCCGTCGAACACCGGCGTGGCCACCGGCACCCCTCCCATCAGATTGGTTCCGAGCTCGACCACCGCCGAATCGTCGAGCTCTCGGCGCACCTGCTTCCACGTGGACGCCCCGTAGATTTTTCGCATCACGGAAGCGGCCTTGCGCGCCCTTTCCGCGGCGCTCCGCGCGCCTTCCAGCGCGTCACCGATCTGGCGCCCCAAGCCCGCCGACGCCCAGCCCAGGTGCGTCTCCAGGATCTGGCCGACGTTCATGCGGGACGGCACGCCGAGCGGGTTGAGAACGATATCCACCGGGGTTCCGTCTTCCGTGTGCGGCATGTCCTCGATCGGGTTGATCTTGGAAATCACTCCCTTGTTGCCGTGACGGCCGGCCATCTTGTCGCCCGGCGACAGCTTGCGCTTTACAGCGATGTAGACCTTCACGATCTTCAGTACACCGGGCAGAAGCTCGTCGCCCGCACGAACCTTCTCGACCTTGTCCAGGTAGCTCTGTTCAAGTTCCTTCTGCGCCCGCTTAAGGTCCTTGTGCAGCGCCTCCACACGGGCCGTAACGTCGGAATTGTCGAGCCTGAAGCGCCACCACCGCGCCTGCGGCGTGCTGTCCAGCTCGGCGGCGGCGATCACGCCGGTGGACGGCCCGTCGTTCGCCGTCTGTCCGATGAGGAGGGTGCGCAGGCGGTCGTAGATGTTGCCCTCGATGATCGCGAGCTCGTCGTCGCGGTCCTTGGTCAGGCGGGCAATCTCCTCGCGTTCGAGCGAGATTGCGCGCGCGTCCTTCTCCAACCCCCGCCGGGAGAAGATCCGCACATCCACCACCGTGCCGGATACTCCCGGCGGCACCCGCAGCGACGTGTCACGCACGTCCGCAGCTTTCTCACCGAACACGGCGCGCAGCAGCTTCTCCTCCGGCGTGGACGGCGTCTCCCCCTTGGGGGTCACCTTGCCCACCAGAATGTCGCGCGGGCCCACTTCCGCCCCGATATGGACGATGCCGGTCTCATCGAGGTGCCGGAGAGCCTCCTCTCCGACATTGAGAATGTCGCGGGTGATCTCCTCGGGCCACAGCTTGGTATCCCGGGCCATGACCTCGTATTCCTCGATGTGAATCGAGGTGAACACGTCATCCCGGACCAACCGCTCGGACACCAGGATGGAGTCTTCGTAGTTGTAGCCCTGCCACGGCATGAACGCGACCAACACGTTCCGCCCGAGAGCGAGTTCACCAAGGTCAGTACTCGACCCGTCGGCGATCACGTCCCCTTCCTGAACCCGGTCGCCAACCTTGACCAGCGGACGCTGATTGATGCACGTGCTCTGATTGGACCGCTCGAACTTTCTCAGGTTGTAGATGTCGACGCCGATCGTTCGTTCCTCGTCGCCGATCACCTGAATTGCCCGCACCACGATGCGGCGCGCATCAACCTGATCAACCACGCCAGCGCGGCCGGCGGTCTGCACGGCCCTGGAATCGCGGGCCACGTGGGCCTCCATCCCGGTGCCGACGAGGGGCGCTTCCGCCTGCAACAGCGGCACGGCCTGACGCTGCATGTTCGACCCCATGAGGGCCCGGTTGGCGTCGTCGTTCTCCAGGAACGGGATCAGCGCTGCCGACACGGAAACCAGTTGCCGGGGGGAGACATCGACGTAGTCAATCGATTCTCGGGGCGCCAGCACGAAGTTGTCGCCGCGGCGGCAGTTCACGATTTCCCGCTCGAACCGGCCATCCTTGGTAATCGGCGTACTGGCCTGCGCAATCGTGTGCCCCTGCTCGTCCAGCGCGGTCATGTACTCGATCGCGTCCGTGACCCGTCCGTCCTCAACCTTTCGGTAGGGAGACTCGATGAACCCGTGCCGATTGATCCGGGCGAACGTGGCAAGCGAACTGATCAGACCGATGTTCGGGCCTTCGGGCGTCTCCACGGGGCAAAGACGGCCGTAATGCGTCGGATGCACATCCCGTGCCTCGAGGTTCGCCCATTCCCGAGTTAGGCCGCCCGGCCCCAGCGCCGACAACCGACGCTTGTGCGTGACCTCCGCCAGGGGATTGGTCTGGTCCATGAACTGGCTGAGTTGGGACCCGCCAAAGAACTCCCGGACCATCGCGGCGACAGGCCGGGCATTGATCAGGTCGTTCGGCATCATCTTTTCGATGTCCGCCGACCCGATGCGTTCGCGCACCGCGCGCTCCATGCGCACCAGCCCCATGCGGTACTGGTTTTCCATGAGCTCGCCGACGGAACGCACCCGCCGGTTGCCGAGATGATCGATGTCGTCAATGTGGCTCGCGCCCGGGCGGAACCCGACCAGCGTCCGCACCACCGACAGCACGTCACGGCGGCGCAGCGCGCGGACCGAATCGTCGATGTCCAGACCAAGCCGCCCGTTCAGCTTGACCCGGCCCACAGCCGACAGGTCGTAGTTCTCGGACAGCCGCTCCTCGACGGCATCCGACTGCACCCAAATCGTGGCGGGCGCGCCGGGGGGACGATGCGCCACCGACACCCCGAGGAGCGTCCAGCCGTCCTGTTCATCGAGCACCCACGCACCGGCGTCACCCAGCGCATTGTGGTCAAGCACGTAGGCCTGCCGGGCCGTCTCGCTTGGTGCCGAATACCCGGGGGTAAGTTCGTCGACCAAGACTGCCGGCGCGAAGAACAGGTTGTAGAAGAAGCGCTCTGCGCCCTCCTCTCCCATCCAGACGCCACCTTCGCGGAGGGCACCCGAGGTGCGCTCCAAGATCCGGTCCCGGGACATGACGCCGCGATTACGGAGCGCGAACGTCATGCCGCTGGCGCGATGCGACGTCACGCACGGGCTCTCTCGACGAAAGCCCCGACCGTCGCCCAGCACGCGGAGGACCCGTTCGCCCTCCTCCCACGACAGCATCCGCACCAGTGGTCCCTTGCCCCGGCCCAGCATCTCCTCTGCGCGGCGCGGGGTGATCTTGAGAATGCGGGCGACCGCTTCGGCGATCTCTTCCATGCCTTCCCCGCTGCCGGGGTCGAGCACCATAAGGTCGACCGGACGGATCTTCCGGCATTCCTCTTCCAGCGCGTTGAGCACGAACGGACCCTCGGTTTCCCGAACCGTTACCGCCGGAAGCTCCGTGATGCCCGCCTCGAGCAGGCGCGCCAGCGTGCCGGGCGCCATGTCCTCGACCTGACCGATGCATTCGCCGGCTTCGTAGAAGATCTCGCCGGTTGCCGTGTCCACGACATCGCGAGCCAGCCTGATGTCGAAGAGCTCCTCGGTCCCGATCCAGCGGCGACGCTCGCCCTTGGCCGCGATCTCCTCCCACTCACCGGCAGAGAGATTGCGGTCCTTGGGAACGATGACCTTGCCGTCCGCGGCGTCCACCAGGTCCCATCGCGGCGCCCGGCCGCGAAATTCGTCAACGTTCAGCAGGGTCGACCAACCCGATTCTGTGGATCCGTCCGGGGTCCCGACGGGGCCGTAGGTGTAGGTGGCCACGTCACAGAATTCGGTCAGCATGTCCTCCGACGTCATGCCGAGAATCCGCAGCAGGACCGTGACCGGAATCCGCTCGAGCGCCCGGCCGAACTGGACGCTCATCCGGTAGCCATCCTTCTTGCGGCCATCGATCTTGAACGCGAGCCACGAACCGCGCGCCGGAATCACTTGCGCCTGCGGCAGCAGCTCCTCGCCGCTCTGCGTGGTCTTCTTGTAATTGTCGAAGAAGACGCCATGGGCGCGGTGAATCTGGCTGACCACCACGCGCTCGGTACCGTTGATGATGAAGGTGCCCTTGTCGGTCATGAGCGGCATGTCGCCCATGAACACATCCTGCTCCTTGATCTCCTTCGGAGCCCTCGCGGTTCCACCGCGGTCCTCGTCATAAATGATGAGGGACAGCGTCACCTTGAGTGGCGCCGCGTAGGTCTTGCCGCGACGGAGGCACTCGTCGACCTGGAACTTCGGCGGGTCGAATTCGTAATGTTTGAACTCAAGCTTGGCCCGGCCGGAGGCATCGGTAATCGGAAACACGGAGGTGAATGCGCGCTGCAGGCCGTCTTCCAGGCGGGTGTCGGGGGCGATATTCCGCTGCAGGAACGCGTCGTAGCTGACTTTTTGGATCCCGATCAAATCGGGCATTTGCATCGGGTCGGAAGCTTGTCGGCCGAAACGGTGACGAAGGCGCTTGCGGCCAGTGAAGGAAAGGTCGTTGGAGTTCGTCAGCATCAAGGTCCCCTGGGCCCACACGCAAATGCCCGGACGAGGTGCACGGCGAACTCAACGCCCGTGCGCCGCCTAACGCGGTGACGCAAGCGCAAGCAACCACGCCGCGTCCTCAGGGGAAGACGGCGTGATTGTAGTTTCAATCCGTAGTTGCCCAGCGCGTCCGGGACCATCGCCTAGGGCGTAACCTAGCGCAATAGCACGCGATAAGCAAGCTTCCGAAGGGTCGCTTGGGGATTAACGCAGCCTATCGAACCTGCGATCCGTTGAGCGATTCGCCCATGTTTACGGCGCGGGCATCACGCTGCTTCAAGGGGCACGAATTCGGCCGTCACCGTCTTCGCGAAGACATCCTCCGTTTGGCATGGACACGGCCGCCGTAGCGAGTCAGGCGACGGCCGCTTCCACGGCCCTTCCGACGTCCCGGGTGGTGGCGGTACCTCCCATGTCCGGGGTTCTCGGTCCGTCCGCCACCACGGCCTCGATCGCGCGCACCACCGCCATCGCAGCGGCCGACTGCCCGAGATGGTCCAGCATCATGGCCCCCGACCAGATCTGGCCGATCGGGTTGGCGATGCCGCGCCCCGCAATGTCGGGAGCCGAGCCATGCACCGGTTCGAACATCGAGGGCCATTCCTGCCGGGGATTGAGATTCGCCGACGGTGCAATGCCGATGGTACCGGCCACCGCAGGCCCCAGATCGGAAAGGATGTCGCCGAAGAGGTTGGAGCCCACCACAACGTCGAACCAGTCAGGATGCAGCACGAAATGGGCGGTGAGGATGTCGATGTGGAATTGCGCCGTACGGATGTCCGGGTGGCGCCCCTTCGCGGCTGCGAACCGTTCGTCCCAGTAGGGCATCGTGTGCACGATGCCATTGGACTTGGTGGCGGATGTGACGTGCCGGGCGGAGCGGGTCGCGGCAAGCTCGAAGGCCCAGTCGAGCACCCGATCCACCCCGCGTCGAGTGAAAATGCTCTCCTGCATCGCCATCTCGTCGTCGGTACCCGTGTAAAGCCGTCCCCCGACCTCCGAGTACTCTCCTTCGACATTCTCCCGCACCACGACGAAGTCGATGTCGTCCGGCCCGCGATCCCGCAACGGCGACTCCATCCCGTTCAGGACGCGCACCGGGCGCACGTTGACGTACTGGTCGAAGCGGCGGCGAATGGGGATGAGCAGACCCCAGAGAGAGACATGGTCGGGGACCCCCGGATAACCGACCGCTCCGAGGAAGATGGCGTCATGACCGGCGATCTGGTCCAAGCCGTCTTCCGGCATCATCCGGCCGGTCGCATGATAGGTCTCACAGCTCCAGGTGAACGAGTCCCACTCGAACGCGAACCCGTATCGGCTCGCGGCCGCGTCCATCACGCGCATGCCTTCCGGCACCACCTCCCGCCCGATCCCGTCGCCCGGAATGACTGCGATCCGATATCGCTTCGACGTCATGTATCTCTCCCATCGACGAATGGCCCGCAGCAAATCGGGCGCCACCTCACCCCGCGGTGAGCCACACCACGGCCCCGAAGACCACGACGGCTATGGCCATCACCAGGAGGGTCCGGCGCACGCCTCGCACCAGGGCGGGAAAGATGAGCCGCAACAGCAGCACCGCCAAGATCGCAACCGCGAACTTGAGGATCACCCTTCACATCCACCGGCCTGATAGTCGCGTGCGTACCCCTCGTAAATCTCCTTGCCCTGCCTGAAGTAATCCACCTCTTCGGGGCGAACTTCCCGGAACGGCTGGGCGGGCCGGCCGGCCCAAATCCAGCCCGCGCGCACGACCGTGCCCGGTGCCACCCACGCCCGTGCGCCAACCAGTGCGTCATCTTCGATGGTCACGCCGGCGCAGACCGTGGCCCCCATGCCGACCAGGCACCGGTCGCCGATCCGGCAGGCGTCAAGCCGCACGTTGTGGCCGATCGTCACATCGTTCCCGATCTCGGCCGAAGCGCCGGTCTCGGCGACGTCGACAAAGGAGTTGTCCTGCACGTTGGTCCGGTTGCCAACCACAATGCGCCCGCGACCGGCACGCATGGCAGTGGAAAACCAGACGCTCGCACTCTCGCCGAGACGCACGTCGCCCCACACCGCCGCCGTGGGCGCCACGTAGGCGCTGGCAGGAATCACCGGCGAGGACCCGTTGCTTCCATGCAACGGGCCGCTCGACCCTGGTGGGCGAAATGCCGCGTCGTCCAGCGGGGGGAGCGGGTCATCGTCGGTGGCCGTCGCCGGCGAGGGCTCGGAGCGCCGCACGGCCGCCGCCAACTGTTCGACCTCTCCGTCGGCCAACGTCCGGACGGGCCGGGCCGGACTCCCCGCGTACAGCCGGCCGCCCGCCAGCTTCTTGCCCGGCGGCACCAAGGCACCTGCCGCAATGACCGCGCCGGTGCCGACCACCGCCCGGTCCATCACCACCGCAGCGTCCCCGACCACGACGCGATCGGCCAGCGTACAGCCGTGCACCAACGCATAGCGGCCGACGACGACGTCGGCTCCCACCACGCTCCCATGGTCGTCATCGGCGATGTGCACCGTGGCCCTCGCGCCCAACCAGCATCCGGAACCGATCGAGATTCGCTCGCCGTCGCCGCGCAACACCGCAAGTCGCCCCAGATCCACGGCTTCACCCACCTCGGTCCGGCCAATGACGACGGCCCCCGGGCCGCATCGGAGCAGCGGCCTGACGGCGGGTTGATACTCGCGATAGGGCAACACCGTGGGATCCATGCGGCGACCTCCTCGAGACGAACCGACCCGCGAGCATACGGGTGACCGGCCGCGGTGTGCGGTCGTGTGATATAAGCGGTTGACGATCTCGCCCGTCCGGGCCACCCATGCTGTGGAGTGCCGACCAACGTGTCCTGTCCCTCCTTCCGCGCCCTCGCCGCCACGCTTGTCCTTCCGTTGTTGTGCGCCGGGTTGGGCCCCATCGCATTCACCGCCTGCAGCGGCCCGGTCGAAATCACCCCACCTCCGGAGACACCGGCCGATCGAGCCAGACGTGAACGGCTGGAGGCACAGGGAATCACACCCGGGTTCTCCCTTTCGGAACTCTTCGGCGGCGACGGCAAGTCGGCAGCGGGCGTGCAGATGGCGATCAATCCCGAGCTCTGGCGGGCCGCGCTCGAGATTCTTGATTTCCTGCCGCTGGACTCCGTCGATTCGGTCGGCGGAGTCATCATCACCGAATGGACAGAGCTAGCCGACGCCCCGAGTGAGGAGATGAAGGTCGTGGCCCGGATTACCGGTCGCGAGTTGGCGGTGAGCAATTTGCGCGTCCGCGTGTACCGGCGGGTGCGCGCTGACGACGGCACGACGCAAGCGGCGACCGTGGCCGCCGAGACGGAAACCGCGCTCGAGGACCGAATCTTCACCCGCGCCCGCGCGTTGCTGGTCGCCCAGTAGCGTCTGCGGCGGTGCAGCGCCGTCGCCACGCGAGGTTCGTGCCGCAGGGGGGCACCGGGTTCCGACCGGCCGGATTCGCTTGACCTCGGGCCCCAGTCTTGCCTACACATCTGCCTAGCGCTCTGGCGAGTGTAGCTCAGTGGTTAGAGCACCGGTTTGTGGTACCGGGGGTCGTGGGTTCAAGTCCCATCACTCGCCCCAAAGGCCAAGGCGCGTTGGCTGGCCCCCCCTATTGGCCATTCGTGTCCGGCAGGAGCCGATCGGCACCGAGCGGGTGGCGGTTGCAGTCTGCGGCGGCTGACCGCGAGCGGGCGGTGACTGACCCGAGGGGCCGCGCCTACCAGATGTTTGCTTCGACGATCGGCATGTCCCGATAGATCCGGGCGACGTTAAATCGCGACAGATCAAGGGTTCGATATTCGCCGAACGTGACCAGTTCAGCGACGGCGCGGCCGGCAGCCGGTGCCTGCTGCAGGCCGTGGCCGCTGAAACCGTTGCAGAACAGCAAACCTTGCACCTCGGGATGCGGCCCCAGGATGGCGTTCTGATCGAAGACGTTGAAGTCGTAGTGACCGGCCCACGATCCGGTCAGCTTGACCGCCTCAAACGCCGGAACCCGGGTCGCCAGCACCGGCCAGATGACCTCTTCCCACTCGGTGTATTCCATTTCGAAGTCGAGCGGGTCGCTGTCCGGGTCCCGTTCCCGCGCCGGCGACACGGTGGCGACGTAGCGACCGCTTTCCGGTCGAAACGTGACCCCCGTCGGATCGATGGTCAGAGGCGCGTGCTGCAGGTCGTCGCGGCAATCAAACACGTAGACGTAGCGCTTCTTCGGAACGACGGGGAGATCGACCTCGATGGTGGCCGCCAGCGCCCCAGCCCGGGAGCCCGCTGCCAGAATCGTGGTGCCGCCCCGAATCAATCCGTGCGTAGCGGTGGCGACGCCGGTGACGCGATTCCCGTTCCGGACCAGGCGCGTGATGTCGCCGTGCAGGAAACGGACCCCGAGCGACTGCGCCTTGTGACGGAACCCCATCAGCAGGGAATACGGATCAACCCAGCCCTCATTGGCAGACCCGAACACGGCCGCGTCGACACCTTGCCAGTTGACCCAGGGGAAGCGCTCCGAGAGCGCGTCGCCGGTCAGCCACTCGACTGCAGCCCGGTGGCCGCGCTGCACCTCCCAGTTCCGTCGCAACTGGTCGACATCGGTTCCCGACGCCATCAGCAGGTAGCCTTGCTCCCGGAAGGTCACATCGCATGCGGCGCCATCGACTGCCAGCATCCTGGCTGCCATCTTGGCGAACTCGGCGCCGAACATCGACATGCGAATGTTCTCAGGAGTGGTGAACTGCTGGCGAATGCCGCCCAACGAACGCGTCGCCGCCCCTGTCTGGTAGGTCGGATCACGCTCGATGACCGCCACTGAACCGTCAAAATCTTCGGAGGCGGCCAGGAAATAGGCTGCGGCACAGCCCATGATGCCGCCCCCGGCGATGACCACGTCGTGGCATTTCGTCATTCCGCGCACCTCGGACGGTTGCCCTGCTCGGTCCTCGGCTGGAGCCGCGCTCCGTTTGTCGCTGCAAGCGGCTCACCCGGCGCCTCCCCGCCCCTTCAAGTCTAGTCTCTTGGCCCGTCGGGCTCCGCCCGCGTCAGGCCGCGCGGACGCGCCGCATCCGGTACCCGCGTTCCAGTCCGACTGCGCGGGTGCCCGCGATCGACACCTGGGCGCCAGCCCGGGGCGTCGTGATCCGGTGACGCTTCCGCGTCACTGGGTTACGATGGAAAATTCATCTCCATCGCTTGTCGCCATCCACGATCCAGCGTTCCGGCGACCGCCAAGTGCACAGGAAGTCCGACGCCATGCTGCAATTCTCCGACCGTACCAACGAACTGCTTGAACGCCTGAACACATTCATGGATGCACATTTCTATCCGAACGAAGAAGAGATCGAGGCGCAGATTGCCGAGGGTGACCGGTGGGCCCACCCACCCTTGATGGAGAAACTCAAGGAGAAGGCGCGGTCGGAGGGCCTTTGGAACCTGTTTCTCCCCGAGTCGGAACACGGAGCCGGCCTGTCAAACTTCGAGTACGCGCCGCTGTGCGAAATCATGGGGCGCTCCGAGCACGCCCCGGAAATCTTCAACTGTTCAGCGCCCGATACCGGCAACATGGAGGTGCTCGCCCGCTACGGCACCGAGGCCCAGAAAGACCAATGGCTTGCTCCCCTGCTGGCAGGCGAGATCCGGTCAGCCTTCGCGATGACCGAACCCGAGGTGGCATCCTCGGACGCCACGAACATCGAATGCCGGATCGAACGCACCGGGGACGAATACGTCATTAACGGCCGCAAATGGTGGACGTCGGGGGCAATGTCGCCACGATGCAAGATCCTCATCGTCATGGGCAAGACCGATCCGGGGAATCCGGATCGCCACAAGCAACAGTCGATGGTGCTGGTCCCCATCGACACACCCGGCGTTGAAGTCGTCCGACACCTGCCGGTATTCGGATTCGACGATGCGCCGCACGGGCATGCCGAAGTCATCTTCAAGGACGTGCGCGTGCCTGCTGACAACATGCTGCTGGGTGAAGGGCGCGGTTTTGAAATCGCGCAGGGGCGTCTCGGACCGGGCCGGATCCATCACTGCATGCGGCTGATCGGCCTGGCCGAGCGGGCGCTTGAGAAGATGTGCAAGCGCGTGAAGTCCCGTGTCACCTTCGGCCGGCCGATCTCGGAACAGACCGTCACCCAGGAACGCATCGCCGAATCGCGGATCGCGATTGACCAAGCCCGACTGCTGGTGCTGCACGCGGCGTGGCGGATGGACACCGTGGGCAACAAGGAAGCCCGCAAGGACATCGCCATGATCAAGGTCGCCACGCCGCTCATGGCGTGCAAGGTGATCGATTGGGCGATCCAGGCGCACGGGGGTGGCGGTGTCACGAGCGACTTCGGGCTGGCCGACGCGTACGCCAATGCCCGGACCCTGCGGCTCGCCGACGGGCCGGACGAGGTGCACCGCAACCAGATCGCGAAGCTTGAACTGCGAAGCTACAACTGATCGCACCTGACCATGTGGCAACGTGTCGGCGCCCATCATCTTGCAGCTCTGGCGATCCTGACCCTGCTCGCCGCACTGGGGATCGCCGGCAATTCGCTGGCACAGCTAGCCAAGGATGCTGCGTACCAGAGCGAGGCGCGGCTCGGCCTGCTCAGCCGTGTCCAGGGACTGTCGCTCGAGCGCGCCGACAGGGACGCCGCCTTCCATCGCGTCGCGAACCGGCTGCTGATGACGAACGCGCGTGTCGATACGGGGGCGGCGCGCGAGATCGTCGACGGGGCTCGCGCCCTCGAGCGGAAGAACCGAGCCATGAGCACCTACCTCGCGGAAGTAAGTCCGATCCTCCCCGCGGAGGAGCGGGAGGCCTTTGCCGGCGACTTCCAACTCGTAACGCAGGCGGTCAGCGAAGTCGTGGTCCGCGCCGAGGCTTTGGCCGAAGAGCCCGGCGACTCGGCCCGGCTGGATTCGGTCGGCGCATCGACACGTGCCCTCGACGAGGTCCTGCTGCAGGCGCAGTCGCGCGTCGAGGGTGCGCTCAGCCGGGGCCGAAACCGGGCTGAAACCATCGTGGAACGAACCCGGATCTGGACCGGTTCGCTGGGCGCGGCGGCCTTGGTGCTTGCCGCGTTTGCGGCGCGAAAACGGGCCTTGTCATGACGGTCGAGGGCTTGATCGAGGTGCGCGCGACGCACCGGTTCGACGAAGATACGCTGGCCGGATATCTGGCGGGCCGCCTGCCCGGGTTCACCGCTCTTGACCGAGTTCGGCAGTTCCACGGCGGCCAGTCCAACCCGACCTTTGCGCTTGAAGGGGACGGGACGATCTGGGTACTTCGGAAGAAGCCGCCGGGCGACCTGCTTCCGTCTGCGCACGCCGTCGACCGCGAATTTCGCGTGCAGGCCGCACTCCGGGATCAGGGCGTCCCGGTGCCCGAGATGTACTTGTTCTGTGACGACGACTCCGTCATCGGTACCCCGTTTTATGTGATGGAGTGCCTGCGCGGCCGGGTCTTCGATGACCCGATGCTCCCGGAGGTGGGGCCGGCGGACCGGGCGGCGCTGTATGACGCGATGAATCGGACGCTCGCGGCCATTCACCTGGTCGATCACGAGGCTGCCGGGCTTGCTGACTTCGGCCGCCCGGGAAACTACTTCGCCAGACAGATCGCACGGTGGACCCGGCAGTGGGAACTCAGCCGGACGCGCGAGGTTCCAGAAATGGATCGGTTGATCGAGTGGCTCCCCGCCAACATTCCGCCGGGCGATGAGACCGGCGTGGTACATGGCGATTACCGACTGGGAAACTTGATCTTTGCGCCTGACCGGCCCGAGGTGATCGGGGTACTGGACTGGGAACTCTCGACCCTCGGCCATCCCCTGGGTGATCTCGGCTACAACATCTCCGGATTCCAGATTCCGCAGTCGATCCGCCACGGCATCATGGGGCTGCCAGCCGAGTACGGCATCCCCGATCAGGCAAGCTACGTCGCCGACTATTGCCGACGAACCGGACGGGAACCCATCGATACCCATTTCTACGTGGCCTTTTCGATGTTTCGGTTTGCGGCCATCGCAGAAGGCGTCCTGGCCCGCGGGCTCAGCGGCAACGCTAGTTCTTCCAACGCCACCGAAGTGGGCGCACAGACGGTTCCGTACGCGCGGACGGCCTGGTCGCTGGTTTGCGGCGAGACCTAGTGAACCGGCCAGGTTGGTGCACCCGGGACCCCGGCGGTCTGACC
The DNA here is from genome assembly GCA_022819905.1 of Alphaproteobacteria bacterium. Taxonomy (GTDB): domain Bacteria; phylum Pseudomonadota; class Alphaproteobacteria; order TMED109; family TMED109; genus VXPW01. The sequence continues at coordinate 33,912 of JAJEGJ010000088.1, forward strand.
ACGGAAACCCACTTCGGCCGCACGCTCACCTGTTTCACGGAGCGCCCGAGAAATATCGGCGCGATGCTCGGTGCCACGGGCGCGCGCCATCCCGACGGCGACGCCGTCATCGATGGCACGCGACGGCTCTCTTACGCCGAACTGCTGCGGCGCGCCGAAGGAATGGCCAGCGCCATGCACCGCGTCGGTCTGGCCCGGGGCGACCGCGTCGGCATCTGGTCCGGCAATCGATGGGAGGCGATCGCTGCTGTCGTCGCCTGCCTCCGTGCTGAATTCGTCGCAGTCCCGCTGGGCCATCGGCTGCAGACCGACGAAGTCGACTACATGCTGAACGATAGCGGCGCCCGGGCGCTCATCGTGGATGACGCGCTCGCAGCACGGGTCCCTGGTAAACGACGGCTGCCGGACCTGCGCCACGTATTTCCCTTGACCGAGAAGGTCGACCACCAGACGTTCGCGCCCGCTGCCACCGGTGAACCGGCGCCGCCGCCGCTCGGCGACGAAGAAACTCTCGCCTTCCTGATGTACACCTCAGGCACCACCGGCCGCCCCAAGGGCGCCATGATCACCCATTTCAACCTTGCGCACAGCGTGCTCCACTACATTCGCGCAATGCGCCTCAGCGACAAGCTCGAACGCACGCTTCTGGCGGTCCCGTTCACCCACATTACGGGTCTCGTCGCCCAGATCCTGACCATGTTCGCCTGTGCCGGCGCGGTCGTCGTGCAACGGGAATTCAAGGCAGATGCTGCTGTCCGCCTGCTCGGCGATGAACGCGTGACCCACACCGTCATGGTGCCCGCTATGTACAACCTGATGCTGCGTTCCGGCAGGCTGGACGCGGCACCGCTTCCCCATCTTCGGATCGGCGCCTACGGCGGTGCCCCCATGCCGCCCGCGCTGATAGAGGAGATCCACCGCCGGCTTCCGGGCCTGGAGTTGACGAACGCGTACGGGTCCACCGAGACCACGTCCCCGGCAACGTTGCTGCCTGCCACCGACGCGGTGCGCCGCCGCGACAGCGTCGGGCTCCCGATGCATTGTGCGGAGGTCCGCGTTTGCGACGACGAAGGCCGGGAACTGCCGCCGGGCAGCGTGGGTGAACTCCGGATCGGAGGTCCGATGGTAGTCCCGGGCTACTGGAATCTTGCGGAAGTCAACCGGGATACGTTCGGCGACGGCAGTTGGAGGTCCGGCGACATCGGCAGAATCGATGCCGATGGCTACGTCGAGGTGCTGGATCGCAGCAAGGACATGATCAACCGGGCCGGATACAAGGTTTACTCTGCGGAGGTGGAGGGCTTGCTGGTCCAGCACACCGGCGTGGTGGAGGCAGCGGTCGTCGCCCGCCCCTGCCCGGTTCTCGGCGAGCGGGTACATGCCTTCGTTACCGTCGCTTCGGACCAACCCACCGTCCAGGAACTGACGCATTTCGTCGCGGCCCGGATTGCCGACTACAAGGTCCCGGAGACGTTCACGCTGCAAGCCGAACCGCTTCCGCGCAATGCGAACGGAAAAATTGTCAAGTCCTCCCTCCGTGCGCGTGCCATGGCTGAGATCCCGGAACCCGTGCGGTAATACGCCGGCATGCAATGCGGGCCCTCGCCGAGCGATCGCCAGGCGCCCCGCGAGCGCGAACAGCCCGCAACCACCAAGGAACCCTCGTGACCTACCCCAACGCATCGCTTCCGGCGACGATCCGAGCCCGGGTCGTGGACAACGGCAATGATCTACAGATGCACTTCCTGGAAGCCGGAACGGCCGGCAATCCCAGCTTGCTACTGCTGCATGGTTTTCCGGAGCTCGCCTACAGCTGGCGGAAAGCGATGGCCCTGCTGGCCGATGCCGGCTACCACGTCCTGGCGCCTGACCAGCGTGGCTACGGCCCTACCGCAGTCGCGCCGGCCCGCTATGACGACGACCTTGTTCCCTATCGCTTCCTGAACCTGGTCAGGGATGTCGTGGGGCTCCGATCGGCGGTCGGAATCGACACGTTCGAGGCCGTGATCGGCCACGATTTCGGAGCGATGGTGGCGTACTACAGCGCGCTTGCCCGCCCCGATCTGTTCCGCCGCCTGATCCTGATGAGCGCTCCCGTCGGGGGTGCTCCGGCGGGTCGGGAACCGCCTGCCGTGCTGGCGGTGGAACCCGCGCTCGAAGCGCTGGCTCGTCCGCGCAAGCATTACCAGTACTACTACACCACGCCTGCGGCCGACCAGGACATGCGGGAGGCACCGGCCGGCATTCACGCGTTCCTCCGCGCCTACTCGCACCACAAGAGCGCGGACTGGCCGGACAACCGTCCGCATCCGCTGCAGGCGTGGACGGCAGGGGAGCTGGCCAAGCTTCCCACCTACTACGTGATGGACTACCACGAAACCATGGCGGCCACCGTCGCCCGCCACGCGCCGTCCCGGGAAGCTGCCTGGCTCACCGATGACGAGCTTGCCGTGTACGCGGACGAGTTCGCCCGAACCGGGTTTCAGGGGGGCCTGAACTGGTACCGTGTCATGCTCGACCCCGCTCATCTCGACGAGTTGAGGCTCTACGCCGGCGCCGCCGTACAGGTGCCGGCCGCCTTCATCGCGGGCGCCGCGGACTGGGGTGTGCATCAGGCGCCGGGAGCGTTTGACCGGATGCAGACCACGGCCTGCGCCGACATGCGCGCCGTCCACCTCATCGAGGGCGCGGGCCATTGGGTCCAGCAGGAACGGCCCGACGCCACGGTGACCGCCGTGCGGCAGTTTCTGGCGACCACCTGACGAGAGGTCCGCTGCGGGACGATCTCGACTTCCGTCCCCGGACGACGAGCACCCCCGGGTCAACGTGTCGATGCTCTTCGGAAACCGACCGGGGCACACACGCAGCCCACCGGGATCGAAGGACAGCGATGCCGCGAACAGGATGATGTCGGCAAGGCCCGAACCAGGGCCCGGCGACCCCTGGGGGCCACTCTTCTCCGAGAACGGTTTCTGAGACCCAGTCCGTTCCGCCTGGGGACCGCCGACGCAGCGTTTCCCAATCCATTGATTGCCTGTACCTATGCGGCAACAATGACCGGATTCGCGAAGCGCTGTCGGGCTGATCCTTGGGGCACCCACCAATGCCGCCGCGACAGAGGATGCAACCGCAGCACTGGAGAAACTGTATGGCGTCTGATCGAGCCCGCTGTGCCGCACTGGTCGGCCCTTATCTCAGCGGCAAAACGACCCTTCTTGAGAGCTTTCTCTTCGCAACGGGAGCCATCAACCGTCGGGGGTCGGTGAAGGACGGAACATCGGTTGGCGATTCGTCTGAAGAGGCGCGGGCGCGGAGCATGAGTACCGAACTCACCCCGGCGCGCATGACGTACCTGGGCGATGACTGGACCGTGCTCGATTGCCCAGGTTCGATTGAGTTGGTGCAGGAGACCCTGAACGCTCTCCACGTTGCGGACGTTGCCGTGCTGGTAATCGAACCCTCGGTCAGTCGGGTCCTCACGCTCACACCCGTCATTCAGGCTCTGCGGGCTCGCGGAGTTCCCTACATGGTGTTCATCAACAAGGTCGACACCTTGACCGAATCGATTCCCGACGTGGTCGCCGCACTGAAGGAGGCCGCGGGCACGCCGATGTTCCTCCGGGAGTACCCGATTGCGGACGGCGACACGGTTGTTGGCTACGTCGATCTCGCAAGTCGGCGGGCCTACTCGTATGTCGACGGGAAAGAGTCCGAGGAGATCGAGTTCCCGGAAGAGCTGTCCGACGAGATCACGATTGCCCGCGAGGAAATGCTGGAGGTACTGGTCGATTTCGATGACGCCATACTTGAGAAAATGCTGGAGGAAGAGATCCCGGAAGCCGAAGAGGTTTACGAAAAAGCTGCCAAGATCATGCAGGACGGAGACATCGTCCCGGTGTTCTTCGGGTCTGCTGAACGGAGCCACGGCGTACGCAGGATGCTGAAGGCACTTCGCCACGACGCTCCCCCACCTGAAAAACGTGCCGCCGATCTCGGTTTTGAACCCGACGGCGAAGCCGCAGTGCAGGTCTTCAAGACATTTCATGCCCAGCACAGTGGAAAAATTTCGTTGGCGCGGGTGTGGAGCGGCGAGGTCTCTGACGGCCAGACCCTGGGCGGGACCAGGATCGGAAGCCTGCAGTTGATGGTTGGCAGTCAAGCGGAAAAGATCTCGAAAGCCGCCTTCGGCGATGTCGTCGGCCTCGGTCGCATGGAGACCGTGCGTACCGGTCACGTCTTGAGCGCTGGAGCGGATTCGGCTGACGCGTCGAATTGGCCCGAGCCGTTGTCGGCTGTTTACGGTCTCGCCATCACGCCTGAAAATCGAAGTGATGAAGTCAAGCTTACAGGCGGACTGCAACGCCTCAATGAAGAGGACCCCTCACTCACGTACCTACAGAACGAAGACACCCACGAACTGGTGCTCCTGGGTCAAGGGGACATCCATCTCCAAATCGCCTTGGACAAACTCCGGACCAAGTACAACGTCACGGCAACGTCGAACCGACCGAGCGTTCCGTACAAGGAAACGATTCGGAAACCGGTGACCCAGCACGGTCGCTTCAAGCGCCAGACGGGTGGCCACGGCATGTTTGGCGACGTCGTCGTCGATATTGCGCCACGCCCCCGTGGAAGCGGATTCGAATTTGCGGACAAGATCGTTGGCGGTTCGGTACCCCGTCAATACATCCCGGCCGTGGAAACCGGTATCAAGGAATTTGCGACCGAGGGACCACTGGGCTTCCCCGTCGTCGACTTCGCAGTGACGCTGACCGATGGCCAGTTCCACTCCGTTGACAGCAACGAAATGTCATTCAAGTTGGCTGCGCGCGTGGCGATGACCGAAGGCATGCCGAAGTGCGCGCCAGTGCTGCTCGAGCCAATTGCCAAGGTGACGATCGACGTTCCGTCGGAGTACACAAACAAAGTGCATGCCTTGATCAGTGTCCGTCGTGGCCAGATTCTTGGCTTCGAACCCAAGGAGGGTTGGAATGGCTGGGATTCGCTCCAGGCTCACATGCCCCAGTCGGAACTGCATGACCTGATCATCGAACTTCGCTCGCTCAGCCAAGGAGTCGGGACCTACCACGCGGACTTCGACCACCTGAACGAACTGACCGGGAAAGTTGCGAACGACATCGTGCAGGCGCGCGCCGAGGCCCGTAAGGAGGAGCGCGAACGCTGACTGCAAACCAATCGCGATGACCGCGCCGGTGCCCTGGTCTGAGCGCAGGCACAGATCGGCTCGCAGGGAGTGACGTAGGCCCCGCCGGCAGGCTTGGCGCTGCCCTGCATCATTTGCCGCGACACGGGGCGCGGCCGGCCGGTCCCGGCGGCCGTTGGGCGTCGATCAGGCGGTCGGCCGGCGCCCGCAAACGGCTGCAGCCCGCCCCCAGGCGGATACAAATGCATCCACGTCGGTGTCGGTCACCTCAGGTCCGAAACTGACCCGGATCGCACCGTGCAGGAGCTCCGGCGCAAGATCCATTGCCGCCAACACGTGGCTCGGCCCGACCTTGCCCGAGGAGCAAGCCGAGCCAGCGCTAACGGCGATTCCTTCGAGGTCCAGGCGGATCACGATGGCTTCGGCATCGCAGCCGGGCAGCGCGAGCATGGCGGTATTTGGAAGCCGGTCGCTGTCCCGCGCAATGACGCAAGTCTGTGGCACGGCTTGGCAGACCGCGTACTCAAGTTTGTCGCGCATTGCCTGAAGTGCCGTCCACGCCGGCGGACGGGCGGCGGCCACGGCACCAAACCCGGCTGCCGCCGCAATGTTTTCGGTCCCGGCGCGCCGGCCTCGTTCCTGTCCACCACCACGCAGCAATGCCTGGCGGAGTATCCCGTCGCGGACGACCAGCGCCCCCACCCCCTTGGGCCCGCCGGCCTTGTGTGCCGACAGGGCCAACGAATCGACTCCCAGGCCGTCCATGGAGAAGGGCATGCGGCGCCACCCCTGTACCGCGTCACAGTGGACCGGTACCCCGGCCGCATGCGCAAGTGATGCCGCTTCCGTCACGGGCTGGATCACCCCGGTCTCGTTGTTGGCCAGCATCACGGCCACCAGCTCAGGACGGGGATCCTCCTCCAGCAGTACCTTCAGCCGGGTCAGGTCGACCGTGCCGTCGGCGAGTACCGGGATGCGCCGGCCCGGCGCGGCCGCCGCGAGAACCGAGTCGTGCTCAATGGCGGTCGCCGCGATCCGGTGCGGAGAGCGTCCGGCGCATGCCAGCGCGTTTGCCTCCGTCGCACCTGAGGTGAACACGACATCCTGCGGGGCGGCCGCCACCGAACTTGCGACTGCGGCGCGCGCGTCTTCGAGCAGGCGGCGGGCAGCGCGTCCACAGCCGTGGACCGATGAGGCATTGCCCGCGTACCCCATCGCCTCGATCACTGCATCCCGGGCAATGTCCAAGAGGGGCGCCGACGCGTTGTAGTCGAAATACACTCCCCTTCCAGGTGCTGCAGGGGGCATGACGATCGCTGGTCCGGGTTCAGTTCCCGGAGCGGGTCCGGCTACCGGACGCTTGGGCGGCGGCCCCCGTGTCACCGGGTTCGTTGCTGTCGGACGGCGCCTGCTCTTCAAGGGCGGCCAGCCGGTCTCGCAGCGCCGATATCTCGGCCGTCATGCGCTCCATTGCGACCGCATTCGGGTCCCGCGCGTCGAGCGGCGTCCCGTACGCCGTCAGCTGCTCCCGGTCCCGGTCCGACCTGCTGGTCTCGCGGGCCGGTATGCCAACGACCGTTGCCCCGGCGGGAACATCGCGCACCACCACTGCATTGGCCCCGACCCGGGCGTTCTTGCCGAGCGTAATCGGCCCGAGCACCTTGGCGCCTGCCCCGACGATCACGCCGTCATCAAGCGTCGGGTGCCGCTTGCCGGGTTTGAGGGACGTGCCGCCGAGCGTGACTCCCTGATAGAGAAAGCAGTCGTCCCCAATCTCCGCTGTCTCGCCGATGACGACACCCATGCCGTGATCGACGAAGAACCGCCTGCCGATGGAGGCTCCCGGGTGAATCTCGATGCCCGTGAGCCACCGCGCGAGATGCATCAACCATCGAGCCAACAGCTTCAGTCCGCGTCGCCACATCCAGTGTGCCAGGCGGTACGCGGCGACCGCATGAAGACCCGGATAGCAAAGTACGATTTCCAGTGCGCCCCGCGCCGCCGGGTCCCGGGTGCGTATCGCCCTGAACTCGTCGCGCAGTGCCGTGAACATGGATGCTCCGGAGGCGTGATCACAGAAGCGACGCACGGCGGCATGGCTTCCGGCCACGCTTGTGAGGCTGAACATATTGGAACGCCAGCCCGATTTATATAGAATCGTGAAAATCCACCGGATATCGCGAACTCGTCGTGGAGACGCTCTCCGCGCGTGAGACCTCATTCGCCACAAGAGCCGCTATGCCCGAAGTGATCATCAATGGGCCCGCCGGGCGTTTGGAAGGTCGGTACCACGCCGGGGTGGGGTCAAGCCCCCCACTTGCCCTGGTCTTGCATCCAGACCCGCAGGGTGGCGGAACCATGAACAACAAGGTCGTCTATGCCTTGTTTCACTCATTTGCACATTTGGGCTTCTCGGTACTTCGCTTCAATTTCCGGGGGGTTGGTCGAAGCGAGGGAACCTACGACAACGGGGAAGGCGAACTCGTGGATTCCGCTGCGGCCTTGGATTGGCTGCAGGCAGCCCATGAGGACAGCCGCATCGTTTGGGTAAGCGGCTTTTCGTTCGGGGCTTGGCTCGCCTTCCACTTGCTGATGCGGCGACCAGAATTGGGTGGATTTGTTTCGGTCGCGCCGCCGGTGGACCGGTACGACTTCAACTTTCTGGCTCCGTGCCCGAGCTCCGGCATCGTCCTACAGGGCGACCAAGACACCATCGTCCAAGAAGCGGCGGTGGCCAAGCTGGCGAAGGAGATGGAGGTACAGAAGGACGTCTCGATCACCTACCAGATGATCCCCGGTGCCGACCATTTTTTCGAAGGCCGCCTGGACGTGCTTGCGCAGAGCGTGGTGCGCTATGTGTCGGGGCAGGTTCGGCCGCCCAACTAGTCACGAATGTCCGGGATGAACCAGAACCCCGCCGCTCATGGGTCGCGCGACTCCGGTGGTCCCCGGGACAGCCAGCGGTAGCCCTCGCAGCGAACGTACCGCAAGCCAGCCGAACGCCTGCGCTTCCAGGGCGTCGCCATCCAAACCAACACTTTCCACGGCGTCGACGGTGGTCGCGAGCCTTTGCCTGAGTTCACGCATCAGCACCGGATTGCGTCGGCCACCGCCAGTCACCAGCCACGTCGCCGGCCGCTCGGGCATCCACATCTGGGCGCGGGCCACGGACGCGGCGCAGAACGCAGTCAGCAGCGCTGCCCCATCCGCGGGTGAATGGCCCCGACTGATCCGCGCGCAGCGGTCAGCAAAATGATCGCGATCAAGCGATTTCGGAGGCGGGCAGCGAAAGTACGGGTCGGTCAACAGCTGTTCCAGGACGTCCTCTGGCACCGTTCCCGCCGCTGCCAGTCGGCCATCACGATCGTACGCAGTTCCAAGGACGCTCCGTGCGTGATCGTCAATCGGAGCGCAACCGGGTCCCGTATCGAAGGCAGACAGCGCTCCGGCACGGCCTAGCCAGGTGACGTTGGCTACGCCCCCAAGATTGAGCATCGCCAGCGGCCGGGCCATCGAATGGGTCAGTGCCTCATGGAACAGCGGAACGAGCGGCGCTCCCTCGCCCCCGTGCGCCACGTCGCGACTTCGAAAATCGGTCACCACGCGGATTCCGGTCGCCGTAGCCAGGCGCCCGGCGTCACCGACCTGCCAGGTCCAGCCCTCGCCCGGAGCATGGGCAACCGTTTGTCCGGGGAACCCGATGACGTGCACGTCCGCGGGGCTCAGGTCCGTTCGCCGCAGCAACTCCTGCACGGCGTCAACATGGCGGTCGGTAAGCCTGCGAACGTTCTGCGGTTCCGCCAGATTCCTCGCCGCCAGGCCCTGGAAAGCATCCCCGTACGATTGCGTGAACGCCGGCCCAAGCGTCACCCGGTGTCGGCCGTCCGTCTGAATGAGGGCTGCATCTACTCCGTCGAGCGAAGTACCGCTCATCAGCCCGATCGCGGTCTGCATCGCCATGTTTGCCCCGATCTCAACGCGTCCATGGTACTTTCCCCGGTCCTCAATGCAGCACCCGCCACAGTCGCCTCATGACCAACTTTCGATCCCCCTTCCTGCAACTAGCAACCGAGCGGGGCTACGTGCACCAGTGCACGGACTTTGAGGGCCTGGACCGTCTGCTTGCCGACCACCCGCCGGTCAGCGCCTACATCGGGTTCGACTGCACGGCACCGGGCCTGCATGTCGGCAGCCTGCTGCAGATCATGCTGCTCCGGCATCTCCAGCGATCAGGTCATCGACCGATCGTGCTAATCGGCGGCGGCACGACCCGCGTCGGGGACCCTTCGGGAAAGGACGAGTCCAGGAAACTTCTTGACGACGAGACCATTGCAGCGAACGCGGCCGGGATTCGGAGTGTCTTCGAACGTTTCCTCACCTTCGGGGACGGTCCAACGGACGCCATCATGGTCGACAATCAGGATTGGCTCGGCGACCTCAGGTATGTCGACTTCCTTCGGACCGTCGGACGACACTTCTCCGTAAACCGCATGTTGACCTTCGATTCGGTGCGTCTCCGACTCGAGCGCGAGCAGCCGCTGAGCTTCCTGGAATTTAATTACATGATTCTGCAGGCCTTCGACTTTGCGGAACTGGCGCTCCGCGAGGGATGCGTCCTGCAGATGGGCGGATCGGACCAGTGGGGGAATATCGTGAACGGTGTGGAGCTGGCTCGCCGCCTGGATGGTGCGGGCCACACGCTGCCCCCGCTGTTCGGCCTGACGTCCCCCCTCGTCACCACAGCGAGCGGGGAAAAAATGGGGAAAACGGCTCGCGGCGCCGTGTGGCTCAATGCCTCAATGCGAAGTCCCTACGACTACTGGCAGTTCTGGCGCAATGCGGCCGATGCCGACATCGGCCGCTTCCTCAGGCTCTTTACCGAGGTTCCGCTCGACGAAATCCATCGGCTGGAAGCTCTTCGCGGCCAGGAGGCCAACGTCGCCAAGATCCGGCTGGCCAATGAAGCTACCCGGCTCGCCCACGGTGACCGGGAAGCCGAGCGGGCGGAAGCGACCGCCCAGGCCACGTTCGAGCAAGGCGGCACCGGCGAAGCGCTACCCACGATCCTGGTTCCCGCGGAGGAATTCGACGCCGGAATGTCAGTCGTCAAGGTCTTCGCGCGCAATTCGGTACTCGCCTCGACAAACGGCGAGGCGCGGAGGCTGATTCGGGGTGGCGGTGCGCGCGTCAACGACGTGAAGGTGATCGACGAACACCGGACTCTAGGTCCATCTGATCTGGTCAACGGAGAAGTGCGCTTGTCGGCAGGGCGGAAACGGCATGCCGTGCTGCGGCCCGTCCGAACCCCCGACGCGGACTGAGTGACGGGTCGGGAAGTCGCTGACGTCGCAGCGGCTATTCGTCCGGCACTGGCGGTGACGCCGGGGCGCCTCCAAATCCCTGCAGTACATTGCGCAGAACTCCCGGCATCAGGAATTGCAGCGGGCTCGCGGCAATCTCTGGCTCTTCAGCCGGGCCGGTCACGGCATAGTCAGCCGCAAGTACGCCCATGGAGTCCGTACCCGTGATCAACTGATCAATGACCGGAACTCGCGTAAGAAGAAGGTTGACGGCGTAGGCCGGAATCAGCGCGCCCCGGAGGTCAAGCAGCCGGTTCCGGGTGTCGATGGCGCCTTCAACCGTTACTCCCAGGGTCAAGCCCTGGGCGATGCCGTTGCGAATATCAATCACGCCATCCGAAAACGTGAAGTCTGCATCAAAACTGGAGAACGCTACGCCGCCGCCGCCGGCGATCTGTTCGAGCAGGCCAAGCACCGTGACGGTCTGCAGCAGCTGCAGGAAGACCGGCGCATCCACCATGGTGAACTCGCCGACCTGGACCGTGCCGGTGATCCGGCCATCTTTCCGGACGGCCTCGATCCGTACCGCCCCGTCGTTTGCAGCCACGCCCAATCCGAAGGCGTCAGCCATCGACCGCGCGTTCGTGCCGGTGAGCTCCAATTCCAGAGCGCCCTCTGTGCCGACGCCCCGCAGTTCCATCCGTTCCTCATCCGGAAGCCCAAGCGACAGATGCAGATCCTGAACGCCCTGCTCGTCGGCCTCCATCGTGAACGCCAGCGGGCCCGCAAGTGCGGGCGCCATGGTGCGGGCGGACCGGGTGTCCACGTGAAGCCGCAGCGGTTCCGGCTTGGCCAATGTTTCGGAATCGGTCGAGAAGAACGGCCGGAGATCGACCTGATCGCCATGCAGCTCCGCCCCTAGGTACCCGTCCACACCTTGTGCAACGGTGCCAATCAGGCGATGTTCGCCAATCTGCAGCCGTGCGAACACGGCCCGGTCCAGAACTCCGTCCACGAGCCATATGCGGCCATCCACGTCCGTCCCGCCGCCCACCAGCTGAAGCCGCAAAGGCTCTCCCTCGGCCAGCAGGCCTCGGACTTTGGCATGCAGAGGCGCATGCGCCGGCTTGGTCCATTCGAGGGCCGGGATCGTCACCTCGGGAGCGGACAGTCCGGCCTCGACACTCACTTCCCAACTTCCCGATTCCTGGCGGCGCAGCGCACTTCCGGCGAGATCGAGGGGCCCGTCCATGTCGGCGAACTGAATTCCGAGGGCGTTGCGGGCCTCGGGCCACAGCAAACCCCGAACGGTCAGCTCCTGCTCACCGGGAACATCAGGAAGGGGAGATCGCCAGGCAAACGACAGTTCCGAATCAGCAAGCGCGGCCGCGCCGGAGACCGAGAGAGTCTCACCCTGAAGGGCCACGGCTCCCGTCACGTCCCGAAACTCGTGGCCCCCCCAGGGGCCGGACCCGAAGCCTTCAGCCGTGAACGACGGGGCAGCGAACACTCCCTCCAGCCGCCGGATGCCCTGACCAACGCCCGCCTGACGCGGGACGTCCATGACGACTCGGATTCGCGCCGTCCCGGCCAGCGTGTCAATGCCAGATGGCAGACGGCCTGCACCTTGAGCCGTCACGCCAAGTCCGATGAGATCGGCGAGCGATCCGTGCAGGGTCGCCGCAATCCGAAACGACGACGCTTCCGGGCCCGAGGCTGTGAGCACCGCGTCATCGATCAGGACGGACTCGCCCAGTTTTCCCGCGAACTGAACGTCGATGCCATCGGCGCCGTAGCTCCACGTTCCCGCAAGCCCGTAAAGGTCGAACTCCGAGTACCCGGCCGGAAAAGACTTCGGATCAACCCGGATGTCCTGAAACTCGCCGCGTAGCGTGACCTCCGCCTCACGGTCGCTCGCGAACGGGATCCGCACGCGCAACTCGGCATCCCGGAGAGGGCCCCGCAACATGGGCTCTGCGGCGGGACCTCGATCCAGCCCGATCTGCTGCAGGAGCTCACCGGAGTCACCCGACAACCCTGCGGTGAGCTCCGCTGCTCCGGATTCGGAGAACAGGTCAGCGCTGTGCAGCCGTAGGTCGTCGAGCGTCGCGGCCCCGACCGTCGCGGTGGGTGCGACCACGGTCAGTTCAGGACCCGCCAGATCCAGGTCCGCGACAGCCAGGTCGAGCGTCGGCTCTCCTTCCTCCCAGAGGATGGCCGTTTCCCGAACCACACCGCTGATGTCAACGTGGCTCCCCGCGGCCGTCCCGTCGGGAAAGTCAGCGGTTAACGTGAGGTTCGTCAGGCTTCCGCCGTCGATGCGCCTCCGTACCCAGGATTCAGTCGAAGGGTCGAGCGCCGGTCCAAGCCAGGCCGCCAGGTCGTCGATGGACAAGCTGCCGGCAAAGTCGGCATGGATTTCCGATGGCCCCGCCGGAGGGTCCTGAAAGCTCCCCTTGATGCGCAGGTCACCGATCGGACCCGTCAAGGCCAATTCCGTAAGGTCGAGCGTCTTGCTCTCCACGGCATATTCGAGACGCACCTCCATCGAACTGATCGGGACCGCGGCTCTCCCCACATCGGTCCGGGCGTCCGGGACCTGCACGTGGCCGCCCGCTCCCGTAGCGGTCAGCCTCAGGACCACCGCTTCAAGCGGTCCCGTTACGGCAACGGAGCCGCTCACGGGCACCTGCAGCATGGCCTGCGGCGTACTGAGGCCGAACAGTTCCGCGACGGCCTTCGGTTCGACCCCGCGGAAGGCGAGCTCGGCCGAGATGTCTCCTCGATCGGGCGCGAGTTGCGCCGCCAGCTCCAACGGCACTGCTGGAGACGCCGGAAGGGATGCCGCACCGGTTCCGTCGAACACGACCTGCCCGTCCACCTCCGTCACGCTCGCTTGAATGTTGACAATCTGGATTGTGGCCGGTGAGCGCCGGAGCTCCAAGGAGATCGCCCCGTCCAACACCTCGATCATGGTTCCCGATGCGATCGCGGCCAACGGAGAATCGGAGCCCGATTGAGCCGCACCGTCGCCCAGGCTGAAGCCGTCGCCCTCACCCTGCTTCAACACAACGGTGGGGGCATACAGCACCACACCGGCCACCGATGGTTGGCCTCTGACCAGATCGCGCAAGGGAACCCGTATGCCAATCCCCTCTGCCGTTAGCACATCGCTGGCACGGAAATCGGAGAACCGCACGTACAACCAGGGGGCCATGAATGGCCAGTGGACTGCCGCGGCGTCCCAGCGCGCCTCCACCGGCAGGTCGGCGTGGTCCAGCTGGCCGGCGAGATAGGCTGAAAGGAAAGGCACGGCCACCGGCCCCAGGGCCAACCGCCAGATCCCGGCAGCCGACAGACAAACCACTATAATTCCGACCACTAGTGTCGACCGAATCAGCCGGTTCCGGCGGCGCCGATCCCGGTAACCGACCCCTGGCCCTGGACTGGAAGCCGTCACGCTAGAGTTCTCCGGTCCACGACCATCCACACAAGACCGAACACGGTGACGGAATCTCTCGCAGTGTACGAATTGTCTGTATCCGCCATGGCCGCTATGCCACGGCCCATGATTCGATCCGTCCGCAGACCGCGTACGGGTTGCCGCGTCCAGGGCTAGTCTAATGCAGGGCCGATCTCGAATGGCGGCGGGATTTTGGAGCGGGGATCAGCACCAGCAGGACCTGTACTGGAAGAAGTGGTCTGACGCCGGCCATCCATCACGGGCAGCGCTGGGCCGTGAGGGAGCCGACCTACTCAACCGGGTGTTTGGTCACAGTCCGTTCCTGAGCGACAGTGCCGTTGCTGAGCCGGGGATCATTCAAGCCTTCGTCACCGACGGAGCCGATGGAGCGGTGGCGGCAGCCCGGCACGATCTCCCCGATCCGCAAACCGTCATCGCCATGGAGACTCCGGACGTCGCCAGGCACTTGCGGATCGTGCGCCGCCGCGTGGCGCTCGCGGTCGCGCTTGCCGACATCAGCGGCGCATGGAGCGTCCCGCGTGTGCTGGATGAGTGGAGCGCGTTCGCCGGCGACTTGCTGCACCTCGCGTCGTTCCATTTGCTGGGGCCCGACGCCGCTCAATCCGGATACGCGATCATCGCGCTCGGAAAGCTCGGGGCCAGGGAGCTGAACTACTCCAGCGACGTCGATCTGGCGATCTTCTACGACCAGCAGAGTCCCGCCTTTCCGGCCGCCGCCCGCGATGGCCGCGCGTCCCGGCATTTCACGCGTCTCACGCAACGCCTCGTGAGCCTGTTTCAGGAGCGTACCGCCGATGGCTACCTCTTTCGGATGGACCTTCGGCTACGCCCCGATCCAGGCTCGACGCCCCTTGCCGTCTCCATGGAGTCAGCAGAGCTCTACTACTCCGGGCTTGCCCAAAACTGGGAACGCGCGGTGTTCATTCGTGCTCGACCCATCGCGGGTGATCGCGAGGCCGGCGAGCGGTTTCTTCGCTGCATCGCACCATTCGTCTGGCGGCGGAGCCTTGACTTCAGCGCCGTCAGGGACATTCAGGCGATGCTGCGCCAGACCAGCCGCGGCGACAGTGACTTCAGCCCTGCCGGATTTCACCTGAAGTTCGGCAGCGGCGGCATTCGCACCATCGAGTTCCACCTGCAGACCGAGCAGTTGGTCTGGGGCGGGCGCAACCGGGCGCTCCGCCGCGGCGGTACCGCCGAAGGCCTGCGGGCGCTTGCCGCAGCGGGCCGCATGAAAGACACAGTCGCAGACGAGCTCATTGCCCACTACCGGTACCTGCGAAAGGTCGAAAACCGACTGCAGATGATCCGTGATGAGCAAACCCATGAAGTGCCGGAAGACGAAACCGATCGGTCGCGCCTCGCGTCGTTCTTAGGTCACGCCAATCTGGCCGAATTCGATGACGAGTTGGCCAGCCACGTCATGGAGGTCCAGACCCTCACGGCAGCAAGCGACGCGGCGGATGAAAGTCTCGTCCATCCGTTCGGAAGCCTGGTCTTCACCGGTGTGGACCCGGACCCCGCAACCGTCGCCACGTTGACCCGCATGGGTTTCCGGAATCCCGAGCGCGTGATCGCACAAGTCGCCGACTGGCATCGCGGCCGGATACCCGCGACTCGCTCGGAACGCGGACGCGCCCTGTTGACCGAGATCACGCCACGAATGCTTGGCGCGATCGGCGAAGCACCGGACCCCGAGGTGGCGTTTGCCGGCTTTGCCCGGTTCCTCGAAAGCCTCAATGCGGGCGTCGAGCTGCTGTCCATGTTTGCCAACTACCCGTCGCTGATGGCGGTGGTCGTCGAAATCATGGGCTCGGCGCCGGAATTGGGACAATCCCTTACGGCGAATCCGCGACTGCTGGATCAATTGCTGGAAACCCCGCTCGAGGCGCCACTCCCAGGACCGGCGGCGGTCGAAGCTGCCTTGGACGCCGAGCTTGGCCTGGGGCTCGGGGATTACCAGGATGACCTTGACGCATTTCGCCGCTGGGCCGGTGAACTGCGCTTCGCCGTTGCTCTGAAGCTCTTGTGCGGAGTGGAGACGTCTGCAGACGCCGCGGTCGCGTTGACGCACGTTGCCGATATCGCCATCCGGCGCCTGATGGACCGGGTTGCCCAAGAATTCGAACCCAAACACGGGCGCGTCCCTGGCGGCGGAGCCGCGTTCCTGGCTCTGGGAAAGCTGGGCGGGCGCACGTTGTTACCCGGATCCGACCTCGACGGAATCTTCTTTTACGACGCTTCCAGTGTCAGCGCCCAGTCCGATGGTTCGGCCCCGCTGGCGGCCTCGGTGTACTTCACGCGCTTTGCCAATCGCCTCATCACTGGATTCACCGCGCATACGGTCGCCGGACGACTCTGGGAGTTCGATCTCCTTTTGCGACCGCACGGCCGTGCCGGTCCCCTTGCATCGGCGCTCAGCGGATACGAAACGTATCTGGCAAAGGACGCCTGGCCGGTCGAGAAGCTGGCGCTCGTCCGGAGTCGAGTCATTGCCGGTGCGCCTGAAACCGTCGATACGCTCGACGCCATCATCGACCGGACGCTTACGGCTGAAGGCGAGTTCGACGCCCTGGCCGCCGACCTTCTGACACTCCGTACCAAGATCAAGGACACCCATCGGCCGTCGGGCCCGTTCGACGTGAAGCACTCGCCCGGCGGCCTGCTCGATCTTGAGTTGCTGGTGCAGTTCCTCGCGGTGACGTCGGCGCAGCGGCTCGGTCGGGCTATCCGGGGGTCCACCGAGGAAGTGATCCGAACCCTCGGGACGGTCGGCGTACTGCCAGCAACCGACCAACGCCGGCTGTCCGAGACCGCGCATTTGTACCAGGCTGTTCAGACCATGCTCCGGATCATGGTGGGTAGCCGCACGGATCCAGCGGCTCTGCAACCGACCCTGGTTGAACGGATCAGTCAGGCGACCGGCTTCGACCGTGGCGACGACTTGATGGACGCGCTTCTCGGAGCCCGGGCAAACGTCAGCGCCATGACGCAGGCGCACATCAACACCGCGACAGGCTGAGGGGGCGGGTAGGCTGCCGGTCAACTTCGGCCCGCCGCCACCCCGTTCGGCGGGACACCCGCACGCCGACCGAATCCCGATCCGGCATGCCGAACGCCGGACCGCGCCGCTATAATTTGCGGCGCCCATCCTGTGCGCCGCGGGACCCTGCTCTCCGGCCCAAGGATTCCCGCCAGAACCGTGACCACAACCGAAATGCCAAATCGTTCGCCCAGCACCGGAGACCCGGTCCCCGCCTTCGATCTTCCGACGCTCGAAGATCGCGTGTCGGATTCAGCCCTCGCAGGCCGCGCGTACGTCGTCTACTTCTACCCGAAAGACGATACCCCCGGATGCACGAAGGAAGCCATTTCGTTCACCCAGCATGGATCGGCCTTCGACGCCCTTGGCGTCACGGTGATCGGGGTGTCAAAGGATTCGCTGGCAAAGCACGAAAAGTTTCGTGACAAGCATGAACTTGGCGTCGTCCTGGCCTCCGATGAGGACGGGACCGCCTGCGAGGCGTTTGGTGTCTGGGTCGAGAAAAGCATGTACGGGCGGAAGTACATGGGGATCGAACGCTCGACGTTTCTCGTCGACCCGGCCGGTCGGATCGCCGAGGCCTGGCGAAAGGTAAAGGTCTCTGGTCACGTCGAAGCCGTTCTCGCCGCCGCCCGCGAGCGATGGGGGAAAGCCGGCTCCTGACCAGACCTCGCCGTTCGTCCCGTACCGGAAATGCGGAGCGCGCCGTGCCGCGCGCCGCCACATTGGCACGTCCAAGGTCGCCCAGGATCGCAGGCCCCGCGGCGGTTTGTTGCGGGCTTCAACCCCGACCCGATAGGGCCTAGGTCTCGGCGGCGCCCTGTCCGCCCAAGCGGGCGGCAAGAGCCGCGGACAGGAACGCGTCCAGGTCTCCGTCCAGCACCGCCTGCGGATCGCTGGTCTGGACCCCGGTCCGGAGGTCCTTGACCATCTGGTGGGGCTGCAGCACGTATGAACGGATCTGGTGCCCCCACCCGATCTCCGTCTTCTCCGCTTCCATCGCCTGGCGCTCTTCTTCACGCTTTTGCAGTTCCAGTTCGAAGAGGCGCGCCTTGAGCATGCGCAGCGCGGTCGCGCGGTTCTGGTGCTGTGATCGTTGACTTTGGCACTGCACCACGATGCCGGTTGGCTTGTGCGTGATCCGCACCGCGGAATCGGACTTGTTGACGTGCTGGCCGCCAGCGCCGGACGCGCGGTAGGTGTCCACCTTCAAGTCCTTGTCTTCCACTTCGACTTCGATGTCCTCGTCAACCACCGGATAAATCCAGACACTCGCAAAGCTTGTATGGCGGCGCCCCTGAGCGTCAAACGGCGAAATCCGGACCAGGCGATGAACCCCGCTCTCCGTCTTCAGCCAACCGTAGGCATCCGCACCGCTAACCCGGACCGTCACTGATTTCAGGCCAGCTTCCTCGCCGTCGGTCCTGGACAGCTCCTCGGTTCCACACTCGTGGCGCACTGCCCAGCGCAAGTACATCCTGAGCATCATCTCCGCCCAGTCCTGGCTCTCCGTGCCGCCTGCACCGGCATGAATCTCCAAGAAGCAGTCGTTGCTGTCCGCTTCGCCGGACAGCAATGCTTCGGTGGCCCGACGCTGGGCCTCTGCGGACAGCTTCCGGAGGTCCTGTTCCGCGTCGGATACCGCGTTCTCGTCTTCCTCGGACTCGGCGAGTTCCAGCAGCTCGACGGTATCCGACAACTCTTGCTCAAGGCCGGTCAACGCCTTCAGCTGCGCTTCCAAGCTGGCCCGCTGCCGCATCACGCGACGGGCGTAGTCGGGATCGTCCCACAGTGTCCCGGCTTCGGCCGCGGCGTTCAGCTCCGCCAGCCGGGCCTCAGCTTCATCCTTGTCAAAGATGCCTCCCGAGCAGCGCTAGGGAAGTATGAATTTCACGCACGAGATCCTCGAATTCAGCTCGCATCGCTGCGCTCCCATCTCGAAGTCAACCTGTCATCACGCGGAACCGCACCATGCACGCTCGCCCGGGGGTCAGCGAATTCGACGCTAGCGTGTCAAGGTGCCATTGCAAGAGGATGTACCCGGAGGCTGACGGCCAGCCCCCAAGTACGGTTGTCGCCACATCGTGCCGGAATGCGACCACCCGGCCGGCTCATCGCTGGTGCGACGGAAACTTCCCGGGCAGTTCCGCGAGGCTGCTAATCGCAAGATGTGGCCCGAAGCCCAGCAGCTCCGGCTGCGTTTCTTCTGTCCGGTTGACCCAGAGCGTTTGGAACCGCGCGAGCGTCGCTCCCGCCAAATCCCACGGATGCGCCGAAATGAAGACGATCTCGTGCGGCTCTACCCCGAGAACCTTCGGCGCCATCGCATACATCGCCGGGTCGGGTTTGAACGAGCGTACATCGTCAGCAGACATGACCTCCTCGATCCGGTCTCGCAGGCCGGATGAGGTCAGTGCGCTCTCGGTCATGTCGCGACTTCCATTGGTAAGGACCGTCGCGCGTACGCCCTGTTTCCCGAGGGCAGTCAGCGCCGGCTCGGAGTCCGGATACGGCTCAATGCGCAAGTACGCATCCAGAAGCCGGCTCCGAAGCTCCAAGTCCGCTGCCCGGCCGAACTCCCGGAGGGTCACGTCCAGCGCGTCCCGCGTTAGCTGCCAGAACGGCACGTAGCGCTTCATCCCTGCCCGCAGCCATGAGTACTCCAACTGCCGTCGCCGCCATCGAACGCTGAAGTCGGTTCCCTCCGGTCCGAAGTTTTCCCGGCACGCAGCCACGCAGGAGTGGACGTCGAACAGCGTTCCGAACATATCGAATACGCATGCTTTCGCCGTTTCAGGCTTAAAGATCACGGCAACCTCCCAGGCGCTGCACGGCGAATCTCCAACCGGCGCGGCCCACATTGAACAAACTCTTAGGAAACACAAGTCAGGCGCTTCACCTCAGCCCTCGACCGGCCCGCACCCTCGCACCTGGGGCCACTGCCCCTAGCGGCCATCGGGGAAGACGCCGACTGCACCCTTCGTTCCCGGCAATGCCACGGGGTTACCCGCTGCGGGACTTCCTTCAGACCCATTGGTGGTATCGTTCACACCCGCCGGCGGCATCGATGCGAAGCCCGTCGGGCCGACTGCTCCGGCCTCGCGCATGCCTTTGTCACGAGACCCTTCCCCAGGCAGGCGGCCCGTCAAAGGCGCCGCCGACCGCAGCTCCTCCTAGCCCGCCCCTCCGGAATTCGGCCATGCGGCCATCGACAAAACCCCAAGCCGGCGCACCTGGACGACTCGCTCGACGCCTTGTGCGGTCAGGTTCGAAGGTAGCGCTGGCGACGTCCCTCACGGCGGATCGGATGCGACCGCATAGTTCGCTCGCCCTCGCTGCCAGCACCATGGAGGGAGAGCCACTCCTGCTGCTGTCCGATCTCGCGGTCCACACGCAGAACATTGTCGCCGACCCTAGGATTGCCGTGTTGTACGATGCCGGCGATGGCGGCGACGAACCGCTGTCGGGAAACCGTGTAAGCGTGATGGGAACGGCGCTCGCGGAACCGGAGCGAACGGTCGGCGAACGGTTCCTGAGGCGTTACCCGCATGCACGCCGCTACGCAGCTCTGGCAGACTTCAAGCTCTATCGCGTCCAGGTTGAGGCCGCGCACCTGATTGGCGGTTTCGGCGCCATCCACTGGCTAGGCGCTGAAGACATGGTGGTTCCCGACGATGCCGGGTACGCCGAGGCCGAACCGCAGCTGCTGGAAGCCCTCAATGCCGATTACCAGCCCTGGACCCTTCCCGGGTCCCCGGGTCCGCCAACCGAATGGACGCTGGTCGGAATCGATGCCGAAGGAGCGGACTTCCGGAGTGAAGGCCGACTCGAACGGTTCTCGTTTGCGAATCCCCTGGAGAACCTCCAGCAGGCAGGCGTCCATTTGCGACGCCTTGGTCATCCAGAGTGACTCCGTGCCGATGGCGATACCACCGGCACGGTCACCAAGCTCTGTCTCAACTCGACCGCGGACGATAGCCATCCGCGCGCGGCCCCAACGCCCCGACCCTACTTCCGAAAACTCGGAATCTGCCGGGGATCGATGCCCAGTACGGCACGCGCGCTGACGGTTTCCCCTCCTGTCCAAGCCGCCCCCGAGCCCACGCTCGAATCCCGCCCAGAAGTCACGTTGGAAACAGACGAACGTGCGGTACCGGAAGCGGACTCTCGCACTCCCGGAGAATGAAGCTGCAGCGAAGGTTCCTGACGACCCTTTCCGGACTTCCGGCGAACCGGGAGCAAGCCGAACAGTTTCGTCCAGGAAGACGACATCTGACCCGTCCCCGAGTCAACGTGCACCGCCGGACGCAATTGCGGCGCGGCGACGGAGCCGCGGGCTACGGCCGCGCCTGCCATGCGGTCGGGAGCAGGCGTGCTTCCCAGGCCCAGACCGTTGGTTTCCGGATCCTGCGCGGCGCGCATCCGCTCTCGTCCGACAGCCGCCCGCCGACCGTCTCTCGGAAGCGAGTCCTGAACCGGATCGTCGCGATCGACGACACGCGGCGCCGGACGGACGGGTTCGGCCTGGGAGCCGCCCAGCCCGCCGCCAAGCTCCCGCTGCGGATTCCCGGAGCGCGGGGCAGACATCGGACGCTTCGGCTCCAAATCCGCCGTGTGGGCGGGCCGGTGATCGGCGTCGTTCTCCATGGAAACTGCCGACGGTTCCGAACGCGATGCACGGGGTTCATTCCTGGCGACTCCGGCCTCCGGCTGATCGCCCCGGCCTCGGTCGGCAGCCTGTACGACGTCGCCGCCGTGGTCCGTTGATCGCTGCTCCATCGTCTCCCCGCCGCGGAAGCCGTCGCCGACCGAATCCGAACACGGCTTCATCGACGGGCCCGCCGGGTCCAAGCCGTTCGAGTCCGTTCTCGAGCCCGCCGCATCGTCGGTTGTCTGGCGTGACGGGGGGCCGTCGGCGGGCGCCGACGGATGACCGAACACTCCCGGGACTTCGAGGTGTCCTTGGCGGGCCGGGGCCTCTTGGCCGTAGGACGGCTTCGATGGTTTCTCGGGATGACCCAGGATCCGGGGCGGGGTCGCTTCGAGGCCCGATCCGTGCTCCCGGTCGAGCCCGGCCATGACGACGGACACCCGGATGGTATCGCCCATGTTGTCGTCGATGGCCACGCCTACCTTGAGGTTGACGCGCTCATGGGTTCGTCCGCGGATGATCTCCATGATCCGTTCGGTCTGCGTGAGGCTCACGTTGGCGCTGCTCGTGATGTTCACCAGCAGGTTTGTCGCCTGATCCATCTCCAGACCCTGGTAGCTGAGAAGCGGATTGCTGATGGCCGCGTTGGTTGCCTCTTCGATCCTGTCTTCGCCGGTGGCCTCGCCGGTACCCATGAGGGCCGCGCCCGCGTCCTTCATGGCCGACCGGACGTCTGCGAAGTCCAGGTTGATCAAGCCGGGACACATGAGAAGGTCGGTGATTCCCCTGACCCCGTCGTAGAGGACGTTGTCAACCAGCCTGAACGAATCCAAGAGACTCATCCCGTCGGTCTGCACGTCAAACAATTTCTGGTTCGCAATCACCACAAACGTGTCGATGGCATTGCGCAGGTCCTGCAAGCCCGCCTGGGCTACTTCCGTCCGGTTGACCGCCTCAAACGTGAATGGCGTCGTCACGACGGCGACCGTCAGGATGCCCCGCTCATGAGCGGCCCGGGCGATCACGGGGACAGCCCCGGTACCGGTGCCGCCGCCAAAGCCGGCCACGATGAACAGCATGTGCGTATCGCCGATGGCGTCCATCACCTCGTCCAGGGACTCTTCAGCCGCTTCCCGGCCGATGACCGGATTGGACCCGGCTCCGAGACCCTGCGTGCTGTCCAAGCCAAGGCGGACTCGAACCGGACAGGTGGAACGCCGAAGGGCCTGAAGATCGGTGTTACACGCGACGAACGACACGCCTTCAAGCTTGCTTTCGATCATGTGATCGACGGCGTTGCATCCGCCGCCGCCTACACCGACGACCGTGATCCTCGGCTTAAAGTCAAGGTCCTCGGGGACACTGAGGCTGATTGGCATGGTGATCTCCGTATGCACTCGGACACTACGTCCGCGCTTGGTTAGAAATTCTCTCGCAGCCAGCGGAACGCGGCGCGAAAACCGCCGGCCCTGGGTGGCAACGCTCGGGAAAGAAACTCGCGGGGAGGGTCCTCGGCGTATCGAAGGAGACCCACGAGCACGGCGAATTCAGGCTTGCGAAGCGCGTCCGGCAGACCCGGGACGCCCTCTGGCTGCCCGAGGCGCACCCGCCGCGCGAGAACCTTGCTGGCGGCGTCGGCGAGCCCGCGGATCTGACTGCCGCCGCCGGTCAGCACGACCACCCCGCCCATTTCTTGCGGGAAGCCGCTGCCGGCAAGCACGTCGGCGAGTTCCTCGAACATGGCCTTGGCACGAGACGCGACGATCTGGTTCACGGCCTCAGCCGGGATCTCCACCCGCTCATCCTCGGTGTCCGCTTCATGCGGCTGGACCGATACGGGGCCAAGGCCGTCTCCCAGAACCGTCGACGCGTGGAATTTCTTGATCCGCGTCGCTTCCTGAAGCGACACGCCGAGTCCGCGCGCCAGGTCACGGGTGAAATAGTCGCCCCCGCCGGCGCAGGCCCACGTGTAGACCAGCGCGTTCTCATGGAAGATTCCGAGTGACGTTCGGCTGGCGCCGATGTCGACGACCACGGAGCCGATGCGGCGTTCCTCCTCGGTCATGACCGCCAGGCCGGCGGCCAGCGCCGGAAACACCAGAGCTTTGACCTCAATCTGGGCGTCTGCCAGACAGGTTTCCAAGTTCCAGCCGACGGATCGTTCGGCGTGCACCAGATGCACGTTTATCCGCAATAGGTTGCCGACCATGTCGACGGGATCCGCCACCCTGCTGCCGTCAAGTTCGTAGCTAACCGGCAGCGCGTGGACGATCTTGCTGGCACCGGAATCGTCGTCATTGGGATTGTCCAGCCGCATCTCGCTGAAACTCTGTTCGGAAATCCGCCCCCCGTTGACCTGGAACGGCGGTAGTTCCTGGTGCGAGGACGTCGGCCGCGCACAGGGCAGGGTCGCGATGACCTGGGTGATCCGACCGTCGGCCATTTCCTCGGCCCGGCGAACCGCTTGACGAATGGCCGTGGGCAACGCGTACATGTCGGTCACGACCCCGTTGTCGAAGCCTTCGGAACGCGTGTGCCCGCTGCCGATCACGGTCAGCGTTCGACCGGGCTCCCGGGCGGCAATCAGGCAGCAGATTTTCTCTGCGCCGACATCCAGCACCGAATAGACGTCCGTCACGTTCAGACCCCGTCCGGCAATGAAGGAGGCATCGCGTCAGCCCGCATCCGCACCACGATGCGCTCGGGTATCCGCAGATCGACCGCACCGACGCTGGGGCTCAGCGACTCAATCCCGCCAACCGACCCCGTCAGCTTGGCCAGCGCGGCGGACGGATCGGTTTCCGGCAGATGAACCATCAACCCGGTATCCGTTTGCAGGGTCCAGCGGCGCCGCGACACCCGGATCGCCGCATCCACCCGAGAGGCGAACGCAGGTTGAGCGGCAAACAGGTCTGCAAGATCGCCGAGCATCGTGTTGGCGCCTTCCCCAACCACCAGTGGCAGCTCCGGGAAGTCGCGGTACATGACGGCGTCGATGACTTGGCCTGACGCTTCGATCGCGTACAGCTTGCCGCCGGTCTGCCACAGCGCGACCGGCGTGCGCTCCTGCAACGACACCTGCAGTCGTCCCGGCAGCTGAACCCGCGCCTGGGCGTCCGCAACCCAGCCGAGTTCTCGTACCTCCTCGACAATCGCATCGACGTCGACGAACAAACTGGGCTGCCCCACCGGAGCCGCGAGCACACGGATGAGCGCGTTTTTCTCGGTCCGACTGCGGCCCTCGACCCACACCTCCGCTATCGTCAGCCCAGCACTGGTGCTCACATCCTTGGCGGCAGCCGCCAGCCGCGCGAACGCGTCGCTCCAGGCCAGCAGGGCCGCCATCCCGCCAACCACGGCCGGCACCACCAGCACCCAACGCCAACGCCACCTCATCGCGGACATGAGGCGTCCTCCACCAGCCACTGGCAAAGCTCCTCGAAGCTCACGCCAGCTTGGCGGGCAAGCTTGGGAACTAGCGACGTCCGGGTCAGTCCTGGCTGGGTGTTGACCTCCAGCAGAACCAGGCGGTGCCCTCCCGACGTGTCGTCGAGACGGAAGTCCGACCGCGTGACCCCGCGACAGCCCAGCAATTCATGGGCGCGCAGCGCGGCATGCAGCACCGCTTCCCGCACGTCGTCCGGCAGATCGTCCGGCTCGAGGTACTCGGTGCGGTCGGAGTTGTACTTGCTGTCGTAACTGTAGAACGCCCCGTGAGCGCGGATTTCAAGCAACGACAGCGGTCGTCCGTCGAGAACCGCCGCCGTAATCTCGCGACCCGGCACGTATTCCTCCACCAGGACGGGGTCGCGTTCGCCCCCCGTCGACGGTTCGGGCGGGGCGTCTCCGTCCCGCAGGATCACGACCCCGATGCTGGATCCGCCCGCCAGAGGCTTGACCACATAGGGCCTTGGCATCGGGTCGCGCGCCGCCAGCTCGTTTCGACAGACGACGAGGCCGTTCGCCACATTCAGTCCGTGGGCGGCGAAGATGTCACGCGACGCGGGCTTGTCCATCGCCAAGGCCGAGGCCCGTACCCCCGAATGCGTGTAGGGCACCCCCATCACCTCCAGCAGGCCCTGAACGGAGCCGTTCTCGCCGGTACCGCCGTGAAGGGCGTTGAATACGATGGTTCCTGACGGCTCGACGGCGCGCGCCAGCGCCTGAACACCGAAGCGCGGATCAAAGGTGTCGACCTGCACGCCGCTCGCATCCAGCGCGTCGACGACGGCCGCACCGCTGCGGAGCGAGATCTCCCGCTCGTCCGAGGTCCCGCCAAGGAGCACCACCACGCGCTTGCTGGCCATCATCCGACCGAGCCTCCAAGCGGCCGGCCGATCCGGTGAATCTCCCACTCGAGCAGGATCCCGGTTTGCGCCTGCACCCGGCGACGAACATCCTCCGCAAGGGCTTCCAGATCGGCGGCGCTCGCGGTCCCGTCATTCACGAGAAAGTTCGCGTGTTTCTCGGAAACGCTTGCGCCGTTCCGACGAAGGCCCCGGCATCCAGCCCGCTCGATCAGCTTCCAGGCCTTCTGATCCGGTGGGTTTCGGAACGTGCTGCCGCCGGTAGCAACGCGGATGGGTTGCGTACGTTCACGTTGATCGCGGAACTGCCGCATGCATGTCGCGATCACGGCCGGGTCGCCGTCGGCGCCGGCAAATCGCCCGGACACGAAGATCCAGTCGGCAGGCACTGCGCAGCGGCGGTACTGGAGACCCAGATCAGCGAGCGTCAGGTCATGCAGGCGGCCAGTCCGGTCGACGGCGCGGGCGGCCACCGTGACGTGACGCGTCTCTTTCCCGTGGCATCCGGCGTTCATCCGCAGCGCACCGCCGATGCTTCCCGGAATGCCCTCAAGGAAACCGAAGCCGGCAATGCCCGCTGCCTGGGCCACGCGCGCGACGTCCGCACTGGCGGTGGCTGTGCCCGCTTCCACGATCTTCCCCTCCACACGGGTGGTGGCAAAGGCCCGGCCCAGTCGAATGACCACTCCCGGGACACCACCGTCACGGATCAGAACGTTGGAGGCGCGTCCCACGACGGTCACCGGGATGTCCGGGTCGAGCGCGGCCAGGAATTCGGTTAGGTCCTCGAGGTCTGCCGGACTGAACAGGGCCTCCGCAGCCCCGCCTACGCGAAACCAGCTGGTCTTCGCCAACAGGGCGCCGGACCGAAGGCGGCCACGAACGGCCGGCAGGCGCTGGGCCAGCGACGCGGTCACGATGGGGCCCTACCGGCACCGGCGAACGCGTCGTCGAGCGCGCCCGGCAGACCGGCCGCCCAGTTGGTGATGTCGCCCGCGCCCAGGCAAAGCACCGTGTCACCGGCCGACACCAAGGGGGCCAGCACCGCCGGAAGGGCTGACGGCACGGGCAGGGCCTGCACGCAAGGGTGACCGTGCGCACGGATGCCGCGGACCAACGCGTCCCGGTCGATGTTCTCGATGGGAAGCTCGCCGGCCGGATACACGTCGGCGACGATCACCGCGCTGGCGTCGTCAAAGGCCTGGCAGAAGTCGTCAAACAGTGATTGCAGACGCGAATACCGGTGCGGCTGAACGACCGCTACCACATTCCCCTGCGTGATCGCCCGGGCCGCGGACAGCACTGCACGGATTTCCACGGGGTGATGACCGTAGTCATCGATGACGACGACACCGCGCGCTTCGCCAACCCGCGTGTACCGCCGACGCACCCCGCCAAAATTGCGGATGCCGTTGCGGATGCCGTCGGGAGCAACACCAATGGTGCGTCCCACTGCAACCGCCCCCAAGGCATTCTGAACGCTGTGCCGGCCCGGCATGGAGAGCGACATTCCCTCGATGCGGCCGGGGCCGTTGCCGCAGTTCCCGAATGCCTCTGATCGCAGCAGCACGTCGAACTGCATGCCGTCGACGTCGGCGCGGACATTGGTAGCCCGGACATCCGCATGTTCGGCGAAACCGTAGGTCACGATCCGGCGATCGGTGACTGCCGCGGCGAGTCGGCGCACTTCCGGATGATCCACGCAAAGCACGGCCACCCCGTAGAACGGCACCTGCTTGACGAAATCCCTGAAGGCGTCGCGAAGCGCTTCAAACGTTCCGTAGTGGTCCAGATGTTCGGGGTCGATGTTGGTCACCACGGCAACGGTCGCCGGCAAGCGGGCAATCGAGCCGTCCGACTCGTCGGCCTCCACGACTGTCCAGGCACCGGTCCCCAACCGGGCGTTCGTACCGTGGGCGTTGATGACTCCCCCGTTGACGAATGTCGGGTCCAGACCGGCCTCATGAAGAACTGCCGCCACGAGGGAGGTGGTTGTCGTCTTGCCGTGTGTGCCGCCGATGGCCACGGAGGGCCGAAAGCGCATGAGTTCGGCGAGCATCTCGGCGCGGCCGACAACCGGGATGCGGGCCGATCTCGCCGCCTGCACTTCAGGGTTGTCATCCGGCAGCGCGGACGACACCACCACGACCGACGCGTCACCCAGATTGCGGGCGTGATGCCCAACCTTGATGTCGATGCCTAGCTCGCGCAGCCGGCCAACGTTGCTGTTTTCCGCCAGATCGCTGCCGCGCACCCGGTGGCCCAGATTGTGCATCACTTCCGCAATGCCGCTCATGCCGATGCCGCCGATTCCGACGAAATGCACAGCGCCGAGAGGAAGCGGGAAGCCGCTCACCGGCTCACTCCCGGTGCAGCGCCCTCGACGAGATCGGCGAGCCTTCCCGCCGCCCCGGACGGCACGACGCACCGCGTGCTCTCGGCTGCCCCCGCCAGACGAGCGGGCTCGGCGAGCAAGCGAGTCACCAGGCTTGCCAAGGCGGGAGCGCCGCCGGACTCATCCACGATCCACGCCGCTCCGGTGGCAGCAGCAGCTCGCGCATTGGCTTCCTGGTGGCCGTCGATGGATGACGGCAAAGGGATGTAGATGGCGGGTCGGCCGGCCACCGAGTTTTCGCTCACCGTGGCCGCACCAGCGCGTCCAACGACCAGGTGCGCCTGACGCAGGGCGCCCGCCATGTCTTCAATGAACGGCACCACCGTCGCCTGGATGCCGGCATCGCGGTAGGCGGCGCTCACAGCATCAACCATCTCGCGCCGCGCCTGCTGCAGGACTCGGAAGCGGCCGCGGGTTGCGGCGTCGGCGGCCGCCAACGCCGCCGGCACGACTACCCCCATGGCGCGCGCTCCCTGACTCCCACCGGTCACCACGAGCCGCACCTCGCTGCCCGGACCCGGAGGCTCATAGTTGAACGCGCCGAGGCGTTCGAACTCGGGACGCACCGGCAAGCCAACTTGCTTGGGCTGCAAGCCGCGCGGAATCCGCGCCACGCTGCGAAACGTCGTTGCGAGGGTGTGCGCCGTCGACGCCAGGAGCCGATTGGCCCGGCCCAGTACCGCGTTGGCTTCATGCAGGATCAACGGCACGTGGCGGACGCGCGCCGCCAGGCCGGCCGGGACCGACGCGTAGCCGCCAAATCCCACGACGACGGCCGGCCGCCTGCGACGGAATAGGCTGACTGCGCGAACGGCACCGAGCCCCAGGACCGGCATGGCGACGAGCTGCGGCCAGAGCCCCCGTCCCGCAATTCCGGCGGCAGGCAGCACCGTGCACGGAACATCTTCGGTGTGCCTGATGTGATGAGCGCCACGGCGGTCGGTCACCAGATGGGCGAGCCAACCCCGTTCCAACAGCACCTCGGCCAATGCGGTGGCCGGAAACAGGTGACCTCCGGTACCGCCGGCAGCGAGCATGGCCACGCGGCTCATCGGTGCCAGCCCATGGGCACGACCCGCCGCCGTGTCAGCGCCAGCATTAGGCCCATCGATATCCCGACCGCAAGCAGCGACGAGCCGCCCGTGGAGATGAAGGGCATCGTCACGCCGGTCGTCGGCGCCAGGTTCAGCGTCACCGCCACGTGGATCAGCGCCTGGAGGACGAACTGCAGCAGGAGACCGCCAGCGGCCAGCATCGCGAACAGGTCCTGGCTCCCGCGTAGCCGGCTGAATCCCCGGAACGTGATTCCGGCGACCAGGGCGAGGACAGCGAAGCAGGCCGCCACGCCAAACTCCTCGGCGATGACCGGAAAGATGAAATCGGTGTGTGCGTCCGGAATGCTGGCCTTGATGGTTCCTTCACCCGGTCCCTGCCCGAGAAAGCCGCCTCGACCGTAGGCTTCCAGCCCCTTCGCAACCTGGTAGCCGGCTTCCCCTTCCGGATTCAGGAATTGGTCGATGCGCATCTCCACGTGCGGCAGGGTCGTGTAGGCAATGCGGATGAAGCCTGCCCCCACGACGGCCACCAGCAGCATCAACCGAAGGCGCAGACCCGCGAGGAACAGCTGGCCGCACCAAGCAATTCCGAAAATGATCGTCATGCCAAAGTCCGGCTGGGCGACCAACAGTGCCCACAGGGCGAACAGCAGCCCCAGCGGCAGGAGCAGGTAGGACGGCCGTGAGCGGACCAGCACCCCGAACGACGCGTTGCGCCCGCGCGCCAATAACCATCCCGTCACGACGGCGAAGCAGGGTTTGGCCAGTTCAGAGGCCTGCAGGGACAGGCCGCCGACCTGGAGCCATCGCTTGGCCCCATTCACGGGCTCGCCGAAGATAAGCGTCAGCGCCATCAGCACCATCACAACGGCCAGCCCGCCGGCGGCGAAGCGAAACACCCCCACGGGCGACAGAAACGACAGGGCCACCATGACCGCGAGGGTCGGAACCAGCACACGCACGTGCCAGCTGAAGAAATGGAGTTCGTCGAGGCCGCGGTGGATGGCGACCAAATGGGTCGCCGTCATCACCGCCAGAACCCCGACACAGGCCAGCCCCACGAGCAATGCGAGGTTGATGCGATCCACGCTGCCCGCCCAACGGACGAACCAGCCGCGCACTACCTCGCTCCCGGAAGTCATGACTCGGATCTCGCGAGCGCCTCGACCACATCGCGGAAAGCCGCTCCGCGCGCCTCGAAATCAGCAAACTGGTCGTAGCTTGCGCACGCGGGCGAGAGGAGCACCGGCTGTGGCGGCATCCCGCACCGGGCCTTGGCGAAGGCGGATGTCACGGCCGTGTCCAAATGCTCGAACCGAAAAACCGGGACCCGGGCGGCAAATGCGGCTTCGAAGACCGGCCCGTCTTCGCCGAAGAAGAATCCGGCATCGACCCGGTGAGCCAGCTGAATCAGCGGGTCCAGATCTTCATCCTTCGCCCGGCCCCCGGCCACCCAGCAGACCTGCTCGAAACAGGCCAGCGCCGCTGCTGCCGCTGCGACGTTGGTGGCCTTGCTGTCATTGATGAAGGCCACGCCGGCGACCGACGCCAGCTGTTCCATTCGGTGCGGCAGACCCCGAAAATCGGCCAATGCTGGCACCAGATCGTCGGGTCCGGCTCCGACCGACCTCGCGGCGGCCCACGCGGCGACCGCGTTCTGCCAGTTGTGCCTGCCGGCGACCCGGAGCAGCGAATCCATCGATCCGACGACGCGATGGCCATCGTCGAGTTCCTCGTGCAGCACGCCATCCTCGACCCAGACACCGCCTTTGCAGCGCTGCCGCGCTGAAACTGGGACGACCCGTGGCGCGCCCGGACGTTCCGTCAACTGGTTCCGTATGCGCAGGCCGTCCCCATCGTCAATGCAGACGATGGCGATGTCGTCAGGACCTTGCGTTTGAAAGATCTTCTCTTTTGCCGCGACGTAGGCCTGCCGGGTCCCATGCCAGTCCAGGTGGTCGGTCCCGAGGTTCAGCAGCAGAGCGATGTTCGGCCGGAACTCCCGACAGCGTGCCAACTGGAATGACGACAGCTCGAGGACATACACGCCGTCAGCCAGCAGCGGCAGATCGAGCACTGGTGTCCCGAGGTTGCCGCCCGCGACACAGGTGCGACCGGAAGCGCGCAGCAGGTGGTCGATCATACCCACCACGCTGGATTTCCCGTTGGTGCCGGTGACCCCGATCGTCAGCGACGCGACGTCTGGATCGCGGGCCAGTCGAGCCGAAAATTCATCGATGTCGCCGCACACCGGTATTCCCGCCGCCGCCGCCGCTTTCAGTTGCGGGTGCGTGGGCATGACGCCTGGACTGGCCACGATTCGGGCGAGGGGTGGCGCCAGTTCCCTTACCGCAAATCCCGATTCGGCTGCGGCGGAACGGCCGTCCGCGCGATCGTCCCACACCACGACTTCCTGGCCGGAGGCCATGAGGGCGCGGGCGGTGCTGGCCCCGGTGCGGCCGAATCCCAGAATGCCGGTAGGAGATTCCGCCATTGCCATCACCGCAGCTTCAGTGTGGCCAGCCCGGCTAGCGCACAGACCGCAGCAATGATCCAGAAGCGCACCACCACCGTGGCCTCCGGCCACCCTTTCTGCTCGAAGTGATGGTGCAGCGGGGCCATTCGGAAGATGCGCCGTCCGGTGAGCCGGAATGACACCACCTGGAGAATGACCGAAATCGTCTCCACCACGAACAGCCCGCCGATGACGGCCAGGACGATTTCGTGGCGGGTGATGAGCGCGATCGCTGCCAGCATCCCGCCGGTTGCCAGCGACCCGGTGTCGCCCATGAAAATACGCGCCGGGTGCGCGTTGTACCAGAGGAAGCCAAGGCCGGAGCCGATCAAGGCGCCGCACAGTACTGCAAGCTCACCCGCACCGGGCACGTAGTGGATCTGCAGGTAGTCCGCAAAGAATGCGTTGCCGATCAGCCACGCGATCAGGCCGAAGGCGCCGGCTGCGATCATGATGGGAACGATGGCCAGTCCGTCCAGGCCGTCTGTCAGGTTCACGGCGTTGGAGGTTCCCACCGACACGAAGACGGCCAGTGCGATCCAAGCCAGTCCCAGGTCGGGTAGGAAGTCCTTGACGAACGGAACGGCCAGGCGGCCGGCGAGCCAGTCCGGGGCCAGCCAGAAGACGGCCAGGGCTGTCGGCAGGGCGACCGCGATCTGCAACAGGAACTTGGCTGAAGACGAGATGCCTCCGGTCAGGCGCCGTCGAACCTTCCGGATATCGTCGAACAAGCCGATCAGGCCGAAACCCACTCCGGACAGGATCACCGTCCAGATGTACGGATTGGCCGGATCCGCCCAGATGATCGTTGCACCGAGTCCCGCGATCAGGATGAGCAGGCCCCCCATCGTGGGCGTTCCCTGCTTGGTCAGCCAGTGCCGGTCCGGACCGTCGTCACGGATGGGCTGGCCGCCCCCCTGCATGGCTCCTAGCCGTCGAATCAGCATCGGGCCGATGCAGAACGCGATCAGCATGGCGGTCACCATGGCGCCACCCGTTCGAAAGGTGAGGTACCGGAACAGGTTGAGCGGCCCGAAGGACTCGGCGAGCGGGACCAGGAAATGGAACAGCATCAGTGCGCCTTCGACCCGGTGACCCGCGCCACCACGGTCTCGAGTGCGTTTGCCCGACTGCCCTTTACAAGCAGAACGTCCCCTGCGCGCAGTTCGGAAGCGGCCCGCTCCGCCGCCGTCTCGGCATCTACCAGCAGGTCGGCGGCAGTGTTGTCCGGGAGCTTTCCATGCAGCGCCGCCATCTCGGGCCCGACGCACCACACCCGGTCCACGCCCTCGAGAGCAGGCGCCAGCCCCGCGTGCAGCTCAGCGGATGCCCGGCCCAGTTCTTTCATTTCACCGAGCACGGCCAGCCGCCGGCCAGCCGCCGGCATGCTGCGCAGCGCAGCCAGGGCGGCGCACATTGAGGCAGGGTTGGCGTTGTAGCTGTCGTCGATCACCCAGGCGTCCCCGTCCACCAGGTGGACGGCATGCCGACGCCCGCGGCCCGCGAGTGGTTCGACCGTTTCCATGTGAGAACTAGATTCGGCGGGCGGCACGCCCAGAAGCTTCGCCACGCAACCGGCGGCCACGGCATTCAACGCCCAGTGGGCGCCTGACAGTCGGAGCCGGCAGCCATGAACCTCCCCGGCAAAACTCCAGCGGAACGTCGAACCGGTGTCCGTCGGGGTCACTTCAAGCAGACGCGCGTCGGCATCCTCACCCGTGCCAAAGGTGACAATGCGTGCCGCTCCACTCGCCTGCGCCGCCCGAAGCAGCACATCCGACCCCGGGGCGCTGACGGGGATCAAGGCAGTTCCACCCCGCTTGAGCCCCTCGAAGATCTCGGCCTTGGCCTCGGCGATCCGGTTCAGGCTTCCGAAGTGCTCGAGATGTGCAGGCGCAATGCTCGTCACCAGGGCGACATCCGGACGCACGAGCTCGACGAGCGAACCGATCTCCCGCGCGCGGTTCATACCGAGCTCGAACACGGACGCCGAAGTGGCGGCCGGCATCCGTGCCAGACTCAACGGGACACCGATCGCGTTGTTGTGGCTCGACGCGCTGGCATGCACCGACCCCAGCGGGGCCAGTGCAGCGCGGATCAACTCCTTGGTACCGGTCTTGCCGACGCTCCCGGTGACCGCCACCACCTTTGATTCGGTGCGCTGGCGCGCCGCGCGACCCAGGGCCTGCAGCGCTGCCAGGGGATCGTCGACCTCGAGGTAGCGGTCGTCGCGGTCGTGCTGCGGCCGTACGAGGGCGGCAGCCGCGCCGGCGGCAAACGCGGCATCAAGAAACGCGTGACCATCGGTGTTGCGTCCTGGCAGGGCGACGAATAGGTCGCCGACCGCGAGCTGGCGGGTGTCGATCGACACGCCGTACGCTCGCCATGACCCGCCGGTCCGGCCGCTGGTGGCAACGGCAGCTGCATCCGCCGCCCACAACGCAGTCAAGCCCCACCTCGCCCGAGCAGACGGCGCACGAC
Source organism: Alphaproteobacteria bacterium (assembly GCA_022819905.1). Lineage (GTDB taxonomy): Bacteria > Pseudomonadota > Alphaproteobacteria > TMED109 > TMED109 > VXPW01. The sequence goes on from JAJEGJ010000088.1 coordinate 68,307, forward strand.
TGCACGGTCATCGAAGGGCGTCGCAACCCCACGCACGGTCTGGGTGGTCTCGTGCCCCTTGCCGGCGACCAGGAGTGCATCGCCATCCCGAAGCAACCCGAGGGCACTGCCGATGGCCTCGAACCGGTCGCCGACCTCGGCGGCGTCAGGCGCCCCCTGCAGTACCTCGGCACGAATCGTCGCTGGATCTTCGGATCGCGGGTTGTCGTCGGTGACCGTTACGCGGTCCGCGTGCCGGGCAGCGGCCTCGCCCAGCAGCAGGCGTTTGCCTGAGTCGCGGTCCCCGCCACAACCGAAGACGACGTGAAGCACGCCGCGCACGTGGGGCCGCAGGGCGTCGAGGGCGGCGGCCAAAGCATCGGGGGTGTGCGCGTAATCGACGAATACGGAGGCTCCGCCCCTGGTCCCGATGCGTTCGAGCCGACCCGCTGGCGCGGTCAACGACGCCAATCCGTCGACGGCATCATCCACGGGCACGCCAGACACGACGGCTGCCACCACGGCGGCCAACGCGTTCTCGGCCTGGAACTGACCCAGCGGGCCAAACGGCACGGTTCGCGCTCCACGCGGGGTCAGCAATTGCAGGACTTGACCCTGGACGTCGGGTGTCACTGCCTTGAGTTGCCAGTCGGCTTCGTCTCCCCGCCCATAGGTCACCACGTTGAGAGCACGGCGCTCGGCGGCGGCGAGGGTGTCCTGATCAACAGTTGCCAAGTTGAAGAGCGCGGTGCCGCCGGGAGTCACCAATTCGGCGAAGAGCCGCCGTTTCGCTGCCCGGTACGCGTGCTCAGTACCGTGGTAGTCGAGGTGGTCACGGCCGACAGTGGTCAGAATCCCCGTCGCAATGCGCACCCCGTCCAGTCGGTGCTGATCAAGGCCATGCGACGAGGCCTCAAGCACCGCGTGATTGAGGCCGGCCTCCGACAGCGATGCCAGTTCAGCGTGCAGGGTCACCGGGTCCGGGGTGGTCAGGCTCGATGCCGCCGAGGCGAGATCAGTTCCGGAGCCCGCGCTTACGCCAAGCGTCCCGATCTCGGCGGCTTGCAATCCGGCCCCTCGCCACAGTTCAGCGAGGAAGTGCGCGGTCGAGGTCTTCCCGTTCGTCCCGGTGACAGCGACCACCATTTCGGGCTGCGCGCCATAGAAAGCCGCAGCCATTCGGGCGAGACGCCGGCGTGGCACCACATCGGCCACTGCCGTGATTCCGAGTGCCTTGGCCCGGGACGCCGCGGCTGGTGGGACCAGCGCGGCGGCTGCGCCACGATGCACGGCTTCCTCCAGAAACTCGATGCCGTCGATCTGGCCACCTGGCAGAGCGGCAAATAGGTACCCTGCGTGGAGTGACCGAGAATCTGAGCTGAGCCCGCGGATAACAGGGTCAGGCATACCCTCGGGAAGCGGCCGCCCCGTCCGAGCTGCAAGTTCGGCAAGCCGCATGCTCACCGCCTCCTAGCGTAAAGCCACCTGTGTGACCGCATCCGGCGCCGGCGGTTCCACCGGCACGGGCGGCACACCAAGAAGCGGCGCTACACCGGCCACCACCGAGCCTGCGAGCGGGGCCACGTTCCAGCCTGCGGTGGCAAAGCCGTGGGTTCCGGGAGCTGCCTTGGGCTCGTCCAGCAGCACCACGACGACGTACCGCGGGGCACTCATGGGAAACGCCGCCACAAACGAGTTCGTCCGGGCGCCACGCCGGTACCTTCCGTCCACCACCTTCTGCGCGGTTCCGGTCTTGCCGCCGATTTCGTAGTTGCCGACGTCTGACAATCCGGCAGTTCCGTGCAGCACGACCTGACGCAGCAGCATGCGCATTTGCCGAACCGTCGACGGGCGAAACGCAGCAGTGGGAAGTCCCTGCGACCCTGACAGCAGCAGTCGAGGAGCACGGTACTGTCCGTCGCCGACGACAGCTGCCACTGCGGCCGCCAGGTGCATGGGTGACACCGCGATCCCGTGCCCGTACGACACCGTGGCGCGCTGGACCTTTCCCCAAGCATCGGGTAGGCGCGGATGGGCAGTCCGCAGCCCCGATCCGTCAATGTCGCTCAGGAGCCCCAAGCGTCCCAGATAGTCCCAGTGCTGCTCCTCGCCCAATGCTTCGGCAACCCGCACCATCCCGATGTTCGACGAATGCACGAATACTTCGGACAGCCGGAGCCAGCGTTCCTCCGGGTGATAGTCGTTGATGGTGTAGCGGCCAATCTTGATCGGCTCGGTAGCATCAAAATTCGAGTTCACGCTCGCCTTGCCAGCATCCAGCGCCGCGGCAACCGTGAACGTCTTGAACGTCGACCCCATCTCGAAGACGCCCTGCGTCCCGAGATCCAGCATTCCCGGGTCGTCCGCGACTCGCACGTCATTCGGGTCGAAATCCGGGAGCGAGACCTGGGCGAGCACATCACCAGAAGCAATCTCGAGCACCACTCCCGCCGCCGCCACCGCCTGGAATCTTTCCATCGCGACCTGCAGGCGGTTCCGCAGGACATTCTGGACCCTGATGTCAAGCGTCAGTTGAAGCGGGCCTTTCCGAATGGAATGGTCACCGACGCGCTCGATGCCAGCCTGGGGTAGGCCGTCGATGTTGACGTAACCGACGACGTGGGACGTCAGCCGACCCTGGGGGTATACGCGACGCCTCTCCTCCCGGATGTACAGGCCGGGCGAGCCGATGCGCATGGCAGCTTCGGCCAGCGAGGGAGGCGCATGGCGACGGATCCACATGAACTGCCGGTCACGATGCTTGGCGGACGCTAACCGTTGCGCCAAATCGGCCCGATCGAGTTCGGGGAACACCGCCGATAATTCCTCTGCAAGGATGGCAGGATCCCGGACGTCGGAAGGGTTGACCCAGACCGACGGGACCAAGACCGTGGTCGCCAGCATCGTTCCGTGCCGGTCAAAGACCTCGCCCCGGACTGGCGCTTCCTCTACCGGGTGCGGCGTCCCGGTATCTGCCTCGCCGGACAGCGCAACCTCGCCGAGGCGGAGCCCGACGACGACGAAGGCAATCGCAATCATTGTCATGCCGGCGCGCAGCCGTTCTCCCGTTCGCTCAAAGCGGCTTCGTCCGCTCTGCCAGAGGCTGACGACAGGTTCGCGACGATACTTTCGCCAGCGCCGGCTCACTGCCCTGTCCTCCCGGGCGCTACGCCGTGCGACATCACCTCGACGAGGCGAGCAGGCGGGCTGATGGGAATCGGTCTGAGATCAAGATGACGTTGGGCCAGATCGGCCAGCTGCTCCGGTTGGTTCAGACGTGACCATTCCATGGCCAAACGATCCGTCCCGGCGCGGAGTTCTTCCTCCTTGGCATGCAGTGCCTCGAGCCGGGCCTCCCCGGCTCGAAGCTGATGGCGAAGCCAGATGGTGCTACCGCCAAGCACCATGACCGAGACCATCGACAGGCACAGCCAGAAGCCCATCAGCCGGCCGACTCGGAACGCCCATACCAGCATCAGGCAACTGCCGTGATGACCGGAGCCGCGGTCCTGACCGCAGCCCGCAGCCGCGCCGACCTGGCCCGCGGGTTGCGATGCAGTTCCGCCTGACCTGGCCGAACCGCGCGCGTTCGCGACAACCGGAATGTCGGCTCGAACGGCGTACCGGCGGGAGGAGCGTGACGGTGCGCTCGCGGAGCGCGATTCGACCGTTCCACCAAGAAGCGCTTGACCAGTCGGTCCTCAAGCGAGTGAAACGCGACCACTGCCAAGATGGCGCCTTCGATCAGTAGCTGCTCCGCACTGCGCAGTGCCGCACGCAGTTCGCCGAGTTCATCGTTGACGGCAATTCGGAGGGCCTGAAACGTGCGCGTCGCAGGGTCAATCGTTTCCTGCCTGCCCGGAACCGCCGAGCGCACCACGTCCGCCAGCTCGACCGTGCGAGCAAACGGCCGGTCGGCCACAATCGCGCGCGCAATCCGGCGAGAGTGACGTTCTTCGCCAAACGTTCGCAGAATCCCTGCAAGCGCGGATTCGTCCATTGCGTTGACGATGTCGGCGGCTGTCTGCCCGCAACCGCCCATCCGCATGTCGAGCGGCCCGTCCCGGCGAAACGAAAACCCGCGCGCCGCGTCGTCAAGCTGCGGCGACGATACCCCTAAGTCGAAGACGATCCCGCCGTTGACATGCTCGACGTCGAGCGAGGCCAGGACCTGATCCACCCCTCCGAAACGCGCCTGCACGAACTGGAACCGGCTGGCGAACTGCTCCGACAGCGAGGCTGCGGCCGGACGCGCGGCCGGATCGCGGTCAATGGCAATCACGCGGCAGTCTGCCGCTTCAAGCAGCGCCCTCGCGACGCCGCCGCGGCCGAACGTGGCATCCACGTAGAGCGCGTCGTCGACCGGTTGCAGCTGCGTGACGATCTCCGCAAGGAGAACCGGCACGTGGGCTATGGTTGGGATGCCATGTTGGAGGGAGGAAAGGCGAGTGCCCACGTGCCGGCGTTTCTAGAACCCGGACCTGGAGTCGCGGTCGGCGGCCTCGGCTTCGGCCGACGCCTCGGCCAAGAACGGACCGACCTGATCCGGGTGGAGGATGTAGAACCGGTCGCCAGCGCCCATCAGGACGGCTGTCGGCGACCGCATGGAGTAGCTGCGTGTCTTGGCGCTGCCCTCAGCCGAGCGGTCAAGGGCCAGGTCGGCCGCAATCAGCGCTTCGGCAGGCAGCTGGACACGACCTTCGGGATCGATCAGCTGGGCGGTATATGCGTGGAAGTGGTGAAGCCCCAGCAACCCGCGCTGCTTCTGGGAAAGCTCAGTGCGGTCAGCCTGCTCGGAGTTGCGACGGCGCAGGTCCGACTGCATAACGCATTCGATGGCGCAGGCCGCGTCACCGCTCGCCGTCGACGCGACGAACAGATGGGGAGACTCTTCCGACCGGAACTCCGAGCGCCAACGCGCCGGAATGCTGATCCGCCCCTTCTTGTCAATCCGGTGCGTAAACGTGCCGGCGAAGAAGGCGCGGTTACCCACCTCCTGCATCGCTCGACCCTCCACACGACGACCCAGCTGCGCTGTTCACCCCAAATGGGTGAACATGGGATTTTACGCCTATTCATGGGCAGCGTCAACGATAATCAGCGCTTCGACAAATGCTTAGATGATCCTAGTTTGTTCCATATCAGCCCGCTGGAGTGTGGAATCGTGGCAGGTTCTCCCGGGGAACGGGTGGGGCCAGACAGCCTGTAAGCCGGGTTCTGTCAAGGATGACCATTCATCTGGGGCATGCGTTACCGCGTGCCTCGCGCGACCGGCCCGGACGGAGGCGGAAACACCATCGGCCCGATCACGGGCCACGCCGTCCCTATTCGGTCTTGCTCCCGGTGGGGTTTACCGTGCCGTCTCCGTCGCCGAAGACGCGGTGCGCTCTTACCGCACCGTTTCACCCTTGCCGGCGCATTCGCGCCGGCGGTTTGTTTTCTGCGGCACTGTCCCTGGAGTCGCCTCCGCCGGGCGTTACCCGGCACCGTGTTTCCGTGGAGCCCGGACTTTCCTCCCCCGGGGAACCCCGGGAGCAGTCATCCAGCCGTCTGGCCACGGGATTCAATGGGATCGGGCGGGCCAGGTCAAGGCCCGCCGGCGCAACAGGCCAGATAACGGCTCCACGACCGCGGCCGAGCGAACTTCGCTAGCGGGACATCTGGGCGACCGCATGAATCAGGGCCCGCGTTTCAGAATCGGCGTATCCGTCCACAGTGCCGGGTCGGAACCGCCGCTGGAAAGCAGCCACGACAGCCTCGGTTTGGGCACCGAAAACGCCATTGGTTTCGATCCCATACCCGATTGCCTGGAGATTCTCCTGAAGCTCCGAGACACTCTCGCGCAGGCTGATGGAATCCAGGCCGAACTCGGTCCGGCTTTCCTCGTCGCCGATGAAATCCTCGGCATCATCCATCACACCGAGCCCGCCGTCCGGATACTCCGACACCTCGTCCGGCCAGATGCTGAAGCCGGCTCGCGCCAGCCGTTCCCACGGAAACAACTCACCCGGGTCTTGCTTGCGCTCCGGCGCCACATCCGAATGTCCGATGAGGTCGCAGGGACGCAGTCCGTGGCATTTGAACGTGTCGGCCAGCAGGTCCTCCAACGCTTCGATCTGCAGATCCGGGAATGGCCGATAGCCGTGATCGTGACCGGGGTTCACCAGTTCTATCCCGATCGAGACTGCGTTTACATCGTGCCAGTGGTGCCAGGAACCCAGGCCAGCGTGCCAGGCACGGCGCTCCTCTGGAACCAGACGGTAGATGGTTCCGTCCTCGTCGATCATCCAGTGGGCGCTGACGCCGGAGCCCAATTGGGTGAGCTCGCGCAGGGCGGCTTCGGCGGTTTCCATGCCCGTAAAATGAACCACCACGAGCTCAATGTCGGCGCTGGCTGGGCGGGCATTGGAATTCGGAGACAGGACCTCTCGAATCGCGCGGTTCATTTGCGCGGCCGGCTCTTCATGATCGCCTCATAGGCGCTGTTGATGGCAGCGAGTCGCTCGGTGGCGTGCTCAATCAACTCGTCTGGCAATCCCTTGGACACCAGGTGGTCGGGATGAAATTTTCGGACCAGGCTCCGGTGCGCTGACTTGATTTCATCGTCGGACGCCGTCGGCGCGACTCCCAGCACCTCGTAGCTCGAAGCATCCGCTGCACCCTGCGACCCGTGCCCGGCCGTCCCCTGATGCCGTGCCCGTATCGAGGCCATCTCCGAATCGCCGAAACCGAAGATGCGACCGATTTCTCGAATGATCCGATCTTCGTTCGGATGAAACACGCCGTCAGCAGCAGCAATCGTGAACAGGCAGTCCAAAATCTGGGCGCACCGTTCGTCCCGCGACCCGAGGATCGCAGCCAACTGTTGGGCATACTGTTCGAAACCGTCGGAGGACTGCCTGGCCTCGTTGTAAATGGCCGCCACTCTCGCTTCATCGCGCGACGGGAAATGAAAAACGCGGCGGAACGCCCGTATTTCATCGGGCGTCACGCGTCCGTCGGCCTTGGCAACCTTCGCGGACAGCCCAATCAATCCGACGGCGAAGGCAACCTGGGCCTCCGCCTGCTTCCCCGTCACCCCGGCACTCGGACCTGCCAACGTCCGCCGTTCGCTCTCCCGGAAGCGGTCGAACAGGTGCCCGCCACCCGCCCCGATGAGAGCGCCGATCGGCCCGCCAATCGCGAAACCCAGAGTCCCGCCGAGCAATGTGCCTAGAAATGCCATCGAATCAGCTCGCGGGAGCCCTTCGGCGGTCACCCCCTGAGGGCAGGAGTTGTCCGCTCCGGATGCGCTGGCATTCTATTGTCGGCGCATGTGTTGACAAACTTTGAGGCGTCAGCACGTTGCCCGAGCTTGTGGTGAGCACCGTCGTGGTGGAGGGGGTTGGCAAGGGGAACTGCCAACTGGTGCGATTTTACGGGACACGCCGGGCACGTTCGGCGGCGGGTCTGGACGCTGACCGGAGGCCGGTGCCGCGACCACGGGACCGCGGCAGGAAATCGAAAGTACGTCGACTGCGAATCGGTGGCATTCATGAGAATCGGCAAGCACCGCCGTCCGATGCCCCCTGATCTGGAATAGTCGGGGGGCTATACCTGACAGTCGATGGTAACTGGCGGGTAACCTGCCGGGGCAGCCCTGGAGCGTGTCCAGCAGCCAGGTGAGCCGGCCACCGCGGCCGGCCGGGGACAGTTTCAGGACATCGGGCGCAAGCGGCGTGTGGCGCTGGAACCGCCTCGTGATCGCGCCGCACGAGTTCAGTCGCCTCGAACTCCCCGACCGGCTGTTCTTCCTCTACATCCTGCTCCGCCCCGCCGCCCGGTCCGCGAAGATCGCGCGGCCGCTGCGCGGGGGGCAGTGAAGGCGCGGCGGGTACGCGGCCAACGCACAGCCCGACGTCAACGCCCACTGTTCGGCCGCATCGTCGCGGAAGCTCGACCGGCAGGCTGCCGGCCAGGAGCCCGAACCGCCGGGTGCAGCCGAATCGGAAACGGCGCCCGCTCCAGGAAGCCTGGCTGCTGTCGGCCCCGGCACCGGCGCCACGCGTGCTGGCAGGTCGGGAGACGCCGCAATACCTGGCCGGGCTCGGAGGCCGTCGCCGTCGAAGCCGGCGGCCAGGCCACGGTCCAGACAGTCCCCGCCAGAAGATCCCCGGGTGCAGGCCCGGCAGCCGGGACAATCCGTCCGGCGCGACCTGCCCGGGACACCGTCGGGGCACCGGGTGGGCGGGCGCTATTCCTGCCGGACCCCGCCGAAGGCGCCGCGGAAGCCGCCGCCCGTCAGGCCCGGCGACGCGAAGTCGAAGACGCCGCCGACCTCCTCCCCCCCGGCGCCGTAGAACCCGCCGCCGAACGTGCCCGCAAACGCACCGCCCGGCGCCAGACCGTGGCGGTTGCCGGCCGCCGCCGTGGCCTTCGTCCCGGCAAACATGCTGCCGTCGATACGGCCCTCGAGCACGGCCAGGCCCGCCAGGGTCGCGGTGACCGCGCCGTCCCCGAACTTCGCCGTCAGCGACGCGGGTCCGTACCGCAGGGCATGCCGCCCCGCGCCGGACCACACCGCGGCCACCCAGTTGCCCGCGTACGTGGCGTCGCCGCTGACCGGCAGGTCGGCGCCGCTCAGGCCGTCGCCGATGCCCTGCACGAAGCCGATGCCGGGGGAGGCGATGCGCTGGCCGCCGTCCCGTGCGGCCTCGCCAAGCGCCGCCCAGATGCCGAATTGAAGGTGCCGATAGGCGACCGCCGACGGCACGTCGGCCGCCACCCGTACCTCCCGGACATGGGGGCCGCCCGCCGCCGGGGCCGTGACGTCGGCCCCGCTCGTGTAGATCCAGGAGGTCCCGCCGTCGCTGCCGTAGTGGGTGACAGTGGCCGTCTGCGTCGCGTACCGCGTCGTGCCGTCCGATGGATCGGTGTACGAGAACACCTCCACCGGCCGCGCGTCCGCAGCGACCTGGTCGGTATGGCTGAGCACGCCGTCCGCGGCACCGGCAGGGAGGTACATGCCCACGGAGGTCAAGGGCGTGTTGTGGGCATGCGCCGCGGCGGTGGACGTGCGGCCGGTGGCCGGATCGAGGCTGAGCCAGCCCGCCTTCGTGGACGTCACCTCGATGCCCGCGGACGGCGGGGGAGGGGCGAAGACCCGCCACCCCCGCGACCCGGCGTAGTGGGTCATCAGCATCAGGCGGGCCGTGTCGTCGGCCGAATCCAGCGTCCTGCCGATCGCGTACGTGCGCGCCGCCACCGCCTGGCGGTACGGGGTTCCCGCCACCGACTCGTCTTCGGGCGTGGAGAGATCGTCGGGGACCGGCGCCACGTACGCGACTCCGGCGACGGCCCCGCCCGCGGCCGTCGGGCCCAGGGGCCGGAGCAGGCCGGTCACCTCCGCCCCGGCGCCGCCGGGACCGGGCCCCAGCACGCGGGTGGTCCCGGCCGCGACATCGATGAACGTCCCGCCCACACCGATCACCGTGCCGTCGATCGCCAGCTCCGTCCCGGCGGCCGCCGTCGCCTGCACGGCGCTGGCGGCAGCCACCCCCGCGGCCTCCTCCGCCGCCGTCCGCGCAGCCGCCGCCACCCGCCCGGCCCGCGTC
>JAJEGJ010000065.1 GCA_022819905.1 Alphaproteobacteria bacterium
TGCCGGACGGGTTCGTTGTGATAGAGCAGCGGCTGCGGATCCAGCAGCCGGAACTGCAGCAGGCGTTTCGCCGAGCCCGTCGCTTTTTCCTTTAGCAGCGCCTCCCGGCCGATGAAACCGCCGGGCTTGTCGAATTTCACGGCGAAGCCAAGGCCCGCTTCGAGGGGCGTGTCCTCGTCGGTGATGTCGTGCCCCCAGTGCCGGTAGGCTTTCTCGATGCGCAGCGAATCCAGCACGTGATAGCCGGCGTGGGCCAGGCCGAATGAGGCGCCCGCCTCGACGATGGCGTCGTAGACACCGACCGTGAACTCGGTGGGAATGTAGAGTTCCCAGCCGAGTTCGCCGACGTAGGTGATCCGGGCGGCGCGCACCAGGGCATAGCCGAGCTCGATTTCGCGGCTGTGGGCGAACGGGAAGGCCTCGTTCGAGAGGTCGTCGGGGCTCACGGACTCAAGCAGCGCCCGGGCGTTCGGCCCCATGATCGAGATCACGCCCATGGCCGAGGTCACGTTCGTCAGCACGCAGTGCGCGTCGGCCGGAATGTGCCGCTGCAGCCAGTTGAAGTCGCGGACTTCCGTGGCGGCGGCGGTCACGATCAGGTAGCAGTCTTCGGTCAGCCGCGTCACCGTCAGGTCCGCCTCGATGCCGCCGCGCTCGTTCAGCCATTGCGTATAAACAATGCGGCCGGGAGGCACGTCGACGTCGTTCGCGCAGATTGTGTTGAGCACGCGGGCGGCGTCCCGGCCCTCGAGCCTCAACTTGCCGAAAGAGGACTGGTCGAACAGCCCCACGCGCTCACGTACCGCCCGGTGTTCCGCCGCGGCATGCTCGAACCAGTTCTGCCGTCCGTAGCTGTATTCGTAGCGCGCGAGATCCGGTTCGGGCGCATACCAGTTGGGCCGCTCCCAACCCGCCGCCTCGCCGTGGCAGGCCCCGGCGGCTTCGAGCCGGTCGTGGAGCGGCGACTTGCGGACGCCCCGGGCCGTGTCGTACTGGCGATAGGGATAATGCGTGGCGTAGAGCAGGCCGAGGCTCTCCGAGACCCGCTCGCGCAGGTACTTCCGGTTGCGCTGGAAGGGCTGATTGCGGCGCACGTCCACTTCCCAGAGGTCCGACGGGGGATATCCGAAGCGGATCCAGTCCGAGATGACCCGGCCGATGCCGCCGGCGGATTGCAGGCCGATGGAATTCAGCCCCGCCGCCAAGAAGCAGTTGTCGAGTTCCGGCGCCTGCCCGAGGTGGTAGCGAACATCCGGCGTAAAGCTCTCCGGGCCGCAGAAGAACGTCTCCAGCCCCGCCGATTCCAGCGCCGGCATGCGCGCCAGGGCCTGCTCCAGGATCGGTTCGAAGTGCTCAAGGCTGCCGTCGATCTCGTCGAAACAGAAATCCTCGGGGATTCCCTCAATGGCCCAGGGGCGGGCGTTGGGCTCGAAGGCGCCGAGCAGCAGCTTGCCCGCGTCGTACTTGTAGTAGGCGCAGGCGTCGTAGTCGCGCACGACCGGGAAGTTCTCGTCCAGCCCCGCCACCGATTCGAACAGCGCGTAGTAGTGCTCGCAGGCGTGCAGGGGCACGTTTACGCCAATGGAAGCTGCGAGCTCCCGGGTCCACATGCCGGCGCACAACACCACGCAGTCGGCGTCGATCTCGCCCCGGTCGGTGGTCACGCCCGTGACGCTGCCGCCCCCGGTGTTGATGGCCGTGACCGGTGTGTCCTGGAAAATGCGCGCACCGGCGGCGGTCGCGCCTTTGGCCAGCGCGTTGGTGACATCCACCGCGTTGGCGTAGCCGTCGGACGGTATGTGAATGCCGCCGAGCACGTCGGCGGTGTTCACCAGCGGAATCCGGGCCTTGATGGCGGCGGGCGTGACGACGTTCACCTCGAGCCCGAAGACCTTCGCCATCGAGGCGCTGCGCTTCAATTCCTCGAACCGTTCCTCGTTGGTGGCCAGCGAGATGGAACCGCAGCGACGGTAGCCCGTTGCCTGGCCGGTTTCCGCCTCCAGGCGCAGGTAGAGCTCGCTGGTATAGCGCGCGAGTTCCGTCATGTTGATGGATGTGCGCAACTGGCCCACGAGACCCGCCGCGTGCCAGGTCGTGCCCGAGGTGAGCTGCCTGCGTTCGAGCAGCGTCACATCGGAAACTCCGGCCCGCGCCAGGTGGTAGGCCACCGAGCAGCCGATCACGCCGCCGCCGATCACGACTACGCTGGCGCGGCGCGGCAGCTCGGGAAGGCGTTCGGGCCGGCTCGCCATCGATCGTCAGGCGCGCAATCGCCTGTTGGCCGGGTCGTAGACCGGGTCCTTCAGTATCGTCACCCGGCGCCGTTGACCGAGAACGTCGACCGTCAACTCGGCATCGGGATCCGCCAGCGACGGCGGCACGTAGCCGAAGCCGAGGCTCTGCCGTACAAAGTGGCCGTAACCGCCGGTCGTGGTCACTCCCACGCAGCGCTCGCCGGCGTAGATGGGCTCTCCGCCCAGAACGTCCGCATCGCCGGGATCGAGGCTGAAATAGATCAGTTGCAGGGTGCGGTCGCGCTGCTGAAGGGTCACATCGCGGCCGACGAAGTCGCCCTTGTCGAACTTGATGAATCGCTCCATGGCGGCGTCGATGAGGGTGACTTCGTTCGTCAGCTCGGCGCCCCAACTGCGGTAGGCCTTCTCGAGCCTGAGGCTGTTGACCGCGTAGAGGCCGAAATCGCGGATGCCGGACGACGCTCCGGCTTCGATCAGCGCGTCGTACAGCGGTTCGATGTATTCCATCGCCGGATGCAGTTCCCAGCCCAGTTCGCCCACGTAGTTCACGCGCAGTGCCCGCACCGGCATGCCGGCGACATCGATCTGCCGGCCGCTGAGCCAGGGAAAGGCGCCGCTGTCGAGCGGCGCGTCCGTCACTTTTGCGAGCACATCGCGGGCGCGCGGACCGGCCAGCACGAGTACGCCGCGCTCGTCGGTGACATTGGCGATGTTGACATGCTCGTCCGGACGGCGGCCCTGCCGCAGGTGATCGAGATCCCGCAGTTCGGCGCCGGCGGCGGATAGCACATAGAAGGATTCATCGTCGAGGCGCGTGACGGTTGTTTCCCCGCCGATGCGCCCGCCCTCGGACAACAGATGCGTCAGCACAATGCGGCCCTGCTTCGGCAGCCGGTTCGCGCACAGCCGATCCAGCATCCTTGCCGCGTCGGGACCGGTCACGTCGTACTTGGCGAACCCGGAGATGTCCAGGATGCCGACGCGCTCGCGCACCGCCAGGCACTCATCGCGCACCACATCGAAGACGTTGTTGTGACGGAAGCTGTATTGCTCCTCACGGCCGTCGGGCGAGAACCACTTCGGACGCTCCCAGCCGAAGGTTTCGGTGTACACGCCGCCCCGGGCCTTGAGCTTTTCGTGAAGGGGGCTGACCCGGCACTCGCGCGACGCCGGCAGTTCTTCTCCCGGGAACGGCGTGACGTAGGTCCGGCTGTAGTCCTGGCGGCCCCTGGCCCGCATGTAGTCGAGATCGGCGAATACGCCGAAGCGCCGCGGATCGAACCCGGTCATGTTGATTTCCGAGTCGCCGTGCAACATCCATTGAGCCAGGAATTTGCCGCAACCGGCGCCCTGGGCGATGCCGAAGGACGAGCCGCAGCAGAGCCAGAAGTTGCGTAAGCCGGCCACGGGTCCGAGCAGCGGCATCCCGTCGGGGCTGTGGGAGATGGCCCCGTTGACGATGCGCTTGATGCCGGCCGGCTCGAAGATCGGCATGCGCTCCATGGCGCGGCCGAGCCAGGGCATCAGGCGTTCGAGGTCGTCAGAAAACAGTTCGCTGTCCGATTCCCAGGGCGGCAGCCCGCCCGGCTGCCAGGCTTCGGCGATACCGTCGCCCTCGTAGATGCCGATCAGGCCGGATTCCTGCTCCTGGCGCATGTAGGACGAAGCCCAGGGATCGCGGGTCACGGGGAGTTCGTCGTCTCTGCCGGCCAGTTCCGGTACCGGGCCCGAGACGAGGTAGTGGTGCTGGATATTGCAGATGGGAAGGTCGGCGCCCACCATTTGAGACACCTGCCGGGCGAAGCAGCCGGCGGCGTTGACCACGGTTTCGGCGATGACCGTGCCTTGTTCCGTTAACACTTCCCATTCGCCTCCCGGCCGGGCCTTGATGCCGGTCACGCGGTTGCGCCGCATGGTGCTGGCGCCGTGCGCGCGCGCCCCCCTGGCCATGGCTTGGCACAGCCCAAACGGGTCCGCATGACCGTCGTTGCGGGTCCAGGCTCCGGCCAGTACGCCTTCGGTGGAGACGAAGGGATTCAGCTTGCGGATCTTGGCAACGTCGATGATTTCCATGTGGTAACCGACGTTGGCCGCGATTCCACGCAGGAAGCGGAACCAGTCGAGATCCTGCTCGGTCAGGGCGAAACGGATGCTGCCGCAGCCATGCCAACCGACGTCCTGACCCGTCAGTCGTTCCAGATCCCGGTACAGGGAGTTGCTGTACTCGTGAATCTTGGCGAGATTGTAGTCGCCGACGAGGTTGGGGCACTGGCCGGCCGCGTGCCAGGTCGAGCCCGAAGTCAGTTCGCCCTTCTCGATCAGCAGGACATCGCTGCAGCCCTCCGCTGCCAGATGGTAGAGCAGGCCGACACCCATGATGCCGCCACCGACGATCACGATTTGAGCCTGCTTATCCATGGCACTCTCCGGCCGTGGATGGCCACCGCCAGACATTTTCGGAACTCGGCCCCGATTCCTGCATCACCCGATGCGACGCCGAGCCAATCCCGGGCGACATCCGGGGGCCTCCGACAACTGTTGGCAATACGCGACAATAGAATTCAAGCATCGCCTAAAGTATCCGGTCACTGTCCATTTTTGGGGTTCCGATGTCGCATATGCTTCATCCGGCGTCGCATCGCAGTGATATTCTCAGACTATTCCGGAGTCGGGATTCGGTCACGAACAGGGGGCCACAATGGCAGTTTCCGTGCAAACAAAACGTACCGCCTTATCCACGGCCATCGCGGCTGTGCTCGCAGGTCCGTCCGCCCTGGCGCAGGAAGACGGCAGTGGCCGCGCACTCGAAGAGGTTGTCGTTACGGCGACACGCGTCGAGCGGGACCTGCAGGACGTACCCTTGGCCGTCGTCGCGCTCGATCCCGGCGAAATTGACGAGCTCGGCATCACCAACTTTGCCGACTATTCGCTGCAACTGCCGAGCGTGACCGCCGGCGGCAGCGGGCCTGGCCAGAACACGATATACATTCGGGGTGTGGCGTCGACGACGCCGAATCTCACGGTTGCGGGCGTCGCTGGGCTGGCGCCGAACGTCGCCTTCTACCTCGATGAGCAGCCGCTCGCCCATCCGGGCCGCAACCTCGACGTCTACGCTGCGGATCTCGCGCGCATCGAGGTGCTCTCAGGACCCCAGGGCACGCTGTTCGGCGCAAGTTCCCAGGCCGGCAACGTGCGTCTGATCACGAACAAGCCCGAACTTACGGAGTTCTATGGCCGGGTCAAGCTCGGCACGAACTCGATAAGCGACGGCGACACGAGCGCCAACGCCGAAGTTGTGCTGAACATGCCGGTCAGCGATACGTTCGGGCTGCGCGCGGTCGCCTACACCGACAGCAAGGGCGGCTGGATCGACAATGTCCCCGGTACGAGATCGGCCAGTCAGGCCGCGCGTTTCCGGCCGGCGGGCACCGTCCGCAAGAACGGCGTGCCGGTTGCCGATTTCCGCGGCGGATTCCAGGCGGGCGTCGATCTCTCCAACATCAATTTCATGGAGGCCGACAACAGAGGCGTCGTCGACGACGACATCAACAGCGTCGATTACACCGGCGCCAGGATTTCCGCCCGTTGGGACGTCAGCGACAACTGGGACATTCTCGTCGCTCACACCACGCAGGACACCGAGGCGGACGGCGTGTTCTTCGCAGATCCCGATATCGGCGATCTCGAGATCAGCCGCTTCGTCGACGAGAGCATTGAGGACACCTTCGACAACACGGCCTGGACGCTGACCGGCCGTTTCGATGCGCTCGAAGTCATCTACACCGGTGCATTCACCGACCGGCAATCGGACCAGATCGTCGACTACTCCGACTACCTGTTCGTGGGCCAATACCTGCCGTACTACATTTGCGACTATTACGCGACCTACACGAGTTACAACTCGCCTCCGGGTATTCCACGCGTCGGCACGACCTGCCATGAGCCGCTCATGTACGTGAACAGCCTGAACGCGCTCGAGGTCACGACCCACGAAATCCGCTTCGCTACGGATCAGTCGCGACGCTGGCGCATACAGGGCGGCGTGTTCGTGAGCGAGAGCGAACTCATCGAGGTCAATGACTTCATTTATCCCGGGTCGCTCGAGGCCATCTCCTGGAACGGGCATCCGGGGTTCGCGCCGAACTATCCGTTGACCAACCCGACCGCCGCGCCGGGCAATCCGAGCGGCAGCGCCTTCGGCGCCGGTCCCGGCTACTACACCTTCCCGGGGCCGTTCGGACCGGATCGATACGGCACGGACCCGGGCGTCATTTTCCGCAACGACATCCGGCGCACGGACGATCAGTTCGGCCTTTTCGCCGAACTCGGCATCGACCTGAGCGATGAGTTCGCGCTGACGATCGGCGCGCGCAACTACGAGATCGAGGTGGATCTCGAGGGCAGCGCCAATTCCTCGTTCGGCAATTTCGGCGCGAACAGGACGGACGGGCAGCGTTTTGGAACGAATATCTCGCAGCAGTTCATGCCCGGCAACGCGGTGGGCGCGCCCGACAAGGCGGTGGCCGACGGCACGATCTTCAAGGTCACGCTCGACTGGCGGCCGCAAGCGGCGCACCTGTACTACGTCACGCTCTCGGAAGGTTTCCGGCCCGGTCTGCTGAATCGTCCGGGAGGGCGCCCGAGCGCGGACGGCAGCGGGTTCGTGGTGCCGTTCGAACTCGAAACCGACGAGGTGGTCAACCTTGAATTCGGCATGAAGGCCGACTTCGGCAACGCGTTCCGCTTGAACGCCGCGCTCTTCAGCGTCGATGTCGAGAACCTGCAAACCACGATCTTCGATACCAGCATCGTCAACCTGTTTTTCTCCGACAACGCGGCCGATGCGGAGGTCACCGGTTTCGAAGCCGATTTCACCTGGCTGCCCGCCGGGGCTGACGGGCTCACGATCGCGGGCGCCGTTTCGGTCCTCGATACCGAGATCACGCGCAAGATCACGCCGACGAACGACGTGCGCGTGGGCGACGAACTCGCCTTCGCGCCGGAGTTCCAGGGTAATCTGCGGGCGCGCTACGAGTGGGAGATGTCCGGCGGGATGACGGCGCACATCATGCCGATGATTTCCTGGTCGTCGGAATCCTACAGCGACATCATCAGGATCAACCGCGACCGGATCGACAGTTGGACGATGCTGGACCTGTCGCTCGGCGTGAGCCGCGACAACTGGCTCGTGGAGCTCTATGCGCGCAACCTGACCGATGAACGGGCCGAAGTTTCACGCTCATTCGTGTTCGACACCAAGCACGTGACCTACGCGCAACCGCGAACCTTCGGAATCCGCGCGAACTTCGATTTCTGATCGACAAGGGCCTGGCAAGCGGGACGTCAAGCGGAACCGCCGCACAATCCCGCGCGGCGGGTGACGCGGTGGACGGCGGCGGAGGATTCGTGGGCGAGGCGTCCGGCAGTGGCGCGCGCGCCGAGAGCGGCGCGGATTCGGACGCAGCCAACGGCGCCCGTCTCGCCGCAATCCAGGCGAGCGTCGTGGCGAAGCGCTACGACGAGGCGCTGACCGAACTCGATCTTATCCTCGGCAAGGAACCCGACCACTCCGACGCGCTCTACATGAGCGCCGTCTGCCGCCGCTACCGGCGCGAGTTCGATGCGGCGCTCGCGATCGTCGCCCGCCTGAAAGCCCTGACGCCCGAAAACGGTCGCGTGCACCAGGAGGAGGGCCACATCTACCGGGATTCGGGAAAGCCGAACGAAGCCTTGCGGGCCTATGCCTCGGCGTGCCGCTTCAACCCCGCGCTGGTCGCGAGCTGGCGCGAGCAATGCCGGATCCACGATCGTCAGGGCCGTTCCCGGCAGGCCGCGCACGCCAGGGAGCAGCTCGACTACCTCGAACGCCTTCCGAAGCCGCTGCTCGCGGTCATGGACCTCATGAGCCAGGGCAGGTTGCTCAAGGCGGAGGACCTTTGCCGCCAGTTCCTCAGGAAGGTACCGCACCACGTGGAGGCGATGCGGCTGCTGGCCGATGTCGGCATCCGGCTCGGAGTCCTCACGGATGCCGAGTTCCTGCTCGAATCCGCGCACGAGTTCGAGCCGAACAATGTGCGCGTGCACATCGACTATATTTCGGCGCTCAGGAAACGCCAGAAGTTCGGGCCGGCTCTCGAACAGGCGAAGCAGCTTCTTGCGACTTCGCCCGACAACCCGCAGTTCCAGTCGATCCACGCCATCGAATGCATGCAGGTCGGTGACTATGAAACGGCCCTTGGCATGTTCGACAAGGTTCTCGAGCGGATACCCGGCGATCCGGTCACGCTCACCTCGATGGGCCACGCCTACAAGACCCGCGGCCAGTACGACGAAGCGGTCAATGCCTACCGCGCCGCGCTCGACAGCGAACCTCGGCACGGCGATGCCTGGTATTCGCTGTCGAACCTCAAGGTCTACGAGTTCGACGAGAACGAGATCGCGCGCATGCGCACGCAGGCTGTGAACGACACGCTGCCCCATGCCGACCGCGTTCACGTGAGTTTCGCACTCGGCAAGGCGTTCGAGGACCGGGAGGACTTCGAAACGTCCTTCCGTTACTACGGGCAGGGCAACCGCGCGAAGCGGGCGCTAAGTCGTTACGACGCGGACAAGATGACGGAGGAACTGCGTGCCCAAAGCCGCGTTTGCACGGCCGAGCTGCTCGCGCGCGGAACCGGGCATACGGCCGGGGACCCGATTTTCATCGTCGGTTTGCCCCGCGCAGGTTCGACGCTGCTCGAACAGATCCTGTCGTCCCATTCGATGGTCGACGGCACGCTGGAACTGCCGAACATCCTCTCCCTGTCGCAGCAGTTGCGGCGCCGCGGCCGCGACCGGGACGAGCCCGGCTATCCCGAAATCCTCCCGACGCTGTCCGACGACGAACTTGAGACATTCGGCCGGCAGTACATCGAAGACACGCGCATACACCGGAAGGGTGCGCCGTTCTTCATCGACAAGATGCCGAACAACTTCCGCCACATCGGCCTGATTCACCTGATCCTGCCGAATGCGAAGATCATCGATGCGCGGCGCCATCCCATGGCCTGCGGGTTCAGTGCTTACAAGCAACTTTTCGCCGAGGGCCAGGAATTCAGCTATGACCTCGGGGACCTCGGGCGGTACTATCGCGACTACGTTGAACTCATGGATCACTGGGACGCGGTGTTCCCCGGCAAGGTGCTGCGCGTTCAGTACGAGGATGTGGTGGGCGATCTCGAAACCCAGGTACGGCGGCTGCTCGACTACTGCGGGCTCGAATTCGAGCCGGGCTGTCTGAGCTTCCATCAAACGGACCGGGCGGTGCGCACGCCGAGTTCCGAGCAGGTGCGCCAGCCGATATTCCAGTCGGGGCTCGACTACTGGCGCAACTATGAAACCTGGCTCGCTCCTCTCAATGAAGCGCTCGGCGACGACGTCCGGCAGCGTTTCGGAATCCGGGAGTAAGGGACGATGGCTTGCAGCGACCGTGGCGTGCTCGAACGAGGGCTGATCGAACTTGACGCCGACGAGTCCGCCAGGTCGATGACGTACGGCGAGCGCGCTCCTTTCGGGGGGGCGCCATGAACCATGCCGGCAGTACACCTGCGGATTCGAATCTGAGCGAGCAGGATTTTCCCGATTGCGGCCATACGATCGGTGAGCACAACATCCAGGTCCTGAATCTGGACATCCATAACCCGGTTTTCATCGTCTCCGCTTCGCTCGTGGTCGCTGTTGTGATCGGAACATTGCTGTTCCTGGAGCAGGCCGCGCTCCTGTTTGCCGACCTGCGAGCCTGGGTGACGCAGGGCTTCGACTGGTTTTTCCTTCTTGTGACCAACCTCTTCGTGGTTTTCGGTCTCGGGATCGCCCTGTCTCCCCTGGGGCGGATTCGCCTCGGCGGTCGCGACGCCGCACCCGAGCACAGCTATTCCGCATGGCTCGCGATGCTGTTCGCGGCGGGCATCGGCATCGGCCTGATGTTCTTCGGTGTACTCGAACCCGTCACCCACACGCTCGCGCCGCCGCTCGGCATCGACCCCGCCGACACCGACGCCGCCCGCTCCGTGGGCATGGCCGCCTCGATCATGCATTGGGGAATACACGGCTGGGCGAGCTACGCGGTGGCCGGCCTGTCGCTTGCTTTCTTCTGCTTCAATCGCGGCATGCCGCTGACGCTGCGTTCCGGATTCTTTCCGCTGATCGGCAAGGCAGTCTGGGGGCCGTTCGGGCACGTGGTGGACATCGTCGCGGTGCTCGCCACCCTGTTCGGACTCGCCGTGTCGCTCGGTTTCGGCGCCGAACAGATCGCCGGCGGATTGCAATACCTGTTCGGGATTCCCGCAACGACGGCCACCCGGGTCATCCTGATCATGGTCATCATCAGCATCGCGCTGGTGTCCGTCATCGCGGGGCTCGACAAGGGCATCAAGCGCCTGAGCTGGATCAATATGGGGCTTGCGGGGCTGTTGTGGCTGTTTGTCCTGATTGCGGGGCCCACGTTGGTCATCGTCGCGACGATCGGACAATCCTTCGTGGATTATCTGTACTACGTGCCGGCGTTGAGCAACTGGATCGGGCGGGAGGACTTCCCTTTCCTGCATGACTGGGCGACCTTCTACTGGGCCTGGTGGATCGCCTGGGCGCCGTTCGTCGGCATGTTCATCGCCCGCGTGAGTTACGGTCGTACCGTGCGCGAGTTCATCACCTGGGTGCTGATCGTGCCGACGATCATCGCGACCCTGTGGATGGCGACGTTCGGCGGTACCGCACTTGACCAGTATTTCTCGGGCGGATACACGGGCGTGGCGGATTCCGTGCCGGAACTTGCGCTTTTCAGGATGCTCGAACTGCTGCCGATGACCGGACTCGTCTCCGCCATCAGCGTGGTGCTGATCACGATCTTCTTCGTCACTTCGGCGGATTCCGGGTCGCTGGTCATGGATACGATCACCGCCGGCGGCAAGATGGACGCTCCGGTTCAGCAGCGTGTCTTCTGGTGCGTGCTCGCCGGTGCGGTCGCGATGGCGCTCATGCTCGGCGGCGGCATGGCGTCGCTGCAGGCGCTGACGTTGTCGGTGGGCTTGCCCTTTGCGCTCGTGTTGCTGTGCATGTGCGTCGGTCTCGTCAAGGGGCTGCGCGAGGAACTGGCAAGCCAGGACTGAAAGAGCGCTGCGCCGGCAGCGTTCGGTCCACAACAGGGTATTATTCGGCGCGGGCTCGATTCCCAGGGAGGCGTGACATGGTCTGGTGGGGTTGGCTGATCATCGGATTTCTGCTCATGGGCGCGGAGCTGTTCGCGGTCGATGCGGCGTTCTACCTGATTTTCGTCGGCGCGGCCGCCATCCTTGTCGGCCTGATCGAATTCAGCGGCGTTTCGATGCCGATCTGGGGTCAATGGTTGTCGTTCGCGGTGCTCGCCATCGCCTCGATGGTGCTGTTCAGGCAGCGGCTCTATGACAAGCTGCGCGGGCGGACGAAGGAGTTTCAGGGCAATTCCATCGGCGCCCGGGTCGCGGTGAACGAGAACGTACCGCCTGACGGCCGCACGCGCGTCAGGTTGCGAGGCTCGCAATGGACGGCCGTCAACGTGGGCGGGGCGCCGATCGAGTCCGGCTCCGAAGCGCGTGTCGTGGCCGCCGACGGAGTGGAGTTGGGCATCGAAGCGATGCCTGGCGATTCGGTCACCGATCCCTCGAACTAAGGAAGGAGCATCAAATGGATTTTGGTTTCATCGTGGCCCTGGCGATCGCCATCGTGGCCATCATCGTCGTCATCAAGACGGCGGTCGTCGTGCCGCAGCAGAACGCATACATCGTCGAGAGCCTCGGCAAGTACTCGAGAACGCTCGGGGCGGGTTTCCACATCCTCATACCGTTCCTCGAGCGGGTGGCCTACCGCCATACGCTCAAGGAACAGGCCATCGACGTCGAGGAGCAGATCTGCATCACGTCGGATAACGTCCAGGTGGGCGTTGACGGCGTGCTCTACCTTCAGGTCATGGAGGCGAGCAAGGCGTCCTACGGGATCGGCGACTACCTCTTTGCGATCGCGCAACTCGCCCAGACCACGCTGCGCAGCGAGATCGGCAAGATCGAGCTTGACAAGACCTTCGAGGAACGCAGCCACATCAACGTGCGGGTCGTCGAGGAGCTGGACCAGGCATCCAATCCCTGGGGCGTGAAGGTGCTGCGCTACGAGATCAAGAACATCAATCCGCCCCACGACGTACTCACGGCGATGGAGAAGCAGATGCGCGCCGAGCGCGAGAAACGCGCGACGGTGCTGGAGTCCGAGGGCGTGCGCGACGCGAAGATCAACGAGGCCGAGGGCGAGAAGCAGCGGGTCATCAAGGAATCCGAAGCCGCCAAGCAGCAGCAGATCAACGAGGCCGAGGGTGAGGCCGCGGCCATCCTCGCGGTGGCCGAGGCGACCGCCGAAGGCCTGAGAAAGGTCGCGGCGGCACTGAACCAGGAGGGCGGCGACAAGGCGATGCAGCTTCGGGTTGCCGAGGACTACCTGGAGCGGTTCGGGAACCTCGCGAAGGAGGGCAACACCCTGATCGTGCCCGCAAACCTGAGCGACGTCGCTTCGATGATCGGCGCGGCCACGACCGTGTTCGAGCGGACGGCGGACGGGGCGGGGTCCGGCGGGCGGCAGGGTAGCGGCTAAGCCACGAATCCGTTGGCGCGAAAGTGCGGCTGCCAATCGTCCTGGAGGCTCCTGAATCCAGATTCGCGATTGTGCCTGCTTTGCGCGGTAGTCGTCCGATGATCGGCGCTCTGCGATATGGCACACTTGGCGGAGTCGTTACAGCCACAGGCGAAATCCGGCGCTGTAGAAGGGAGCTCAAATGAGACTCGGACTCTGCATGGTGCTTCTCGTTGCGGCGAGTTCCGCTCATGCCCAGGTTGACCTCGTTGGCGAGTGGCGCGGCATACGCCACGAGGATCAGATCGAGCGGGGACCGGGTCCGGAGATCGGCGATTTCACGGGGCTGCCGCTCAACGAAGCCGGGCGGCGGCGCGGACTGAGCTGGAGCGCATCCTTGCTGACCGTGCCGGAGCACCAGTGCTCGCCGCATCCCGCGAACTACGCCGCGATGCACGGCAACCTCAGAATCTGGAAGGAAGTGGACCCGCAGAGCCTCGATACCGTGGCCTGGCATCTGCTGCACGAGTCCTACAACCGGTTCCGGGTCGTCTACATGGATGGCCGCCCGCATCCCGGCGACGATGAGCGCCACACCTGGCAGGGGTTCTCGACGGGACGCTGGGTCGGCAATGCGCTCGAAATCACGACCACGGACATGAAGGAGTCGCGCATCCGACGCAACGGGGTCGAGCACAGCGACGAAGCGGTGCTGGTCGAGTTCCTGACGCGGCATGGCGACATACTGACGTTCATCAGCATTCTCGACGACCCGCACAGCCTCGAAGAGCCCTACATTCATACGCGCAACTTCGCGCTCGACACGAATCAGACGATGCGACCCTACCCCTGCCGCGGAACCGTCGAGATCGACCGTCCGCGCGGCCAGGTTCCGCACTTCCTGCCCGGGGAGAACACTTACGCGGAAGAGTTCCGCAACAATCACGGGATCCCGCGCGAGGCTGCGCTCGGCGGGGCCGCAACGACGCTGCCGGAGTACCGTGAGCGGCTCAGGGAACTGCTGAACTCCGGGGAGGCGCAGTGACAGCGGGCGTCATCGGCCACCGGATTGCCGGGGTACTTGCCCTACTCGCAACGCTCGGCGTCTCGACGGCTATGGGGCAGTCCCTTCGCACGACCCATGTCGAAGGCCCAATCTGGCTCATCAGCGGCGCGGGGGGCAACGTCGTCGTTTCCGCCGGCGACAACGGCGTTCTCCTGGTCGACTCCGGCTCCGCCGAATACAGCGCCGATCTGCTGCAGGCGATCGACGACATTTCCGACGGCACGATCCGGTACATCGTCAATACGCGCTTGCATCCTGACCGTGTCGGCGGCAATGCGGCGCTCCGGGCGGCCGGCGACACGTTCACCGGCGGCAACGCCACGCAGATCGGCGGCGTCGACGTGGGCGCGGCCGTGATCGGCCACGAGAACCTGCTGCTGCGCATGGTGTTCGATGCGGACTTCGGCATCGAACTGCAACCCACCGAGACGTTCTTCGTGCCCCGGTTCGATCTCTACTTCAACAACGAGCCCGTCGAGGTCATTTACCAGCCGAATGCCCTGGACGATACCAACTCGATCGTTCATTTCCGCCGTTCCGACGTCATCGCCGCCGGTGACGTGTTTCGCCTGGATTCCTGGCCGTACATCGATCTCGAGAACGGCGGCAGCATCGAGGGGGTCCTCGATGCGCTCAATGACCTTCTGGACATCGCCATCGCCGATACGCTCAGCGAGGGCGGCACCTTGATCGTGCCCGGGCACGGCCGCATTTCCGACGAAAGCGATCTGTTGCGTTATCGGGACATGGTGACGATCGTCCGGGATCGCATCCGCGCCTGGATGGACCGCGGCATGAGCCTCGACGAGATCAAGCAGGCGGAACCGGCGTTCGAATACGACTCGCGGTACGGGCAGGGGCGCGACGACTGGACGACCGAAATGTTTGTAGAAGCCGTCTACCTGAGCCTCAGTTCGCCTCGCCGATAACCGGCGGATCGGTCACGCAAGGCGTGGGGTTCCAGGCGGAGCCGTCCGCTTCCCTGCGAAAGTCGGACGTCACGATGAAGGGATCGGTGAGATAGAGCGGGTCCTCGACGACCGTCGTGACCGTGATCCACTCCTGGTCGAACGCCC
Source organism: Alphaproteobacteria bacterium (assembly GCA_022819905.1). Taxonomy (GTDB): domain Bacteria; phylum Pseudomonadota; class Alphaproteobacteria; order TMED109; family TMED109; genus VXPW01. Next base: position 15,030 of record JAJEGJ010000065.1, read on the forward strand.
CGTAGCGGTCGAAGTACTCGGTAACGACCGCCCGATCGCTGTAGGGCACGCCGTTCCAGCGCAGGTAGCCGGCCCTGAACCCGGTCGACACGACCTTGAGGCTGCCTCCGGATACCGTGCCGCGGCCGCCGACCATTTCCCATTCGGCGACCGAGTTGCCTTGCCAGTCGGGCTCCGGGATCGGTTCGAATGCCCCGAAATGAAACACGCGCGTCTGCGAGCCGGCGTCCGTTTCAAGCTGCAGGGTTTCAGGGTCGAGCCACGAGATCCGCAGGCGCGTGGGGACCCGCATGATGCCGCCGGCGCCGTAGGGCCGGCAGGCGTTGCCGTCGCGAACGTCGGCCTCCAGGTCCCACTGCTCCGCGACGATCCACGCTGCCGGTGTCATCGGCACACTGGCGTAATCGCCCGGCGGCGGCGTGATCATGCGCCAGCGCCAGTCCTCGGTGACCACGGACACCCAGTAACCGGTCAGATCGATCGGAGCGCGTTGCTGCGCGCCGGGCTGCTGCGCCGACGCTGTGGCTGTGGCGAAAGCCGCCAGGAATGCGGCGCGGACCAGTCTGTTCCGGACCCTGCTCATGGCCGAACGATGCCGGGCGCATCGTGTGTAGTCAAGCGGAGCGGTCAGGCAACGATGGGCGTGTCAGCGATGCGCAAGCGACCGGCCGGCGACAGTACTGATCCGGCAATGGACGGGCCTTCAAGGGGCAGACGAGAGATGCGCGGGCGACAAAGCCCGGCGACGGTGCCGATCTGGCGATAGACGGGCTCTCACGGGGCAGACGAAACCTGTCCCGTTATGGCCTGGCCGGGAAACACGCCATCCATCAACTGACCGTCGCGAACCACGGCCGTGCCTGCCACCAGCACATGCATGATTCCCTCGGAAGGAACATCGCCGTCGGTGTAGGTGGCGCGGTCCACGATGCGGTCGGGATCAAAGAGCGTCAGATCGGCGTCGGCGCCTTCCTGGACCCTCCCTTTACTGCGCATCGCGGGCGCCACGGCTTCGAGACGCCGGGCGGGCTGGATGGTCATCTTGCTGAGCGCGTCCATGAGCGAGAGCGCCCCGCGCTCCCGGCTGTAGTAACCGAGCACCCTGGCGAAGGTTCCGGCTCCGCGGGGGTGGGCAGGTCCATAAAGAAACGGGATGCCGTCGCTCGCAACGATCACGTCGGGTTGGGCCACGATCCACTCGTTGGTGTCTTCCTCGCGGCCGTGGATGATCACCCAGCCGCCTTCGGCCCGGTACCGGTTGAAGGTCTCTGTGGTCAATCGTTCACCGGTCGGCGGCCACTGCAGGAGCTGGTATTCCTCATCGGTCAATCCCTCCCAGGGGTCGAACAGGGCCGACTCGATCAGCGTTGAGCCGGCGGTGTAGGGATAGGACTCGGTCGTGATGTCGAGACCGCGGCTCACTGCGCCCCGGATCATTTCGAGCGCGACTCGAGCTTCTTCATCGGCGCTGCTGTTCATGTGCACGATGTGAAGGGATGCGCCCGTGCTTGCGGCAAGGGCGATCACTTCCTGAAACGGACCCAGCAGGCCGTCCGAATTGTCTGCGCGCACATGAACGTACGCGGCAACTCCGAGCCGCTCGGCCAGTTGGAAGAGCCTGAAAATCTCCGTCCGGGAGGCTCCGGGGGTGTAGGTGATCCCGAAACCCAATCCCAGTCCGCCCTCCTGCAGCCCGGTTTCCATCAGCTCGGCAAGCTCGTGGATCTCTTCGTCGGAGAGTACCTCGTAGGCATAGTTCCCCTGGTCCATCCGGAGCGTCTCCTCGGCCGTCAGCGTCGGAAAGTGGCCCACATCCAGGCCATCGATCAGTTTGACGCGGGCCCCCCAGTGGCCGACCGTGGCTCCGTAATTGATGGGCGCCGTTCCCGCGCGGGAGGCCAGCCAGTCACCCACCGGGTAGACGCCGACTTCGAGTTCAAGTGCGGTGGTGACGCCATCCTGGGCCTGCAGCCGGTTGCTGACGGGGTCCTGGCCATGGGCGTGCAGGTCGATGAATCCGGGAGCCACCACCAGACCGGCGGCGTCGATGGTGTCGTTGCCCACGAGGCCTTCTTGGGTAATCGCGATTATCCGGCCGGCATTGATCCCGACATTGCGCACGGCATCGAGCCCCGTTTCGGGGTCCATGACCCGGCCGTTCAGGATGACGAGGTCAAACTCGGCGGGAGGCGTCTCGGTGCACGCGCTCAGGCCCAGGGCTCCGAGTCCGACGAGCAGGAAGGAAACGCTGGAAACGGCGCGGTTGGAGATGACTCGTGAATTGCTGGTCGACATGGGTTCTCCGATCGATTCAGGCGCGCGGTACCGGTATCGCCAAGTTGTAGCCCGCGATCCAAGGTGGTCCGATAGAATAAACGACACCTGCAATATCGACCGCGTCTTTCGCGTGAGCCGTTAATCCATTGGGGGACGAAAGGGCTCAGGACGATGTGTACCGCAACAAGCCGTACCCGAAAATCCCGGGTCAGATCCGTCCGATGCACAAGGCCACGCCCGTTGCGGGCGGCTACGAGCTCAGTGGGCGGTCGACCTGGAACTCCGGAATCATGCACGCGGATTGGGTGCTGACCGGGCTTGACCTCGGCGACGAAGAACCCAGGGTGGCACTCATCAAGGCCGGCGACTACGAAGTCGACGCCGGCACGATCGCCGATCATTGCCGCGCCTCGATAAACGAACTCATTCACGAAGCGGGCGCCGCGAGCTTCCACAAGAAATCGCCGTTACAGGCCTGGTTCCGCGACATCAATGCCCTGAGCGTTCATTCGTTCTGGGATTGGCATTCCTGCCGCGAGCAGTATGGTCGCGGGCAGGTCGGGCTGGAACCGAACCATCCGGCCGTGTAGCTGGCTCGCAAGACTTTCAGGAAGAATCGTCGCCTGCGGCCAGTCCGTTTCCCGGACAGAGCAGGGTTTTCCCGATGCTCGCATGCTATGTTTGCGCCACCGCGGTCGGCTGGATCTTGCATATGAGGGAGCAGGTACTCCTGTCTGTGAAGGGACGCCCCCCTGTCAGGGGGACAAAACAGTACGGACAACGATTCTCGGCGGCGTTTTGTCGCTTGTTGACTGTCCGGACTGTACTGGTGGCGGCAATCGCGTCGCATTTGCTCGTCGGGATCGCGGCGGCGCAAACGCTTCCCCGAACCCAGGATGGGCGGCCGAACCTGCAGGGCATCTGGATGGCGGTGAACCGGGCAGCATACGATCTTGAGGATCACGCAGCCCGCCACGACATGCCTGCCGGGCTCAGTGTCGTCGATGAGGGGGCGATTCCCTATCAGTCCTGGGCGGCAGAGCAAAGGCAGGTCAATTTCGATAACCGCGCCACGGCGGACCCGCTCGGCAACTGCTTCCTGCCGGGCGTGCCTCGGGTCATGGCCCTGGAGCATCCTTTCCATATCCTCCAGACCGACGGGCACGTGGCCATTACTTTCGAGTGGCAGCAAGTGCATCGGCTCGTATACATCGACACGGAGCCGCCGCGGTACGCCGGAGTGGAGTCCTGGATGGGCAATTCCCGGGGACGCTGGGACGGCGACGTGCTGGTCGTGGAAGTCACCGACCAGAACGATCAGACCTGGCTCGATGCTGCAGGCAATTTCCACAGCAATGCCATGCACGTCACCGAGCGTTACAGCCTGCGTGACGCCGACACCATCGACTACGAAGCCACCATTGACGACCCGGAGGTCTTCACAACGCCTTGGACGCTTCGCCTGGTGCTAAAGCGGCAAACGCACCTGGACCGGATTCTGGAGTACCAGTGCCAGGCGGAGAAATCGGAAGCGAACGGAGACTTCGAGCGGGACGTCCGCACCTGGTATCCGGCGCCGATTCCAGCGGAGAACGCTCCGTTCGATGCCGACGCGGGCGCACAACTTTCCGTTCCCGCGACCCCGCCGGATGTGCCCCGACTTGCGGACGGATCGCCCGATATCAGCGGCTATTTCATGGCCGACGCGGGTGGCGCCAACTATGGCCTGGAAGCGCGCGAGAGGGAAGCCCTGATGCCGCCGAGCCGCGGACAGGTCGTCGACCCGATCGACGGCACGCTTCCGTACCAGGACTGGGCGCGGGCCGAGCGAATCGACCGGGAACTCCCGCACCGAGGTTACGACGATCCCACGGCGCATTGTTTCCTGGCCGGCGTGCCGCGGTCCCATTACGTGCCTGCGCCGTTCTTTGTGGTGCAGGGTGAGGATCACATCGTCGTGCTGCACGAGCGCATGTCCTGGCGTCACATCTTTCTGGACGACCGCGATTTTCTGTCCGACCGGATCCGGTTGTGGCAGGGGCACTCCGTAGGGCGATGGGACGGCGACACGCTGGTGGTCGAGTCGCGAAACTTCAACGGCAAGGCCTGGCTGAACGAGCTCGGCGATGTGGTGACCCATGCGCAGACGGTAGTGGAGACGTTCACCCCGGTCGCGCAAAATCAGGTGATCTACCGAGCCACCGTATCGGACCCGATCGCCTACACGCGACCCTGGACCATCGAAATGCCGTTCAATCGTTCCGACGATGAGCTGCTCGAGGTGGCCTGCCTCGAAGACAATAGCGACCTGCAACATCTCAAGGACGTGCGCGACGAGTATCGTGCCGGCCAGGGCCAGGGAGAACGATCATGACGCGGACAGTGCGCGCAACAACGTGGATGAGTCTTGGCTTGATCCTGGGGACAAGCAGCGGCCTGGCGCATCATTCGTTCTCTGCCGAGTTCGACATCAACGCGCCTGTGCGTCTCGAGGGGAGGGTGTCGGAAATGAGGTGGGCCAATCCCCATGCCTGGATCTACCTGGACGTGGAGGATGAGGCCGGCAACGTGGTCAACTGGGCCATAGAGACCCGCGCTGCGAATGGGCTGATTCGCAGAGGTTGGAGGCCCGGGGATCTGGCCGTCGGCACCGTCCTGATCGTGGACGCCTACCAGGCACGAAACGGCACGTCTACCGCGAGTCTCGCCAATGCGACCCTTGCCGACGGCCGCACGCTGTTCGAGGGTTCGCCGGAGCCGGATGAGCCGCAGTAATAGCTATCCGCCTCGCACCAGTAGCCACCGACAAGTCCGAGCGCTGCAATGGCGGCGGCTCCTGGACTGCGATGGTGGGGTCAGTATCGATACTTCCAGGTTTTTCCGAACCGGGAGAATCCTTCGAGGCCCGCCTGACGCATGATTCTTGGCGTTGACGTAGGCGGCACCAACACGGACGCCGTGCTCATGGACGGCACGACGCTGATCGCCTCGAGGAAGTTTCCGACAACCCCCGACGTCAGCGACGGAATTTTCAGCGCCATTGAGTCGGTCCTGAAAGAGTCCGATATTCCGACCGACCGCATCCGCTGCGTCGCGATCGGCACCACGCATTTCACCAACGCGTTCGTCGCGCGCGAAGGACTCTTGAAGGTCGGCCTCATCCGCATTGCGCTCCCGGCATCATCGGGAGTCCTGCCGACCAGCGGCTGGCCGCCGGACCTGGCCGCGGCCATCGGCGACAACATGATCCTCGTAGGCGGCGGCTACCACGTGGACGGCAGCGTCGACTCCGAACTGGACGAGCTGGCGGTACGTGACGCGGCCAGACGTGTTCGCGGGAACGGCTTGAAGTCCGTGGCGATCAGCGCGCTTTTCTCTCCCGTCAACGATGACATGGAAAGGCGCGCCGAAGACATCGTTCGAAACGAGATGCCTGAAGTGTCCGTCACCCGTTCATCCGAGGTCGGCAGCCTGGGGCTGCTCGAACGGGAAAACGCCGCCCTCATGAACGCCAGCCTCGTCGAGTTGTCGAGCCGGGTCGTGCAGTCCATTCGACGGGCGTTGCAGCAACTTCGAATCGAAGCGCCGTTTTATCTCAGCCAGAACGACGGCACGCTGATGACGGCCGATGTGGCGGAGCGGTACCCCGTGCTGACCTTCGCCTCCGGGCCTACCAACTCCATGAGAGGGGCGGCATTTCTTTCCGGCCACACCGATGCGCTGGTGGCCGACATCGGCGGCACGACGACGGACATCGGCATGCTGAGCAACGGCTTTCCGCGAGAGTCCTCCGTCACGGTGGATATCGGCGGGGTGCGAACGAACTTTCGGATGCCCGACATCCTGGCGCTGGGTCTTGGCGGCGGAAGCCTGGTAGCGGAGAACGGCGCCGGCCTGACCATCGGGCCGCAGTCCGTGGGGTACCGCTTGCTCGACGATGCCCTAGTGTTTGGCGGCAAAACGCTGACGGCAAGCGATGTGGCGGTCGCGGCGAAATACGCACAGATGGGGGATCCAACGCTGGTTGCCGACTTGTCGCGGGAAACGGTCGATCTCGCCGTCACCAAGATTCACCGGATGCTCTCCGACGGCGTGGACCGCATGAAAACCAGTGCGGAGCCCGTGCCGCTCATCCTCGTCGGCGGCGGTTCGGTGCTCATATCCCGGGACATACCCGGGGTATCCGAAGTCATCGTCCCGGAGAGCGCCGCGGTGGCCAACGCCGTCGGGGCGTCGATTGCGTTGGCGGGAGGGGAGGTCGACGCGGTCTATTCCTATGAAGCCCTGGGGCGCGATGCGGCGATGGAGATGGCCAGGGAACGGGCCAGCCAGGCGGCAGTCGACGCCGGTGCCCGGCCCGGGACCATCGAAATCACCAACGTCGAAGAAATCCCGCTGAGCTACGTACCGGGCGCCCTGGTGCGGTTGCGAGTCAAGGCCGCCGGCGAACTGGCGCTGTCGAGCGGCAGCGTGTGATGTGCGTCCGGAACTCTCAATTTCCCGAAGGAGGCGGACAAGGACACCGACTCGTTCGCGGAGAACTGTGATGCATGGGGATAGCCTCCGGAAACTCGACATCGACCAGGTAGCGCGAATCGCCATGGGTGCGACGCTGCTCGGCGCGGGGGGCGGGGGCGACCCCTACATTTCCCTGCTCGCCGCCCGCCAGTTTCATGCGCAGGGCGGCGGTCACGCAAAGCTGATCGGGCTCGCCGACCTCGACGATGATGCTCAGGTCATCTGCGTCGCCGGCTTCGGCGCCCCTACGGTCGAGAAAGAACGCCTGTTCGAACTGCCGCATGTCGTGCACGCCGTTCGGACGCTCGAGGAGCACATCGGGCGCAAGGCCGATGCATTGATCCCCGCCGAAATGGGCGGGAGCAATTCGCTGGTCCCGATCGTGGCCGCGGCCGCGTGCGGACTCCCGGTCATCGATGGCGACGGCATGCGGCGGGCCTTCCCCGAGCTTCAGATGACGAGCTTCTCGATCAACGGGGTCTCTGCCTCGCCTTTCGTCATGGCCGACGAGCACCTGAATACCGCAATTTGCCACAGCAAGGACGACAGGAAAGGAGAAGCGATCGCCCGGGCCGTGTGCATGGGGATGGGCGTGTTCTGCATCCTGGCGGCTTACCCGATGAGCGGCCGCGATGCGAAGCGCGTCGCCATACCCGATACGGTCACCCTGGCGCTTGAACTGGGCAGGACCATCGAGAACGCAAGAAGCGGCGCCTCCCCGATCGATTCGCTCGTCGAGGGCATTCGCGCCAACGCCGCAGACATCGACGTAGTCCGGCTTTTCGACGGCAAGGTCGCGGACGTGTGGCGCTCGACCGAGCGGGGATTTGCGATCGGCTGGGTTGATCTGGCGTCGCTGGACGGGGCAAGTCATCGCGCCCATATCGAATTTCGAAACGAGTACCTGGCGCTGACGCTCGGCGGCGGGCCGCGGGCGCTGACGCCGGACCTGATCTCGGTCGTTGACAGCGAAACCGCCGAGCCGATCCCGACACCGGATATCCGCTACGGCCAGCGGGTGACGGCGCTGGGTCTGTCCTGCCACCCGGTATTCCGGACCGAGCATGCGTTGAAGGTGGTGGGGCCGCAGGCGTTCGGCATGGAGCATACTTATCGCCCGCTCGCGGAGCTGGCGGCGCGCCATCCCGGCGCGTGACGAAGAAAATGAAGCCCCAACGCCTTGCAGACAATTTCTCCCGCGGCCCGGTGCCGGCCGCCGAATCGGTCAGCGGCGCGGCCATCGCCGTCATCATCATCGGCGTCAGCATCACCTTGCCGGCATTTCTCGTGGGGACTGAGCTGATGGCAGCCCTGGGACTGATCGAAGGCGCCCTGGCCATCTTCCTCGGAGGGTTTCTGACGGCCTGCATCGGCTACCTGACCATGCGCGTGGGCGCCGAGACCCGGCTTTCAACGTACAACATCATTCGGTCCTGCTTTGGCCGGAACGGCTCGAACATCGTCAATCTGATCCTCGCCACGACTCTCTTCGGTTGGTACGGCGTGACGGCGGCGCTCTTCGGCAGTGCGCTTTCGCAGGCGGTGGACGATGCGTTCGGCGTGCTCGTGCCGCAGCCGGTCTTCACCGTCGCCGGCGGCGTCCTGATGGTGGCAACGACCATCTACGGCTTTCGCGCCATCAATCGGCTGAGTCGCATCGCAGTGCCCTTGCTTGCCGCGTTGCTGCTGTACGGGGTCTGGAGGGTACTGGAGGGTGCGAGCTTCGCGGAACTGAGCAGCGTGGCGGGGCAATCCAATGAGGCGCTCGCATCGGTTTCCGCGGGAATCTCCATCGTGATCGGCAGCTTTTTCGTGGGCGTCACGCTGGTTCCGGACCTCGCCCGTTTCGCGCGCCGGCGCCGCGATGCCGTCACCGCCTCGTTTTTCAGTTACGGCCTTGGATTTCCCCTGGTCCTGTTCTTGGCGGGCTTGCCTGTCCTGGTCTCCGCCGAACCGGATCTGATTACTTCAATGACGAGCCTGGGCCTCGGCATTTCCGTGCTGATCGTGATGGTCTTCGCCACCTGG
>JAJEGJ010000047.1 GCA_022819905.1 Alphaproteobacteria bacterium
CTCGCGGATGTTGGTCTCGACCCAGATGCCCGCCGGATCGTGCAGCACCAGCAGCCGCTCACCGGCCGAGACGTACTCGCCGGCCATCGCGAACGTGCCGCCCACCACCCCGTCGATCGGGCTGGTGATCGTCCGGTCGGCGATGTCGATCTCCTGGCGCTGCCGGCGCGCCGCGATCTCCGCCGCCCGCGCCCCGAGCGCCACCCGCTCGGCGTCGCTCACGCCCAGCATCGCCCGGTCGGCCACCGCCTCCGCCAGCTGCGCCTCCGCCTTCGCGACGCCGGCCGCCGCCCGCCCCAGCTCCTGGCGCGCCTTCAGGAAATCGGCCCGCGCCCGCTCCAGGCGGGCCGCCGGGACCGCACCCGAATCCGCCAGCGCCGCCATGCGCTGGAACTCCGCCTCGAGGTACGTCAGCTCGTCGGTGTGCACACGCCGGTTGGCCTCCGCCTCGCCGACCTGCGAGCGGGCGGTCGCGATGCGGGATTCGACCTGGGCCTCGGTGAGCGCCGCCTGCGCGTCGACGCGGCGGAGCTCCGCCTCGAGTGCGGCGAGCTCGGAATCGGTCTCGGCGAGGGCCAGCTCGGCGGCGCGGGTGTCGAGCCGGGCGAGCACCTGGCCGCTGGTGACGCGGTCGCCCTCGCCGACCAGACGCTCGAGGAGGATGCCCTCGGCGGTGCTGCTGACGGCGAGGATGTCGGCCTTCACTCGGGCATCGGCCTCGTGCACATAGAGGACGGACGTGCGGATCCACTGCGCTGCCCAGGCGGCCATCGTCGCCAGCAGGACCAGCAGGAGCAGGATCCGCCCGGCGAGGAACAGCAGCCGGCGCCAGCGCGCCGGTGCGGGGGCGTCGGCGGGGGGCTCGGGCTCGGGCGCCGGCGGCGGGGCGGTCTGGTCGGAGGCGACGGCCGGGCGGAACCGGCGCTCGGCGCCGAGGTCGAGAGTGCGTCCGGTTTCAAGTTGCCTGGGCAACGCAAGGTGTCTTCCGGTTGTCGGGAGAACGTTAGTATACGTTAAAGACACTGTTTGACGCGATAGATCGCGTGCGTCGACATCTTGACGCTACCTACTGGGTACCGAAATGGCCTCCCTTACGGGATGTCTGCAGGTCATGAAGGTCGTTCCCTGCCGGTTGAAACCGAACTCCGTGTCGGTCTTCAGACAATCTATCGAGGGGCATCTCTCACGCACGGCCAGACTGACTTCGGGGAGGGACGTCGGTTGCCGAAGTAGCGATCGGTTGCCACCATGTCCACATGAAATCAGTGGGGATCAAGGATCTGAACAGCAAGCTGAGCGAGTACGTCCGGCTTGCGGCGTCCGGCGAAACCCTACTTGTGACCGACCGGGATCAGGCCGTGGCGGAACTCGGCCCACCGCGGGAGACCTGGAGCCCGACTCTCGCCGACGCCTTCCTGGCGGAAGCGGTGCGCTCCGGCGTGCTGACGCCGCCACGGCTGGCCGCCTCGGGGCCGCCGCCTAGGCTCGAGCCGGTCGCCCCGCTGGATGATATTCTGGCCGATCTGGACGAGAGCCGGCGCGACCGGTGATCTATATATAAGCCCCGAATTATTCGGCACTGATCCACGCGGCGCCGTAGTCGTTATCAAGCTCGCGATACATGCTGTGGGCGTGATCCACGGTGCCGTCGTCGTCTTGTAACGCGTATTCGAGCACCAGCGACGGGCTGGTCACGCGGAAATAGACGGCGCCCAGGACACCCTGTTGCCCCCACCAGCCAAAGTACGTGTCGTCGGTTTCAGCCACCACGGTCTTCATGCGTTCGGCGTAGTCGTCATCATTCATGAAACCCAGGCGGGCTTCGATCACCTCCAGGAGCAGGGTTCTCTGCACAGCGGTGAGTTCGCTGCCCCTGACGCCTTCCGGCGCAACGGTTGCACCGTATTTCCCCGGCCCCAGCACGAGGTCGATGGGCTTCTCGGCTCGAACGGCTTGTCCTCTCTGTTCGTCCGTCAGGCTATCCATGAACGCTTGCGCCGCCGCCGTCTCCCGCTGCGTGATGAAGATGTCGTCACCGTCGTGGCGCAGATGCAGCGGCTGGCCGCCGGTCAGCATCGGCGAAAAGGAAACACTCGGCCCGAATACGGTGGCGTTGATCGCGAGATGGTGTCCGCCGAACTGGAACATCCAGGGCTCGGTAGTGGATGGTTCACCGAGAAATGCCGCGTAATAGTGTTCACTGCCGTATTTCATGACGCCGAACACGTTTCCCGAGACCAGTAGGTCTTCCGCGGCCAACTGCCAGGTGATGTTTCTGACGCCGTCTTCACTCAGAAGTTCCCCGAGGAGCCCGTCGAGGTTTTCCCGCTGCGATGCCGAGAGTGCACCGAGCTTCACGCCACCGCGCGGGACCATGCCCTCAGGGAAGTTGGACCAGTTCGAGCGCTGGGCGTTGTCGGTAAACCGATAGGTCGCCGCGTGTCTCTGATCGGCGTCCAGCGAGTCCAGAAAGACCTTGGCGGCCGCGACGATGGCCGCGGACTTCTCGTCCGCCGCCGGTACGTCGTGAGCGGGCCTGAGGTTCATCTCCACGGGTGCGGGAGCGGCTCCAAAAAAGATCTGCGCAGCAATATCGGGGCGCAACAACAGGCCGAGGAAGGCTGCGGCAACGACAACAGCTGCACCGAGCAGGTAGATCAGCACACGTTTCATGGATCCAGTCTCTCAGATGCTGTCCGTCCTTTTTCGGAGGAGATTGTGGGTACCTTCGGTTGCGATGTGGGTAGTCAGTCCCCCAGGTGTTCGAAATACTTGCCGGCAATCAGGAGGTGTGTACACGCGTCGATGTCGCGTGGACCTTTCATGTGGACGATCAGCTATCGCCATCGCCAAAGGCCTCTTTGCAAATGGCCTCGATGTGCGTCGCTTCGTCATCGGTTAGAGCCGCGAACTCCCTTTCGCGGCGCCCCTTCGGCAGTCTGCCGTCGTTCTGCCGGATAAACATGATCAGGTCCTGCGCCAGACGGTCGGGCATTTCCACCGTCTCCATGATGCGCCGTTGTGCTTCGTCGTGGCGGCGCAAATAGTCGATCTCCTCCGGCAGGTCATGTTCAACCGTGCGGGCGACACAGCCATAGAGAAACTCGGCTGCAGCCGTGCAGTCGAAATACCGGTACAAGTCGGCTGTGTCGTTGAGGACCTCGACATTCCGGCTTGCCGTCGACCGCCAGTTGATGAAAGGCATTAGCGGCCCGGAATGGCCTTGCAGCGTGTCGCGGTAATCGTCGATCCGGTCCAGCATCACCGCGGATACGGGAAAGACCATGCCCGGCGGTGTGAATTTCTGTTCCGCCAACACGTGATGGATCAGGCAGCGGTGCAGGCGGCCGTTCCCGTCTTGATAAGGGTGGATATAGACGAAGCCGAACGCCGTGGCGGTTGCCTGAAGCACCGGATCGATTGCGCTCGTGGTCATCCGCTCATTGGCTGCGAACAAGCCATCCAACAGGGCAGGCAGATCTTCCGGCCGTGCGCCGATGAATTCCGGCAGGGGCTCGGCATTGTGATCGCGCTCGCCGAGGAAAATGCCATCGGGGCGCAGGCCTGCCCGGATGAAGCGGGTGTCCTCGATCAGGATGCCGTGCAGGTGGTTGAGCTCATCCAGTGTGAGTCGAGATCTGCCGGCCTGGAGGACCGCACGGCCCCAGCGCTCAAGCCGGCTGCGCGGCGGGCGCTCGCCCTCGATGGCAAAGCTGGCACGGCTGTCTGCCAGCAACAGAAAGCTCGCGGCCCGGGAAATCAGTTGTCCGCTGGTTCGGCCTACGATTTCTGCAGCCTTGTCGGCGAGGCGGCGTTCTCGATGGTCTTCGAGAGCCTTGGTGCGGCGAATGATCGGGCAATAGCCGCTCGTGCCAAGCAGGTTGTCCCGCACGCGGTGGCGCTTCGATAGCGCGGCATTGCTGGTCACATAACCCGTCGGATCGAGAGCGTCGACGGCCGTTACGATCGGCGCGTCGTCGATCGGCAGCTGCCGGCCGGTCATGCACTCATAGAAAAACCAGACCCGGCGGGTGACCGTCCCGGTTGGCGCATCGCGCACGAATGCCGAGATCGTGTCCGGGTCCACGGTGTCGAACACGCGCTTGAGTACGAGCGGGTCGAACCGTTCGTGGCGAAGGGCGAAACGGAGATGGTCCGTGACTTGGTGGCCCGGCCAGTACCGCTTGTCGAAAATGGTCCAGCCGTCTTCTTCACGGTGACTGCCCTTGATAAAACCGTCGGCAACGGCGCTCACTGCCCGGACTGGGGCCGCGATCCCAAGGCCATGGACCAGCGCGGTCCAACCGGCCAGCCTTGTTTGCTTCGGGACAAGGCGACCCTGAAATGACGGGGGCGTGTTGCCACTCAGTTTCATCAGTCGAAAATACTTTCACTGCAGTCGAAAAGAAACCGATAATGCTACGGCCCGTCGAAATCTATCATACACCCATGCCGTCGAAAATCATTCACGAAAATCGAGACAGCATGCAAATCCGTTTCATGGGTCGAAAAACGCCTGATTGAACTTGTTTACCGTGCTGGCCTGGCAATCACCAATGACGAAGCGGCGCTCCTGAAGGCGGGAGAATCGGCGGCGCACATTGCTGTCATCGTAGTGGATTTGGGTGTCCGTCAGCGGTACGCCGTACCCCTGTAGATCGTCGCTTCGTTCATCAAACAGCTACCTCATGCCGCCATGCCGAACTCCCGCCGGACCGCGCCGGCGCCGGCGAATTACGACAGCAGCCAGTAGTACTGTTGTTTGTAGCGGACCTTGCGGGAGAGCACCTCCGAATCATTGGCCCCGCTCCCGATGAACGGGATCAGATCGCGCGGGCTCAGCTACCCCTGCTCCATGTGGAACTTGATCGCAGCCACTGGGCTGGGATAGCCCGTCGGCTCGTGCTTGCTCTCATAGAGCTCGACGAGGTCGGCCAGAACGTCGAGCTCGTCGAACTCGGGACTGTCAGGCTCCACGCCCATCAGCACATCGATCCGCGCAAGCGCGGCTTCGTAATCCTCCTCGGTCTGGATCGGCTTGATCGTGCTATTGGCCATCTCATACCTCCTCGACGTTTATGGCGTCATGCTCGGCGTGAGTGCCGAAGAAACACACTTAGTGGTCCGGCCCTCCCGAAATTCCCGTTTTTCGAGAGTCGACGTGGACTTGGGATCGGGCAGTCTCAAATGCCACAGAAAAACAATTTCCTACACTGAGCCAAACACTTGTTTACGCCAGAGCGGTGCAGCCGCCTGCAGGGCCAGCATGCATGCGATGTGCCATGGTGGCCATATGGCCGTTATGCATGAACACGGGAGACCGGCGAATGGCTGAGGAACCGGAGGCGAAGCAGGCACGCGTGCATCGGCGCGTCGATGCCAGGAGCAAGCGCACGCTGGAGCGGGCGGCGGCCTACGAGGAAACCACCGTCACCCGGTTCGTGCTGCGCCACGCCATGGCGGCAGCGGAGCGGGTGATCAAGGCGCGCGAGCAGTTCGTCCTTCCAGCGACAGATTGGGCTGCGTTCCACGATGCCTTGCTCAACCCGCCGGCGCCGAACGCGGTGCTGCGGCGAGCTGCCCGCCGTTATCGTGAGCGCGTCAGTGGATGAATCCACTGTTGCCGTTGAGCTGCTGGGCCCCCATCACGACCGCGAATCCTTCCGTTGCGGGGAGCCAGCTCTAGACCGCTACCTGCGCCAGCAGGCCGCCCAGGACACCTGGCGGCGGACTGTGCAGGTCTTCGTTGCGACAGGGGGCGTGTCCAGGGAGACCGCTGGCTACTACACGCTGAGCGCAGCGAGTTTCGAGAAGGACCGGCTGCCGGCGGAGGTGGCGCGACGGTTGCCGCATTAGCCGGTGTGGACATCTGTAGGCGGGCGGTTAGCGATTGACCGGGGACACCAAGGACACGGATTCGGCGAATTCTTCCCGGTGGGTGCGGTCCGACGGTTCGTACGGGTGAGCGATGTGATCGGCGTTTACGCGATTGTCATCGATGCGAAGACCGACGGGGCTGCCGCCTTCTACGAACGCTACGGCTTTCAATCCTTTCCGACCGTGGTACGGCGTCTGTTCCTGCCGCTTCGAACCTTCGAGAAGCTCGAGCTGTAGAGGTTGGTCGATGTGCGGGGCTTGAGTTCCTTCCCTGCTGGCTTGTCGCATGCGACGGGGCGTTTCGGATGGTCCCGCACCGGCTCGTCCCCACCATTCCTCCCGCGCTCCATCCGACATCTTCGGTGCGAAGCCATTGACACTAGGCCTTCGTTCCGCCTGGCTTTCGCTACTTGGGAATCGATCTCGTAACGGTCGGTTCCCCGGCTATGCAAGGAGTTGCGCTTCGCTTAGCCACGGCGGGAGGCTGGAAGGCTTGCGGAAACCAGGCGGTGGTGCTGGATCAGATGGAGATGGTCAAATGATGTCGGTCTCGGTGGTTGTGAGCCCCCGATAACGGTACTTCCAACGGTACGATATCGCGCGGGATTGATCCGCCGGGCAGAGGCTGACGGTGGTCCTGTTTCGGAGTTGTGGCCGCCGCTCCGGCTCCACATTGACAAGACATGACTAGTCTTTAATACTGGTCATATGGAAACGATCAAGGCTTCCGATTTCAAGGCCCGCTGCCTGGCCATCCTTGATCGCGTTTCCGCGACGGGAGAACCCGTGGTCATTCTGAAACGCGGTCGGCCGGTGGCGGAACTGGGTCCGGTGCGTAGCGTCGCCGTCGGATTTCCACAATCGGGACTGGCCGGCACGGTTACCGTGGTTGGGGACATCGTGGAGCCCGCTGTGGCGGAACAGGAGTGGGAAGCGTTGCAGCGGTGAGAGCCCTGCTTGATACGCACGTACTGATCTGGTGGTTCGGTGATCGCTCGCGGCTGTCGCCGGCTCAGCAGCAGATTCTCGCTTCCGCGAGCCCGGAGGCGCCCCTCGTGGTATCGGACATTTCGCTCTGGGAAGTGGCGACCCTGCATGACCTTGGCCGAATTCGGCTGGCCATGCCAGTGCGCGAATGGCTCGACCGCGCCACGGCCGCGCCGCTGGTGCGACGGCAGGGTATATCTCCGGCGATCGCCGCGGAATTGACGGTGATTCCGAATTCCTTTCATCGAGACCCGGCCGACCGGATACTTGTTGCCACTGCCCGCGTGCTCGGCGCAACCCTCCTCACGCAGGACCGCAGGATTGCTGAATCCGGACTGGTGGAAACGCTGGGTTGAAAAGAGTCGTAAGGACTGATCTGGGCCAGATCACGCAGGGTGTTGGATCGACAATCGAACATTTCCGCTGAGAGAGGAGTTGCCGCGGATCGTTTGGACCGGCTGGAGGCCGGAAACAGGCGTACAGGGAAACGGAACGGCAGCACGCGGATTCCGGATGTTGAACTTGAGCCGTCGCCGCCGCTACTTGGGTTTCATGCCTCCCGGGACTTGGTCGGGGCGCAGCAACGGTGCAGGTTCTTTCTACCGGCGGCCAGAGACTCACGGGTGCGCCCTGTCTCCAGAACCTGTGCCGACCTCGAAACGTATGCGTGTCCACATTTACGAAGGTCCTTCCCTGGGTGACAGGACCGGGATTGTCTGGCGGCCGTGCTTCCGGTAGACGGCGAAGTCCGCGTCCAGCGTAAAGACAGTCGCGTCCGGAACCAGCTCGACCATCCGGACCACACATCCGTCGGCAAGCGACATGGGGACGTTTTCATACTTGCTCAGGAGGCGGGTGAGCGCGTCGATTTCATCAGACACGCGAAATGATGCGTTGATTACGTTGGGACTTATATCGATTACTTGACAACTTACGCCGCCAGCCTTCGATCCGTTTCACGGGTCGTCGGGGTCGCTGAATGCGAACGCCCCTCGCCGTGCAGCCGCGCCAGTCCCCGACGCCGGATGTTGCGGGCCGCGTTCAGGTCCGCATGCTCCGCGTGGCCGCAGGCCACGCACTCGAAACTCGCCCGGCTGCGGCGCGAGGCCGCGTCGGCATGGCCGCACGCGGCGCAGGTTCGGCTGGTATGGGACGGGTCCACCGCGATCAGCCGCGGCGCCTTGTATGCGAGCATCGTGCGGAGACCGCCCCAGCCCGCCGCCAGAATGGCGCGGTTCAGGCCGGCCTTCTGCCGGACGTTCCGGCCGGGCGCCACCACCGTGCCCCTCGCCGATGCCGTCATCGCGCGCGTCCGCAACGCCTCGACCACTACCGTGCCCCCGGCCAGCGACCGGCTCACGTGGTGCTGCCAGTCGCGGCGCCGTTGCGCGATCCGCCGCTGCGTGCGGGCCAGCCGTCGCCGCGTGCGCTCGCGCCGTCGCGAGCCGCGGCGCTGCCGGGCAAGGCGGCGCTGATACCGCCGGACCCTCGCCTCGAGCCGCCGGCTGTCGGGCGCGTGCACGATGCGGGCGCGGCAGCCGTCGCTGACGGCAACCTGGCCGACGTTCGTGTCGACACCGGTCACGGTGCCGTCGTCGGGACGCGCGGGCGCCGCGACCGCGTAGCACACGACGGCCATCCACTTGCCGTTGACCCGTCTCAGGGCGGCCTGCACGGGCTCGGCGTCCGGGTACGGGTTGCCGCCCCGGCGGCGCAGCGCGAGCCAGCCGATCTTCGGAAACCACAGCTTGCCGTCCCGGATGCGCACATCCTGCGGGATCGTCACGCTGTCGCGGCCGCGGCGCTTGAACCGCGGCCGCCCGGCCTCGCCCCGGAAGAACCGCCGCCAGGCGTCGGCCTGGTACTTCAGGGTGTAGCGCACCGGAGCGTACGGCATGGCCTGCAGCCAGGGCGTCACCCGGCGCAGCTGCGTGAACGCCTTCCCCAGCGTGAAGAAGGTCGGCGCCGGCGGCTTCGCGCCGCACATGCGCGCCATGTCGTAGACCTGCGCCTGCTGGTCGAGCATCTCGTTCCAGACGAAGCGGCACGCGCCGGCGACGGTGGCTAGGCGCTGGGCGGTGGCTGGGCGGTCGAACAGCACCCGGTAGACGATCTGGCGGTGCTCCACGCCGTCAGGCGCGTCGGGCTCGGGCCCACCGGCGCACCGATCGGTCGGTGCGGGCCGCGGCGGATGCTTCATGTGTGTTCTTGTAGCACAAGAACACTGGAGGAACAAATAGGCATGTTCCTGATCTGTCAAGTAATCGATATAAGCCCCTTTACGTTCCTTCGAACCTACTCAAGTACTGCGTCTGGCCCCTGAGCAAAACGTCTTACCAAGAAACAGGCTTCGGCGAGGACCGCCTCACACGTGTACAAAGGCGGCGTCATCCGGGCCCATTGACCGCGTGCCCATCGATGATGCCGGTCGCTTCGGTTCAAGAGAGCGACCAGTGGTCTGGAATCCATCACAATCGGGCTCGTCAACGACCGAAGTTCCGCAAGTGCGCCCGATTGGTGGACAAGTCCTCCGGGCCGGCTACAACCCCTGCGAGATCGATCGCCTGAGACAGCGCCGACCCGGAGCGGGCGCCATCCTCGGTCTGAAGGTAGGATTCCACGGCATCGCGAATCAGCTTGGACCTGCCGATGCCGCGACGCCGAGCTGCCTCCTCTAGCCTGATGGCAAGGGCTTCGGGCACCTTCAGCGAGATCGTCTTCATCGCAGCCTCAAGGTAATACCTTTCGGACAGAATGATCGTACTTCTACTGAGAATGAACGAGGAAGATTTCCGGGAGGTGGCGCCAACCTCAGCGGCGCGCGAGCCACGCACCGCCTTTGGCAGTGTCACAACATGCGCTTGACTGGCTGCATCGGGCCGCTGCGAGCCGGCGGCCCGGACCCGATCGTGCCGATCGACGCGAGGAAACCGGGCACGAGGAACGCGGAGCGCACAATGGCCTGGCAACGGCAAGCCTGTGACTGAAGCAGCGACCCGTTGCCGAATCGCCGTTGATGTCGGCGGTACCTTCACGGACGTCGCGCTTGAGCTCGCCGGGGGCGGGATCGTCACCGCCAAGGTGCTGACCACCCCGAGCGTCCCGGAAGAGGGCGTGGTCGCGGCCGTCCGTCAGGCCATCGCCGAGGCTGGCGTGGAACCGGCCGCGGTCGGCCTGGTCATTCACGGCACGACGCTTGCCACCAACGCCCTGATCGAACGAACCGGTGCCAGGATGGCGCTCATCGTGACCGAGGGCTTCCGGGACTCGGTCGAGATGGCGCTCGAGAACCGCTTCGAACAGTACGACATCTCCATCGACCGGCCGGCCCCGCTCGTGCCCCGCCACCTGCGCTGGCCGGTCACCGAGCGGATGAATCATGCGGGCCACGTCCTGGTTCCCCTCGACGAGCGGTCCGTGCACGCCCTGTTGCCCCGGTTCGAGCGCCACGCGATCGAGGCGGTCGCCGTCGGGCTGCTCCATTCCTATGCGAATCCCGCCCACGAGCGACGGGTCGGAGCGATTCTCCGCGACGTCCTGCCGGACCTCCGCGTCACGCTCTCGAGCGAGGTGTGCCCCGAGATCCGCGAGTACGAGCGCCAGTCGACGGCCTGCGCCAACGCGTACGTCCAGCCGCGAATGTCCAGCTATCTCGGGCGCCTCGATGCCGCCCTTCGCGGTCTCGGCCTGGGGTGCCCGTTGCTGCTCATGACATCGGGCGGCGGGCTCACCACCCTCGAGATCGCGTCCCGTTTCCCGATCCGGCTGGTCGAGTCCGGTCCGGCGGGCGGGGCGATCCTCGCCGCCGAGATCGCGCGCGAGTGCGGCTGCGAGAACGCACTGTCCTTCGACATGGGCGGGACGACCGCCAAGCTTGCCCTCATCGATGGGTTCGAGCCGCAGACGACACGCACGTTCGAGGTTGCCCGCGCCTACCGCAACTTGAAGGGCAGCGGCCTGCCGGTCCGCATTCCCGCCATCGAAATGGTGGAGATCGGTGCGGGCGGGGGCTCCATCGCGGGAGTCGACGCGATGGGTCGGCTGAACGTTGGGCCGGCCAGTGCGGGAGCCGACCCGGGGCCCGCCTGCTACGATCGTGGTGGCGAGCGCCCGACGGTAACCGATGCCGACGTCGTGCTCGGGCGTATCGATCCGGCGGACTTCGCGGGCGGCTCGTTGCAACTGGTCCCGGAACGCGCGGCCGACTCGATTCGGGGCGCCGTCGGACGGCCGCTCGAGCTGACGGACCCGGTTGCGGCGCTGTCCATTTCGGAAGTCGTCGACGAGAACATGGCCAACGCGGCCCGGGTCCATGCCGTCGAATGGGGTAAGGACGTCTCCGCCCGGACGATGATCGCGTTCGGCGGCGCGGCGCCGCTGCATGCAGCGCGACTCGCCCAGAAGCTCGACGTCGATCGCGTCATCGTGCCGACCGGTGCGGGGGTCGGATCAGCGATCGGCATGCTCCGGGCCGCGGTGTCGTACGAGGTGGTCCGCAGCCGCTACATGCGTCTCGCCGAGTTCGATCCCGGCCCGGCCAACGCACTGCTCGGAGAGATGCAGGCGGAGGCGCGAGCGGTCGTGTTGGCCGGAGCCGGAGCGGATGCGGAGCTCGAGGAAACCCGGCACGCCTACATGCGCTACGTGGGTCAGGGACACGAGATCGTGGTGCCGCTTGCCAGCCGCACCCTGGTGGACGCCGACCGTGAGACCCTGGCCGACGCCTTCGACACCGAGTACTCGCGCCTCTTCAGCCGGACTCTCCCCGATCAGGAACGCGAGGTGCTGAGCTGGACGCTCACCGTTACCGCTCGAAGGGATTCTTCGATTCCGTTCGCGGCGAAGGGCGGCACCCGCCCGTCGCCGACAGCGGTCAGTGTCGGATCGCCGGTCCTGCAGCCGGCGGGAGGTCAGCGACCGGCGGCGGCGCCAGGCCGACAGCTCTTTGACGAGATCCGCGCCGACTACGTGACGGCGACGGCGTATCGCCGCGACGAGCTCGCCCTGGACAGTGTAGTCGCCGGCCCGGCGGTCATCGTCGAGGAGCAGACGACCACGGTGGTGCCGGACGGATTTCAGGTCGTCGTCAATTCCCTCGGCTACCTGATTCTTGAGCGGCGGGATCTGCCGACGGAGGGTCGGCCCGGGGGAAGCTGAGTGGTGGGAACGCTTCGCGGTCGAACGGGATGCGGCCGGTGGCAACGCTCCCCGGAGCTTGACCATCAGGATCGACCGGGCCTGCGCGGGCCGGCAATGCGGGTCACCGCCTCCGAGAGATGCACGATCCTGTCCGCCAGGTACGGATGGATGCGTACCCGGTCGTGAAACCGAGTGTCAGCGGTGACCACGGGGTACTGCGATTGAATCGCGAGGGCGAGATAAAAGCAGTCGTAGGCGGGGTGGCCGAGGTCGCTCGCCAGACGGGCTGCAGCAGCGCTCAGCTGGGGCATGGAAACGGGGAGCGTAATCGGAGCTGCCAGCAGGGTGTCCACGGCGTCGGACAGATCGTGGTCGGAAATGTCGCCGCGCTGGTGCATTGCCCACAAGGCGTTGACGGATTCTGCAAAAACGAGCGACGGGGCGATGAACATCGACCCGCTGGTCAGGAGTGCGTCAGCTTCCTTGGAGTAGACCTCATCGACCAGCCATTTCACGGCCACGCTGGCATCGATCACGTATCCGTTCACACGGCGCCGTCCCGGTCACGGTCGGCACGGATGGTGTCGGTGCTGTCGACTGACGAACGCAGGCGCTGCCGCAGGGCTTTCGCCCGTTGGACAAAGTGCTCCTCGGTGCCGAACAATGCCTCCCGCAATAGGGCCCGGTGTTCGGCCTCCGCCGAACGGCCATTGGCGGCAGCCCTTCGTTTGAGCGCCCGCGCGACTTCCTCCCTGACGTTTCGTACGGTCAACTGTACCATTCAGATTGCCTTCAATAGAGCGCCTTCAATGCTGTCACAAGTTTATCCTGAAATCGAGGCTGTGACAAGGCCAAAAGGTTGCCGCTTGCCCCGGATTGGCGGTGTAACTTGAGTCGACAAGGCCCGTCCTCGTCCGTCGCCGCGGCTCTCCCGGCCCTGCGGAGTTTTCGACGCTCGAATTCGGCAGGCGGGCGGTCGCTGGCGCGAAGGCCGGATGAGCGAAGCGCGCGGCACCAGATCGGAACGGGGTGCGGGCAGTCTCTTCAGGGCGGCTGAATTCGGTACTCTGACGGCCTGCCCGGGGTCAAGAAGGACCGGCCAGCGCCGATCGTCCGTGGCCGGAGGAGTGAACATGCGCGAAGTGACCACGCTCGACCGGATTCGGATGCAGATCCAGTGGAACCGGCTCCTGTCGGTGGTCGAGGAGCAGGCCCAGGCCTTAGTCCGCACTGCCTTCAGCACGTCCGCGCGCGAAGCGGGCGACATCTCCGCCGGAGCCTTCGACACCTCCGGACGCATGCTTGCGCAGGCCGTCACCGGCACGCCTGGGCACGTGAACGCGATGGCCGCGTCGGTGAAGAGTTTCCTGGCGAAGTATCCGCTCGAAATGATGGAGGAAGGGGACGTCTTTTTCACCAACGACCCCTGGCTCGGCACCGGGCACCTCAACGACTTCACGGCGGTCACCCCGACGTTCCGCGGCGGGCGCATCGTGGCCCTGTTTGCCGCCACGACCCATGTGGCCGACATCGGCGGCCGCGGCTTCGGACCGGACGGGCGCCAGGTCTATGAAGAGGGCCTGAACATCCCGATCCTGCCGCTCGCGAAGCGCGGAGAGTTCAATGCGCTCGTGCTGGAGATCGTGCGCGCGAACGTCCGCAATCCGGTCGAGGTCGAAGGCGACCTCTATTCGCTTGCGGCCTGCAACGAGGTCGGCGGCCGCCGTCTCGTGGGCATGATGGACGAGTTCGGTCTTGACGATCTGGAAGACCTGTCCCGGTACATCATCGACACATCGCACGAAGGCATGCTGACCGAAATTCGCGCCCTTCCGCACGGCACGTACCGCAACGCGATGCGAATCGACGGGTACGAACGGGAACTGGACCTCGTCGCCGCGGTCACCATTGACGATACCGGCCTGTCGGTCAGCTTCGACGGGACCTCGCCGGTATCGAGCTACGGCATCAACGTGCCGATCACGTATACCGAGGCCTACGCGAGCTTCGGGGCGCGGTGCGTGATCGGCTCGCGCATCCCGAACAACGCCGGCTCCCTCGCGGCCATCCGGGTGACCGCTCCCGAGGGGTCCATCCTCAATGCGCCGCCCCCGTGCGCGGTGACCGCGCGCCACGTGATCGGTCAGATGCTGCCCGACGTCATGCTCGGGTGCCTCGGCCAGGTGATTCCCGACCAGGTGCCGGCGGAAGGCACGTCCTGTCTGTGGAACCCGGTCTTTCTCGGCGGGCACGGCATGACCGGCGACGATCTGCAGAGTGGCCCGACCTTCGCCATGAACACGTTCCATGCGGGCGGGACGGGGGCCCGTCCCGGCAAGGACGGCCTCGATGCGACCGCCTTTCCCTCCGGCGTGCGCAACACGCCGATCGAGGTGAACGAGACGATCGCCCCGCTCGTGTTCTGGCGGAAGGAATACCGCGAGGATTCGGGCGGCGCCGGCACGTACCGCGGCGGTACGGGCCAGATCATGGAAGTCGGCTATGCCGGTGATCGCGCATTCGCGATCAACACGATGTTCGACCGGGTGATTCATCCGCCGCGAGGACGGAACGGGGGACAGCCCGGTCAGGTGGGACGCATCTATCTCAAGTCCGGCGCGGCGGAATTCAAGGGAAAGGGTCGGCAGACGATTCCGCGCGGCGAGCACCTCGTGCTCGAGATGCCGGGCGGCGGCGGGCTCGGCGATCCGCTTGATCGCGACCCGGAGCGCGTGGCCGAGGACGTGCGGAACGGGTTCGTGTCGGTCGAACGTGCGCGGGCCGACTACGGCGTCATTCTGGATTTACGCCGCAGGCTCGATCGCGTCCGCACGCGGAATGAGCGCAATGCCCGGCGAGCCAGGGACCACTGACGCCGACCACTCGGTGTCCGCCAAACCGCCTGTTCGTGGAGATACCCGCGGCATTCGAGCATGCGAGTGGGGCCACGGGACGGGACAACCGGATTCCTGCGGCCTCCGCCGGGCGGCCGTCTTGCGGAGCAGCGCCTTGAGATCGGCGAATTGCCGCTCGATCGAGTTGAGGCTGTCCGCGGGCCCATGCTGGACGTGAGCGCAATCGTGGAAATTCGACCGTCTGACCCCGCCAACGCCCGACAACGGTATGATCCATCGTTTTCGCGGCGCGGTGGCAATCCGGCTGCGCGGCAATGTCCGAAGCGGACCAATCGGCGGGAGGGCGGTCGGCCATGAGACTGGCCAGAGTCGACAGTGGTCATCGGATGCGGGCGCGCACGCGGACAGCTGCGCGCGTGGAGTGCGGTTGATCGGGTGGCGTGCGCGGATCGGCGACGGGATCGAATGCCGCGGTTTCGGCCCGGACCTGCCCCGTGCCCGGCCGCACGCACCCTTTTATGAAAGTAGTAAGCGATCATGACGAACGTTCCTGACGATTCGACAGTCTGCCGGACCTCGACGGATGGTCCCGGCGCCTCCGTCATGGGGGCACGAGGGTCCGTGGCCGTAACTCGTGGCGGCTCCTCCTGGGGAAGGCCCATCGGAACCAGCGCCCGAGCGTGGCCTGCCGCAGCCTTGACGCTCATGGTGTTTGGCCTGTTCGTGCTGGCCGGCGTCACGTCCGGCGCGCAGACGGCCCTGGCGCAGGAAGGCTGCCAGCTCACTCCCGGTGTCACGCCCCCTCCGGAGCCGACCGTGACCGCGCAGGACGTGGAAGACGGCAGCGCCACCCTGATGGAGTTCGCGCTGGCCGCGAGGGCGGAGTTCAAGAGCAGGGGTTCAGAGACACTGACGTCGGAACAGCTTGCCTTCGCCGGGTGCCGGCTTCGGCTGGAAGGCGGTCCGGCGCGTTCCGGGTCCACGTACCTCGTGACGCTGACCCCCGACGGCCGGGTGTTCCTCCACGCGAAGGACATGTCCCTCTCGGCCGGCAGCCTGAAGCCGGCGATCTACGCCGGGATTCTTTCGGCGCTCGGTATTCCCCGGGCGGTCCTGGCGGGCCTGGCGTCTCCGGATCCCGCTGCCAGGGGCCGCGCGCAGTCCATGCTGCTCCAGCAGCTGCGAAGCGAACCGCACGCACCGTTCGACCTGACCAGCGCCGTGGCGGGCGTTCGACCCGGCATCCCCGGGGCGAGCGGCTACGCCGGTGCTTATGTCTCGGTCAACACGGAGCAGCCGTTCGTGTTGCTCGCCGGGTTCGATCTCGATGCATCTCATTTGGCGGACGAAGTCGTCGACTACGGCAGCCCGGCGATCACCGCCCGGGAAGTGGTCGATCGCGAGACGCTGAAGGCATTCGTCACGGAAGCGTTGCGTTTCCTTGTCGGGACCCAGAGAAACGTGCGCTCCGCGGCGGAAGCCAGGGCGGCACTGGCGAAGGCCAGGCTCGCGCTCAGAGATCCGAGCGGGCCATGGCGGCACGGCTCCGTCTATCTCTACGTGCTGGACCGCACCAGCAACGTCATCATGTTTCATGGGGCGTTTCCGAACCGGTTCGAGCTCCGGCCCCTGGTGCCGACCGTCCGCGACGTGGTGACCGGAAGGCTGGTCCTGCCGCAGGTCCTCGAGGCGGCGAGCAGCAGCCCGGAAGGCGGCTTCGTGGAGTATTTCTGGGACGACCCCTCGGACGACAGCGACAGAGCCGACATCCCGAAGCTGGGGTATGCGAGAGAGTTCACCCGAACGATCACGACCAGCAGAGGGAACGAAATCAGCACCAACCTCGTCATCGGCTCGGGCGTCTATCTGCGAGAGCCTGAGACAGCCGCCGCGGACCCGAACGCAGTGGTCGAGGCCATACTGCCCCAGATGATGCGCGCCATGACCGCGAGCACGGTGGATGCCGTGTCCAGCCGCATCGAGCAGGCGACTTCCGAGACCTCGCCGTCCCGGGAACTCAGCCTTGGCGGTACCACCACGCTTCCCGACGCCCTGCTGGCTAACCGGCATGCGCTGGAGGGCGGCAGCTTCGATCTCGGTCGGCTGCTTGCTGGCTCTTCCTTCACCTTGGCGCTTGACGCGGCGGACACCGGGAGGGGCGGTCTGGTCGGGAACCTGACGCTCTGGGGAAGCGGCGACTACCGCAACTTCTCGGGCGGCGGGCAGGATGCGCTGGCCTACGACGGCGACGTGACGAGCGCCAGCCTCGGGGTCGACACCAAGCTCGGCCCCGACGTGTTGACAGGGGTGTCGGTGGCACGGGCACGAGGGACTGCGGATTACTCGGACTCCAATGCCAGCTCGGGCGAACTCACGACGACCGTCACGAGCATCAACCCCTACGTGGGTTGGCAGGCCCCGGGCGGCATGAACCTGTGGGCGACGGTCGGCTATGGCTCCGGCGAGGTCGAAGTCGACGACTCGACGGGCACGCAAGTGAGCGACCTCTCGCAGCAGATGGCGGCGGCAGGCGTCAGCGGGCCGCTGGTGGCCAGCGACGGGCTTATCGCCGGCGGCACCACGAGCCTGAGGTTAAAGGGCGAAACCGCCTTCACACGCGCGGAACTCGACGGGTCTGAGGCCCTTGAGAGCATGACGTTGAATGCCAACCGGCACCGGCTGATGCTCCAGGGCTCCCATGTCCAGGACCTTGCCTCGGGTGCCACGCTCACCCCGTCGATCGAGATCGGCGTCCGGAATGACGGCGGGGACGGTGAGACCGGCACCAGCGTCGAAGCCGGTGGCGGGCTGTACTACGCCGACCAGGCCACCGGGCTTACCGTGGGAGCCCGGGCCCGGACCTTGCTGACGCATAGCGGCGACTACGAAGAATGGGGCGTAAGCGGTCTGATTCGACTGGACCCGGGCGCGGCCGGCCAGGGGCTCGCGCTCAGCGTGCGGCCGGCGTGGGGGCAGACCGCCAGCGGCGTGCAACGGTTGTGGCAGACAGGCGTGATCGGCGGGGCGGAACCTGGCGGCGAGGCCAACGGGCGACTGGACGCGCGCGTGGGCTACGGGATGGCGTTGTTCAAAGGTCACTTCCTGGGGACACCGGAGGTGGCGCTTGCACTATCCGAGGTCGGCCATGAATGGGGATTGGGTTGGAGGCTGGGGCTGGCCGGGGGCAAGCCCGTCTCCTTCAACCTCGGCCTCGAGGCGACACGGTGGGAGCCTGCAGACGCCACAACGGCGTCGGAGAGCCGGATCGGGCTCAGCGCGACCATGCTCTGGTAGGGAAGGGGAACCGGCACGCGGGCTTCGCCTCGGGCGAAGCCCGCGCCTGCTGCAGGGTGCCAGTACTATTTCCCGCCGCCTGCCGGGGTGGCGGCGGGGAGTACGCATCCACGAGGGCCATCCGCTCGAAGGTGCTCGGCATACATGGCCTCCGCGGCCACGAGTTGGAGAGCCGGGTTGCCGGGCGGCCTTGCCACGTTGTCGTCGGATGTCAGGTCTGCACTGCTCATGGCTGCCCCCGTTGTCTTTGTCCGGGGCCTGCATTTCCGCCCTGCCGGCCATGGTTCTACCTGAACGGGATCGGCTCTAGACTCGCGATTTCGCTTCAACCCGGTTCCTGAGGTAGCGCTAGCGTGAGTTCCATTTATTTCACACCCTGGCGCCGGCAGAGCGCACGCCGAAGAGCCCGAAACGCGAACGGTGACGGCACGGCGACAAAGGAATTGATCATGTCGGCGCAGACGGTGGAAGAGGCCGAATTGATTTTCGAGATCTTCAAGAACACGCCCGCCAGGTCGAAGGTGTTGCTGCCGCAAGCGGCCATGGCAAAGGTGTATCGATGGGCGGGCATGTGGGACCGGATGCTTCAGTTGACCGAGGAACTGGGAGATCCCGATCACCCGGCTTCCGAACGCGAAGAGGCCACATCGTTCCTCGAGAACGATGACTCGAAGCCGGCATCCAGCAAGCGATAGCGCCAACCGCATGCCCCGCGATTTCGGACGCGGGGCGATCGAACGCTGGGCGTTTACCCGGGGGCGCGAACCGCGCGCAGGCAACGTCCAGGCCGAAGGGGGCGTTGCCACTAAGGGGCGGCGGTCGTCGATCGAGAAGCGCCCTTGATGACGGGCTTGAGAACACGATCGAATGACGGAGCGGGCCTGCGGATTGACGACGATTTGGGCTGGTGGCGCCGAGACCGCTTTCCGGCATCACGAGCCCGCCCGCATCAGTTCGGTCAATAGCGGCTATTGCCGAAGGGATTGCCCGATCGCATCCCGCCACCTGGGGCCCGTGGTTGTCTGTCCAGCGCGATGCGGTCGACGTGGTCGCGACAGCCTGGGAGAGCCCGCTGCCAGCCCGGCGGAAGACCGCAGGCCCCCGGGGAACCTGAACGTGCTTGACAATCGCGTATCAGCCAACAACTTGTGCGTCTTCTTGGCCGGGGGGCCTCGCGCTCGCCATGCGCTACCCTCCCACGCTAGCAGGGTCAGCCCTCGCGGGCTTGCCCGTATCGGCGGCTTTTCCGGTCCGGCGGCCGGGCGGCAGCTCCCGACAATTCGAGCGGAAGCCATCCGAATGAGAGTAGCAACGTGATTCCCCGCGCAAGCAGTGCGACCCGGCACCGCAGTTTGCTGCGGCTGCCGACATCAAGAGATCTGACGTCCTTGTGGCGGCGACTGGCAGTGTCCCTGCAAGCTGTTTCCGTTGTCGGTTTCTCGCTCGGTGCCCTGACGCCACCTGCGGCCGCCGGTCTGGGGGCCGAAACGTTCACCCTGGCGAACGGCATGCGCGTGGTGGCTGTTCCCATGGAACGGCCCGGTGTGGTGCACCACGCCGTGTACTACGCGTTTGGCGCGGCGGACGACCCGAGCGGACAGTCTGGAATCGCGCATTTCATCGAACATCTGATGTTCAACGGAACGGGGACGACCACGGACGGCCAATACAAGCAGATCATCGGGCGCAATGGCGGCAGTACGAACGCCTACACGTCTGCGGATGTCACGGCGTATTACGCGACGATCGCCCGTGACCGCCTGGAGACGGTCATGCGGCTCGAGGCCGACCGCATGACGGGGGTTGTGTTCAAGCCCGAGAACTTCGAGGCCGAGCGGCAGGTCATCATCGAGGAGCGCCTGCAGCGAACCGACAATTCTCCGTCCGGGGTGTTTCGCGAGCAACTGATGGCTGCGGCCTGGCAGGCGCACCCGTACGGGCGTCCGCTCATCGGTTGGCGCCACGAGATCGAAGCGCTCACCATGGAGCAGGTGGAGGCGTACTACCGCCGCCACTACGGTCCTGCCAATGCGCTCCTGGTCGTCGCCGGTGACATCGACGCCGAATCGTTGCGTCCACTGGCGGAACGCACGTTCGGAATGGTGCCGGCGGGCGGGGAGCCGGTCCCGCCGAGGCCCATGGAGCCTCCCCATCGGGCCCGGGTCACTGTCGAGATGGAAGACCCGCGTGTCGCCCGACCCCGGTGGTCCCGGCAATATCCGGCCAGGAGCTATTACTCGGGCACCCCGCGGGAGTCGGCCACGCTCGACGTGCTCGCGGCTGTGCTGGGTGGAGCGTCCGGCCGGTTGCACCGTGCCCTCGTTGTGCGTCACAAGGTCGCGCTGGCGGCAGGCGCCTACTTCGACGGCGGCAGTCGGGACGGAGGGTTCTTCCTTGTGTACGCAATGCCCGCTGACGGGACCGACGTTTCCGAAGTCGAGGAAGCGGTGATCGCCGAGCTTCGGCGCGTGGCCGAGGAGGGCGTCGAGGAAAGGGAGGTGCAGCGGGCTGCCTATCGGTTTGCCGCCGGGGAGATCTACGCTCGCGACGACGTGTCCACCGTTGCGGAATTCGTCGGGAGCACCCTCATCAAGGGCGGGACCCTGCAGGACCTCGACGGGTACATCGAGATGGTGCGTTCGATTTCAGCCGCCGACCTGGCCGGCGCGGCGGGCGCGCTGCTGGCTGAGCAGGCGACGGTGACCGGAATTCTCCGCCCGGGAGACGCCGAGTGAGACACTTCCTGCGAAACGTCGCCGCGGCGGTGCTCGCGACCAGCATCGCGCTGGCCGTCTCCAGCGCGTCGGCCGCCACCTCGCCGGTCGAGGTGGTCAAGTCGCCGCAGGGCACCGAAGCCTGGCTGCGCCGCGATTCGTCACTTCCCATCGTGTCCTTGGCGTTCCGGTTCACGGGCGGTGCGGCGCTCGACGCCCCCGGGAAGGAGGGCCTCGCCCAGTTCATGGCGGCGCTGCTGGACGAGGGAGCGGGTCCGTATGACGCGGTTGCGTTTCGGGATCGCCTCGATGACCGGGCCATTCGGCTGTCCTTCTCTGCCGGGCGCGACAGCCTGTTCGGCACCCTCCACACGCTTCGAGAAAACGTCGAGGAAGCGGCCACGCTGCTCGGGCACGCGCTGGCCCGCCCGCGCTTCGACGACGAGCCGGTTGCGCGCATCCGCAGCCAGCTGGAAGCGGTTCGGGCCCAGAACGAAACGCGGCCGGGCAGCGTGGGGCGCACGCGGTGGTTTTCCCTGGTCTTCGGCGACGGGCCGTACGGGCGTCCCTCTGCCGGCACACAGGCAAGCCTTGCGGGAATCAACGTGGAAGATTTGCGCGCCGCGGTCAGCGAACGCCTGGTTCGCCGTCGGCTGGTCGTCGGGGTGGCGGGCGACATTGATCGCGAAACGCTTGCCCGCGTGCTCGACCTCGCCTTCGGCGACCTGCCGGCGGGCGAGCTCCCGGACGAGGCGCCCGAGAACGGGAACTTCGCCGGGCAGGCCGTGCACGTCCCCATGGACATTCCGCAAACGGAGCTCGTGTTCGGCCTGCCGGGCGTGGCGCGGGATGATGCGGATTTCTTTCCGGCCTTCGTCCTGAACTCCATCCTGGGCGGCGGGACGCCGGGAACGCGGCTCGAGCGGGAAGTCCGGATAAAGCGCGGGCTCGCCTACAGCATTTACACCTACCTGGCCGACGCCGAGCGCGCCCCGCTTCTGATCGGTGCGACGTCGACGCGCGATGAAGGCGCCGGGGAAACGGTCGCGGTGGTGCGCAACGTGGTCCGGCGGACGGCGGCGGGCGGGCTCACCGCGGGCGAACTTGCCGATGCCAAGCTCTACATCACCGGTTCATTTCCGCTTGCTCTCGACAGCACGTCCGAGATTGCCGGCTTTCTCGTGGCGATGCAGACCAACGACTTGGGTATCGATTACCTCGACCGCCGCAACGCGCTCGTGGAGGCTGTCACGATCGAAGACGTGCAACGCGTGGCCAAACGTCTGCTGGTCGAGGATGCCATGGTCTGGGTGGCAGTCGGCCGCAGCAATCCGTTCCCGTAGAGGGGTGACTTGCTAGACTTGCCGCAGACGCGTGATCGCCATCGCCGAAAGTTGCGCGGCCAGGCCCGTTCGACGGCGTGAAAGCGGGGGGTCCGGCGAGGCTGTCGGCGGATCAACCCACTCCCGTCGATGAAGCCGATCGGGAGCCTGAAGTTCCGGGTTGCGGATCGGGAGCGTGAACTGACCGCCTGAGGCACTACGGCCTCCGGGAAAACGGAATGTCGGCTCGTTGCTGCGCCGGTCCTTTCCCTCCCGGTCGGCAACGCCGACAGCAAAGACAGGAACGGCCGGATATCTGGACATGCGAAGGGGCATGCAGGTCGAAACTCCGCGATGACGACGAGGCTCGCCAGGATCCTGAGTGATCGGAGCGCCCGCGAGAGCGTGGCCGCCCGTGTCGAAGACTACGAACGCCGGTACGGCGGCGAGTCTCGGGGCGGCAGGGACGAACGCAGGACGGACTACCGGAACTTCGAGAACACCTATTACGACCTGGTCACGGATTTCTTCGAGTACGGCTGGGGACAGTCCTTTCACTTCGCGCCTCGCGCCGCAAACGAAACCTTCGCTGCGTCGCTCGCGCGCCACGAGCATTACATTGCCCACAGGCTGGGGCTGGCGCCCGGGATGACGGCGGTCGACCTGGGCTGCGGCGTCGGTGGGCCCTTGATCGAGATCGCCCGTTTCTCCGGCGCCCGGATCGTCGGCGTCAACAACAATGCGATGCAGCTTGAGCGGGCGGCGACACGGAGCGAGGCGGCGGGCCTCGGTCACCTGGTCGAATGGCTGAAGAGCGATTTCATGGAGGTCGACGCGCCGGATGGCTGCTTCGACGCTGCCTATTCCATCGAAGCGACCTGCTGCGCGCCGGACAGGGCGGGTGTCTACGGCGAGGTCTTCCGCCTGCTGAAGCCGGGGGGGCGTTTCGCAGCCTACGAGTACTGCCTGACCGATCGGTTCGACTTCGACGACCCGGAGCACCGTCGGCTGAAGGCCGACATCGAGCATGGTGGGGCTCTGCCCGATATCGCCCGGCCGCCGGCGGTCACCGATGCCTTGCGAAACGTCGGCTTCGAACTGCTCGAGGCCCGCGACCTGGCGGTCGAAGGGCCGCCCGGCATCCCCTGGTATCAGCCGCTCGTCGGCTCCGGCCTGTCATTCGCCAGTTTGAGGAGTTCGGCGGCCGGGCGCCGGGCGACCCACGGTTCGCTCTGGCTGTTTGAGCGGCTGGGAATTGTGCCGCGCGGCACGACGCAGGTTTCCGGTCTTCTCAACCTTTGCGCGGTTGCCCTCGCCGAGGCCGGGCGCCTCGGCATCTTCACCCCGATGTATTTCGTTCACGCGCGCAAGCCGGATTAGCGGCGGCCTGGCCGGCACCGGCCCCCGTCTCACGAACAGGCCGGACCTGACGGCGCGGGGTCGGTCACGGACGCATGGGCCGACCGCGCGCGGAAGCCGGCGACGGACGAGTCGCGCCTGCGGTCAGCGCCCGGAGTTCAGCGGAGAACCGTCCCTGCTCAGGTACTGTGACGCCCGCCCCGGGGAAGGGCCACTCGCCGACGACGCCGACCGGCGCGGATACAGTTTGGCGACCAGTCGCTACCGCACCCGCTGGAGCGCCGTCCGGGTGAAGTCGCGAGCGTCAAGGTCGGTTCCAAACGCGTAGTCCGACCAGACCAGCACGGTGCTCTTGCCCGTGAGATGGTTGGTCATCGTGATCCTGCTGCTCCGCCAGAAACGATCCAGATATTGCGCATAGTCTTCCATGATCATCGTCTTGAAATGCGCTTCCCGACGGTCGAAGTACTGGATCTGCATGGAGCGCAGTTCGTCCTTGTCGAGCCAGACCAGTTGCCGGGAGTACCCTGAATCCTCACTCAGCGGAATTCGCTCGAGAACGATGCATTCGAGTTCGCCGCAAGGCTCGTCCCGCAGGTACCGATGGGTGAACTTCTCGACTTCGATGGTGCCGAGATCCTCATACGAGAACTCGCTGCCCATGAAAGAGCCGGACTGATTTGCGGAGCTGATGCGCTTGACCCGTTTCAAGGCGGGAAGATAGAGCCACTGGTCGTCCGGCTCGCCCTTGTGGGCGTGCACGAGGAATGCGGTCCCCCTGACGTCGCGCGGGCGGTCGAACACGAACACGCTACGGTCGCCGTCGTCTGCGACCTCCATCACCTTCAGGCGGATTTCGCGGTTGCTTTCCTGCCCCCGCTTGGTGCGCAGGGTCATGATCAGGTTAGACGTGAAGTTGCCAAAACCCTTTTGCCGCTCGCGGGCCTCGGTTGCGATCCGAAGCCCAGCCTCTTCGGCGGTTTCCGCCTGCCCGACCGGAGGCTCGGCCGCCCAGGCGAAGATGGCAACCAGGATCCCGAACGACGTCAGGACCGAGCGGGGAAGAGAAGCGCGAATTACCGTTGCCTTCTGTCGATTGCCGTAGCCGTAACAGGGAGCATTGGAACGCGATGGAAAGGCCCGAGCAGTGAGCTGACACATCGACTCCTGCACCTGTTTCAGCATGATAGCACGACTGGGACTCATATCGAGACGTTCACAACCCACGCTGCCAGCTTCCGGTCCGTTTCGCGGGTCATCGGAATCGGCAGCTCCGAACGCTCCTCGCCGTGCGGTCGCGCCAGTCCCCGACGCCATCGAGACGGGCGCGCACCACGCGCTAGCGAAGGTCATACGAGCCGGGTCGAGTGACGGGTGCGGCCTCCTGTGCCAGAAAAAACACGTTCGAATCACATCCTTACCCGATATGGAAGCCCCCCTCAGGTGCCCTCGATAACAGACGTGCCCCAGGATTTGGGATCAGATGACTCATCAATCTTCGGGGATTTTCGGAACCGCCTCGCCGCACGCTGATTTGTCATAGCGATAGGAGCATTCCCACTTTTCCGCAACCATCAATTGCTTGAGACGGCCCATCGTCCTCTTCCGGCAGATCATCCACCGGGACATCGATGCAGACCAGACAACACTTCGTTGATCCGGGTGTCGCCTTCGCTTCACTTGCCTTGTCGCGGTACACCCGCCTCAGGAACCTCGCAACGCGTCCGGCAGGTCGCGTGCACCGTGAAGCACACGCACGATCATCGGCGGATCGCGATCCGGTGTGTACACGATGACGTAGGGATAGCCTCGGATCGAAAGAAAGCGGATCGGTGGGGACGCCAGGTGCGACTTCAGGGCACCAACCAGGGGATGTTCGCCGATGGTTTCCGCCAACCTGTCGAGCGCCACGCGGAATCCCCTGGCCGCAACCGGGTTCTCGGCTGCTACCCACTCGATGATGGCAAGGATGTCTCGTTCGGCGGCGGGGGAAAGGACGGCTCGGGTCACCGCTCGGCGGCTTTGATCACGGCGTCGGCGCGCGCCAGAACCTCATCCATGGTTCGCGCGCCCTTGTCATCGGCCTCCGCGAGGCTCCGGGCGATCATCGCGTCGAACGCCCGTCTCCGGTCCTCCTGCTCCTTCAGAAGCCGGAGGCCGGAGCGAACGACCTCGCTCACGTTGTTGTACTGGCCACGCGCCACGCAATCACGCGCGAAGGACGCCAGCTCGGAGGTGAGATGCACGTTCGTTGCCACGGGGACCTCTATGTCAAGCTTTGACATACGGTGCCCGTTTGGAACGGGAAACGCAAGCCTTGCGGGCTCCGCCGAGCGGTCCGGCTCGCCGTCGAAGCGGGCGCTGACCACGTGCTCGCGAGGGTCATTCGCGTAGGGCCGGGTGCGGGTCCGGCCTCCAGTTCCAGAAAAATCCATTTGAGTGGCACTTTCGCCCGAAATGGAATCCCCCAGGGATTCTCTCAATGACAGTCTCGTTCTAGCCCGTGTGCCTGAGATCGACCGCGAGCAGCCGCGCGACGGCCATTCCCGTACAGCTGGAATTGCGCCGACCGCGCCCCGGTCGTCCGCGCCTATTCGATCGACCGCTTCAGCCGTTCCCGGATCTGCGCAGTCGTTTCCTTCGTCGCATCGAGCGCCATCAGCAACGGCGGAAGGAACAGGAAGTCCGCCAGCAGGGCGATGATGACGGTGATCCCAACGAGCAGGCCGAGCGCCTGATTGGTCACCATTCCTGACGCTCCAAACACCATGAACCCCAGCGCGAACACAACTGTCGTCGCCGTGAGCGCCTTGCCGACCGCGCTGAAGGCGGCCTGGACGGACTCGGACGGCAACAGCCCGCGCTTCCTGGCGCCGACATACTTGGTCATGAAGTGGATCGTGTCGTCCACGATGATGCCGAACGCGATCGCGGTGACGACCGACGCCGCGACGCCGACCTCTCCGACCAGGTATCCCCAAAGGCCCATTGCCATGGCGGCTGGCATGAAATTCGGGACCAGGCTGATCAGGCCGAGGCGCACGCTTCGGAAGACGAAGAGCAGGAGCAGGGACACGATGGCCATTGCCGCGATCGTGCCCCGCAGCATGCCCTCAATGTTCCGCTGAATTGAATGCGCGCCGACAACGGAAACGCCCGTAGCCTGGGTTTCCAGGTCGGGCGCGTTCTGCCGGAACCAGGCTTGCGTGCGATTGTCGAGGTCAACCTTTTCTCGCGTGGTGAGGCTCTTGAGCACAACCGTCACGCGCGTCGACGACCGTTCCACGTCGATGAGGTTGTTCAAGTCGCGGCCGACCGGCAGGGAGAACTCGTAGAGCAGCAGGTACTGCGCGGCGAGATCGGAGTCGTCCGGAAGCACGTAGAAGTCGGGATCGTCGCCATGCAGATTCTTGTTCAGGCGCTTCATGATGTCGGAGATGGCAAAGACGTGGGCAACCTCCGGCTGTGACCGACTCCACTCCGCAAAGGCGTCCACCCGCTGGAGATACTCGACATCCGTGATGCCGCCCTCCCGCCCGGCGTTGAGCGAGTACTCGTACGTTTCCACGCCCGTGAAATTCTCGCTCACAAAATCCGTGGATCGCCGGAACTCGTAACTATCGTCGAGCAGCTCCAGCCAATTCTCCTGCAGCTCAATCCGCGAGATTCCGGCGATGAGTACGACCATCACGGCGGCGACGGACCAAAGCAGGATCGTGCGGTAGGAAATGACAAACCGCGCCAGGCGATCGAAGACGTCTGCTTTGCCCGCAGGCGCAGTCCCGCCACGCATGGGCACTACGGTCAGGAACGCGGGCAGCAGCGTGACCGAAAAGACGAAGGCGGCCATCGCGCCGAATGCCACCATGTTGCCCATCACTCGAAACGGCGGCATCTCCGCGAAGTTGAGGCTGAGAAAGCCGATTGCGGTCGTCACCGACGTCAGGAGAACGGGCCACACGTTGACCTGCAGCGAATGAATGGCCGCCTGCGGACGGTCCTTGCCCTGGCGCAGGCCCGCCCGCATCCCCTCGATAATGTGCACGGAATGCGCGACGGTGACCGCCATCAAGACGAACAGCGCCGCGCCGCTCTCGCCGAACAGCTTCAGTCCGACCCAGCCGGTGAAGCCCAGCGCTGACAGCAAGACCGCGATCAGCATCACGAGAATCGCCAGCATTCCCCATAGCGAGCGCAGCAGGACGATGGCGACGAGCAGCATGGTACCGAGGGCGACGGGCGCAAGGACGCCCATGTCGTCGTCAATCGCTTGCTTCATGGCGCGGTTGAGGATGAGTTCGCCGGTCATGTGGTAGTCGATGGTCGGATACCGCTCTCTCGCTTCGGCGGCAGTACCGTGGAGGAAGTCGGTAACCTCGAATCTTCCCTGTTCTCGGTCTTCAGGGAGCGCAACGCTGACGACCAGCCCGGCGACGCGACCATCCCTGGATATGAAGCGCCCCGAGACTTCTTCGGTACTGAGCGCGATTTCCCGGATTCGTTCGATATCGCTGTCGCTCAGGGAACTGGCGTCATCGATCAGGGGTGCAACGATCAGCTCGTCCTCAAGGCCCTCGCTGTGCGAATAGTTGGTGATCGAGTCAACGCGGGTGACGTAGGGCGTTCGCCATAGCTGATCGGTCAGCTCTTCGATGGCGACAAGCGCTTCCGGCGTGAAAACGGCACCGTCTTGCGGCGCCACGACCACCAGCGCGGCGTCGGAGAGAGAGTAGGTGGCTTCCAACTCGTCGAGTGCGACGATGTGTGGGTCGTCCTGGCTGAAGTGATTTCGAACGTCGACGTCAACGACCGTGATGTATTGGGCGCCCGCGGCGAGGGCCAGCATTGCAGCTACGGAGAGCACAATTGTCAGCCACCGGCGACCGACGACGAGCGCAATGCAGGAATCGAGTGTCATGACAAGATGATCGACCGGGTGCAAGATTCAGATATAGCATCTTGCCTACAGCCCTGCCACGGACGAACTCCCGCCGCCTCAACAGGAAAATGTATCGCGACGAATACGCCCGCAAGGGGCGCGGCTCGGATACCTAAGGCACTGGTGAGTCATGAATCGCGCACACTTGCGGGTCCGAACCGGCGTGGGCCTCGCGCGATGGATGCAGGCGACGGGCATCCACCCTGGTGCGGTCGTGAAGGGATGTCGGATGGCTGGACTCGGTGCCGGTCGGACATCCCGGGATCGATTCTCGGCGCCACGATGATCTGGAAGTGGCAGCCGGGAAGTCCGGCCCACGCGAGACGCGGCACGATGTCGCAACATTCTGTTCCAACGTCAGGTATCGAATAGGCTGCCCTCGGCCAGAAGCGCATCCGCGAGCCCCGGCGACGAATGGGACGGCGGCGGGTCCCGGCATGATGGGCAGGCTCCCGATCGAGCGGCCTGCAACCAGGTCCTTCCGCCTCTTGGAAGTCGTATCGCCGCTTGTTGCGACAATATGTCAGTGCTATTTAGAGTCGCGTGAACTGCAGTAGAAGATGTTGGCCGGAAGCCGGGCTTGCCGCAGGGGCAGCACGCCCTCAGCTTCGTTTGACACGGTCGGGATGGTAAGCCAGTGCATTGCGGGCGCGGGGCGACCGCGTGCTTGGGTCTGACCAGTCGTGTGTGATAACGGCGTTAACCTAGCAAAGAGTATGTCAAGACGTGAACGGCGTGCGCAGCGTGGGTGACACGGCGGCCGCCCTGTTCCCGTTTCCCGAGGGGTGGTACTTCGTCGCGAGTCAACGCTCCCTGGCCAAGGAAAAATTGCTTGAAAGGCAATGGCTTGGACGGAACATCGTCACGTGGAGCGACGACGATGGAAGTGTCTGCGTGGCCGATTCTGTATGTCCGCACATGGGTTCCGCATTGGGCCCGACCGTCGGCGGCCGCGTGCGCGATGGCTGTCTTGTCTGTCCCTTTCACGGCTTCACGTACGATATCACCGGCAACTGTGTCGCAACGCCGTTCGCGCCGCCGCCGAGATCCTTGACACTGAACGTCTATGATACGCGGGTCATTCAAGGCCTCATCTTTGGTTGGTGGAGCGACACGGGCCGCCCGCCGCAATGGGACCTGCCGGACGCGCCGCCGGCCGAAGACGACTGGTGCGATCTGGAAATCCGGACCGTCCGGTTTCCCGGCCACGTGCAGGAAATCGCAGAGAACTCCGTGGACCTCGCCCACCTGCGGTATGTGCACGGCTACAACAACGTGCAGCCTGTCGGGACGACGACCGTTGAAGGTTCGTACCTTCTCGCCCGTTTCGATTTCACCCGCCGCCGCCCCATCGCAGGTTTCATCGACAGCGTCTATCGCATTTCGGCCGCTGCCCACGTTTACGGGCTGGGTTACTCGTTCGTCGATGTCCAGGAGCATTCCATTGGCATGGATCTCCGTTTGTGGGTCTTGGCCACACCCGTCGACGGCACGTTGGTCGATCTGTCGCTGGCCAGTCAGATCCGGGAAATACGAAGGCCCAAGCGGCTGATCGTCGGTCTCGGCTTCCTGCCGCCACGGTGGCGCACCAGGATCATGAACAGGCTGGTGGTTTCCGCGCAAATGCAGGATGTGCAACAGGATGTCGTGATCTGGCAACGACGGCAGCACCGACCGAATCCTCGGCTGTCTCGTGCCGACGGCGATATCGGTAGATACCGACGCTATTGCAGGCAGTTCTACCCGCACGACCGCGTCAGCGAGAATGGCTAGCGGCCCGTAGGGTCGCCGGAATGCCGATGCCGGTTGCCCCGGCCAGCCGCTCAACTTCGTCCCCTGGGCAGCGTACGGAGCGCACGTGTGCCCGATCGCTTCCAGGCCCGCCCCGCCGCTCGGACGGGCGGGCGCATCGTCAACGCAGGCGATACGTCGAGGAATTCCGCAAGAGCGTCACTAGTATCGTTATGTCTATAATTGTGCCCAGAACCTCGCAATTTTGCGAGGGGGAGGACAATTAGTTCATTGGTGACTCACGACACAGCTGTTGAAACGGGCCAGGGGGCGTCTGCGCTAAGTCTGCCGGAAGAGCTGCTGCTGGTGCTGCTGGACGAAGAGAGGGGTTATTTTCGACAGGTACCCGGCTGGAACCTGAACTGCGCGATGGTCGGCGCAGCGCTCGGTGAACTGTCGCTGCTCGGTCGCATCGACACCGATCTGGAGTCGCTGACTCTCCTGGATGCGACCGCCACCGGTCGTCCGCTGCTCGACCCGATCTTGCGGGAGATCGCGACCGAAACGGAAACACACGATGCCCGCTACTGGATTGAGCGGCTTGCTCCACAGTCCGAGTCGGTGATCTCCCAGGCGCTGGACGGGCTCGTTCGGCGACAGATTCTCGACGTCCACCCGGGCGGTTTCTATACCTTCGCCAGGCGCCAGCGGCCGGGCGAAACACCGTCGGGAGAAGACCACCTGGCGGCCGAGTTCGTGACGGCCCAGTTGGCCAGGGTCATCTTTACGGACGAGCTTCCGGGTCCGCGCGACGTGATTATCACCGGCCTCGTCAATGCCTGCCACGTGTTCCATCTGATGTATCAGATCGACGAGGAAGTGGAAGAACGGATTCGGTTCGTCAGCCAGATGGACCTGATTGGCCAGGCGATTGCGGCAGCGGTGAGCCAGAGCATCCTCGCGCCCGCGCTTCGCCGGCCCTCGCTCACCAAGCCGATTCCGACCGTGTCCCTGCGTGATCTGGTGTTCAACCGCGAGCTGCGGGAGGGCAGGCTGCCGGCAGGGTTTGCCTATTTGGCCGACAGGTACGGTCCAGTATTCGAGCTTCCGATTCCGTTCCGCCAGAACGTGATTGTCCTGGCAGGGTTGAAGACGAATGAATGGGCCCATCGCATGGGGCGGGTATTCTTGCGGTCGAAGGAGTACTTTGAGGGCGTCGACAAGGCGTACGGCGTGTCGCGTTCGATGCACTCGATTGACGGCGCCGATCACTTCCGCTTTCGCAAGTCGTTGCATACCGCCTACTCTCGCAGGACTTTGACCAGGCGTCTGGACGAGGTCTATGAACTGGCCCGCGCGCACATGGCGGGTTGGGACGTCGGTACCACGATGCCGGTGCAGGAGATGCTGCGGCCATTCGTGAACGCGCAGACGTCGCCGCTCTTGGCCAACATTGACACCCAAGCCGAGATTGTCGACGCGCTCGAATACAAGGTTCGGGTGCTCAATGTGGGCATCGTCAAGATGATGCCGCGTTTCATGCTCAAGACCCCGTCGATGCGCCGCCGGGCGAAGGCCATGGACCAGATCGTCGACCGCATGCAAAGGACGCATACGGCCGCGCAGCGGGTTGGGATGCACGAGGACGTGGTGGACGCGTACCTGGCCCTGCACGCGTCTGATCCCCAATTCCTGCCTGAATCGGACCTGTCGCTGCCGCTAGGGGCGATCTTGATGACTGCCATGTACATGGGCGACCAGGTTGGCTTCGCCCTTTACTGGTTGCTGCAGAATCCCGAGCTGTACGAGCGGGTCACGGCTGAGGCGGATGCGTTGTGGGCCGAGGGCGATCCCGGCGAGGACGACTTCAGTCGAGACCGGATCGACGTGACCCACCGGGTGCTGATGGAGGCTCTGCGGATGTCGCCGATCGTGCCCATGTCGATGCGCACGGTGATGAATACCTGCGTGGTGGAGGGTTACGAATTTCCGGTCGGGGCGCAGCTCCTGATTGCGCAGACGGCCACGCATTACTCGGAAGAGGCGTTTCCCGACCCGTGGAAGTTCGACATTGACCGCTACGCGCCCCCGCGAAACGAGCACCTGGGCAGAGGCTATGCGCCCTACGGGCTGGGCACGCACTCATGTCTCGGGAGCCGGTGGGCCGACTTGCACATTGTGATCAACCTGCTGATGCTCACGCATTACTTCAAGATCGAGCTGGCCCGCCCCTACAAGCGGTTGCCGATGGATCCGTTGCCCTCGCAGTCGCCCAGCAACAGACTTAAGCTCAGGATCGCTGAGCAGCGGCACGAAATCGGAGTCTGAGTTCGCTGCGCTCGCCCCTCCAGCGCCCGGTCTTGTCCGGGATTCGGGAATAGAGCCTTTCGCAGTGAATTGACCTGGTGGCGGACGACCTCACAACGGGTAGCGGTTGGTCGGGCGGTAGCCGGAGATTCGCACCGCCGCCATGGAGAGGGCGTGCGCGGAGTTGTCGGCGAGATCGAACCGGGACTCGAGGTTGCGGTCCCCGTTCCCGGCATCCGCGAGCCGGGCGACTCCGGTCCGGATCAGTCCCGATATCTCGCTGGCTGCCAGCGCCTCCGCCTTCAGTAGACCGCTCGCTACGAGATTGTCGAGATATCGCAAGCCCGTTCCTGCCCAATTTGCAACGGTCTTGAATTTGGTATTACGGACCGGCGAGGGATTGGGAATTGGTCCCAAGGACACAACCGACTTCAGCACCCTGCCGAACTGGCCGGTGGACGCACTGGCAGAAGACAGCAAGTTCGGCGTGCTCACACCGATGCCGTTCCAGCTGGACCGTCATCCAGGCGCTAAGGAGACCGCGTGAAGTACGTTTTTGACCCCAAGATCCTGCACGAAGTCGCCCTGGCTCATCTGGAGCTGCCGCTCGAGGAAAAGTTCACTGCCATCGCGCAGAGCCTTGCCGAACGCTATCCCGGTCTGATCGAGACTGAACCCGAGTGGTTCTTCTCCAATGCCGGTGGCGTCATGGGCCAGCTCACCGTTCTGTATGCGTCACTTTGGGAGTACGTGATTTTCTTCGGCAGCCCGATCGGCGGAGAAGGACATACGGGCCGATATTCATTTGTCGAAGACCATGCGATCATTCTGGATGGCGAGTTTTGGTACTACACTGAAGGCGATACCCGAAGAACCGAGTATCGCCCCGGCGATGTCGTATACCTGCCAAAGGCGGTAGCGAAGGGCTATCGCATCGTCAATCATGGCTGGATTCTGGAATATGCACGGGGCCCCATTCCCACCATGCTGCCGTACGGTATTGCGGATACCGCGTTCAGCACACTCGACTACAGAACCCTGTTCCGAACCTTCCGGATTTACATCAGACACTTGATGCGGTCTGCACGAAAGCGCCCTGCCGCCCACGCTGGGCGCCGAAGTGCGTCCGACACCGGCCGGTCTCGCAAGGAGAACGAGGGACGGTAACGCCTACCCGAGCTCACCGCTGCCGCCCGTGGAGTCCGAGCGCGTACAGCGGGAAGTACTGTCCAATTGTCGACTACCGCACGCCCCCTGCACTTGGCGCGCGACTGACGGAGGCCTCCGGAACAGTGCCGCGTGAGGCGCCGTCCGCCCGGGGATAGTTTGGCCGGCTTTTCGCAGGAAGCTGACAGCGTATGCGCGGGCGCTGCCGCGGCAGATGTCCTAGTCGGCCAACTAGGTTGTCTAGGCATCGGGTCGTCCGCAGACTGCGGAGACGTCATGATCCTTTCCGAGTGAGCGCCGACATGCAGGTTTTCGTGTTTTCGAAGCGGTTCGGGCTGGCCGTGCTCGCGTTGCTCATGGGAGCCTCGGCGCAGGCCACGGATTGGAGCAACACCGAGTTTCATCTCCAGCTCGGCAATCTGGACGCCCCCTCCTTCGCTGGAGGCGGCAGCGCCCTGCACGCGATCTACAGCCTGCAGCACGCGAGCGGATGGAAATATGGCGACAACTTCTTCTTCGTTGACGTCGTGGACTCGCGGCAGCCCGGCGCCCCCGACATCGACTTCTACAGCGAGGCCTACGCGAACCTGAGCCTCGGCAAGATCACCGGCGATCGCATTGGCGCCGGCCCGGTCTCGGATGTCGGGCTGATCGGCGGCTTCAACTGGGCCGTGGACGCGAAGGTCCGAAAGTATGTCGCTGGTGTACGGCTGGCGCTCG
Source organism: Alphaproteobacteria bacterium (assembly GCA_022819905.1). Classification (GTDB taxonomy): domain Bacteria; phylum Pseudomonadota; class Alphaproteobacteria; order TMED109; family TMED109; genus VXPW01. Next base: position 34,412 of record JAJEGJ010000047.1, read on the forward strand.
GCCTTGAGGGCTTCGCGTTTGCGAACCTCGACCTGATGGCCCTGATCGACGACAGCGGGGGGCTCATGTCCGGAGGGGCGCCCGCGGAGGACGACACGGTCCTCATCGACTTCAACTTCGCACGGCCGTTCAGGATCGACACAGCGGACTTCAGCCTCGAAGGCCACGTCGAATATGTCGGCGAGCGGACCAATGAACTCGGCGGCCCGGTGCGATCGTGGATCCTGGCGCAGCCCCAGCTGCAGTGGCACTTGACTGACCGGATCGCACTCGGGATCGAGTACCAGTTGTGGATCAATAAGTTGGGCGACCAGGACACTGACGAGAACGCGGTGCAGGCTCTGTTCGTGTGGGAGCTCTAGGCCCTGCGTCGGTCGCGCTCACACGTGCGGGCGCGACCATCCGCCATGCGACGCCACTGACCGAATGGTCGCGCCCGTTGCTCCGGAGGAACGGTCCGGCGTGCAGCGTGCGTGGCGTCGGTTGGTCGGGCGCGAGGTTGCTGCGCAGAGCCGCGCGCCGGTCGGTAGTGCTAAGTTCAACAAGTACTTGATCCGGGTGCCGGGACGCGGCACCTTGCGCGTGGAGGTACCGTACTGTGCGAGTGTCCGGCCCGGCAGTGGAATCTCCGTGTGGCGGCATCGACCACCTGGACGCGTGGTCCGTGGTTGGCGAAGTGCGGGCCGCCGTTGCGGCTGGAACCGAGCCCGGCACGCATCGGCGGAGCATCCTGATGACCAGCGGTGCCGAGGCGCGGGTCACGCGAGAGATGAAGCGCTGTCGTCTGCTGCCGGGAATTCCGGTGACTGGATCCATTTCGAAACGGCGATGATGGTCCACGCGAACAGGGCCCGTGGCGCGCTGCCGGAACTTGCAGCTGCTGTGGATGCGACGGTTCTCGCGGGTGGCGCACGACCGCCGTGCAGACCGGAAGGGCAAGCGAGCGGAATCCTGCCGTGCGGGTGATCACGGGAGCGAGCGGCCATATCGGCGGTGTGCTCGCCCGAGCGCTGGCCGGCCGGAGTGACCCCCGTCAGGTCCGCGCGATCTACCGCGATCGGAAAGGCACGGCAGCCGATCTCGACATTGAGTGGGTCGGTGGCGACGTTCTCGATCAGGAATCGCTGGTCGCCGCGTTCTCGGGGGCTGAAACCGTCTACCACCTGGCCGCCGTGGTGTCGATCGACCCCGGCCGGGCCAAGGATGTCCATACGACGAACGTGTCGGGCACGCGCAACGTCGTCGAGGCAGCCCTGCGATGCGGCGTGCGGCGGCTTGTGCATGTTTCCTCGATTCACGCCTTCAACCAGTACCCGCTCGACGAAGTGCTCGACGAGAGCCGCGGTCCCGCCGACGGTCCGCGGCACGACGCCTACGACCGGTCGAAAGCGGCCGGCGAAAAGGAGATTCGTAGCGGCATTGATCGCGGCCTCGATGCCGTGATCCTCAACCCGACCAGCGTGATCGGTCCCTTCGACGCCGTGCCCTCGTACATGGGACACGTGTTCCTCGATCTGCACCGGAGACGAATTCCCGCGCAGGTCGCGGGCGGCTTCGACTGGGTGGATGTGCGCGATGTGGTCGACGCCACGGTGGCCGCGGAGACGAAGGCGAGATGCGGCGAGAACTACCTCCTGTCAGGCAGCTGGGATTCCGTGCGCAACCTGGCGCTCCTGTCCGAGCAGGCGACCGGGGTGCCGGTGTCGCGTTTCGTGGTCCCCGTGTTTGTGGCCCGGCTCTGGGCGCCGTTTCAGGTCATGTTGGACCGTAGTCAGGGGCGCCGGCCCCTCTATACGCCGGCTGCGGTACGCGTGATGAGCAACGGCAATCGCCGGATATCCAACGCCAAGGCACGGGCGGAACTCGGGTTCAAGCCGCGTCCCTTGGCAGATTCCGTAAGGGATACCTATCGTTGGTTCGACGAGCAGGGCATGCTCGGCGAAGCAGGTTGAGATGGCCGAGGAACAACTTCACGGCGTGCTGGTATGGGTGGTCATCGCCGCGGCCGGCCTGACGTTCCTGTACCTGCTCCGCATGACCGCGCCCTACGGCCGCCACTACGCCGGCACGGGCTGGGGACCCCACATTTCCAGCCGGCTCGGCTGGGTCATCATGGAACTGCCGGCGGTCGTCATCTTTCTTGCGGTCTATCTCGCCGGGAAGTCGGCGTCCCACCTCGTGCCACTGTTCTTCCTGGCCATGTGGCAGATCCACTACCTGAACCGGACGTTCGTGTTTCCGTTCCGGATCCGGGCGAGCGGGCGGGAAACGCCGCTGCTGATCGTGGCGTCAGGCTTCTTCTTCAATGCGATCAACGCCTACATCAATGCCCGGTTCATTTCGGAATTCGGCGAGTACGCGATCGAATGGCTCGCCGACCCGCGTTTCCTGATCGGCGTCGGAATATTCCTGGTGGGGATAACGCTCAACCTGCACGCCGACAACGTCCTCATTCGCCTGCGCAGCCCGGGCGAGACCGGCTACGTGATCCCGCAGGGAGGCGGGTATCGCTTCGTGTCGTGCCCCAATTACCTGGGTGAACTCCTCGAATGGGCCGGCTGGGCACTCGCCACTTGGTCGACGGGCGGCCTGGCCTTTTTCCTCTTTACCGCCGCCAATCTCGTGCCCAGGGCGCGCAGCAATCATCGATGGTACCGGGAGACCTTCAGCGAATACCCGCCTCGCCGGAAGGCGCTGATACCGGGCGTCTTCTGATCAAGCGGCGGTCGGATGCGGTGACAGCCCGGCGGCAGGCGCCCGGGGCCTACGCCAGCTCTCAGCGGTTCGTCACCTGCAGCCACGTCCAGAGCAGGCCCATCATGACCGGCTGGTGCAGCAGGTAGTAGACGAGGCTGTTGCGGCCGAGGAAACGGACGAACCGCCCGACGCTGCCTTCCATCCGGTAGACCGCCAGCCGGCGCAGCGCCCCCGCTCCGTGCGCCCACCTGGCGGCGCCGATACCGAACAGCACCGCTGCCAGCCAGGGAAACACCGGGAAGTAGTCGCCGGAATTCGGGCGGGCGACCGAGAGCCCGGTCCACTGCCAGACCCGCGCGTCCAGCAACTCGGTCTGCACCGTTTCGTTGATGGCGAGAATGGCCACCGCCGCGGCCACCGCCAGCCACCAGGGGCCCCGCACAAACGCCAGGCCCGCGACGCCGGCAAACGCGATCAGGTGCAGGATGCCGAAAAAGATCAGCGACTGTGGCGTGGCGATCCAGGTGGCCGCGGTGATGGCCAGCGCGCCCAGGACGATCAGGGCCAGCCGCCGGGCCCAGCGCGTCCAGTGGAAGGCGTGCGCGTGCGCGAGATAGAGGCTCGCACCCGTCGCGAACAGGAAGCTGATGGCTACGGCCTTGGCCAGGGCCGCCCAGTGGAGCTGCGTCGTGTAGCCGGGCTCCTGCAGCCCGAAGAACATCAAATCGTAGGCAAAATGAAACACGGTCATCCCGATGAGCGCGACCCCCCGCAGCACGTCCAGCAACGGGATCCGGGGGATACTCTCGGTTCCGGCTCGTCGATGGTCCGCGCCGGCACGTACGGCCTGGGCCTGGGCGCCCTGCCGCTGGGATCTCCGCTGTTTCGCTCTCGATGCCCGTGGTCCGCGCCTTCGAGCCATGCTCCAATGCCCCCGGCAGGTTCGATCGTGTTGCCGTCAATCCGGCTTGCCCGCGCTCCGCGCCGATCTTGCCGGCCATCTTACCGCTGCGGCGGCAAGTACAGATGCGTGCGGACGATCGTGAAGCCTGGTTTGGCGGCGTTGGTGTCCGCGCGATCCGCATCGGCGGAACCGCCCGTCCGGCTGTTGCGGTACTGGCAGCGGGCGTCCGGCGGTGCGGTGGACGCCGATGCCCGGGATCCGGTCACCGGTCCGGTCGTCCGGTCACGGATATGATCGGTGACCCGGCGGCAGGCAGCCGTCAGCGACCGCATCAGGGGGCAGCGTGAAGTACCGTCGATTGGGCCGCACCGACCTGGAAGTCTCGGAGATCGTCTTCGGGGCCGGGTGGGTCGGCGGCGTCCTGATCCATCACGATGCGGACGTCGGGCGGGCGGCGCTGCGCCTCGCTCGGGAAGCCGGCGTCAACTGGATCGATACCGCCCCGTCCTACGGCGACGGGATCTCGGAGCGTGTCCTGGGCAAGCTCCTGCCGGAACTCGACTGGAATCCTTACCTCTCGACCAAGTTCCATGTTGATCCGGCAAGCGACCGGCCGGTATCGGAGCAGATCGAGCAGAGCGTGGAGAGGAGCCTCGCCCGCCTGAACCGGACCTCCGTCGACCTTCTGCAGCTGCACAACCCGCTCGGGGCCGGAAGCGACGCGCGCTGCCTGGCTGTCGACCGCGTGCTCGAGCCCGGCGGCGTGGCGGATGCCCTCGATGACCTGAAGCGCCGGGGCGTGACCCGTTATGCCGGCTTCACGGCCAATGGCGACGCGGACAGCCTGCAGCGCATCGTGACCAGTGCGCGGTTCGACACCGCGCAGGTCTACTACAACATGCTGAATCCCAGCGCCGGGCGGGCGGTGCCCGCCGGCTGGTCGGCGATCGATTTCGGCAACGTGATCGCCCATTGCGAAACGTGCGACGTCGGGGTGTTCGTCATCCGCGTGCTCGCGGCCGGCGTGCTGGCGACCGCCGCGCGGACGGGACGGGAGATTCCGATGTACGCGAGCGCCGACATGGCCTCCGAGGAACTGCGGGCCCGCGCCGTCTGGGACGCCATCGACGGAGAGCCGGGCAGCCGGGCGCAGTCGGCGATCCGCTTCGTGCTCGACGACCGGCGCGTCCACGGTGTGCTGGTCGGTGCCAACCTGCCCGAGCACGTGAGCGAGGCGGCGGCGGCCGTGGACATGGCGCCGCTGCAGCCGGACACGGGCACAGCGCTCCACCGCCTGTACGCGAGCGACTTCGGGCGGCTCGACTGATCTTCGGAACGGTCGGGGCAAGGGCACGCAGCGCCGCTTCGCGCGCACGGTGACGCGACGGTTCCTGCGGTTCACCGGGGGACTGCCCGGTCTTGCCGACGTTGTCTCGCTGCCGGCGGGAATGCCGGCCGCGCCATCTCCCCGAACAGCCCCCGCCGCGCCGTCGTCGCGATCCCGGCCAGCTGGCGCCAACCGGCGCGTTGGATCTGGCAGCCGAACGTCCAGGCGGGCTCGGGCGGTCTACCCCACGGCCCGACGGTCTCCGGACCGGCGCCCGCGCCGCCCTCCCGCCCGCGGCGGCGCGGCCAGGCAATCAGCGAGCGGTAAGGTGACGCTTCGTTCGTCCGGAAACCGCTGAAAATTCTCGACGTCTGGCTGATCGCCCCTAGATACATGCGCACAGGACATGCATGTCGTGTCAGGAGGAAACCATCTGGAACAGAAACGAGCGCGAGGAACCCAGCGATGTTCGAGAAACGTAGCGACCTGAACAAGCTTCTCGGCGTTGCTGAAACAGGTCAGATCCTTTCCGCAGCAGACAAACTAGCGATCACCCAGCCAGCCCTGTCACGTATCGTCAGCAAGCTCGAGGAACAGTTTAGGGGCCGGCTGTTCGAACGCATTCCGACGGGAGTCCGCCTCACCGAGCTCGGGTCCATCGTGACGGAACTGGCCCGTGGCCTGCTGAGAGAAATCGAGGACGCGGAAGACATCGTGTTCTCGATGGTGTCCGGGCGATCGGGCACGTACCGCATCACGGCCGGGCCGGTGTGGATGCAGGCCGTCCTGCCGAGTGCGGTCGCCCGCTTCCACGAGACCTTTCCCAGCGTCGAACTGAAGCTCCAGACCACCGCCTACAAGGAGGGGATCTGGTTGTTGACGAACGGCAAGACCGACATGCACTGCGGCGGACTGGACACCAACGAGTCCCTCCCTCCGTATCTCGCCCGCGAGCACGTCCTGGACACGACGCTTGGCATCGTGGCCCACCGGGACCATCCGCTCCACGCGCGCAGGCCCACGTACGGCGATCTCGCCGACTACCCGTGGATCGATTTCGATGCAGTGCTGCAAGGGGAAGGTCCGGCGGCTAGGTCGTTGCTGGCCGACCTTCTGAAACGACTCCACCGGCGAACCGGCCGACACGTGAGGACGATCATCCGCACGAATTCCGTCGGCCTGTTCCTGATGGCCACCGGTCCCTACCTGTCCTACCTCTCGTCCACGCTGATCGAGAACATTCCGGAGTTCCAGCTCAGGCCCCTGCCGCTGAAACTGGGGGCGCACCGCTACCGGGCGGGGATCGTGTCGCGACGTTCGACCGAGAGCCTTGAACCGTTCAGGTACCTGAAACAGATGATCCGCGAGGTGGCCCAGGGGCGGCGCTTCGGGCCACCCGGATTGGCCGCCGGCACCTGAGCGACCCCTCCGGGCGAGACTGTCCAACCGGTGTGACCGGACCGGGCGAGAGGGGGAGTTGCCGGCCGTCCGACCGGCGGGCATGACGGCCGCGTCACCCGTCTCGGTGCCGCCGGTGGCCCGGCCGACGCTGCGCTTATCATGAACCCTCCGAGACAGGCGGATGATGATCTGGCTTCACTTGACGGCCGCCACGCTGGCGCTGGGGCTCGGGATAGCGAACCTGGCGCTGGCCAAGGGCACCCGGCGTCATCGCATCGTCGGCTGGACGTGGCTAGTGACCATGTCCTTCGTGACGCTGTCCTCGTTTCCGATCCGCGAGTTGAACGAGGGCGCGTTCAGCTGGATCCACGGGCTCACGGTTTGGACGCTCTTCTGCATGGCGGTCGCGATCATCGCCATCCGCCGAGGCCGGGTACGAACCCACGCCAGCTTCATGATCGGCACGATGGTGGGGGTGATCGTCGCGGGCCTGTTCGCGCTCGCGCCGGGACGCTTCGTCAGCAGTCTCCTTGGCGCGTGATGCCGGCGCTTGCCGCAGGCCTGCCGGTACCGTCACGGACTCGTCGCCGCACCGCCTGAGGGCCGACGCAACGCTTCGCCGGCCGGCCGCCGGCGCCCCAATGGAGCGTCGCCGGGAACGAGCCGAACGTCGGAACCTGGCATCCGGCCCGGCGCGGGTCCGCGGTCGGCTTCGTTCGATGGTTGCGGCCTTCGTGTGCCGTCAGCGCGGGGAGCGCCGGTCGGGATCCGCAGGTCCGTGCCGTGGCGGACGCAGGTTCTCCAGCCGGAACGCCCGCATATTCGGGATGCAGGGCGTCGCGTCTCGGCCGCCGGGCTCTCGGGTGCCCTCCGCCCGGACACGATCCCGACCTCGCGCGCGCAGGTAGCCGGGCCGCACGCACTAACCTGTCGGCCGATGTTCCGATTCGGAACGGACCATTCTTCGCCGGGAGACCAGACCCATGAACTTGCCCGAACCTTCGACAGTCCGTCGCGTTGGCATCATCGGAGCAGGCACGATCGGGGCGTCGTGGGCCGCCTATTTCCTCGCCCGCGGGCTGGAGGTCGACGCGTGGGACCCGGCGCCTGATGCGGAGGAGAAGCTGCGGGCGTTCGTGGGCGGAGCCTGGCCGGTCCTCGAGAAACTCGATTGCGTGGTCGTGGGCGCCGACCCGGGCCGGATCCGTTTCCACGTAGAACCCGCGGAGGCCGTAGCCGGGGCCGAGTTCGTGCAGGAGAGCGCGCCGGAACACCTTGACGTGAAGCAGTCGCTCTACGCCGAAGTGAACGCGGCGCTGGCGCAGGACGCCATCCTCGCGAGTTCGACCTCCGGTCTGCTCATGTCGGACATGCAGGCGGGGTGTTCCAATGCCGCGCGCTTCGTGGTGGGGCATCCCTTCAACCCGCCCCATTTGATCCCACTGGTGGAAGTCCTGGGCGGCGCCGAAACGGATCCTGGCGCGGTCGACTGGGCGATCGGCTTCTACAACGCTCTGGGAAAGAAGGCGATCCGGCTCAACCGGGAGGTGTCCGGGCACCTCGTGAACCGGTTGCAGGCCGCGCTCCTGCGCGAGTGTGCGGACGCGGTGCTCACGGGGCTCGCGAGCGTGGAGGATGTGGACGTCGCCGTGAAGTACGGCCCGGGCCTGCGCCTCGGCGTGATGGGGCCGTACGAAATCTGCCATCTCGCCGGAGGGTCCGGCGGCTACGCACACTTCCTCGACCATCTCGGCGACGCCCTCCGGGACTGGATGAACGATCTCGAGCCGCTGGACCTCACGCCGGAGGTGCGCGACCGCCTCAAGGCACTGGTTGATACCGCGATGGGAGGGCGTGACCTCGATTCGATCGCCAATGAGCGGGACGAATTGTTGTTGGCTACGCTGACCACGCTCGCGCAGGTACGGCGGGAAAAAGGATTGAACTGAGAGGGAAGGGGATGTCGATGCCCGAGCGAGGTCGACTGACCGGCAAGACGGCCGTGGTCACGGGAGCGGCGGGCGGGATCGGCCGCGAACTGGTCCTGGCGCTGCTCCGGGAAGGGGCCGCGGTGGCGGCGCTCGACATCGATGACGGACGGCTGGCGGCCCTGGCCGACCAATGCGCGGAGCGCGAGGTGGCCACCCGGTTGTCGACGAGCCGCACCGATATTTCTCGTTACGAAGCGTGCGAGGCAGCAATCGCGCACGCCCGCAGCCAGTTCGGCGGCCCGCACATCCTGATCAACAACGGCGCCCTGGGCATGGGGGTGATCCGCCGCGATCACATGGTCGAGCTGATCGGCATCCAGGAGATCACGCCCGCGATGTGGGACCAGTTCACCGCCACCAACTATTCGGGCGCGTGGTACATGACCAGGGCCGCGATCGACGGCATGCTGGCCGATGGCTGGGGCCGGATCGTGAACGTCACGACCAGCTTCTTCACGATGCTTCGGTCCAGGTTCCACCCCTACGGCCCGGCCAAGGCCGGCCTTGAGGCCATATCGGCGGGCCAAGCGGAAGAATTTGCCGGCACCGGCGTGACGGTCAACGTGGTCGTGCCCGGCGGCCCCACGGACACGCCGATGGTGCCAGAGGAATCAGGATTCGACCGGGGCGCGCTGATCGAGCCGTCCGCCATGGTGCCGCCCATCGTCTGGCTTTGCTCGGAAGCCGGTGACGATGCCACCGGCCATCGCTACGTCGCTGCCGACTGGGATCCCGCGTGCGAGCCGGACACCGCGGCGGCGGCCTGCCGGGCGCCGATCGCGTGGCCGGACCTGGCGCACAACCCGGTCTGGCCCGGCGGCAAGCCGCAGGCATGACGCCGATGCGTGACGTGAACGAGGGGGCGGCGGCCTCCTCACGATTCGGTTGGGTAACGAGAAATCGCGGCTCCCTATGCGCGGGCCTCGCAAGGAACTTGGCCGGAAGCTTGTCGCCAGGATCGAGAAGGACTTGGGAGTGAGTTGATGCTGGCATATCCGGTGTTGTTGGCGGACGACGACGGCACCGTGCTGGTAACGTCCCCTGATTTTCCTGAACTGGCTACGTTCGGAGATGATCGCGAGGAAGCACTGGCCCGTGCGGTCGACGCACTCGAGGAGGCGATCGCGGCTCGAATTGCGGCGAAGGAGACCATTCCAGCGCCCTCCAAGGGAGACGTTCGCGCTACCGTGCCGACGCCTACGGCCATCAAGGCATTGCGTCATCAACGCATGCGTCAGCAGGACATCGGCTAGGCGGAGCTCGCGCGACGGCTCGGTTGGCATTTGCCGCAGGTCGGCGGAGTCTTGGACGTGCATCACAGCTCCCGTCTTGATCGGATGGATGCCGCTTTGCACGCGATCGGGTGCCATCTGGAAGTGAAAACGAGGAGCACTTCGACCGGCACACGGCGCTGAATCGCGGGCACTGTCCGGGTATGCTGGCCGCTCAGCGCCGAGATATGGTGAAACAAGGCAATGGCGCGCTCACTTGGTCACATTTGCATTCGGCTACCTCGTTTCTCAGCCAGCGTGCCTCGGGATCCTGAGTGCGATGTGTTCCGGCCGGCTTCCATCCGGTGCTATCTGAAGAGTTCGTTGTGCGTCCCGGTGCGGATGAATGCCACGGTGCCGCTGGGCCCGAGGCTGTCGTCGATGCGGTAGACGAGGAGGAAATCTCCTCCGACGTGGCATTCGCGATGGTTGGACCATTGGCCCTTGAGGGCATGGTCTTTCCACTCCGGAGGCAGCGGCGCGTCGTTGTCCGCGATCAGCCGCATGACCCGTTTCAGGCGTGACATGTCGTAGCGTCCTGACCGGGACAAGCGCCGCCAGTCCTTGACGAAGGACTTGGTGAGCTTGACCTGGCGAGGTAGGCGGGTCCGCCTGCTAGCGCGTGACGTCGTCAAGTGCCGCGAATGCCTCGTCCGGCGTGGCGAACGAGGGTTCCCCCTCCTTCAGGAGGGCGTCGGCCTCGTCCATGGCGGCCTGCGTCTCCGCGTTCGGAACCTTGAGTTCCAGCGGGAACGCCTGGTCGACCGCGATCCGGTGAAACAGCAGACGGACGGCGTCGGACGCCGACAGACCCATGCTTGCAAGCGCCTGACTAGCCTTCCGCTTCAGTTCGCTGTCCATGCGGACATGCACCATGGCACTGTGCTCACTCATGGCTTTCTCCTGTATCTCATGTGAGAGATAAGTGGGTTGACGGGGCGTGTCAACCGCATTCAGTCGCGAGCGACGTGCACGCGCGGCTTGGGCAGTGGCCCCTCGTGGAACAGCACCTATTGGTGCTGCGGGAAGGCCCGAGCGCGCACCTACACGCTCGACGGAGTGGAGCGCGACCCCGGTTTGGCGGATTGAATTTGGGCGCAGCGCCGCCCGAGATCGTGACGCGGAGCTCGTCTATTTCGCCTGGACAGTCATGGACGCGTCGGCTGGTTTCGGCTGGCCCAGAAAGGAAGGGGAGGGTCGACCGATAGGTGGCTGTTCCGCAAATCCCCGAACCGGATTGTCAGAGAAGGTGCGGCTCGGCTGGTGTTGCGGGCCAAGCTTTCAATCGGTCGGCCATATGCTTTCAATTGGTCAGACGTCTGGAAGGCGAAGCCTCTCCCGGAGCCTTGCCACTATCCAGGTTCAGGACAGCGGCAGTGCGGAAAGGCTAGGCGACTGCCGGCCAAAGGCGGCGACGGGTTCAGAACGAGGCCGCGAGAGATCTGCGGTTAGTGGAGGGCTGTCCAGTCGACTTCTGTTGCCCGCCCTCACTACTGATAGTCGACTCCCGACTGGTCGAGCTGGCGCAGCAACCCGGGCCATTCGCGCTCGCCGCACCCCTGGTTTCCGTATTGCTGGACCGTCCGTTCGCAGACTTCCGCCGACGGATACCGGATCTTGGCGCCCGTTGCCGTTGCCGCCTGCAGCGCAAGCTGCGTGGAACACGCCTTCTCAAGGTAGAACATCTGCACCCAGGCGTCGGCCACCGACACCCCCGTGGTCAGGAGGCCGTGGTTGCGAAGGATCATGACCTTCTTGTCGCCGAGATCGCTCACCAGCCGCTCGCGTTCCGAAAGATCGAATGCAAGACCCTCGAAGTCGTGGTAGGCGACGCGACCGTAGAACATCATCGAGTCCTGGTTGGTGTAGGTGAGCCCGTCCTCCAGCGCCGACACCGCCATGCCCGCCTCGGTGTGGGTGTGCATGACGCACATCGCGTCCTCTCGGGCGAGGTGGACGGCGCTGTGGATGGTGTAGCCGGCGCTGTTAATCTCGTGTGGGGTGTCGTCGAGAATGTTCCCGTCGATATCGATCTTCACGAGGTTGGACGCCGTGATCTCGTCCCACCGAAGGCCAAAGGGGTTCAGCAGGAAATGGTGATCGGTCCCCGGAATCCGCGCCGAGATGTGGTTGTAGATCAGCGATGTCGTCCAGCCGTACAAGTGAGCCAGCCGATAGGCGGCGGCGAGGTCGACTCGTGTCCGCCATTCGTCCTCGCTGACCTGGCTGCGCAGCGATGAATTGGGAAAGTCGCGAACTGCCGTGACCGTCATGATCTGTTTCCCCCGCGGACCGAGCAGTAAATTGTAGCCGAATCGCCGTCACCGCCGCTGCAGATCGCCGATCCGATCGAAGCTGAGCACGTCGGTCCGGGCGGCGGACTGGAAACCTTGAAGCGCGCAGCCGTTCCCCGCGCGAACGATGCTCGGGGGAGTTCCCGGCTCCCCCGGGTCGCCGCAACCACCCCGGGGCAGGACGTTCCAATGCGGCTTCATCGACGATCGGGTGATCCGGGGCTTGAGAAACAGTCGGTCCGGAGGGGGTCGAACTTCGGGCGACAACGGCTTACGTTACGCGCCCTGCGCCGGTGGGCCGGGTCCGCCGTTGACCAGGGGTGATCGTGCGATCGCAAACTCGGGCGGGCCGTGGTCTCGCGCTGTGTCGGGGCGACCGGAACGATCCGGGTCCGGCATGGCGATGCCATGGACGCCAGTTGGATGCGCAAGCCGGCTGCATGATGCCCTTGTCCGGCCGGAAGGTTCGGCCGGGAGCCGGGCTGCCGGCGTAGCTGCCCGACGGCTGCCCGGCGGCGGCGGAAACCTCTTCGGAGAAAACAGCTTGATGCCAGTCCTCTTGAATGCGGGAGAGATACTTCGCGCGCACGCGCGCCTCCGGCCTGAGGCGACGGGTGCGCGCGACCTCGAGCGAACGCTGACCTACGCGCAGTGGAACGCGCGTGCTTGCCGGCTCGCCAATGCGATGCTCGGCCTCGGCCTCGCCAAGGGGGCCCGCGTCGCGGTCCTGTCCTACAACCGTCTCGAATGGGCCGAAATCTACGCGGCCGTGGCCAAGGCAGGCCTGGTCGCAGTCCCCATCAATTTTCGCCTGACCGCCGCGGAAGCGGACTACATCATCAAGGATTGCGAGGCCGCCGCGATCTTGGTGGAGGATGCCCTCCGGGACACGATCGAAATCATTCGGGCCGACCTCGACCTCCCGGCAGATCGGTACGTCCTCCTCGGCAGCGATGCGCCCGCGGGCTACACGGCCTACGAGGATCTCATCGCGACCGCCGCGGCCACCGAGCCCGAGACCGTCGTGGCGCCGCACGATCCCTGGTGCCTGATGTACACGTCCGGCACCACCGGAAACCCGAAAGGCGCCATCCGCGGCCACGCCGACATGGCCATGGTGGGCCTGATGAGCGAGATCGAGTTCCGGCTCCACCGGCGGGACAACACGCTCTTGGTCATGCCGATGTGCCATGCCAACTCGCTCAATTTCTTCATCGCGTCCCTCTACTGCGGCGCCGCCGTCTCCATCTTTTCCCGGTCGAGCTTTGACCCTGAATTGTGTCTCGCGACCCTCGGCGAGGGGATCACCTTTTCCTCCCTCGTCCCCACCCACTACGCGATGATGCAGGATGTCGCGTCCTCGCATCAGGTTGTCAGATCGGTCGAGAAACTCGTCGTATCCTCGGCCACGGCCTTCGCTGAGACCAAGCGGGCGATCATGGAGATGTTCCCGAACTCGGGGCTGTACGAACTCTACGGCTCGACCGAAGCCGCCTGGGTGACGACGCTGCACCCGGACGAACAGTTCGATCATCTGGGCACGGTCGGCCGCGAAGTGGTCGGTTCCGCGCCGGTCCGGCTGCTCGACGACGACGGGAACGAGGTCCCCGACGGCGAACCCGGGGAACTCTTTTCGTCGAGCCCGTACCAGTTCCAGGGCTACTGGAACCTGCCCGAGCAGACCGAGGCGGCGTTTCGCGGCGACTATCTGTCCGTGGGCGACGTCGCGCTGCGCGATGCCGATGGCTACATCCGGCTCCTTGACCGTAAGAAGAACCTGATCATCTCCGGCGGCGAGAACATCTACCCCACCGAGGTCGAGCAGGTCCTGAGCGAGCATCCGGACATACGCGACGTGGCGGTGGTGGGCGTGGCGGACCCCAAGTGGAGCCAGCGGGTCGTGGCCGCGGTCGTGCCCAGGCCCGGCCACGCGCCGGATGCGCAGGTCCTGATGGACTGGTCGCGGGAACGCCTCGCCAGCTACAAGCGGCCGCGGGAGATCGTCTTCCTCGAGGCCCACCAGATGCCGCGCAATTCGACCGGCAAGATCCTCCACCGCAAGCTTCGCGACCTGCTTGGCGACAGCGACCGCGCTTGAGCGCCGGAACCTTGGGAGCAGCCCTGTGAACAGCCCGCGAACGGACCTCAATTCCGACCCGCACAACGTCGCCGCCTGGGTCGCGCAGTGTCTGCAGCGCCGCGGCGTCAGCCGCGTGTTCGGTCTCCAGGGAGGCCACATTCAGCCGATCTGGGACCGCATCGCCCAGCTAGGAATTCCGATCGTGGACGTGCGCGACGAGGGCGCGGCGGTGCATATGGCGCATGCCCACGCCGAGTTGACCGGCGAACTGGGGGTCTGCATGGCGACGGCAGGGCCCGGGGTGACCAACTGCGTCACCGGCATCGCCAATGCTGACCTCGCCCGCGTTCCGATGTTGCTGATCGGCGGCTGCACGACACGGGTGCAGGCCAACATGGGCCCGCTCCAGGACGTTCCGCACGTCGCCCTGCTCGCACCCGTAACCCGATATGCGCGGACGGCCCGCGTCCCGGAGCACGTAATTCGCGAGCTGGACCTCGCGATCGCCTGCGCGACGGGCGACGGCGGCGAACCCGGCCCGGCCTACCTGGAGATCCCGACGGACGTGCTCCGCCAGTCGGTCCCGCCGACACTTGTGCTCGACGAGTGGCTGGCGCCGAAGCCGCCCCGCGCGACGGCTCCCGATCCCGGGGCGATCGCCGGGGCCGCCGCCGCCGTTCGGGAGGCCCGCCGTCCGCTGGTGATTTCGGGGCGGGGAGCGCGCGGCGCCGCCGACGAGCTGGGCAGCTTTCTCGACGTCACGGGCGCGCTGTATCTCGACACCCAGGAAAGTCGCGGGCTGGTGCCGCCGGATCACCCGTCGGTGGTCGGCGCCGTCCGCTCGGCCGCCATGTCCCAGGCGGACCTGGTGATCACGCTCGGCCGGAAGCTCGACTACCAGCTCGCCTACGGGTCCCCCGGCGTGTTTCCCGACGCCCGCTTCCTGCGCATCGCGGATACGGCCAGCGACCTGCACGACAACCGCCGCGGCACGCCCGAAGTGCTCGCCTCGGTCGGGCCGGCCCTGGCGGCCCTGGCGCAGGAGCTTCGCGTCGATGCCGGCGAGCGGGACACCGCCTGGGCCGACGGCCTCCGGGCCAAGCACCGGGAGCGGACCGACAGGGGGCGCAATGACCCGGGACCGCAGGCCGGCGAGGACGGCAAGATCCATCCGCTGGCGATCTTCAGGGCGATCGGGGAGGTGTCCGCGCCCGACTGCATCGGTATTGCCGACGGCGGCGACCTTCTCAGCTTCGCGCGGATCGGCCTGCAGACCACAACGTATCTCGACGCCGGCACATTCGGCTGCCTTGGCGTCGGCGTCCCCTTCGCCATCGCCGCCGCATTGGCCTTCCCCCGCCGGCAGGTGATCTGCGTCACCGGCGACGGCGCCTTCGGGATCAATGCCATGGAGATCGACACGGCCGTGCGGCACCGGGCGCCGGCGGTCTTCATCATCTCGAACAATGCCGGCTGGAACATCGAACGTTACGACCAGGAGGTCAATTACGCCGGGCGGATCGTGGGAACCGAGCTGGCTCACTCCGACTACGCCGCCATGGCGCGGGCGCTGGGCGCCCACGGCGAGCGGGTGGAGGATCCGTCCGGGCTGGCCGACGTGATCCGCCGCGGGCTGGAGAACGCGCCGGCGGTGATCGACGTGGTGACATCGCGCGACGTCTCGTCCGACGCGACCAAGGGCCTGAGCGTCGTCCCCGACTACCAGCCCCTGAGTGCCTGGGACGACGCCGAGCGCCGGCGGCGCGGCGGGGCCTGACCGGACCGGCGCGAACCAGCCATCCAGGTTCGCGGCCCGGGCCCGCGCGCCTTCAAGGCCGCCGCGGCTCCGGCTTCTCGCCGGGCGCGACCGGCGAATGCGGCAGGCCGATGAGGCCGGGAGCCGGTGCGGCAAGCCCGTCTCAGACCGTCGTGCCCGCAGATCTGGACGCCGGCGGGTAGCATTGCGCGCCGCGTCATGGGGCATCGTCACGGGAGCGCAGGGGTATGCGTTGCGAGATCGTCGCAGTGGGAACCGAGCTGCTGCTCGGACAGATCGTCGACACCAATTCGTCGTGGATGGGCGGGCAGCTCGCGCAGGCCGGGATCGATTCCCACTTCCAGGTGAAGGTCGGGGACAACCAGGCGCGGATCGTCGACACGATCCGGCGGGCGCTCGACCGGAGCGACGCCGTCATCCTGTGCGGCGGGCTCGGGCCAACCCAGGACGACATCACGCGGGAAGCCGTCGCCGAAGTGATGGGCGTGGCGCTGGTCCGCGACGACGCCATGGGGGAGAAGATTCGCCGCGGCTTTGAGGCGCGCGGGCGCCGCTTCACCGAGAACAACCTGCGCCAGGCGGACTGTCCCGTCGGCGCCTCGTTCATCCCCGAGATGCCGGGCACCGCCCCCGGCCTTGTCTGCCCGCTGGGGAAGCAGGTGATCTACGCGGTGCCGGGCGTGCCGTTCGAGATGCGCGAGATGATGGCGGGGACGATCCTCCCCGACCTCAAGCGGCGGGCCGGGGTGACCGCCGTGATCAAGAGCCGGGTACTCAAGAGCTGGGGTGAGACCGAATCGCGGCTCGCCGAGCTCCTGGCGGAACGGATCGATGCGCTCGACCGTACCGGCAACCCCACCATCGCCTTCCAGGCCAGCGGCATCGAGGGCCTCAAGATCCGCATCACCGCGAAGGCCGAGAACGCCGAGGCGGCGGAAGCGATCATTGCCCGGGAGGAGGCGAACGTGCGCGGCATCGTCGGCGACGCAATCTTCGCTGCCGATGAGCAGACGATGGAATCGGCCATTCTCGATCTGCTGCGCGAGCGGGGACTGTCCCTCGCGGTGGCCGAGTCGGTCACCGGCGGCCTGGTGGGCGCGCGCCTCACGGCGGTGCCCGGCGCGAGCGACGTCTTCCGCGGGGCCCTGGTGTCGTACGCAAGCGAGGTGAAGTTCGATGTCCTCGGCGTGCCCGAGGGACCGGTGATCTCCGCCGATGCTGCCGAAGCTATGGCGTGCGGCGTGCGCGAGCGCCTTGGTGCCGACGTGGGGATCGCCACCACCGGTGTCGCCGGGCCGGAAGAGCAGGAAGGGCACCCGCACGGCACGGTGTTTCTCGGGCTCGCGCACGGCGGGAGCGCCGAGGCGGTACAGGTGCGCCTGCCCGGGGACCGCCGCCGCGTGCGCGAATACGCGGTCATCAGCCTGCTCAACATGCTGCGGCTGCGGGTCTCGGGGTCGTCGAGGAGTCCCGAACTCCGATAACGGGTCCGCCGGGCGCTGTCGGCGGGTCTCGCGCTTTCGATCCCTGGCTGTCCTTGGCAAACTGACTTCAGCCGGCTAGACTTAGTCCGACTTAGGCGATGAGGAATGGAGGGATTGATGAAGGTGAACATGCATGAGGCGAAATCGCAGCTATCGCGACTTGGCCGGCTTGCGTGGGAGGGCGAGGAGATCGTCATCGCGAAGGCGGGCGAGCCCTGGTTGCGACTGGAGCCGTATCGCAAGGCACGAACCCGCCGCAAGCTTGGGACATTGCGGGGAAAAATCTGGATGGCCCCGGATTTCGACGAAACGCCGTCAGCGGTTTCCGACCTCTTCTACGGCTCTACGGTGTTCCCTGAATCAGGCGATTGAACGTGCGGCTTCTGCTGGACACGCATGTCCTGCTTTGGGCGCTTTCCGACCCCGAACGACTTGGTGCGGACGCTCGTGCTGCTGTGGTAGACCGGCGCAATGAGGTGTTCGTCAGCGCAGCGAGCGGTTGGGAGATTGCCGTGAAGCGGGCGCTTGGAAAGCTGCAGGCGCCGCCCACGCTGGAGTCGGTGCTACTGAGTGAAGGTTTCGAGCCGCTGGCAGTCACGTTTCGGCACGCCGAAGAAGCCGGGGAACTCCCCTTGCATCATCGAGACCCGTTCGATCGGATGCTGGTTGCCCAAGCGCGGATCGAGGGACTGGTCCTCGTCACGCGTGATGCGCACATCCCTCTCTATCAGGTGCCGACTCTGGAAGCCTGAAGGAAGCCGCGGTCGTTCCTGCACCACGTCACCGGGACCCGATCAGCGGAAAACGTTGCCCGCCAATGGGTACGCGCCTATCTTGTGAATGTCGGCTTCGGCCGGCTATGGCGATAAACGGCTCATGCAATAGGCGAGTTGGACCCGGGGGCAGTGCCCGGCGCCTCCACCAGTTTCCCGACCTCCCACGCGGTCGGCCAACGGGGGCGATCCAGGATCGACAGCCGCTGAAAGATGAGGTCTTTCGCCCGGCATGGTACCGCCGTGACGGACCGAATTCATAACTGCCAACGACAACAGTCGTGAGGTTGCTCTCGCTGCCTAACCAGTGAGGGGAACGACAGTTCCAAGTCCCTTCCGCTTCACACGGTAGGGCGGGGTCCGGGGGCACCTGGCAACAGAAGCCCCCATCAATACTGCTTTTCCCGATCCGTTGTGCCGTTTGCCTGTATGCGCCCGTGACCGACCGTCCCCCGAAGATCTCCCGGCTCATCGACTACGAGGCGCTCACGCTGCAGGCCATGCGCGACGTGGCGCGCGGTGCCCTAAAACGGGTGGCGGACGAGGGGATGCCGGGTGAGCATCACTTCTATGTCGAGTTCGACACCACCGCCGACGGCATTGACCTGCCGGAATTCCTGCGGAGCCAGTATCCCGAACGGATGACCATTGTCCTCCAGCACCAGTTCTCCGGCCTGGAAGTCGAGCGGGGACAGTTTCGGGTCGACCTCGCGTTCGGCGGTGTGCCCGCGTCCCTGACGGTGCCGTTCGCGGCCATGACCGCGTTCATGGACCCGGCCGCCCAGTTCGCGATACGGTTTGCGCCGGAAGCGCCGAAATCGGCTGCCGATGCCGAAGCGTCGGCCGACAGCGACGACGCCTCCGCGCCGGCCGCGGACACCCCCTCGGCACAGGGTGCCGAGCGCCAGGACGGCGTGGTGTCCCTAGAGGCCTTCCGGACCCGTCGCGGCCTGTCGCCGTCGCGGCGCGAGGACGGGGAACCGGCGTGACGGCGTTTCGCTACTCGGAACTGTTCCCGCGCGAGGCGGACTCGACGGCGTACCGCAAGCTGACCGGCGACCACGTGGAAGGCCTGACACTCCGGGGCCGTTCCGCGCTCGCGGTCGATCCGGTCGCGCTGGAGCACCTGGCGTTCACGGCGTTCCAGGACGTCTCCCACTTTCTTCGTCCGTCCCACCTCGCCCAGCTGCGGACCATTCTCGATGACCCGGAGGCGTCGTCGAACGATCGCTACGTCGCGCTGACCCTCCTCAAGAACGCGAACACCGCGGCGGGCGGTGTCCTCCCGATGTGCCAGGACACCGGCACCGCGATCGTTCTCGGGCACAAGGGCGAGCAGGTCTGGACCGGGGGCAACGACCGCGAGGCGCTTTCACGCGGCATCTACCGGGCCTACACGGAGACCAACCTCCGCTACAGCCAGCTGGCCCCGCTCTCGATGTACGAGGAGGTCAACACCCGCACCAATCTGCCCGCGCAGATCGACCTGTATGCCGATGACGGCGATGCGTTCGAGTTCCTGTTCATCGCCAAGGGCGGGGGGTCGGCCAACAAGTCCTTTTTCTATCAGGCGATGCCGTCCGTCATGCGCACCGGCCGCCTCCTCGAGTTCCTGGAGGAGCCGATCCGGTCGATCGGCACGGCCGCGTGCCCCCCGTACCACCTCGCCGTCGTGATCGGCGGGCTCTCGGCGGAAATGACCATGAAGACCCTGAAGCTCGCGAGCTGCCGGGAGCTGGATGACCTGCCGGCCGACGGGACCGAGCAGGGCCGCGCGTTCCGCGACCGCGACATGGAGCAGGCGGTGCTGGAGATGACACGTTCCTTCGGCATCGGCGCCCAGTTCGGCGGCCGGTACTTCTGTCACGACGTCCGGGTCATCCGGCTGCCGCGGCATGGCGCGAGCCTGCCGATCGCCGTCGGGGTGAGCTGCGGCGCCGACCGCCAGGCGCGCGCGAAGATCACGGCGGACGGCGTGTTCCTGGAGGAGCTCGAGCGGAATCCGGCGCGGTTCCTGCCCGAGGTGGGGGACGAGGTCCTCGAGGGCGAGGCGGTCGAGATCGATCTCGACCGACCGATGGCGGAGATCCGGGCCGAACTGGCCAAGCACCCGGTACGGACCCGCCTGTCGCTGTCCGGTCCGATGGTGGTCGCGCGCGACATGGCGCACGGGATGCTGAAGGATCACCTCGAGCGCGAAGGCGCGCTGCCCGACTACATCCGGAACCATCCCGTCTACTACGCGGGTCCGGCCAAGACGCCGGCCGGTTTCGCGACGGGATCGTTCGGGCCGACCACGGCCGGGCGGATGGACAGCTACGTGGACCAGTTCCAGGCGGCGGGCGGCAGCCTCGTCATGCTCGCGAAGGGCAACCGGTCGCGGGCGGTCGTGGACGCGTGCCGCACCCACGGCGGCTTCTACCTCGGCTCGATCGGGGGGCCCGGCGCAGAGCTCGCGGCCCGCAACATCCGCCAGGTGGAATGCCTTGCGTACGAGGAACTCGGCATGGAAGCGGTCTGGCGGATCGAGGTCGAGGATTTCCCGGCCTTCGTCGTGATCGACGACAAGGGGAACGACTTCTTCGAGGAGTTCGGCCTGAGCTGAAGCCGGTCCGGTCGCGGCGGGCGCGGGCAGAAACGCAGCCGCCGCTCACGCGAAGCCGGCCTGCCGGTCTCCCTCCTCGGCCGTCACCACGCGGTCGATCTCGCCCCCCGGCCGGCAGGGGCGGCGGCTTTCAGGCCCGCAAGCTGCAGTCAGGTCGTCGTCTCGGGTACCGGCGCCGCCCCGGGAAGTCGCGCCGCCCGGCTATCGAACGTGTACAGGGTGCTTGCGCCGGAGCGCCGTGTCGCCGCCGCGATCATCTGATCGGAAAAGCCTGCCCCACCCCGTCGGTAACCATCCGCCGAACGGATGACGTCGTCAGCCGCTTCCACCTGAAGCTCTTCGGTCGCAACGAGGGCGTCGAATACCGTCGCAACTTCCTCGCGGGAAAATCCGTACGCCCGTTCCAGCACCCACGCCAGTTCCACCGCGACTTCCCTGCAGACGAAGCCCGGCTCCTCTCGTGTAAGGGTCGACAACCGGGCGCGTGCGGCTTCAGCCTGCCGTGAGTCGTCGTTCACCAGGTACCGGACCAGCACGTTCGTAGCCAGTGCGATCACTGGTCGCTGGCGCCTTCCGCAACCGCGCGCTCCATGTCCTGAAGCGTGACCGGCGGCCCTTCCCGCTGCAAAGTTCCGAACAGTTGCGACAGGCGCCGAGTGGGCAGGATGCGCACTTGGCGATCTTCGAGAATGACGTAGCGCACGCGGTCCCCGGGTACCACCCCAAGCGCTTGCCGAACCGATCGTGGCAGTGTTGTCTGTCCTTTGGACGTGATCGTTGACGAATGCATCGCGTTCTTCCCGCTGTCATTACTTTCTGATCATTTACATTACTTAATGATGAAAGGCAAGGGTATTGACGAGAAAACCTTGTCGCTGCCCCTCTGTTCGAGGGGCTCGGAAACGTAAGCGCCGCCGGCTTTTCGCCCGGTCCCGGCCATCGGGCAGCACAGGCTGTGATGGCTTGACACGTACATGTGGCAGGTGAACCAGCTTGAAGTCGGCAGCATCAAGCTGATCCCGGAGGCTCCGCCGGCGACCTGGCCGAGATGCGTCGGTACCGCGGGCCCTAGTCGCGGCCCTGGGACCTCAGGCGCTTTCGAGCAGGAGCGCGATTCCCTGTCCGACGCCGATGCACATGGTGCAGACGGCATACCGCCGTCGCGGGCCGCGAGTTCCCGGGCGGCCGTCATGGCGAGCCGCGCGCCCGACATCCCGAGCGGATGGCCGTACGCGATGGCGCCACCGTTCGGGTTGACATGCTCCGCGTCGTCCGGGAGCCCGAGATGGCGGAGACACGCCAGTGCCTGACTGGCAAACGCTTCGTTCAGCTCGATCACGTCGACGTCGCCAAGGCTGACGCCGGCGCGGTCCAGGAGCTTCGGCACGGCGGTGGCGGGTCCCATGCCCATGACCCGCGGCGGGACACCGGCGACGGCCGCACCGACGACCCGCGCCAGGGGCGTCAGTCCGTGTGCCTCGACGGCTTCCTCGGAGGCGAGCACGAGCGCGCAGGCGCCGTCGTTGACACCGGACGCGTTGCCGGCGGTGACCGTGCCGCCCTCGCGAAACGGTGCCGGAAGCTTGGCGAGTCCCTCCAGCGTGGTGCCGGGACGGGGATGCTCGTCCGCGGCAACGGTGAGCGGAGGTCCCCGGCGCTGGGGCACCTCGACCGGAGCGATTTCCGAGGCCATGCGCTTGACCGCCGCGGCATCTGCCGCCCGCTGCTGCGAGCGGAGCGCGAAGGCATCCTGGTCAGCGCGGCTGACCTGGTACTCCTCGGCAACGTTCTCGGCCGTCTCCGGCATGGAATCCGTCCCGTACAGCTTTTCCATCAGGGGGTTCACGAAGCGCCAGCCGATCGTGCTGTCCTCGATCCTGGCCGAGCGCGAGAAGGCGTGCTCGGCCTTCGGCATGACGAAGGGAGCGCGCGACATGCTCTCGACGCCGCCCGCCAGCACGAACGCGTGCTCGCCGGTGCGGATCGACCGCGCCGCCTGGGCCGTCGCGTCCAGTCCCGATCCGCAGAGGCGGTTGACGGTGCTGCCCGGCACCGATTCCGGCAGCCCGGCGAGCAGCAGCGCCATCCGGGCCACGTTCCGGTTGTCCTCGCCGGCCTGGTTCACGCATCCCAGCATGACGTCGTCGAGCGCTTCCCAATCGAGGTTCGGGTGCCGCTCCATGAGCACGCGGATGGCGTGGGCCGCCAGGTCGTCGGGGCGGACGCTCGAGAGCGCGCCGCCGAAGCGGCCGATGGGGGTGCGGACGGAATCGCAGACGAAGGCTTCGGGCACGACAGGCTCCGGGTGGGGTCGGAATGGAGGGCCAATCCTACCGGAACCCGAACGCAGGGGACCGGGGCCGCCATCCCGGGCCGAAGCCGCACGGCGGCCCTGGCCGGCGGTTGGCAGTTGCAGGAGATTCAGCCCTGTGCTACGAAAAGTCCCTTGCCGGAGGCTGTCCGAATCCGTTGCGCACGGCGCGCACCCTCCGGGCGCCCACAGTCCCATTCCACCCATGCGTCCGGACGCGGTCTTGGCTGATTCTTCCGAGGGGCTCGCGAGCCTTGCAGGCCCCTATGCGTCTGCGCTGTTTGCCATCGCGGCGGAACGCGATGCGCTCGAGCGAACCGAACAAGGCCTGGAATCGGTGCTTGCCCTGACGGCCGGCAGCGCCGACCTCGGCCGCCTGATCCGGAGCCCCGTGGTGGCCCGGAAGGATCAGGAGCGCGCCATGGCGGCCATCCTTGACGCGATGGGGTCGGACCCGCTGGTGCGGAACTTCGTCGGTGTCTTGGCCCGGAATCGCCGACTGGGGGCGCTGCCGGCCATCGTTCGCCGGTTCCGGGCCCTGGCGGCCGAGCGCCGGGGAGAGGTCGAGGCGGTCGCCGAAACCGCCATCGACCTTGACGACGCCACGACGGGCCGCATCCGCGACGCCCTGGCCGACGCGCTCGGCCGCCGGGTGGCGCTCCGCACCGAGGTCGACCCCGAACTGCTGGGCGGACTCGTGGTGCGGGTGGGTTCGATCCGGGTCGACGGTTCGCTCCGAACCCAACTCCAGTCGCTTGCCCATGTCATGAAGGGAGCCGCGTAGATGAATCTTCGCGCATCCGAAATCTCCTCGATCCTGAAGCAGCAGATCGAGGATTTCGAGACCGGCGCCGAAGTCGCCGAAGTCGGTGAAGTGATCGCGGTCGGGGACGGCATCGCCCGGATCTACGGTCTAGACGAGGTCATGGCCGGGGAGCTGGTGGAGTTTCCCGGCAACATCGTCGGGATGGCGCTCAACCTCGAAGCCGACAACGTCGGCGTGGTCATCTTCGGTGACGACCGCACGATCCGCGAGGGCGACACGGTCAAGCGCACCGGGCGGATCGTGGACGCCCCCGTTGGTCCCAACATGCTCGGCCGGGTGGTCGACTCGCTCGGCAACCCGATCGACGGCGGGTCCGACATCGAAGTCACCGAGCGGCGGTCGGTCGACGTCCGGGCGCCCGGCATCATCGCGCGGCAGTCGGTCTTCGAGCCGATGCAGACCGGGCTCAAGGCGATCGATTCACTGGTTCCGATCGGCCGCGGTCAGCGCGAGCTCATCATCGGGGACCGCCAGACCGGGAAGACCGCGCTCGCGGTCGACACCATCATCAACCAGCGGGACATCAACGCGAGCGGCCCAGTCGACAAGCACCTCAAGTGCATCTACGTCGCGATCGGCCAGAAACGATCGACGGTCGCCCAGGTGGTGCGCACCCTGCAGGACGCGGGCGCCATGGACTACACCTGCGTCGTGGCCGCCACGGCGTCGGAACCCGCCCCGCTCCAGTACCTGGCCCCCTACACCGGCTGCACCATCGGCGAATGGTTCCGCGACAACGGGCAGCACGCCCTCATCATCTACGACGACCTGTCCAAGCAGGCGGTCGCCTACCGGCAGATGTCGCTGCTCCTGCGCCGCCCGCCGGGGCGCGAGGCCTATCCCGGCGACGTGTTCTACCTGCATTCCCGGCTGCTGGAGCGCGCGGCCAAACTCTCGGACGCGGAGGGCGGGGGATCGCTGACGGCGCTGCCGATCATCGAGACGCAGGCGAACGACGTGTCCGCCTACATCCCCACCAACGTGATCTCGATCACCGACGGCCAGATCTTTCTCGAGACCGATCTCTTCTACCAGGGCATCCGGCCGGCCATCAACGTCGGCCTGTCCGTGAGCCGGGTCGGCTCCGCCGCCCAGGTCAAGGCCATGAAGAAGGTGGCCGGCACCATCAAGCTCGAGCTTGCCCAGTACCGCGAGATGGCGGCGTTCGCCCAGTTCGGCTCGGACCTCGATGCCTCGACGCAGCGGCTCCTCAAGCGGGGCGCCCGCCTCACCGAACTGCTCAAGCAGGGGCAGTACACGCCGCTGCCGGTGGAGGAGCAGGTCTGCGTGATCTTCGCCGGGGTGAACGGTTACTGCGACGCGATCGACACCGACCAGATCCAGAAGTTCGAGGAAGGACTGCTGGCCCTGCTGCGGGCCGAGCACGGCGACATTCTGGCCGCGATCCGCGACGACGGGGATATTTCGGACGACAGCGACGCCAAGCTCCGCGGCGCCCTCGACCGGTTTGTCGCGAGCTTCGGCTAGGACGCTTCGGGAACGCCGCCGGCCATGTCGAGCCTCAAGGAACTCCGGACCCGGATCAGCAGCGTACGGTCCACCCGGAAGATCACGCAGGCCATGAAGATGGTGGCGGCGTCAAAGCTGCGCCGGGCGCAGGAGCGTGCCGAGCGCGCCCGGCCGTACGCGGCCGGCATGGAGGCGATGGTGGCGCGGCTGGCGGGGACGGTTGCGCCCGAGGACGCCCCGCCGCTGCTGGCCGGGACGGGCCGCAACCAGGCGTGCCTGCTGCTGGTGATCACGGCCGACCGCGGCCTCTGCGGCGCCTTCAACTCGGGCGTGGTCCGGGCGGCGCGGCGGAAGATCGCGGCGCTCGCCGAGGATTCGATCGAAGCCAAGATCTTCTGCGTGGGCCGCAAGGGCTACGACCTGCTGCGCCGCACGCACGGCCAGCGGATCGTCGGGCACCGGCAGCTGCCGCCGGGCCGTGACCTGCCGTTCGCCGAGGCCGAGGCGGTCGCGGCGGAGATTCTCGGCCTGTTCGCGGACGACGGGTTCGACACCTGCACGATGCACTACAACCGGTTCCGCTCGGCGATGTCGCAGGTCGTCACCGAGACGCAGATCATTCCGCGGACGGCCCCGGAGTCGGACGAGCCGGCGGCGGAGCCGGACGCCGGTGCGCTGCACGAGTTCGAGCCCGGCGAGGACGAGCTGCTCGCCGACCTGCTGCCGCGCAACCTCGCCGTCCAGATCCACGGGGCGTTCCTCGAGAGCGCCGCCGGTGAGCAGGGTGCGCGCATGACGGCAATGGAGAACGCCACCCGGAATGCCGGTGACATGATCGGCCGGCTGGAGCTGTCGTACAACCGGCAACGCCAGGCGGCCATTACCAAGGAGCTCATCGAGATCATCTCGGGCTCGGAAGCATTGTAGGAGCCGGACGGGCTTCGGGAGACACTACGCATGACGACAGAGAATGTCGGTCACGTCACCCAGGTGGTGGGGCCGGTTGTCGATGTTCACTTCCCGGGCGAACTGCCCGAAATCCTGAACGCCCTCCACGTCGACCGTGACGAGGGCCGGCTGGTTCTCGAGGTGGCCCAGCACCTTGGCGAGCACTCGGTGCGGGCCGTGGCCATGGGGGCCACGGAGGGACTGGTGCGGGGTCTGCCGGTGCGCGACGCGCGCGAGCCGATCCAGGTCCCGGTCGGCCTGGAAACGCTGGGGCGGATCGTGAACGTTGTCGGCGAGCCGGTCGACGAGGGCGAGCCGGTGAAGACGGAGAAGGTCTACCCGATCCACCGCCCGGCGCCGCCCTTTACCGAGCAGTCGACCGAGACCGAGATCATGGTGACCGGCATCAAGGTCGTGGACCTGCTCGCCCCCTACGCCAAGGGCGGAAAGGTCGGCCTGTTCGGCGGCGCCGGCGTCGGCAAGACCGTCATCATCATGGAACTCATCAACAACGTGGCGAAGGGCCACGGCGGCTACTCGGTCTTTGCGGGCGTGGGTGAGCGGACGCGCGAGGGCAACGACCTCTACCACGAGATGCTGGAATCCGGCGTCATCACGCCCGAGGGCGAGGGGTCCAAGGTGGCGCTGGTCTACGTCCAGATGAACGAGCCGCCAGGCGCCCGCGCCCGGGTCGGCCTCACCGGCCTCACGCTCGCTGAGTACTTCCGCGACGACGAGGGCCAGGACGTGCTCTTCTTCGTCGACAACATCTTCCGGTTCACGCAGGCCGGCTCCGAGGTGTCCGCGCTGCTCGGGCGGATTCCCAGCGCCGTCGGCTACCAGCCCACGCTCGCGACCGACATGGGCGGCCTGCAGGAGCGGATCACGTCGACCCGCAAGGGCTCGATCACGAGCGTGCAGGCGATCTACGTCCCGGCCGACGACCTGACGGACCCGGCGCCGGCGACGTCGTTCAGCCACCTCGACGCCACCACGGTGCTGTCGCGGCAGATCGCGGAGCAGGGCATCTACCCGGCCGTTGACCCGCTTGACTCCACGTCGCGGATCCTGGATCCCCGGATCCTCGGCGACGAGCATTACGACGTGGCGCGCCGGGTCCAGGCCACGCTCCAGAAGTACAAGTCGCTGCTCGACATCATCGCCATCCTGGGCATGGACGAGCTGTCGGAGGAGGACCGCCTCGTGGTCGACCGGGCCCGGAAGATCCAGCGTTTCCTCTCGCAGCCGTTCCACGTGGCCGAGGTGTTCACGGGCACACCCGGCACGTTCGTGGAGCTCGCCGACACGATCAAGGGTTTCAAGGGCCTCGTGGACGGCGAGTACGATCACCTGCCGGAGGCCGCGTTCTACATGGTCGGCACGATCGAGGAGGCCGTGGAGAAGGCCAAGCGCATGGCGGCGGAGGCCGCCTGACATGGCGGACGCGCCGCTGATCGATCTGGAGCTGATCACGCCGGAGGCGACGCTGCTGGCGGCCACGCCCGAGATGGTGGTGGTGCCCGGTTCGGAAGGCGAGTTCGGCGTGCTCCGGGATCACGCGCCGATCCTGTCGGCCCTGCGGCCGGGGACGGTGCAGGTGCACCCGACGTTCGACGCCGAGCCGGAGTGCTACTTCGTCACCGGCGGATTCTCGGAGGCGGGACCGGAGCACTGCCTGATCCTGGCGGACGAGGCGGTTCCGGTGTCCGAGATCGACACGGCGGAGGCGGACCAGGCGGTCGCCGATGCGGAAGCCGCCCTTCGCGAGGTGGAGAACAGCCCGGACGAAGCGGCGCGCGACCGCGCCGAACAGGCGCTCGAGGTGGCGACGGCGAGGCGCGCGGCAGCCGGCTGAGCCTGTTGGGGGGATGCGGGCTGTTCGCGTGCGCGTACCCGGCATCCCAAAGCTACTTCAGACCGCGATGGCAGGCCGTTCGGGTTCAGGCGCCGGCTCTCGATCCCTTTTGCGCCACTGACCGGTTCATGGTTCGGAAGTTCTTGCGGTTTCGCTCAGGGCGACGAACGATCCTCTGAACTCGCCGATGCTGCCGTCGCTTTCCTCGATGTCCGCACCACTGAACCCTGCCACCAGGCGGGGATGACCGGCCGCGTCGGGAACGTTGGACAGCGATCCGCCCCAGTACCCCTCGGTTCGCGTGACGGTTCGTTCAGGGTGCCGCACCGTGACGTCGTCGTGTTGGAACGTGCCGTCCGGATTGAAGGCCGTTTCGCCGAAGTGCAGTTCGTAGCCGGCGGCAATGCCCTGCATGTCGAGCAATTCGTCTCCGAGGAAAATGCCGAAATGCGCGCGACGGGTGACGAGATCGCCTACACAGCCGATGCAGGCGCTCATGGTGGCGTCGGCGAAGTCCGCTGTGATCGTGATCACGCCCTCGTACTCGTCGATCACGACGCCGCCCTCGTCTTCCCGCCAGTCACTTCCCGCCAGGTAGGCGTAGAGCCCGCCGGCCTGGCCGGTATAGGTCGCCTGCCCCTCGAGCGGCAATTCGGGAGGTGAGGCGGGGTCGATCTCCGGACCGTCCACGATGGCGTACTGAACGGAACCCCTGAACGACAGCTCCGGAAGGTGTTGACCCGGAAATTGCGCCCACCAGCCGGCCATCAGGTAATCGGCCGGATAGTCGGGGTCCCAGCTCACCAGTGCATAGACCACCGACGTGCCGCGCTTCACGTCCTTGACGAACGTCCATTTCCGTGCCTGGTGGCCGGGAATCGGCGTGCTGCCGGCACCGGTCAGAACGGCATCGTCCGCCGTGTTGACAGACGCGTCGCTGCCGTCCTTGAGCTGCACGAACACCCGCAGGCTCGGGCCGGCGAACTCCGTGTTCCTTTCGAAACTGATGCCGGCCTGGTCGGGAGGGGGCGGTGAGCCACCAATCCGTGCGCAGGCGCTCGCCGTCAGCACCGTGATGACAGCGAGGAGGGTTGCTGCCGGTTTCACGGTGCCGGTTGTCCAATGGACGCCCGACGTGGGAGCGCCTCTACATGGCTTGTGCGCTGGCGAAAGCATCCCGGTACGGACGATGTCCACGAGATCGCGCGGGGGGTCATGACCCCCCGCGGCGGGATCCGGGAAGCGCGCAACGACCGCAGGCCAGGCATGGCGGCCGACCGATCGGACGAGGACCGGCGACATCTATCGTTGTGCCGTCGTCAACAGGAATGATCTCAACTCCCGTCCGGGGCCGCGGCCACGGACGCAGCATAATCACATTACGACGCATTCAAAAGTATGATTCGCGTAGTTATGCGCAATAATATGTTAATTTGCGTTTGTAAGCGTTGATGCGCGTAGGCAGTCGTTTGTGTGCGCAGCATGTCGACTGCCGGTTGCCGCGTGCGTCAAGGGACGTGACGGGGCCGTGGAAAGCACCACGCTTGGGCGGAGACTTCGAAAACAGATGGGCAGAGCGGCAATTCGGACGTTCAGCGCCGACGGCGCAGGTCGCCTCCTGTCCCGTGGAAGCGCGGCAGGATGAACTGCGGACGTCCTGACCAGCAGGCCGGGGCGCGAACACCGGGGCGGTTCAACGCGACATGTCGATAGTGGTCGCCAAGCGACCGAGGAGGGTTCCTGGTCGGCGCCTTCCAGGAGTCATGCCGGACAGGCAATCCCCGAGGCGCGTGGCGCCGGTCGACCGCGACGTGTTGTAACTGCCTCAGGAGAATTGGAACGGGCTCATGCCCGCTGCTCCGCAACTGCTACGGACCAATCCTTTGTTATGTTCCGTTTCGCAACCCGGTGATCGGAAGCTGGGCCGCGGTACCGGACGAATTCCCGGCGGTGCGCGGCAAGTGTTACCGCTCGAGTTCATTCACGGATGCCGAACCATTTGTATCGCTTGGTCGTTTGAAGGAAGTGAAAGGTATCGGGAGCGGCCTTCGCGGGCTGGTCGTCATCCCCGACTATCGACCAACTCGTCACCACCCACCACCAGGACCCACTCTCCGACATCTCGAATTGCCCGACCCCACGCAATGGGCGGTTTCACGTGATAAGGGCGTTGCGCTTCGCTGTGCTTGCGGCATCCACTGCCCTCGCCTCCACCGTCCCAACGGGTATGGCCCACGCACAGAATGCCGGCAAGGAGCCGCTCCGAGTGGTCCAGCACGGCGAGCTCGGATCAGGCGCGCCTGGGGAAGCCCGCTTCATGTGGCCGGCAGAGAGCCTGGACCTGCGAGACGGCCGGGACACCGGCTACGGAACGGTTGGGCAGCTGGAGGCCGGAGAGAGAGTCGCTGTCGGCAGTGAAGCGGGCGACCCGACAAGGGATCGAGGGGCCGGCGGCGGTGCGGCCCCGGTCCTCGCGCGCCTGCTGACCGAGGCAGGTCCGTCCGACAACCGAGAAAATTCCGGGGCAGCGGCCTGCAGGCAATCGGGCAACGGGCCGGAGGTTGCCCGTCGCGCCGTGTGGCGGTTGCAGCGGTGGCGCCCGGGCGCGAGCCATGTGCGGTTCAAGGACTATCTGGGAACGGCGTTTGCCGTCGGCCCCGATCGCTTCGTCACCAGCTTCCACGTCCTGTTCGACAATTACGCACGCGGGGATTTCCCCGGCCGTCTGTACCTTTTTCGCAAGGGAAATCCCCCGCTGGTCGAGGTGTCGCAGATCGGTCGCGTCAGCATCACGCGTGACCTGGCCGAGCTCCGAACGGCCGCACCCGTTGAAGACCATTTGGACGTGCGCTGCTGGTCCGAGCCGCAAGGGGAGCTCACGGCGGTGGGCTATCGCAACGGGATACTGTCGGCGGGGTCGTCAGTACGGCCGTCGGGCGCCGCGTACAAGGATGCCGATCGATTTGCCTTTGCGGTTCCGTCGTCACGGTTTCCGCATCTCATCGGCATGAGCGGAGGTCCGATCCTGAACGACCACGGGCTGGTGGGGGTCACGTTCCTGGGCGCCAGCAACGTCGTCTACGGGATCAAGACCAAATACGTGCAGCAACTTCTTGCTGGCGACCTGGGTACCGACTGCTCCAAGGCGCGCGACTTGCGGCGCTGTTTCCGGGAGGAGGCGCATCGGGTGCGCGCGCTGGCCCTGCAGGGCGACCCCTGGGCGCAGTACGAGATGGGGACGGTGCTGAAGAGCACCGTCCGTCGGATCGATTCGTCTCTCGGGCACGACGTGGAGGCCTTGCTGGAGGCCGCCGAAGGCGGGTTCTGGCGCGCCCAGGTGGAACTGGTGGACATGTACGTGGCCGGCCTCAGGGTCAACCGGAACATCCCGGAGGCGTTCCGGATTCTTCGTGACCTGGCGTCACGAAACGACATTCCCTCCATGTATGACATGGGCCGCTGGCACTACTACGGATGGGCCACACCCGCCGACAGGGTGCTGGCCCGCCGGTGGTTCGACGAGGCTGCGCAGCATGACTTCGGCCCGGCCAAGACATTTCTCAGGCAGAAGTACTAGCGGGGTGTCGCAGGCGGCGTCGAGGAAGGTCGGCATGGCATGCCAGCGGCGCCACGGTCGGCGCCGGAACGGGTGAAGTCACCGGTCGATGTTCGGCGGACGCTCCGGGATGGCCGGCGGCTTCGGGACATGGCTCACTATCAACGTCATCACGCCGAAGACGGGTCCACTGCGGCGTGCACCGCTGGCCAAAGCCGGTGGTACGGCGTGGCCGCAGGGCGCCGCGCCGCCACATCGAGCCGTCGCGAAGCCGAGTGAGCCGCGAACCCGTCATCCTGCGAACTCATTGTTTACGAATGCGCAACCACGCCCGGACCCGCATCTGACTCCGGTACCGTCACTTGGATCACCGTAGCTTGCGCGTATCGGCGTTGACTAAAGAAATATTCTTTTCATAAACGCGTCCATGAGTCCGCTCGATTGCGGTCGACACGGCGGGACCGGTCGCTAGGCGCCCACACTCCGGGCGCGCGGCTGCCGGGCGATACCGGATGAAGGAAGCCGCCGCCCGCGCTCCTGCACCCGGTCGACGAGGGAGAGAACCCGATGACCACGTCCGGCGCACCCGCAAGCGAGATCCAGGCGCTGCGTGAACGCATCTCCGCGCTCAGCGCGGCGATCCTGCGCATCAGTGCGAGCCTCGACGTCACCACGGTCCTGCAGGAGGCGGTCGACAGCGCTCGCGCGCTCACCGGCGCGCGCTACGGCCTGATCACGACCGTGGACGATGCCGGCACGGTGATGGAGTTCGTCTCCTCCGGTTTCACGAAGGAGGAGCTCCAGCAGCTCACCGAGTGGCCAGAAGGGCCGAAGCTCTTCGCGTACTTCCGGGACCTGCCCGGGCCGATCCGGCTGACGAACCTCCGGGACTTCGTCCAGTCACTCGGGTTCTCCACGGACCTGATGCGGTCGAACACCTTCCAGGGCACGCCCATGCGTCACCGCGGCGCGGACGTCGGCAACTTCTTCCTCGCCGAAAAGGAAGGGGCGCCGGCGTTCACCGACGAGGACGAGGAGGTGCTGGTGCTGTTCGCCTCGCAGGCGGCAACGGCCATCGTCAATGCCCGCACCCACCGCGACGAACAGCGTGCCCGCGCCGACCTCGAGGCGCTGGTCGAGACCTCGCCGGTCGGCGTCGTGGTGTTCGATGCCCAGACCGGCCGAGCGGTGCTGGTCAACCGCGAGGCGCGGCGCATC
Source organism: Alphaproteobacteria bacterium (assembly GCA_022819905.1). Lineage (GTDB taxonomy): Bacteria > Pseudomonadota > Alphaproteobacteria > TMED109 > TMED109 > VXPW01. Next base: position 67,200 of record JAJEGJ010000047.1, read on the forward strand.
GTCGAACGCCTGCGCATGCCGGGCCGGCCGGTGGAGGATCTGCTGGGCGTGATCACCTTCCGTCGGGCCGACGGTCGTGAAGTGTCCCTGAGCGAATTCTCCTTCGCCAAGCAGCTCCGCGTCGGCGAGACAGTGCGCGCCGAGGAAATCGTGCTCTCGGTCCCGGACGGGCGCAGCGTCTCGATGCTGGTCAACGGGACGCCGATCCATGCCGAGGACGGCACCGTGGCGTCGGTGGTCGTGACCATGCAGGACCTGGCGCCGCTCAAGGAGCTGGAACGGTTGCGCGCCGACTTCCTCGGCATGGTGAGCCACGAGCTGCGGGCGCCGCTCACCGCCATCAAGGGTTCGGCCGCCACCCTGCTGGAAGAGGCGTCGGAGCTCGACGTGGCCGAGATGCACGAGTTCCATCGCATTATCCATGAGCAGGCCGGGCACATGCGCGGCCTGATCGGCGCCCTGCTGGATGCGGGACGTATCGAGGCGGGCACGCTCTCGGTGTCGCCGGAACCCTCCGAGGTGGCGGCGCTGGTGGACCGGGCGCGGAACACGTTCCTCTCGGGCGGCGGCCGGCACACGGTGCTGATGGACCTGCCCGAGGGCCTGGCCGGGGTGATGGCCGACCGGCGGCGCGTCGTGCAGGTACTGAACAACCTGCTGTCCAACGCCGCCCGGCAGTCGCCGGAGTCGGCGCCAATCCGGATTTCGGCCGCGCACGAGGGGGTGCACGTCGCCGTCTCGGTTGCCGACGAGGGGCGGGGCATCGCGCCCGAGCAGCTGCCCCATCTCTTCCGCAAGTACGCCGGCCCCGGCGGCGCGCGCACGACCGCGGGAACCGGCCTCGGGCTGGTCATCTGCAAGGGGCTGGTGGAGGCGCACGGCGGCCGCATCCGCGCGGAGAGCGACGGCCCCGGCCAGGGCAGCCGCTTCACGTTCACGCTGCCGGTGGTCGATGACGTTCAGGTGAGCGAGGCCGCCCGTGTCGCAGGGCGCCCGCCGGCGCCGGCGCCGCGGGCCCCGGCCCGCATCCTCGTGGTGGACGACGACCCGGACACGCTGCGCTTCGTGCGCGACGCCCTCAGCGCGGCCGACTACGCCCCGCTCGTGACGGGCGACCACGCGGACCTCGCGCAGATCATCCGCGCGGAGAAGCCGAACCTGGTCCTGCTCGACCTCATGCTGCCCGGGACCGACGGCATCGCGCTGATGCAGGGCGTCCCGGAGCTCTCCGAGCTGCCGGTCGTGTTCATCTCCGGCTACGGCCGCGACGAAACCGTGGCCAGGGCCCTCGAGGCGGGCGCCATCGACTACATCGTCAAGCCCTTCTCGCGAACCGAGCTGGTGGCCAGGGTGACCGCCGCGCTTCGCCGCACCGAACGGCCCGACCCGTTCGTGCTCGGCGCGCTTGCCATCGACTACGACGCGCGCCGCGTCGCGGTGGCCGACCGCGAGGTGACCCTCACCGCCACGGAATACGAGTTGCTGCGCGTGCTCTCGCTGAGCGCCGGCCGCGTCGTCACCTACGAGACCCTGATGCGCCAGGTCTGGCGGAACGGGCGCGAGGGGGCCGACATCAATCTCGTGCGCAACTTCGTCAAGAAGCTCCGGGCGAAGCTGGGCGAGGACGCGGCGGATCCGACCTGGATCTTCAACGTGCGGGGCGTCGGCTACCGGATGGCGGGGCCGGACGGCCGCTGACATCGCTGCGCCGCCGCCGCAGTTCGGTGGCGGGCGATCGCGGGGCGCCGCGTCGCCGTCGCCAGCCACTGTTTCTAGCGACCGGGCGTCCGGGGCTCGGGGGCCGCACCACCGGTAGCGCGGGCGAGGCCGGCCGTGCGGTCCTCGTCCCTTCGGCGAAGCTGCTTCCAGGCGTCCGCCGGGGTGACGGCCCGTCCGCCACGGCTCCCCGGTCCGCCGGCATACCCGGGGCGCCGCGCCTGTCGGGACCAGACAGGTCGCTAGCGCTTGGCGGCCTGTCACTGCGGGGGCGGCGTCCCGACAGGCGCGTTCAGCGGATTCGTCCCGTCAAGCCGGCATCAAGATCGGGCGCGGCGCGGGACCGTCGCAGCGGCGTGGTCTGCCTAGCGAACCCGAACAGATATGGAAACGTTACGAGTTTATGGCATTCGGATACGCAATATTGATGAGAGGCTGTGTACCGTTCCTGCTCCGGGTCCGTGGTTCGCGCCGGTCGCCCGCACCGGCGCCGGAAGACGGCACGGTGCGATTCGCGGGTCGCGACGAGGAGTGCTGGTGAATCGATTTGATCAGGTGGCGCTCGGCAACCGATTCCTGCGGCCGCGCGAGGCGGCCGAGATTCTCGGTTTGTCCCCACGCACGCTCGACCGCCGGCGGAGCAGGGGGCTCGGACCTGCCTACTACAAGTTCGGGAGCGCGGTCCGATACCGATTGTCGGACCTCAACGCTTGGGCCGGGACGCGGCAGGACATGGCGGGAGACATGAAGCCCGATAGGAAAGCAGATGCCTGACTCGACCGTGAACCTGGAGGTCCAGTTCCTCAAGGTGCTCCTCGAGCACTCGGGAGAGGAGGTGGCGACCGCCGTCGTCGCCGAGCTGGCGGGCTGGCCGGCGGTCGCCGGCGACGAGGATGCGTGGGCCACTGCGCGCTTCGTCGGCCAGAAGCTGGCGCAGGATGGACTGGTGCAATGCTGGCGGGCCGAGGACGGCAAGTGGTACGCGAAGCTCGGACGGGACTAGCCGCGCGCTAGCTCCGCCTGCCCGCGCCGAGCGGCGGGGCGGGCTTCCGGTCAGTCACGCGCGGGCGGCGGCAGGACGTCGGCGAACTCGACGAGCAGTTCCACGTACATCGCCCGCTTGAAGGGCACGATCAGGTCCGGCAGCTCGCGCGGACACACCCAGCGCCAGGCCGAGAACTCGCCGCCCGGGCGGATGTCGATTTCCGATTCGGGACCGGTGTGCCGCATCGCGAACCACTTCTGCCGCTGCCCCCGGTAGCGTCCCTTCCACAGGTTGCCGGCGAGCGCATCCGGCAGGTCGTAGCGAAGCCAGCCGCGCGATCTGGCGAGGACTTCCGCGCTGGCGACCCCCGTTTCCTCGCGAAGCTCGCGGAAGGCGGCGGCCTCCGGGTCTTCGCCCGCGTCGATGCCGCCCTGCGGGAGCTGCCAGGCGTCCGCCGTATCGATGCGCTGGCCGACGAACGCCTTGTCGTCCGGATTGAGCAGCAGGATCCCTACGGCCGGCCGGTAGAGACCGTCGTGCATCGGTGGTCGGGCGGGTCAGGCCGCCTTCGGCCGGAAGAGATCCAGGCCGCGGAGCAGGTCGAGCGCCCGCTGCAGCTGATAGTCCTCGACCGCAGGATCGGCGACCACCTCGACGGCCTCAGTCGGCTCCTCGCCGGCCGGCTCCTCGCCAGCCGGGTCCCCGGCCGGCTCCGTGTCCTCGTTCTCGAGGGCGTTCCGGAGCGTGGCCTCGCTCCGGGCGGTGCCGGTTTCCAGGACCTCGATGCGGGCGAGCGGCACCTCGATGTCCGGCGAGACGCCGGTCGACTGGATGGAGCGCCCCTGGGGGGTGTAGTACCGCGCCGTGGTCAGGCGCATGGCGCCGTGTTCGCCGAGCTGGAGGACGGTCTGCACGGAGCCTTTTCCGAAGGTCTTCGTGCCCATCAGGATCGCGCGACCGTGGTCCTGCAGCGCGCCCGACACGATCTCGCTGGCGCTGGCCGAGCCGCCGTTCACGAGCACCACGATGGGCAGGCCCTCGGCGATGTCCCCGGTGGTCGCGGTGAACTGCTGCTCGGGCTGGTTGCTCCGGCCCCGCGTCGACACGATGACGCCGCGGTCCAGGAAGAAGTCCGCCACCGCGACGGCCTGCGTCAGCAGGCCGCCCGGGTTGTTCCGCAGGTCCAGCACGATGCCCTGCATGTTGCCCGCCCCGATTTCCGAGCGCAGATCCTCGACGCTCTTCTTAACGCCGGACTTGGTCTGCTCGGTGAAGGAGCTGATCCGGATGTAGCCGACGTCGCCCTCGGCCCGGGACCGCACCGACTGGACGTGGATGATTTCCCGGACGATGGTGACGTCGAACGGCTCGATGCCGGGCCGGCTCACGCGGATCACGATCTCGGTGTTCGGTTCGCCCCGCATGCGGTCGACGGCCTCGGACAGGGTCAGCCCCAGCACGGCCTCGTCGTCGATATGGGTGATCAGATCGCCGGACAGGACCCCGGCTCGGTAGGCGGGCGTGTCGTCGATGGGCGCGACGACTTTCACGAAGCCGTTCTCCATCGTCACTTCGATCCCGAGCCCGCCGAAGCGGCCGCTGGTCTGGACCTGCATCTCCTCGAACTGGTCGGCGCTCATGTAGCTGGAGTGGGGGTCGAGTGCCTGCAGCATCCCGTTGAGCGCAGCATGGATCAGCGTCTGGTCGTCGACCGATTCCACGTAGTCTTCACGAACGCGTTGAAAGACTTGGCCAAAGAGGTCCAGCTGCCGGTAGGTTTCGCTGCTCGTGGTGCCGGCACTGCTCTGCTGGTTGGGCGCACACGTGCCCATGAGCACCACGAGGAGTGCTGCCAGGGCGCCGGCGCCGAAGTGGAGGCCCGTGCGGGTCAAGCGGGTCACGGTCATGTCAGTGCTAAGGCGCAGGCAAGCCGCCCCGCCTCTCCGATAAGGCAATCTTGAAAATCTAATCTAGTCGGTCGGGACGCGGCGGGCTAGGCCCGGCAGGGGCTTGCGACGGGTACGGACCGCGAGTAGCGTCGGGGCGCCCGGAAGCCCTGGAGCTGGAAGAAATCCGATGTCGACGATTCACGTAGTGGCCGTGATCAAGGCCAAGCCCGGCCTGCGCGGGGAAGTTCTCGAAGCGTTTCAGGCCAACGTGCCGGCGGTCCATGCGGAGGACGGCTGCATCGAGTACACGGCGACCGTCGATGCCGACGGCGTCGGCAAATTCCAGACCCGATTCGGTGACGATTCGTTCGTCGTCGTCGAGAAGTGGGCGAGTCTCGACGCGCTGATGGCGCACGCCGCGTCGGCGCACATGCGCGAGTACGCGGCCAAGACGAAGGACCTGATCGCCGAGCGCGCGGTGCACGTCCTGACGGCCGCCTGACCCGGGAAGATCACCAGCCGGCCGACGCGGCCGGCAGTAGAAGGCCGCCCGCAGTTCGCCGAGGCCGGGTGTGACGGCATGACCTCCGTGGTCGATGCGGCCTGCATCGGCTCGCCACTGGCTTTCACGCGATCCCGAAGGGAAACGAGGACCGAGAAACCTTGGCCGTGACGAGCGGACACCTCCCTCGGCCGGCACGCGGATTGCGGTTCCCATCCCAACCCGGGTAGGCAGGATTCCTGCGAACCGAGTACGCGGGACACGGATGCTCCCGCGTTTGCGATCGTGGCGGCAGTGCCCGGCCGGGACCGGTCCCGGCGCACCGGCCGCGGCCGACGAACGCTCGCTCCGCCTCGCGGCGCCGCTCGACGCGTCGCAGGTCTTGCCGCGGCGTTCCCAAGCAGCGCATGAGCGTGCAGCTCGAGCGCCCGCTGCAGGCGCATCGCCCCAGGCACGCTCTCCAGCGCCGCGACGGCGTCTTCGGCACGGCGGCGTTCGATCACGGCACGCTCCGGTAGCCGGAGTGCGGGGTCTGGTGCGGTCGCTGCGTCGAGGCGGCATCGGTGATGTCCGGCGCCATCGTCCGGTCGGAGGTCTGCCGCACTTCGGGGCCGCAGACCCGGCGGCGGATCCAGTCCTGCGGATAGCCGAACGCCGGTTCCGGCCTCTGCCTCACCGTTGGTGCGGGCCGAGCCACCCCGCGGGCGCCTGCTACGCCGTCCGGACCGTGCGGCGGATGCCTTGTCAGTCTGAACTCTCCTAGCGGCGCGCCGGGTGTGTTGGAAGCCGGCAGGCCAGGTCACGAAATTCGCGCTACGATCCGGCGGTCACTCCCGTTCCTCCTCGACGAAGCGGCGGTCGCCGGACCGGGTGAAGGCGAGGTGCGGGTGCCGCGGGCGGCCCTCGTCGGCACGGCCGGGACGTCGGAACCGCGCTGAACCGCGGGGAGGCCGTGTCGAGATTAGCCGTGTGCCGCCCGGGGGGCTTCCGTCCCGGGCTGGTCAGGAACGGTCCGTCCCGCAATCCCCGCGAATCGCTGCCGCGCTCGCTGCGGCGGTGGCGGATAGGCCCTGCAGCTCTCCGGGTGCAAACAAATGCGGAAGAATCGCGAAATATCACGTTAAAGCCATAAAAGTGGGCCAAAAAATCATTTGGAAGCCATTGTTCTTGCTTAACGTTCGGCTGAGTCGTGCGCCCGGCCCGGCCGCGGCGCTCGGGATCATTCGAAGCACGCGCTGGCCAGTGCCGCGTGCGGTCTGGCGAGGGCGATGCGATGAGACTCACGCGTACGGAAGGTTTTCCCTGGGGTTCATGTAGTTCGGTCGACGGGCCAGACGGATTCATGCCGTCGGCGCCTCGTCAGGGTTTCGCGGCCCTCGACGGCCGGGGTCGCGGGCGAGCGGGTGCCTGCCCGTCCGCAGCCTTGACGACACGGATCAGGAGCGATCTCCGCCGTGCCGTTGCTTTGGTCGGGCCGGCCGCGCTCACGACGGGGGCGCGAGGGACTCGCAGCCTCTCATCCCCGACCCGCGCGGGTCACTCTGGGCGGCCCCTCGCAGCGGTCTGCATCGACAGCCTCGATCGGCGGGTCGATGGGCACCGCCCGAAGGCGGGCTTCGGCGGCCGCAAGGAAAGCCGGCTCGTTGCTCAAGGCGGATGGCGCCGCTGCAGCGCCGCACGCTCCGGTCGTTCGCTCCCCGATGGACGACGGTCGTCGCCACCGCCCAGCTGGCGGCGGCGCTGTGTCTGCCGGCGCCGGCGGCGCGGGCGCC
>JAJEGJ010000032.1 GCA_022819905.1 Alphaproteobacteria bacterium
CTCGCGGATGTTGGTCTCGACCCAGATGCCCGCCGGATCGTGCAGCACCAGCAGCCGCTCACCGGCCGAGACGTACTCGCCGGCCATCGCGAACGTGCCGCCCACCACCCCGTCGATCGGGCTGGTGATCGTCCGGTCGGCAATGTCGATCTCCTGGCGCTGCCGGCGCGCCGCGATCTCCGCCGCCCGCGCCCCGAGCGCCACCCGCTCGGCTTCGCTCACCCCCAGCATCGCCCGATCGGCCACCGCCTCCGCCAGCAGCGCCTCCGCCTTAGCCACGCCGGCCGCCGCCCGCCCCAACTCCTGGCGCGCCTTCAGGAAATCGGCCCGCGCCCGCTCGAGGCGCGCCGCCGGGACCGCACCCGATTCCGCCAGCGCCTCCATGCGCTGGAACTCCGCCTCGAGGTACGTCAGCTCGTCGGTATGGACGCGCCGGTTGGCCTCCGCCTCGCCGACCTGCGAGCGGGCGGTCGCGATGCGGGATTCGACCTGGGCCTCGGTGAGCGCCGCCTGCGCATCGACGCGGCGGAGCTCCGCCTCGAGCGCGGCGAGCTCGGAATCGGTCTCGGCGAGGGCCAGCTCGGCGGCGCGCGTGTCGAGCCGGGCGAGCACCTGGCCGCTGGTGACGCGGTCGCCCTCGCCGACCAGGCGCTCGAGCAGGATGCCCTCGGCGGTGCTGCTGACGGCGAGGATGTCGGCCTTCACGCGGGCGTCGGCCTCGTGCACGTAGAGGACGGAGGTGCGGATCCACTGCGCCGCCCAGGCGGCCATGGTGGCCAGCAGGACCAGCAGGAGCAGGATCCGCCCGGCGAGGAACAGCAACCCGCGCCAGCGCGCCGGCGCGGGGGCGTCGGCGGGGGGCTCGGGCTCGGGTGCCGGCGGCGGGGCGGTCTCGTCGGAGGCGACGGCCGGCCGAAACCGGCGCTCGGCGCCGAGGTCGAGAGTACGTCCGGTTTCAAGTTGCCTGGGCAACGCAAGGCTTCTATTGGCTATTGAAAGAGCCGCAAGTATACGATATCGGCGTTTCTTGCTGCGATTCCTCCCTTAAGCGCGTGGGAACTCGGTGGATTGAGCAGAAACAGTCAACCTTGCAGATTGACCCTAAATCGGCCTGTCACAAGGCCTTTATGGGGATATCGGGGAAGGATCGGAAGGGTGAGTTGGCTCCGCGGGCAGGACTCGAACCTGCGACCAATCGGTTAACAGCCGATTGCTCTACCAACTGAGCTACCGCGGAACAATCTCCCAACATAAAGGGACGCACCGCTTGGCGCGAGCCCTTAGATTCGCGCGAGCGCGTCTCCGTGTGCTCCCGCCGGTCGCCGCGCGTCAGGCGACCCGCCGCAGGTCCGAACCGGTGTGGTCCCTGCCCAGGAGTTCGGCGACCTGGAACGCCACCTCAAGGCCCTGCGTCGCATTCAGGCGCGGGTCACAGTGCGTGTGGTAGCGGAGGCCGAGGTTTTCCTCGGAGATTCGCTGGACACCGCCCACGCACTCGGTCACGTCGCGCCCGGTCATCTCCAGGTGAATGCCGCCTGGGTAGGTGCCTTCGGCACGGTGCGCGTCGAAGAATCCGCGAATCTCTGCGCAGACTCGTTCGAGCCGCCGGGTCTTGTAGCCGGACGTGGACTTGAAGGTGTTGCCGTGCATGGGATCGCAGATCCACAGCACGCTTCGGCCTTCTTCGCGCGTCTTGCGAAGCAACGGCGGCAGGCGTTCGGCGACCTGGTCTGCACCCATGCGCGAAATGAAGGTCAGCCGACCGGGCTCGTTATCCGGATTCAGCATGTCAGCCAGTTCGATCAGGACATCTGGCTCGGTCCGGGGCCCGATCTTGACGGCCAGAGGATTGTTGATCCCGCGGGCGAACTCAAGGTGCGCTTCCCCCGGGTTCCGCGTGCGCTCGCCGACCCAGAGGAGGTGTGCCGAGCATCCGAACCACTGACCCGTGAGGCTGTCGACCCGCGTCAGCGCCTGCTCGTAGGGGAGCAGCAGGGCCTCGTGGCTCGTGAAGAAATCGACGGTCCGGGTGACCGGCGCGGTCTCCGGGGTGATGCCGACGGCGGCCATGAACGCCATCGCGTCCGCAATCCGATCGGCGTAGTTCTGGTAGAGCTCCGCCTGCTCGCTGCCGCGGACGAAATCAAGGGTCCACTGGTGAACCTTCTGTAGATCCGCATAGCCGCCCTGCGCGAAGGCGCGCAGCAGGTTCAGCGACGCCGCTGCCTGCGAGTAGGCCTTCAGCATGCGGGTCGGGTCGGGTGCGCGGCCATCTTCCGAGAACGCGATGTCGTTGATGATGTCGCCCCGGTAGATCGGGAGCGTCACTCCGTTCTGTGTCTCCGTCGGCTCCGAGCGCGGCTTGGCGAACTGCCCGGCAATCCGGCCGAGCTTCACCACGGGCATACGCGAGCTGTACGTGAGCACAACGGCCATCTGGAGGAGGACCCGAAACGTGTCACGCAGGTTGTCGGCGCTGAACTCCGCGAAACTCTCCGCGCAGTCGCCGCCCTGGAGCACGAACGCGCGGCCTTCCGCGGCGTTCGCCAGCTGCGACTTCAAACTGCGGATCTCGCCACCGAACACGAGCGGGGGATGCGCCGCGAGTTCGCGTTCGACGTGCGACAGCGCATCGCTATCGCTGTAGTCCGGCATCTGGCGGGCCGGAAGGGCGCGCCAGCTGTCCGGCGACCATTGAGAGGTCATCGGTTGCATTCCTGAAACAGAAATCGGAGGTATTGCCCAAGTATTGCCAATTTACCCGGCAAATGCACCTTCCTTCTCCGCCACCGGTGTCCGCAGCGTCACGAATTCCTCGGCTGTCGTCGGGTGAATCCCGATCGTGGTGTCGAAGTCGGCCTTGGTGGCCCCGGCGCGGATGGCGACACCCACCATCTGCATGATCTCCGGCGCGTCGTCGCCCACCATGTGAGCGCCGAGGATGCGGCCGTCTTCACGGTCGACGACCAGCTTCATCATGACCTTGCTGTCCCGCCCCGTAAGCGTGTGAAGCAGCGCCCGAAACGAGGTGCGGTACACGTCGATGGGCCGGCCTGAAGCCCTGGCCTTCTCCTCGGTCCAGCCGACCGTGGCGATCGGCGGTTGCGAGAAGACAGCGGAAGGTACCGCGCTCAGATCCACCGATCGTGCCGAGCCGCCGAAGAGGGTATCCGCGAGCGCGTGTCCCTGGGCCGTGGCGACCGGCGTGAGGTTGAGGAGGTTGGTCACGTCGCCGATCGCATAGATGTGGGGTACCGACGTGGCCAGCTGGTCGTCGACGATGACAGAACCGTCTTGCGCGAGTTCGACACCCGCCTCCTCGAGTCCGAGGTCGGTGGTATTGGGGGCGCGGCCGGTTGCGACCAGGACCTGATCGCTGAGGAAGGTCGAACCGTCACCCATGGTGGTTTGCAGGCCGTCGTCGGTGCGTCGGATGCGCTCGGGCGCAAGGCCCACCTGCACGTTGACACCGTGGGCTCGCAGTTCCTCGGTGGTGGCGGCGCGGACGTCGCCGTCGAAGCCGCGGAGAATCTGCTCGCGTCGGTAGGCGAGGACGACCTCCGAGCCGACCCCGTTGAAAATGCCGGCAAACTCGACGGCGATGTAGCCGCCGCCGATGATTAGGACGCGGTCCGGTCGCTCGGCAAGCGACAGGGCTTCGTTGGAGGTGATGGCAAGGTCGTTGCCGGGGAACGGAGGGACGCTCGGCCATCCGCCGACCGCGACGATGATCCGGTCCGCGCGGAGCAGGCGTCCGCCGACCTGGACCGTATGGGGGTCCAGAAGAACGGCGCGGCCCATGACCGTGACGACACCGGCGTCGTCCAGGAGCCGGCAATAGATGCCGTTCAGTCGGTCGAGTTCCGCGTCCTTGGCACGGATCAGTGCGCCCCAGTCGTGTCGGGCAGCGTCGACCGTCCAGCCGTACGCAGCGGCGTCGGCGAAGCTTTCCCGATAGTGCGCGGCGTAGACCAGGAACTTCTTCGGGATGCAGCCGCGCAGGACGCAGGTCCCGCCGACCCGGTCGCTCTCGCAGATCGCGACCTTCGCGCCGTGCCCAGCGGCGATCCGCGCCGCGCGCACGCCGCCGGATCCGGCCCCAAGGACGACCAGGTTGTAGGAGTCTGGTGTGCGCATGCGGTCAGCTGAGCAAATCGCGTTTGATCGTCACATGCCGGCCAGACACAGGTACTTGGTCTCCAGGTATTCCTCGAGACCTTCCTGGGCGCCTTCGCGGCCCAGCCCGGATTCCTTCACGCCGCCGAACGGGGCGACTTCGGTGGAAAGGATGCCGGCGTTGACGGCGACCATGCCGTACTCGAGCGCTTCCGCCACCCGCCAGATGCGGCCGATGTCCCGGCTGTAGAAGTAGCCGGCCAGACCGAAGCAGGTGTCGTTGGCCATCTCGATCACTTCCGCCTCCGACGAAAACCGGATGAGCGGCGCCACCGGCCCGAACGTCTCTTCGTGGAAGATGCGCATCTTGCGGCTGACGCCGGTCAGGACCGTCGGCTGGTAGAAGTTGCCGCCGAGATCGTGGCGTTGACCGCCGGTCGCGACTTCCGCGCCCCCGGTCACGGCATCGCTGACATGGCTCTCAACCTTCTCGACCGCATGCCGGTCGATCAGCGGACCGATCTCGGTCCCTTCCGCGAGCCCGTTGCCCACCGCGAGGCCACGGACCTGGGCGGCGAACTTCTCGGCAAACGTTTCGTAGATGCCGTCCTGCACGAAGATGCGGTTGGCGCAGACGCACGTCTGGCCGCCGTTTCGGTACTTGCAGGCCATGGCGCCTTCGACCGCGGCGTCGAGATCGGCGTCATCGAAGATGATGAGCGGCGCGTTTCCGCCCAGCTCCATGGATACGTTCTTGATCGTGCTGGCGGCCTTCTGGATCAGGATCCGCCCGACTTCCGTCGAGCCGGTGAACGAGATCTTCCGGACTTTCTCGCTCGTGCACAGCGTGTCGCCGATCGGGCCGGACGGGCCGGAAACGATGTTCATGACTCCAGGCGGCACCCCGGCGCGAAGGGCCAGCTCGACGAGCGCGGTCGCCGTGAACGGCGTGGCCGAGGCCGGCTTGATGACCATCGTGCACCCGGCGGCGAGCGCCGGAGCCCCCTTGCGCGTGATCATCGCCGCGGGGAAGTTCCATGGGGTGATGAGGCCGCAGACGCCGACCGGCTGCTTGATCGTGAGAATGCGCCGGTCACCCATGGTGCTCGGGATGGTGTGGCCGTACGCGCGCTTGCCCTCCTCGGCGAACCAATCGACGAACCAGGACGAGTAGGCGATTTCCCCCTTGGATTCGGCCAACGGCTTCCCGTTCTCGAGGGTCATGATCAGAGCCAGGTCGTCGCCGTTCTCCAGGATCAGGTCGTGCCAGCGCCGGATGATCTGGCTGCGTTCCTTGGCGGTGCGGGCCCGCCAGTCGGGCCATGCCGCCTCGGCTGCCTCGATGGCGCGGGCGGTCTCCGCGGCGCCCATCTTCGGCATCGTACCGACCGGACGACCGTCTGCCGGATTGTGGACAGCGATCGTTTCTCCCGAGTCCGCGTCCTGCCATTCGCCGCCGATGCAGCCCTGCTGACGGAATAGGTCGGGATCACGAAGCGCCATGAGTGGCTGGCTGAGATCGATATCCATGCTGGCGTGCTCCCGCGAACGGTGCCCGGCGGCCGTCCGCCCGGCGTGAGTATAGGTGGCCTCTAGGGGCTGATTTAGGACACGGTCACCGTCTTCGCCAAGTTGCGCGGGTTGTCGACGTCCGTGCCTTTCAGCACGGCCGCGTGGTAGGCCAGGAGTTGGAGGGGGACCGCGTACAACAGAGGGGCCACGAACGGATCGGAGTGGGGCACCTTGATCGTGTGCCGGGCGGTCTCGCCGAGCTCGCTGATGCCGTTGTCGTCGCTCACCAAGATGATGGGTCCGTTCCGGGCATTCACCTCCGCGAGATTGGATGCGTTCTTGGTGAAGAGAGGGTCCGACGGCACGATTCCGACCGTCGGGACGTGCTCGTCGATCAACGCGAGAGGGCCATGCTTGAGCTCACCCATCGGGTACGCTTCCGCGTGGATGTAGGAAATCTCTTTCATCTTCAGTGCGCCTTCGCGCGCCACTGACGCGGCCGGCCCTCGCCCGAGGTACAGGACGCTGGGGGCGCGGATCAGGTCGGAGGCGACGTCCTGAAGCCGGTTCTGGGCCGCGAGGATGTCCGCCATCTTGGCCGGAACGGCGGTCAGCTCCGCGGCCAGCCGTGCTTCGTGTTCGGAGTCCAGCTTGCCCCTGGCCCGACCGGCGGCCAAGGCCAGACAGGCCAGGGTGGCGAGTTGAGCGGTAAACGCCTTGGTGGACGCCACGCTGATTTCACTGCCGGCATGAATGGCGACGACCGCGTCCGCCTCGTTGGCCATGGTGCTTGAGGTCATGTTCACCAGCGCGACGGTGGGCACTCGCTGCGCCCGAAGCTGACGCAACGCGGCCAGCGTGTCGGCGGTTTCGCCGGATTGGGAAATGAGGATGGCGGCGCTCCGCCCTGCAGGACCGAACAGCGGGGCCCGGTCTTGGAACTCGGACGAGATGTCCACGTCGACGGGCAGTTGCGCCAGCTCCTCGAACCAGTGGCGCGCGACTCCCGCGGCGTAAAACGAGGTGCCGCAACCCACCAGGATCAGGCGATCGATGTCGGCGAACCGGAACGGGAGGTCAGGCGCTTCTGCCCGCATGGCGCGGGTGTCGAGGAGGGCCCGCAGGGCGTCGCCGATCACGATCGGCTGCTCGTGGATCTCCTTCTGCATGTAGTGCCGGTAACCGCCTTTCCCGAAGGCGGTCGGGACGATGCTTGACGTCACCGTCGGGCGTTCGACCGGCTGGCCGTCAACGGCGCGGACCGAGGCTCCGGCTGCGGTAACCGTGGCCCGGTCACCTTCGTCGAGATGGATGATTCGGTCGGTAAACGGCGCGAGCGCGAGGGCATCCGACCCGACCCAGGTTTGGTGCTCGCCGATCCCGATCGTCAGCGGGCAGCCGTGTCGCACCACGAAAATCCGTCCCGGTGCCCGCGCGACGATCGCGGCTACCGCGAATGCACCCCTCAGGCGGGCGAAGGCCGCGTCGGCCGCGGCTTCCGGCGTAAGCCCGCGACGGAGATGAAAGACGATGAGATGGGCAATTGCTTCGGAATCGGTATCGGTCTCGAACTCGTGGCCTGCGTCGGTGAGTTCCGCACGGAGCGACGAGAAGTTCTCGACGATCCCGTTGTGGACGATGGCGACCTCGGCATTGCCGTGCGGATGGGCGTTGGTCTCGTTGGGGACGCCGTGGGTGGCCCAGCGGGTGTGGGCGATCCCGGTGTCTCCCGCCATCGGCGCGTCCTTGAGTACCGCCTGAAGATTCGCGACCCGTCCTGCGGCCCGGCGGCGTTCCACCCGGCCGTTGGCGAGGGTGGCGATGCCGCAGGAGTCGTAACCGCGGTAGGTGAGGTACTCGAGACCGTCAAGGAGGGGCGGCGCGGCACCATGCTCCGAAGCGCCCGCCACGCCGATGATTCCACACATCGGCCGGAGCTAGCCGGTGCGGTGCGGGGGCCGCTGTCGTCCCCTGGAGGGCCTGACGCGCGTGGCGGCGCGTTCGACGGCAAGCGTGGAGTCCGGCACATCGCGGGTAATCGTGCTGCCGGCGCCGACGATGGCGTGGCGGCCGACGCGCACCGGGGCGACCAGGGCCGAATTCGACCCGATGAACGCGCCCGCGTCCACGACGGTGTGGTGCTTCCGGGTGCCGTCGAAATTGCAGAAAATCGTGCCGGCGCCGATGTTCGCTTCGGCACCCACGGTTCCATCGCCGATGTAGGCGAGGTGATTGGCCTTGGCGCCAGCGCCGATAACCGCGTTCTTGACCTCGACGAAATTCCCGACCCGCGCTCCGTCCTCCAGCCGCGTGCCGGGACGCAAACGGGCAAAGGGCCCGACGCGGCACCCCTTGCCGATGACCGCTCCCTCAAGATGGGAGAAGGCGAGGATCTCGGTGTCGGTGTCGACCGTGACGCCCGGGCCGAAGAACACCTGGGGCTCCACCCGGACATCCGCGGCGAGCACCGTATCCCACGCGAACCATGTCGTGGCGGGGTCGATCAGGCTGGCGCCCGCCTCCAGCGCCCGGCGGCGGAGGCGCGCCTGGAGCGCAGCCTCGCAGGCGGCGAGGTCGGCGCGGGTGTTGATGCCCAGCAGGTCGTCGGCCGGTCCTTCGATCCACGCCACGCGCCGACCGGCGGCATCGGCGCCGGCGACAACGTCGGTCAGCTGGTGTTCGCCGGCTGCATTGGCAGTGCCGAGCTGTGCGAGCAACGGTCCGAGGACAGCGGCGTCGGCGGCGAGGACACCCGCGTTGCAAAGATTCGATGCCCGCACGTCGCTGGTCGCATCTCGCTCCTCCACAATCGACTTCAGGTACCCATCTTCGTGGACCTGGAGGCGGCCGTAGCCCGACGGGTCATCGGGCCGAAATCCGAGCACTGCCAGGGCCGGCCGATCGGACTCGTTCAGGCGGTTGCGCAGCGCGGCCAGCGTGTCCGGCGCGAGGAGCGGCACGTCGGCGCAGAGAATGATGACGTCGCCCTCGAAGTCGCCGAGCGCCCGCAAGGCGATTCTCGCGGCGTCACCCGTGCCGAGCGGTTCCGGCTGCAGGGCGAACTGCGCATCCGCACAGTCGACCCGAACCGCCGCGAGCAGTGCGTCGGCACCGGGCCCGTGGACGACCACGGTGGCGGCCGGCGCCAGTTCGGCGGCAGTCGCCAGGACATGGAGAATGGCCGGTCGCGCGGCGACAGGCTGCAGCGGCTTGAGCACACGCGAACGCATGCGGCGGCCGGCGCCGCCAGCAAGTATCGCAGCTGCAAATGGGCGAGCGACCATTGCGGGTACCTTTGGAGCAGCGCTAGACGGCCGCGCGGGCGATGGGGAACGCGCAAAGTGTGTACAACGCAGTCAGTGTACCTGCGCTGGAGCGATTCTGTCCATGAAACCACAGCATGCGCCGTGCACCGTGGTGTTCGATCTCGATGGAACCCTGATCGACAGCGCTCCGGATCTGGCCGGCGCGCTCAACGACCTGCTGCTCCAGTACGAGCGCCCGCAGGTCAGGCTCCCGGACGTCCGTACGATGGTCGGCGACGGGGCGGTGTCGCTCATCCAGCGCGGGTTCGGCCGATCGGGAGGACTCGACGGGATCCCGATTGAGCGGCTGCGAAACCGATTTCTCGCGCTCTACGTGGATCGGATGACGCTCGAGACCAGCCTTTTCCCCGGTGCCGAAGCGACGCTGCATTCGCTGCACGAGCGGGGCTGCCGTGTCGCCCTGTGCACCAACAAACCGGTCGGGATGGCCGAAGACATCCTTCGGCACTTCGGCATACGTGACCGGTTTCACGCGGTCCTGGGCGGAGACTCCCTGGCCGTTCGCAAGCCCGATCCGCTGCACCTGTCGGTGGCCATCGAGCACGCCGGCGGACAGGTGGGACGAGCGGTCATGGTGGGGGACAGCAACGCCGACGTGGCGGCGGCTCGACGCGCAGGGGTGGCGTCGATCGCGGTAAGCTACGGGTATTCTTCCGAACCCGTGGACAGCCTGGGAGCCGACCTCGTGGCTGATCGGCTCGACCAGATTCCCGGTTTCCTTGTTCGATTGGAGCTCCTCGGGTAAAACCGACTCCCATTGTCCGGAACGGGCTCGACTGGCGCCCCGGGGCGGTTAGCTCAGCGGGAGAGCACTCGCTTCACACGCGAGGGGTCACTGGTTCAAATCCAGTACCGCCCACCATCCCCACGGCGGGCCGGGGTGGTCAGCACTCTGACGCGGGACCTTGGGCGGTTAGCTCAGCGGAAGAGCACTCGCCTTACACGCGAGGGGTCACTGGTTCAAATCCAGTACCGCCCACCATCAGCCCAGTGATCGCGCGCCACATAACGGGCCAAGAGACCGCAGCAGGAACATCGAAGGCTTCAGGAACTTCCATTGTCCCACGGTTCCTCGTAGCGGCGAGTCATGTGGCCACTGCGCGTTCTTGAACATGTTGTCGTTCTAAGCGTGGGCGCTGGTGGCGCCACGAGGATCGCCGGTTGCAACGCCCGACGGCCTACACTCGTCACAGAGTCAAAGGGTTAGTCGCAGTCAATCGGGTTTCAAACCTGTTCGGCCTGCTACCATGTCCCCCGGAACTTCATGCAAGCCCGCTGTTCCGGGCCGCCTGCTGCATGCGGCAGTCCTTGACATGGCTCCGGGGTTGGCTGCTTCGGGGGCAGGCGATTACGTGCAGCCCACGCACAAGCCCATGCGGTTCCAACGGCCCGGCGTCCCCGGGAGATAGAGCATTCACCTGATGCCATTCGTTCGATCAGCCGCCGCCGCTTTCGTAGCCGGGACTCTTTGCCTTTCGGTCCCGGCCCAGGCGGACACGGAACTCTCCGAATTTCACAACAGGATCCTTGAGGAAGCCATCAAGCCGTGCTTGGAGGGAGCTTCTGTCGTGCGAACCCGACCTGAGGGAATCACGGAAGAGCAGATGGACGACATCGCGCTAACTATCGCCGACCAGCACATGGGCACGTTCTACGACAACGCGGATAGCTTGCTCGAGTTAACGCACGACGAGGAGATGACCATCCAACTGGTAAAGAATGCCTGTGAGGAGGGATTCGCGAGGGCACGCCGATGACGCGCGCGGACCTGGACGACACGTTGGAACGGAATTTCCCGGGTGCCGCGCTTCGACGACGCTCCCCGGGGCATTCGTCGATGGCATTCTGATTCCACGGTCCGAAACGTGTCTTGCGTCGAACCCGATCAAGCTTGCTGCCGCCCACCCCGCGGTATCGGGAGCCAGTGCAGCTCCCGACCACGTATGGTCATCACGGGCCCGCTTGAGCTGACTCCTTCGACGGTCCAGGATTCGTGCGTTGCCTTCGCTGATTCGAGCGCTATGTCGAGCGTTGCGGCTTCATCGCCGGCGTCTCTCGGGGGGGCCGCCCCAGCGCGCTGCGCCCGACGAAGGGGGACGAGCCGGCGGGTCAGGGGAATTCTGTGCCGGGTGGCCTGCATCGGCTTCCCGTTGACTCCGAGGTTGCGGATGCAGGCCGGGCGCGATGCTGCCCTGGCCGGCTGCGCGCGGTGGCCATCAGCCCGAAGCGCGGGGCGTACCGGCCTGCAGGGTGAGGACGGTGCGGGAAGGGGGCGCTTGCGGTGACCGGAGTCGACACGCATATCAAAGTGATGGTCGGGCTCGTGGTCACCTGGTCACCGGCAGCCGCCGGGGACTATTCGGATGCCCAAGCCGCCATCGTGCAAGGCGACCTGGCGGCAGCCTACGATGTTTGCATTGAGGCTGCTGAGGCGGGTGATTCGGACTGCGAGAACCTCGTCGGATGGCTGGCGCTTCAGGACGATGAATTTGGTGGCCCGGAAGAAGCCCGACAGTGGTTTGCAAGGGCTGCCAAGCGCGGTCACCGCCGCGCAATCGAGAATCTCGCCTTTCTTTGGGGACGCGGACTTGGTGGGCCGGTCGACGTCGACCAGGCCGCTTCGCTGTATCGCGCTGCGCAGGCTGCGACCCCGGTTCAAGCGCCGACCGTCAGTCCGGCGCAAAGTGAACCGGCGCGCCAGATCTCGGCCGAGCGTTTGGCGGCGGCGCGCTACCGTGGCGCCTACGCCGAACTGCTCAAACTACGGGCTCTTCACGAGCTGCGGCGTGACCCGGACGAATCCTACGTCAGTGATACGGAACTCCAGGAAGCCGAAGCGGCGCTGCAAGCACTGGCGTCGCAGGTGGAAGATCAAGGCGGAAACGCCGCCGAGATCCGAGCCGCGGTGGAGAAACAGCAGGCGATTATGCTCCGCCTGCTGGGACGCCACGCGGACGCGTTCGATCCGGCGGTGCGGGCCGACGCGAAGAACGGGCTGGACCGCATCACCGCCGCTCTGGAGTAGCTGGTGCGTCGGTGGAGCCCCGGCGGTCAAGCGGTTGGCCGAGCGGGAGGGAGACGTGGAGGAATGTGGAGGCCGGGGTCGGAATTGAACCGACCTACAAGGATTTGCAGTCCTCTGCATAACCACTCTGCCACCCGGCCTCGGGCGCGGCACACTCTATCGGGATAGACGCTCCTCCGCATCCGCAGGGCCTACAATCTGGTTGCGGAAACGCGGACAATCAACGGTTGCGAGTGAGCTGTGGCAGGGGAGGGCGGAAGTCATGTCCGATTTTGCAGCGATGCGCAGGAACATGATCGACGGGCAGCTGTTTCCGAACCGCGTCACCGACCGGCCGGTGCTTGCGGCATTCGAGAAGGTGCCGCGCGAGCGCTTCGTTCCCGATCATGCCCGCGCCCGCGCCTATCTGGATGAACATCTCCACCTCGGCGGGGAGCGCTACCTGCTGGCCCCGCTCGTATTCGCGCGAATGGTTCAGGAGGCGCGGATCCGATTTGACGATGTGGTGCTGGACGTCGGCACCGCAACCGGATATTCGGCCGCCGTTCTGGGACACCTGGCGTCTGCAGTGATCGCACTGGAAAGTGACGAGAGCCTGGCCGTGCAGGCCGAGGAAGCGCTGACCGAACTTGGCGCGGACAATGCGGCCGTGGTGCAGGGCCCCCTGTCAGGCGGATGGCCTCCTGGCGGGCCCTACGACATCGTCCTGATTCAAGGGGCCGTGCCGGAACCCCCGAAGGAGTTGGTCGCGCAGCTGGGACCGCAGGGGCGGCTGCTGGCCGTGGAGAGCCAGCCTGGTGCACTTGGTCGGGTGGTCCTAGTGGAGACCACGAATGGCAACCCGGTGAAGCGGGACCTTTTCGACGCCTCGGTCCCGCCACTCGCGGCGTTTGCCCGGCCAACCACGTTCAACTTCTGACACCGAACGGTCCGGACCCGAACTGACAGCGCGGCTTGCCGGTCAGAACTTGATGACGATCTTTCCCATGTGCTGCTGGGATGCCATGAGCTGGTAGGCCTCCCTGGCTTCGCTGAACGGAACGACTTCCGAGATGTGAGGTCGGATTGCGTGTTTGTCGATGGCCCGGTTCATGTCACGGAACATCCGTCGGCTGCCGACGTAGACGCCGTTCAGGCGAACGGACTTCCGCATGACCGGAAGCGGATCGATGGTCCCTCCGGTAAGGATTCCGATCAGGGCAACGGTGCCGCCGACCCGTACCGCGTCGAGCGACTTCTGGAGAGTGCCGGGACCCCCCACCTCGACCACTCCGTCTACCCCCCGGCCCCCGGTGAGGTCGCGGACGGCCGCCGGCCAGTCGTCAACGTCCCGGTAGTTGATCCCGTGGGCCGCACCAAGAGCGGTCACCTCCTGCAACTTACGGTCCGAAGAAGAGGTCATGATGGCCCTGATTCCGGCAGTGGCGGCAAACTGCAGGGCAAACATGGAGACCCCGCCCGTGCCCAGCAGGAGAACCGTGTCGCCGGGCCGCAGCGCCGCTGTCTCGAAGATCGCGTTCCAGGCCGTCAGGGCGGCGCAGGGCAAGCAGGCGGCTTCCTCGTCCGAGAGGTCGGGTACCTTTGGCAGGACGCCTTGGGAGCTCAGCACCACGTACTCGGCCAGGACGCCCTCCCGGGCACCACCCAGGGCGCTCGCCATTGCCGCCGGAGTGCACCCGCCGTCTTCCCAGTCCTGGAAGAAGGTGGTGGTCACGGCCATGCCGGGCTGGACGTTGGTCACCCCCGGACCGATCGCTTCGACAATGCCGGCCCCGTCGGAGTTCGGGATTCTCGGCAGCGGGAAGCCGCGAGACAGCGGATCCTGGATCGTGGAAAGATCACGGTAGTTGATCGCGTTTGCCGTTACGCGAACCAAGATCTCTCCCGGACCCGGTTCGGGTCGCGGACGCTCCACGAGCGCAAGGGCGTCGATTCCACCTTCGCCCTCGATCTGCCATGCGCGCATCGAGCTCACGAATCAGCTGCCCTTCTTGCGGTAGGCCTGTTCGGCGTGCGCCTCGCAGTAGGATTTTCCGGGTGCCACGGGAGCGAGACAGAAATAGAAATCAGGGTTGTCAGGCTCGCCGTGCGGCCAATGGCATTCGTTGTAGCCGGGAAAACGAAATTCCCGTTCCCCGCCGAGCTCGGAGGCGCTGTCCGCGGCGCGGGCGCCCGGGACCGCGGTGTCGCCGGCCAGTTCAACCCCACGATCGCCGGAGAGCGAGTCGCCCTTGCCAGAAGCATCGCCCGCGGTCCTCCCTGTGGGCATATCCTCCGGTGTCCATGCCGGTTCGTCCGCGGAATCCGCCGATGCCTGGATGGAATGCTGCGACAGAACGTGCGATGCATCGTCGGCGCGGTTTGGCCCGGTTCCTGCCGACGGGGCGGCACTTCCATGTCCCGTGGAATGCGAACCTGGCGCAGATTGCACCGACCGGGCGGGGGAGGACCGCTGCTGGGTCCGTGCGGCGGATGGCTCTTTCCCGGCCGCGCCGCTGTCGCGTTTCAGCCCGAGGCGTCGGACCTTGCCCTTGACCGCTGATTCCGTGACCGGTGGTCCGAGAGCCTCGGCGACCTGGGCACGGGTCCAGCCCGCCAGCCAGAGCTCGGTCAGTTTCTTGACCCGTTCAGGGGTCCACGGGTTGTTCATGCGACGGGGCTTCGGTTGGACTAGCGGGACGCCTTGCCCAATGTGGTGTGGTTTCTCCAGAAAGCAAGGGGCTCCGCGTCGACCACCTGAGCGCCCGACCCCCCCGGGCTTGCCCGGCGTCGCCTCCGGGCAGGGCGCCTTAGGCCGCAGTGTCCAGACCGGGCCGATCCGCGAGGCTGACCAGGGCCCCGAGCAGGACGTTCGCCCCCCGAATGATGTCATCCGGAAGTGCATTCTCGATCTCGTTGTGACTGATACCGTCGACACAGGGGATAAAGACCATCCCCGCCGGCGCGACCCGGGCCACGTTCATGGCGTCGTGCCCGGCCCCACTGATGATGTCGCGGTGCGAGTAGGAGAGGTCGGCGGTCGCCGACCGTACCGCCTCGACCACCTCGGCATGGAACTCGACGGCCGGCACCTCAAGTATCTGCCGGACGGTGCACGTTACCCGCTCCCGGCCGGCGGAATCCCCCGCAGCGGCGCGCAGCCGGGCGTCCATCGTCGCCAGCACCTGCGCGTCCGGGTGGCGCATATCGACGGTGAGGAACACCGAACCGGGAATCACGTTCCTGGAGTTCGGCCGGGCCTCGAGTACGCCACAGGTCGTCCGTGCGTGCGGCGCGAACTCCTCCCCCAGGGCGCGGACGGCTGTCACGATGCCGGCAGCGGCGACGAGCGCATCGCGGCGTACGGGCATCGGGGTAGTGCCCGCGTGCGATTCCATGCCGACGAGTTCAATCTCGTACCACCGTTGAGCCTGGCCGCCGGTGACGACCCCGATGGCGATACCTTCGTCTTCGAGCAGCGGGCCCTGCTCGATATGAAGTTCGATCAGCGCTCCGGTCGGATTTCGCCGATACGTGCAAGGGATCGGCCCTTGGTATCCAATTCGCTGGAGCTCTTCTCCAAAGCTGCGGCCGTCCGGATCCTCGACCTGCATCATGAAGTCGCGATCGTGCAGACCTGCGTGGACACCGGATCCCATCATCGCCGGCGCGAACCGGCAACCTTCTTCGTTGGTCCACATCACCAGTTCGAGCGGCGCTTCAGTCACATAATCCGCGTCATTCAACGCACGCATGACCTCCAGACCGGCGAGCACTCCCAGCGCACCGTCGTACCGCCCCCCGGTCGGTTGCGTGTCAAGGTGGCTCCCGGTCTGGACGGGATCACGGTTATCGTCGCGTCCGGCGCGACGAGCGAAAAGATTGCCCATCTCGTCCACGCGGACGCTCAGGCCGGCTTCGTCGCACCAAGTGCAGAACAGATCGCGTGCCTCCCGGTCAAGGTCGGTAAGGGTCTGGCGATTCACCCCTCCCTTGGGCGTTGCGCCGAGTTCGGCCATCGCGGCGAGACTGGACAAGAGGCGTTCGGCGTCGACAGACAGTCCCGTGTTCGACTGCGGCAATTCGGTCGGCGGGGATTTCATGACGAGCTCGCAAACTGACGATGGAAGGCGGTCCAGTATAGGTTGCGCCCAACACCGTACCGCCGGGTCGGCATGCGCCATTTGCAAGGTCGGCGGCGGGCCGCCTCCGAAATCAGCCACTGCGTTCCCGCAGGTGGGCGCGCGAACGCACCGCCACTACAGCAGGGAACGCCTCTTCGGTTTTGCTTTGGCCGGTCGGATCATGGCAAACGATTATGTGGACTGACCAATAGGAACGCCAAGATGACAAGCGCAGCCTATTGCCCCCAAGTTAAGGCTGTAGACTTGGTGCCACTTGCAATTTCAGCAATGCAATTTGGTTGTCGCGAACGCCGTGAAGGAGGGGCAGCATTTCTTCGGCTAATCTATCCGGCCGATCAGAATAGCCGTTCGTTTCATGAAAATCCTTTGGAATTAGCCGTAGTAACTTGTATATTGCTTATTGATGCTCACATCTTGGGCGCCCCAAATTCTGCACGTATTCAATGAAGGAACCATTTTCCATGGCGGACAATGCATCCAAGTCGACCGTAGAAATAACTGGCGACATTGTTGCTGCCTACCTGGGTAACAACACGATTGGGGCTGCCCAGCTTCCAGAATTGATCGAGGCCGTACACAAGTCGCTGTCCGCGATTTCAGAAGCGCCACCGGCTGCTCAGGTCGCGCCAAGCTCAGAGGCGACCACGGACGTGAAACGCCGCCCGGGCCGGCCGCGCAAGGCGGAGACGGAGGCTCAGGACCTCGGGCCTGCCAA
>JAJEGJ010000076.1 GCA_022819905.1 Alphaproteobacteria bacterium
CGACGCCGGCGGCCTGTAGACCGGCCGTCGGCGCCACGCCATACGACGATGTAGGAGCGGTGCGGGGCGGTCGGACCCCGCCTACAGGACTGATCAGCAGGATCCGGAAGCAGTGGCCCGTGCGGGCCGGTAACCGGTATGGGACGCACGGCATGGGAGTGCGCATCGAAACGCTTGCCGCCATCCGCGTCGCTCGGATTCGCCACGTCGGGCCCTACGAGGAGATCGGCCCCTGCTTCGAGCGGCTGTTTGGCTGGGCGGCTGATAGCGGTAGCGGCATTGGGCGCGTCCTGTCGCTGTCCTACGACAATCCGGACACGACACGGGCGGAAGAACTGCGCTCCGATGCGTGCATCGAGGTGCAGGGTGCGGTCGCTCCGAGGGACGGCATCGTTCTCGAAACCGTCGGCGGCGGTCGCTACGCGATTCACGCATACCGAGGTCCCTACCGAGGCCTTCGCAAGGCTTATCGGCGTCTGTTCGAGGCGTGGCTTCCGGGAAGCGGAGAAGAAGCGGACGACCGACCGTGCATGGAGATCTATCGGAATTCGCCGTTGGACACCCCGGCGGTCCAACTCGTGACGGAGATCTGCTTGCCGCTCCGTACGACCCCCGAACGCTGAGGTGGCCGTGGCCCGGCGTCGACGCTCCGGACCCAGCTTGGCATTGCTCTCGGAGAGCAGAAGTGTGGGGACGCCCTTCCTAACATCCTTGTAAATTGTCCACAGCAAGGATAGTTTACAATGATGACCCCAAGAATTGTTCAGCCGTTGGTCGAAAAGGCTCTCGACCGTCAGGCTGCCGTGGCCCTGATCGGACCCAGGCAGGTTGGCAAGACGACATTGGCGTTGGAGGCCGGCCGGTCGCGCGATGCCGTCTATCTCGACCTGGAAGATCGCGATGATCGCAATCGACTCGCCGAGCCCAAGTTGTTCTTCGACCACGCGGAAGACAGGCTCGTCATTCTCGATGAAATTCATCGGATGCCGGGGTTGTTCGAGACCCTGCGCGGTGTCATCGACCGGGGACGGTGCCGGGGGAAGGGCAGGGGGCGCTTCCTGATCTTGGGATCGGCTTCGGTCGACATGCTGCGCCAATCGGGCGAAACCCTGGCCGGGCGCATCGAGTACGTGGACCTGGTGCCGCTGTCCGCCCTGGAAGTGGACAACGCGCAGGCGCCGCGTCAGCGCTTGTGGCTGAGAGGCGGCTTTCCGGACAGCTTTCTTGCGGACAGTGACCAGGACAGCATGGCGCTCCGCCGGGACTTTATCCGGACCTACCTGGAGCGAGACGTCGCCCAGTTTGGTCCGAGGGTTCCCGCCACAACCCTGGAGCGGCTGTGGACCATGCTCGCGCATCACCAGGGCGCCATCTTGAACGCGTCGGCGCTTGGTCGATCCCTTGAGATCAGCACGCAAACGGTGAACCGCTACATCGACCTCTTGACCAACCTGCTGCTCGTCCGCCGGCTGTTGCCGCTCCGGGCCAACGTCGGAAAACGTCTGGTGAAATCACCCAAGATCTACGTGCGGGACAGCGGCCTTTTGCATGCCCTGCTCGGCATCGGGTCGTTCGATCAACTGGCCGGCCACCCGGTGATCGCAGCGAGTTGGGAGGGCCACGTCATCGAGACTCTGGTATCCGTTCTCTCTCCGCGCGCGACCCCGTATTTCTACCGCACCAGCGCCGGTGCGGAGATCGATCTGATGATCGAGCACAGCGACGGCAGGCGCTGGGCCATCGAGATCAAGCGCTCGCCGTCGGCCCGGGTCGGACGGGGGTTTCACGTCGCCTGCGAAGATGCGAGACCCGAGCGGGCGTTCGTCGTGCACGCAGGCGACGACCGCTATCCGGTAACCGAGACCCTGGAAGCGATCAGCGTCCGCGCGCTGGCCGCAGAACTTCGCGATCGACCGTAAGGTGGATCGTGCTCCCCGGTAAAACGATCAGGCCCGCTGTCCCGCCGCCGGCGCATGGCGATCGGCGACGGGTAACCGCGCGCCGGAACAGGGCCGGAAGCTGACCGGCGCTCAGCCGCGTCCCGCCATCGTGACCCCGCCGTCCATGGCGATGTGCTGGCCCGTGATGAAGGCGCCGGCCGGTGCCGCCAGCATCACCGCGACCCCGGCAACCTCGTCGGGCACCCCGATCCGGCCCAGCGGCGCCGTCGATTCCACGTCCCGCAGGATGTCGGGATTCTCCCAGAGCGCGCGGGCGAAGTCGGTCTTGATGATGCCCGGACACAGCGCGTTGACCCGGATGTTGTTCGGGCCGCCTTCCATGGCGAGGCTGCGGATCAGGCCAAGGTCCGCCGACTTGGAGATCGCGTAGGCACCGAGGTTGTTCACGCCCTGCAGACCGGCGATCGACGAGATCACGATCACGGACCCGCCGCCTGACTCGGCCATTCCCGGCATCGCGGCCTGGGCCAGCCAGAGGTTGGAACGGACGTTGTTCCCCATGATCTTTTCGTAGGCCGCGTCCGGGATATCGAGCAGCGGCCCGTAGTACGGATTCGACGCGGCGTTGCAGACCAGGATGTCGAGGCCGCCGTAGGTGTCGTGAGCGGATTGAATCAGTGCCTGGCACTGGCTGCGGTCCGAGATGTTGCAGACCTGGACGTGCGCCGTTCCGCCCGCCTCCTGGATGGCGGCCGCCACCGGTTCGCAGGCCTCGGGCTTGCGTGACGACACCACCACGGATGCACCCGCTTCGGCGAGGCGCTCGGCGATGGCCCGGCCGATGCCTCGGCTGGATCCCGTGACGACGGCGACCTTGCCATCAAGATTGAAGAGAGAACTGGTCATGAGCCTGTAAACCTCGCTGGACGTTTTTCTTGGAACGAACGGACACCTTCGGCGGCATCACTGGATTGGAGAAGCGCGCGCTGTCGTGGCTGGAGATCCGCGATCGCCTGATCCCAACCTTCGTGCAGGGCCTTGCGGGCATTGGCGCGCGTCGCCCCGACTGCAAGCGGGGCCGCATCCGCAATCTCTTCCGCGATCGTCCGCGCCCGCGCGTAGGCCCGGCCGGCCGGCGTGACCTCCTGAACAAGGCCGCACCGGAGCGCGGTCTCGGCGTCGAACTCGCAGCCCGTCAGCAGGAACAGCATCGCGTTGCCCCAGCCCGCCCGCTGGACCATGCGGAGCGTGGCGCCGCCCGTGGCCATGATGCCCCGCTTGACCTCGAGTTGCGAGAAGCGGCAATCGGCGGCGGCGACGCCGATGTCGCCGGCAAGCATGAGCTCGAGTCCGATCGTGAACGTGTATCCCTCCATCGCCGTGACCACCGGCTTGGTACGGCGGGGATCGAGAAAATCGAATGGGTCGACGCAGCCGTCGGGCGAGAACGCACGCGACTCACGGATCACCTTCTGCATGCGCGGCAGATCAAGACCGGCGGTGAGGTGCGGTCCGTGCGAAAACAGCAGCGCGCAGCGCGCCTCGGGGTCGTTCTCGAATTCCGTGTAGGCGTGCGCGAGCTCCCGGCACATTTCCGGCGTGAAACCGTTCAGCTTGCTGGGGCGGTCGATTCCGATCAGGAAGACCCGACCATCCAGCGCACGCGTGATGCGTCCTGTTTCCGGGTCAGCCGGCGGCGACGGGGCGGCCGGCTTGACGTGGTCGGGCGTATCGTCCCTTGCGGGCGCAGTAGCCTTCATTCCTGGTGCTCCTCGTGGGTGGCGTCGGGGTGCTGGCGGGAGCCGCTCCGTTCCTCCGGCGTGGCACGGCCCTCGGGCGGCAGGACCGGCGCCTTCACGTCGACGGTCAGTCCGTCGGCAAACCGCAGCGACAACGGCACGACCGAATCGGCCGTGAGGGCATCGCGGAGTCCGATCAGCATGACATGCCGTCCGCCCGGCCTGAGTTCTTCCGTGCCACCCGGCGGCACGGGGATGCCGGTGGCGAGCGGGCGCATCCGCATCACCCCGTCGGCGTCGGCGATGACCTCGTGGAGTTCCGTGGCCGCGGCCACCGGCGACGCGACGCCGGCAAGCCGGATGACGGAATCCGAGCGGTTTTCGAGGACGAAGTAGGCCGCCGTGGTGCGGGCGCCGGCGACGGGCAAGCGGACCCGGAAGTCCCGCAGGTATATCCCGAACGACTGCGCTTCGTACACGGTGGGATGGGACAGGCCGTCCGGCGCGGCGTTCTGCGCCCGGGCCGCCCCTGCCGCGGCGACGATGGCCAGTCCCACCGGCAGCAGCCGTCGCCAAGAAGGCTTGGTCATGACGGATCGGGGTCCGGTGCGAGACATGCGGCTCGCTTCGCGGCGGCCAAAAGCAATCCGCCTCCGGGGCGACAGTCGACCTGTGCGCCGGTGACGGCCCGCCAGTCGGGAAGCACGCGGACAGGGGCGATCACGATTCCAGCTCCGCGCGTACGGCCTGCGTGATCTCGGACGCGGCCGAGACCGGCGAGAAGTGCCGGCGATAGGTGCCGTCGGCCCCCATCAGGTAGACGAACGCCGAATGGTCAATCGTGTAACCCAGGGCGGAGTCCTCCAGCGGGACCCGTGCCGCGTAGACGCGGTACGCGCTGGTCGCGGCGTCGATCTGCGCCTGGGTGCCGCCGAGCCCGGTGATCCCCGGATGAAAGGCTTCCGCATAGTGCTGGGCCGTTTCCGGCGTGTCGCGTTCGGGGTCAAGGGTCACGAACAGCGCGTCGATCCGCTCGTCCACCGCCAGCGCCTCGAGCGCCGTCCCGACCGTGGCCAGTGTCGTCGGACACACGTCGGGGCACGAGGCGAAGCCGAAGAAGATCAGGAAGGGGCGGCCAACAAAGTCCTGGTCGGTCACCGTGCTCCCGTCGGCAGCGGTAAGTGCAAACGGCCCGCCGATGGCGGCAGTTCCCGAAGACACCGTTCCATTGGGCGCCCGTCGGTCGCCGTAGGCCAGGAGCAGGGCGGCGGCAGCGCCAAGCACGCCCAGGGCCACGACCAGGCCGGCGACGGCAACGCGGCGTGACAGCGCGCGGCCCCGGGGGGCGTCAGGCGACCTGGCCATGGTCCGTCCCGAGCCGTCCGGTCCAGCGGACCTGCCAGACCGCCCGGTCGTTCGCTTCACGCAGGCCGTCGATCCGGGTCACCGAGAGGTTGCGGATGGTCAGGGCGAGCGCCCGCTCGAGGCTCCAGCCTTCGCCGTGCATGCAGGCGGCGCGGATCGGGCCGCCGTGGGATACCACCACCAGGGACTGGCCGCGGTAGCGGGCGAGCAGGCCGCGCACCGCGTGCATCACGCGCGCTTCCAGCGCCCGGAAGCTCTCGCCGCCCGGCGGCGTGAACTCGGGATCCACGATCCAGTGGTGGTGAGCGGCACCGGCGGCCGCTGCCGCGCGGGCGACGGCATCGGTGGGCTGGCCCTGCCAGTCGCCGAAACTCTGTTCCCCGAGGGCGGCGTCCTCGAGCCGCTCGACGGCCTGAAAGCCCGCGTCCTCCAACGCCGAGGCGGTTCGCTTGGCCCGGCGCAGCGCGCTGGTGACGAGGACGCCGCGGGCCGGGAGCAGGCCGGCGAGGGCCTGGAACGCGGCCGTGTCGGAGATGTCGCAGTCGACGTCGAGCGCCCCGTACCGGCGGCCGTCGAAACCGGTCACGGGCGCGTGGCGCACCCACCAGAAGGTCGTGGTCTCGGTCATTCACCCGTGCTCATGAGGAGGCCGCGGCGGCGGGCCACAGCATAGGACCCGAGGAAGGCAGCAAGTCCGGCCAGAGCGTACGGGATGTTGAGCAGGAATGCCTGCGCGAGGAGGCCGGTGTCCAGCCGGCCGTCCTGGACGACGGTACGCATGCCTTCGAAGACGTGGGTCGCCGGCAGGGCCCGCGCGATCGGCTCCAGCCAGTCGGGCAGGATGCTGACAGGATAGAAGACCCCGCACAGCGGCTGCAGCACGAACAGTGCTCCCCAGGCGAGCGCTTCCGCCGCCAGGCCGTAGCGGAGCAGGATGGCGCAGACCACCAGCCCCACGCCCCATCCCATGATGACCAGGTTGAGGAAGAACAGGGCCAGGCCGACACCGAGCTCGAGGGCATTGAAGCCGAAGAACAGCGTGGCCAGGAAGCCGGCGCCGCCGACCCCGACGAGGGTCCGGACCAGGCTGGTGGCGATCAGGGCCCCGACGAACTCCAGGGGACGGAGCGGACTGACCGCGAGGTGGCCGAGATTGCGCGCCCACATCTCCTCCACGAAGCCCAGCGTCAGGCCCAACTGGCTGCGGAACAGCACGTCCCACAGCAGGACCGCCGCCACCAGGTAGCTGGCGGCGAACACCGCCGGATGCGTCGCGGCGTTCAGGTATTCCTGCATGAACCCCCAGATCAGCATGTTGAACGTCGGCCAGTAGACGAGCTCGAGAATGCGGATCGGCGAGACCAGGTAGAGGTAGGTGTATCGGGTCATCATCGCCCCGATGCGTCCCAGGGAGGCCTTCACGCCTCAACTCCCGGGCCGCGCCGCTGGTCAATGGCCGCTTCCGCGACCTCCAGGAAGACCTGTTCGAGGGTCTGCTTGCCGTGTCGGCGGATCAGTTCGCTCGGCGCGCCCTGCTCCAGCAGACGGCCCTGCTGCAGGAAGGCGACGTTGTCGCACATCGCCTCCACTTCCGGCATGTTGTGCGAGGCGAGGACGATCGTGGCCCGGGTGCTGTCGCGGTAGCGGCCGAGAAACGAGCGGAGCCAGGTCGCGGATTCGGGTGAGAGCGACGCGGTAGGCTCGTCGAGGAACAGCACCTCCGGATTGTTCAGCAGGACCTTGCCGATTCCGACCCGCGTCTTCTGGCCGGCGCTCATCTGGCCGACCGGGCGATCGAGCAGATCCTCGATCCGGAGTTCCCGCGCGATCTGTTCGATGCGGCGGCGGACGCCGGCAACGCCGTAGAGCCGGCCGTACACGGTCAGGTTCTGCCTGGCGGTCAGCCGGTGCGGCAGGCTGACGTAGGGCGACGAGAAGTTGGCGCGCTGGAGCGCCCGGAAGCGGTCGCGTTCCATGTCGTGGCCCAGTACCCGGGCTTCGCCGCTGTCCGGACGCAGCAGTCCGAGGAGCATGAGGATCGTCGTGGTCTTGCCGGCGCCGTTGGCGCCGAGCAGGCCGAAGGTGGTGCCGCGCGGTACGGTGAACGAGATCCGGTCAACGACCGTGCGCCCGTCGAACTCCTTGCTGAGGTTCCGGGCTTCGACCGCCGCTGGCGCGGACGTCACGCCCCACCGGAGCGCCGGCGCATGACACGGCGGACGACCACGGCCAGCAGCGACATGGCGCCGAGGCCGCCGAGGCCGAGTAGAATTTCCGTCGACACCAGGTTTTCCAGCGACGGCTCCGCCGTCCCTTCCAGGGCCTTGCCGAGTCCGGCCCCGATGAATGTGTACACCAGCGTGCCGGGAAAGATGCCGACAAACGTGGTCCAGGCGTAGAGCGGCAGGCGCACGCCGAGAAACGCGGGCGCGAGATTGACGACGAAGAACGGGAAGATGGGGGTCAGTCGGAGAAACAGGAGATAGAACAGGGCATCTTCCCGAAACCCTTTCTCCATCGCCGCCAGCGCGCCACCCGACTTCTCGAGCCGCGCCTTCAGGGCGCCGCCCAGCGCCGTGCTGGCGGCCAGGAAGATCCCGATCGCGCCGATGGTGGCGCCGGTCACGGTCAGGAGGGCACCGATCCACGGCCCGAACAGGAAGCCGCCCGTGAGCGTCAGCACCGTGCCCGTCGGCAGCGAGGCGGCGGTGGCGGCCGCGTACAGGACGATGAACGTCGCCGCTGCGAGCCCGAGACTCGCCGCGACCTGCGCCTCGAGCCACTCGCGGTTCTCGCGCAGCGCGGTCAGCGTCACGTACTCATGGGCGCCGGAGGCGAAGGCCGCGACGATGAGCGCGACGATGGCCGCCAGCGGAAGCCAGCGCCTGATGCCCGCCCGGCGAACGGTTGGATCGCCGCTCATGGCGAGCTGCCGGCCAGGTCGTTCAGCGCCCAGTCGTACCGGTGGTCGCTGATCCGCCTGGCGGACTGGAGGATGGCCTGCCGGTCCGGACTGGCGTACTGGGCGAGGTGCCGGAGAACGCCCTCGTCGTTGCCGCCGAAATCGGCGATGAACCAGCCGTAGATGCTGGACACCACGAGGTCGCCGTCGTCGACGGTGAACCCCCGGTCATGGTTGACGTAGGCCGTGGCGGCGGCCTCGAGGTCGGCGTCGAGCGTCGCGGCGCGCCAGGCTCGGCCCTGCAGATTCGGGCAGCTGATCGACGCGCAGTTGACGGCATAGTGAATTCGGGGGTCCCCCCACAGCGGCCGCAGGATCCGGTGCTCGATGTCGTCCAGCGTCAGGACTTCGTCCTCGACCGCGACCAGCTCGGCGCCCCAAGGCCCGCTGGAAAACAGGCCCGGGGAAATGTCGACGTCCTGGATGCTGTCGACCGGGTAGTGATTGCGCATGACCTGCAGGGTGAGGGCGTTGTAGAGATTGATCCAGTATGCCTGCTGCTCGGCGCGGTCCAGCTCGGAAACCGGGGTGCCGGCGAGCTGGGCGATGTAGCCGTCCAGCCGGCTGCGCAGGGCGTCCCCGGTCAATGCCGGGTAGTCCACGCGGGCAACGCCGTCGTCACCCAGGCTGACGACCGCGGCAAGGATCGCGTCCCAGGGGTCGTGGTCCACGGCCCGTTCAGACCCGGCCACGTGCGCTTCCCAGCGGGGCCAGGCATCGGCCTTGGGCGCCGCCAGCGCGGACCCGGCTGACACCGGCGGTGCGCCCAGTACGAGCAGCGCCGCCGCGGCGGCACGGAGAACGGAAGGAACCGGCATGCGAGGGCGGCGTGTGGGAACAGGGCGATGAACGAAAAGCGACACGCAGGCTATCAAACGGGATGGGTTCTATCGAACGCGCACGTTCCCGGCGGGCGCCGGGAAGGGCAGTGGTGGAACGAGCCTGGCGAGCGAGCGACCTCGTCTAGGTTAACCTTCGCGCGTGCACCCATTCTGCCTGAACTGATCGCGTTCGTCGTTTCCTGGCATTGACATGGTGGCGCGCTCGTTCGAGGTCAAGGACGCTGCCCGATGCAGCGAGTTCGCAATGAGTCAGTTCAAGCGGGTGCTCGTGAGCAACCGTGGCGAGATTGCCATTCGCATCGCCAAGGCCGCGTCAACGCTGGAGATCGAGACCGTCGGGGTCTACGCACCGGCTGACGCGCTGTCGCTCCACACCCGCATGGTGTCGGAGGCCAGGGAGATCGGGAGCGACGCGGCCGATCCGGTGCGCGCGTATCTGGATGCCGGCGCGATCGTGCAGATCGCCCGCGAAACCGGTTGCGACTGCGTCCACCCGGGCTACGGGTTTCTGGCGGAAAACCAGCCGTTCGCCCAGGCCTGTGCCGACGCAGGCCTGGCCTTCGTCGGGCCGCCGCCGGCCGCGCTGGCGTTGTTCGGGGACAAGATCCGCGCCCGCGCCCTCGCCGATTCGCTCGGCATCCCCGTCGTGCCGGGAGCGCGCACCGAGGCCGCCTCAGCGGACGACGCGTTATCGCTGGCGGCCGACCTGGGCTATCCGGTGGTGCTGAAGGCCGCCCTGGGCGGGGGCGGGCGGGGCATGCGGGCCGTGCACGCGCCCGAGCACATGGCCGAGGCCTTCGAGCGCTGCCGGAGTGAGGCGGCCGCCGCCTTCGGTGACGGCACGCTGTTCCTCGAGAAGCTCGTCGAGCGGCCGCGGCACATCGAGGTACAGATCCTTGCCGATGCCCATGGCACGGTGGTCCACCTGCACGAACGGGACTGTTCGGTCCAGCTGCGCAACCAGAAGGTCGTGGAATGCGCTCCGGCGCCGGGGCTGGACGAGGCAGTGCGGGAACGGCTGTTCGCCGACGCGGTCACGCTCGCCCGGGCGGCCGAATTCGTGAACGCCGGCACGGTCGAGTTCCTGGTATCTCCAGAGACCGGCCGCCACTACTTCATCGAGTGCAACCCGCGCCTGCAGGTGGAGCACACGGTCACGGAGCAGATCACCGGCGTGGACCTGGTGGAGGCCCAGTTCGAGATCGCCGGGGGTGCCTCCCTGGCGTCGCTCGGCCTCGATGGCCAGGCCGCCGTCGGGCCGCCGCGTGGTCACGCGGTGCAGGCTCGCGTCGTGGCTAGGGGAACCGGCGCCATCAACGCCTACAAGGAACCGGCCGGGCCGGGCGTCCGGGTCGACGCGTGCGGCTACCTGGGGTATGCGCCGCCCCCACAGTTCGACCCGCTGCTGGCCAAGGTCATCGGAACGGCAGACCGCCGGTCGCCGGGGGGCGACCAGGCGGCATCGTTCCAGTCCGCGGTCGACCGGACCCGCCGGGCGCTCGACGAATTCCATGTCGGCGGCGTGGCCACGAATCTGGCGCAGCTGCAGGCGATTCTGGCCCATCCGGCGGTGCGCGCCGGCGATGCCAGGACGACGCTGCTCGAGGAAACGCCGGCCCTCCTCGCCCCGAATTCGGCTGCCAATGGCGGACTCCTGGACCTCCTGCGGCAGCAGGCGACCCTGGCCGGCCTGTCGATGGCCGACGGTCGAGCCTCGGTGCCGGGCCCGGCACCGGCGGCGTCGCCCCTGGGAATCGAGCCCGGCCAGCAGGCCGTCACGTGCTCGATGGCCGGCTCGGTCACCGAGCTGCGGGCCCAGGAGGGCGCCCAGGTCGCGGCCGGCGAGGCCCTCCTGATCGTCAGCGCCATGAAGATGGAATCGCAGGTGAGCGCGCCGTGCGCCGGGATCGTTGTCGCGGTGCAGCCGTTGCAGCCGGGTGACAGCGTCGATTCCGGAGAGGTCGTCGCCGTCATCAGGCCGTCCGGCGAGGTCGCCCCGGCGCCATCCGGCGGCGACGACGCCGACACGTGGGGGCCGCAGCTTCGCGAGGTGGACGCCATGCGGGACCTGGCGCTGCGGCGGCTGGACCCGGGATCGGAGGATCCCGGGGTCGTGCGGCAGCGGGCGCGGGGCAAGCTCACCTGCCGCGAACGGATCGATCTGCTCCTGGATGACGGCACGTTCCGGGAAATCGGCAGCGTGGCCGGCTTCGCGTCGTACGGCGACGACGGCTCCGTCGCGGCCTTCACGCCCGCCAGCCACGTGGGCGGGTGGGGGAAGATCGAGGGCCGCTCGGCCGTGGTGTGCGCCGACGACTTCACCTCGCGCGGCGGTCATGCCGACGGCGCCATCGCCGCCAAGAGCCATCACCTCGACAAGCTGGCTCTCGAAATGCGGGTGCCCTCGGTTCGCCTGCTGGACGGCTCTTCCGGCGGCGGCAGCGTCGCCGCCATGGTGCCGGCGCAACAGCGGCACGGCGAACGCAGCGCGAAGGAGAGCAGCGGCGCCATCCAGGCCGGCCAGCCGCGGGTGGCCGGCGAAGGCGGCTCCTACCTGCCTGCCCACCTCGGGAGCTCGATGTACACGGAGCAGCTGGCGACAGTGCCCGTGGTCAACATGCTGCTGGGCAGTGTGGTGGGAATCGGTGCGGCGAAGGCCGTGCTCGGTCACTTCTCCGTGATGGCGCGTGACACCGCTCAACTGTTCGTCGCCGGGCCGCCGGTCGTGCGGCACGCCATGGGCTACGACATCACCAAGGAGGACCTGGGCGGCTGGCACATCCATTGCCGCAACGGTTCCGTCGACAACCTGGCGGAGACCGAGGAGGAAGCGGCGGCGCTGACGCGACGGTTTCTCTCCTACCTGCCGCCCAGCGTGTACGAAGCGCCGCCGGTCCAGGCGCCCGATCCCGGCGACCCGCCCGACCGCCGCGAGGAGGAGCTCTTCACGATCGTGCCCCGCAAGCGCACGGCGACGTTCGATCTGCGGCATGCGATCGGATTGCTGGCCGACAAGGGTTCGTTCTTCGAGATCGGTCCGCTGTGGGGGACCGATCAGGTCACCGGCTTCGTGCGCTTCAACGGCTATCCGATGGGCGTGATCGGCTCGGACAGCCAGCACGCCAACGGCGGGGCACTCACGGCCGACGGGTGCAGCAAGCTGCGGCGCCATCTGGACCTCTGTGATCTCTTCCACCTGCCGGTCCTGAATCTGGTGGACAATCCCGGGTTTGCCGTCGGTCTCGAGCACGAGATCAAGGGGGCCATCCGCCGCGGCGGCGAGTGGATGGTGGCGTTCGCGCAGGTCACGGTGCCGGTGTTCACGGTGATCATGCGGCGCAGCTTCGGCGTTGCCGGCAACAACTATGCGACGCCGAATGTCCGCCCGTCCGTGCGCGTGACCTGGCCCGCGGCGGATGTCGGCGGCATTCCCCCGGAGGGTGGGATCGAAGCGGCCTACAAGCGCCAGCTGGCCGAAGCCGCGGATCCCGTGGCGTTCCGGGAAGAGTTGATGGCCCGGATCGAGAGCGTGCGCGGTCCGGTGGGGCCGCTGTCGAAATTCCAGATCGAGGAGATGATCGATCCGCGGGATACGCGGTGGCTGGTTTGCGAGTGGCTGGAGACGGTGTGGCGCGTGCTGTCGCATCCCGACCGGCTGGCGCCGCGCCTCCTGCAGTTCCGGCCGTGACGACGGCCGCGTCCGGAGATGCGCCCGGCAGCGTCCGGCGGCATCGCGGCTGATCGGCTATTGTTCGCGGGAGATCGTTCAGGCTGGGCTGTTTGACTCGAACGGGAGCGCCGTTCTATACGGCTTGCGTCGCCCTAGATGCGGTTGTGCCACGGCGGATCGGGCTCGGGTGAAGCTCCGGAGACAGTTCATGAAACGCACGTATCAACCGAGTCGGCTGGTCCGCAAGAGACGGCACGGGTTTCGCGCCCGCATGGCCACCAAGGCTGGTCGCCGGGTGCTTGCCAACCGACGGGCCAGGGGCCGCAAGAAACTGACCGCCTGACCGGGTGGTGCGCCCGCTTCCGAGGCTTCGGTATCGGAAGGATTTCCAGCGACTGCGTCGCCGGGGCCGAAGCAGTGTGGCGCCGGGCCTGGTGCTGCAGAGCGCACCGAACGGTCTGGGCTGCGTGGTGCGCGTCGGGTTCACGGCGAGTCGCAAGGTGGGGAATGCGGTAAAGCGGAACCGCGCACGCCGCCGCCTGGTGGCACTGGCAGACCTGATGCTTCCGCAGCTTGCAATTCCTGGCCGCGACTATGTCCTCATCGCGCGTCGGGAGACCGGTGACCGTCCATGGGACGAGCTTCGCGAGGACCTGATTCACGTGCTTGAGCGGGTGCACGCCAGGGGAAGGAACCGATCGTGACCAAAGCGAGTGTTCCGGTCCGGGCGCTCTGTGTGCTGATTTGGGCGTATCGGCTCTTCGTGTCCCCGGTACTTGCGCCCTCCTGCCGCTACGCGCCGACCTGTTCGGGCTATGCGCTCGAGGCATTGCGCCGCCATGGCGCCGTCTGCGGGTCCGTCCTGGCAGTGCGGCGCATCCTTCGTTGCCATCCCTGGGCTGACGGCGGCTTCGATCCGGTCCCCGAGACCGAGTCCGGCCGGCCATGACCGACCAGAAGAACCTGCTGCTTGCGATCGTCCTGTCGATCGCCGTCCTGTTCGTGTTCCAGGCCCTGTTTCCCACTGAACCGCCACCGCCACCCCCGCCATCCGCGACCGACGAGGACGGGCGCCCGGCGCCCGGCGCCGTGCCGGTGCCCATGCTCTCGGTTCCCGCCGACCGGTCCGAGGTGCTCGCGGAATCCGCGCGCTTCCCGATCAACCCGGGCCGCGACCGCGGGCGCGTTTCCGGATCAATCGCGCTGCAGGGACTCCGCCTGGACGACCTGACGCTGCTCGGCTACATGCAGGAAGTGGGGGGCAGCGAGGAGATCGTGCTGCTCTCGCCCGCCGGCGGACCGATGCCGTACTTCGCCGAGTTCGGCTGGGTCAACGCGGCCGGCGGCAGCGTGGGGGTGCCGGATTCCGATTCGATTTGGGTGTCGGAGGACGGCAAGCGTCTGGACGCCGGCGAACCGGTCACGTTTCGCTGGACCAACGAAGTCGGGGTGGAGTTCCGGCAGACCCTGGAGCTGGACGAGAACTATCTGTTCAAGGTGACGCTCTCGGTGGCCAACCCCACGGCGGAGGAACTCGCGCTCCACCCGTTCGGTTTCGTCCGGCGGGAGGAGCTGCCCGATCTGGTCGGCTTCTACATCCTCCATGAGGGGCCCCTCGGCGTCTTCAACGAGACGCTGGAGGAGTTCGACTACGACGACCTGCTCGGGGAAGCGCCGGAGGTATTCGAGAGCACCGGCGGGTGGATCGGCATCACCGACAAGTACTGGCTGACGGCGCTGATGCCCGACCGGACCAGCAACGTGCGGGCGCGCTTCTCGGCATCGGACCGCCCCGACGACGGCGAGCGCTATCAAGTGGATTTCCTCGGGCCGGCCATGGCGGTGCCGGCCGGCGGGCTGGCCACCTACGCGACCCACTTCTTCGCCGGGGCCAAGGAGGTCGATCTTCTCGACGGGTACCGGGATGCACTGGAGATCCCGCTGTTCGATCGGGCGGTCGATTTTGGCTGGTTCTACCCGATCACCAAGCCGCTCTTCTACGTGCTCCACTGGTTCTCCGGCCTGCTCGGCAACGTCGGTCTCGCGATCCTGGCGCTGACGGTCTGCGTGCGGATCGCACTCTTCCCGCTGGCCAACCGCAGCTACAAGGCCATGAGCAGGATGAAGAAGGTCCAGCCGAAGATGATGGAGCTTCGCGACCGGTACAAGGACGACAAGCAGAAGATGCAGCAGGAGGTCATGGAGCTCTACCGGCGGGAGAAGGCGAACCCGCTGTCGGGGTGCCTGCCGATCCTGCTGCAGATTCCGATCTTCTTCGCCCTCTACAAGGTGCTCTTCGTCACCCTGGAGACACGGCACGAGCCGTTCTATCTCTGGATCCGCGATCTTTCCGCCCAGGATCCGACGACGATCTTCAACCTGTTCGGGATCCTGCCGTTCACACCGCCCGGCTTCCTCATGGTGGGAGCGCTGCCGCTGATCATGGGGGCCACCATGTACCTGCAGCAGAAGCTCAACCCGACACCGCCGGATCCGATGCAGGCGCGAATCATGATGGCGCTGCCATTCGTATTCGTCTTCATCTTCGCGCCGTTTCCGGCCGGCCTCGTCCTCTACTGGGCCTGGAACAATCTCCTCTCGATTGCCCAGCAGTGGGTCATCATGCGTCGCATGGATGCCCAGACCTGACCCGTTGCATGGCCGGTGAGCTCTGGCGGATGACCGCGCGGCACCATGCCGCGGTGGCGGATCTCTCGGGCCTGCCGCCGATGGGCGCACCCGAGGTCTGCTTCGGGGGGCGCTCCAACGTGGGCAAGTCGACCCTGCTCAACGCGGTTCTCGGCCGGCGCCAGCTGGCGCGGACGAGTTCCGTCCCCGGCCGGACCCAGCTGCTTCATTTCTATGCGCTGGGCGACGTGCTGATGCTGGTCGACCTTCCGGGCTACGGCTATGCGCGCGTGTCACGGTCCAAGGTACGGAAGTGGACGCGGTTGGCGCGGGATTACCTGCGCGGGCGTGCGAACCTGCGGCGCATGTTCCTGCTGGTGGATTCGAGACGGGGGCTGGGCACCCGCGACGAGGAAGTGATGCGAGAGCTTGACGGGGCGGCCGTGGCCTACCAGGTGGTGTTGACCAAGGTTGACGAGCTCAAGGAACCCGAACTCGCAACGCGCCAGCGCGAGACCGAGGCCCGGGTCGCCACCCACCCGGCGGCGATTCCCCAGCTTCTCGTCACGTCTGCGACATCGGGTGTCGGAATCGACGCGGTGCGGTCGGTTCTCGCAGACTTGGCCGTTACCGAATAGGGTGCGCGCATGTCCGAGGTCTCATCGCCCGCCGCCACCGACGACGTACGTCAGGTTGCCGCCACGCTGGCGGAGGCGCTGCCGTACGCCCAGCGGCACGCCGGCCACACGTTCGTCATCAAGTACGGCGGAGCCGCGATGGGGGATCCGGTCCTCCAGGCCGCCTTTGCCCGCGACATCGTGCTCCTGAAGCAGGTCGGCATTCATCCGGTGGTGGTGCACGGGGGCGGCCCACAAATCGGCGCCATGCTCGAACGGCTGAAGATCAAGTCCACGTTCGTCGACGGTCTCCGGGTGACCGACCGCCAGACGGCCGAGGTCGTCGAGATGGTGCTGTCGGGCCGGATCAACAAGCAGATCGTGTCGGATATCAATCAAGCCGGCGGCCGGGCGGTGGGTTTGTCGGGCAAGGATGCCGGCTTGTTTCATGCTGAACCGCTGAGCCGCAAGGCTGAGCGTGACCCGGAATCGACCATCGAGCGCGTGCTCGACTACGGCTTTGTCGGCCGTCCGGTCGAGGTCGACGGCTCGATCCTCGATCTCTTCAGCCAGTCGGACGTGGTACCGGTCATTGCTCCGGTCGGGGGATCGCGGGACGGCGAGACGTTCAACATCAATGCGGACACCGTCGCCGGCGAGATTGCCATTGCCGTCCAGGCGGCTCGGCTCTACGTCCTGACGGATGTCCCCGGCGTGCGCGGCGTGGACGGGAACCTCTTGCCGGCCATCACCGCCGCCGAGGCGCAGCGACTGATCGATAACGGCATCGTCACCGGGGGCATGATCCCGAAAGTTCGCATGTGCATGAACGCGGTGCAGGCGGGCGTTGGGGCCGCGACGATTCTGGATGGCACGACGGCGCACACGTTGCTTGTCGAGGTATTCACGAAGGCGGGAGGCGGAACCATGGTCCGCGCCGCCGACCAGTGAGTGTGCTGCTCGCAGATACGCGGTACTGGATCTTCGATCTCGACAATACGCTGTATCCGGCCGAGGCCGGGATCACCCGTCAGAGCGGCCAGCGGATGCGGCACTTTCTCAAGGATCGACTGGCGATCTCCGACGATATGGAGGCCCAGACGCTGCAACGCCGGTACTTTCGCGATTACGGCCTGACACTGGTCGGCTTGATCCGTCACCACGGGGTGGACGTACAAGACTACTTCGACCACGTGTACGATCTCGACCTTTCCGCCATCGCGCCATCGCCGGACCTTGCCGCTGCGCTGGCCGTGCTGCCCGGGCGACGGATGGTCTTCACCAACTCACCGACCGAGCATGCGGAGCGGGTATTGGACCGACTTGACTGCAGGGCGCAGATCGACGCGATCTTTTCGATCCGGGATGCGGAGTTTCAGGCCAAGCCAGCGCCTGAGGCGTATCGGCGCCTGATCGACATGCACGCGGTGACGCCGGAGCAGGCGGTGATGTTCGAGGACATTCCGAGGAATCTGCGCCCGGCGTCCGACCTCGGGATGCGCACCGCCTGGATTCGAGGGGATATGCCCAAACATCTGATGGACGGCTTGACCGAACGCGATTTCGATTTCGTCGTGGATGATCTCGCCGGGTTCCTGGCGCGGACGGTCGCCGAGCAGGAGTGGGGAGTTCACACATGACCGCCAACACGCTGGAAGCAACCATCGAGTCGGGCTGGGAGATTCGCGAGCGAGTCGATGCCAGCACGCAGGGGCCGCTGCGCGAGGCCGTGACCGAAGTGCTGGCGAGGCTCGACGCCGGCGATCTGCGGGTAGCCGAGAAACGGGCCGGTGCATGGGAGGTCAACGAGTGGGCGAAGAAAGCCGTGCTGCTGTCCTTTCGGCTGTCGCCGATGTCGACCATTTCCGGTGCGGCCGGCGGGGCGCAATGGTGGGACAAGGTTGAATCCAAGTTCGCCGGATGGACGCAGGAGCGTTTCCAGGAAGCCGGTTTTCGCGCGGTTCCGGGCAGTGTGGTCCGTCATTCGGCCTACGTCTCGCCCGCCGCCGTCCTGATGCCGTGTTTCGTGAACGTCGGGGCGTACGTGGGCGCCGGGACGATGATCGACACCTGGGCTACCGTCGGGAGCTGCGCCCAAATAGGGCGAAACTGCCATATCTCGGGCGGCGTGGGGATCGGCGGCGTGTTGGAACCCGTCCAGGCGAAGCCGGTCATCATCGAGGACAATTGCTTCATCGGCGCGCGCTCGGAGGTTGCCGAGGGCGTGATCGTCGAGGAAGGGGCGGTGCTGTCGATGGGCGTGTTCGTCGGGCAGTCCACCAAGGTCGTCGATCGCGCCACCGGCGAATTCGTTCGTGGACGGGTCCCGGCGGGCGCCGTGGTCGTGCCTGGCACCCTGCCCGGCAAGTCCCTCCCGGACGGCAGGCCCGGTCCCGCACTCGCCTGCGCGGTCATCGTGAAGCGGGTCGACGCCCAGACCCGGGCAAAGACCTCGGTCAACGAGCTTCTCCGCGACTGAGCACGACCGGACGGCTTCGGCTGCGCGCCGTGTTCACCGGCCGGCCGCAGTTTGCCCGACGAATGCGTGCTTCACGAAACCTTGCAGGCGAACAGGCGCCCAATACACCGGGCTGCCTTGTCGCAGGCTTCAGCGGAACTTCCGTCGCGATCGAAGCAACGCACCGCCATTCCGCGCCCGTCAGCTGATCAGTAACGGCGATCCGCCTGAGTCACCGCTCTCGCACGAGCCGCAGGTCTCCTCCAGCGAGCTTCTTGGTCGACGAGCTGGACACGGACGGACCACCGCGTCGTGACCTCGTGCTCAGGCTTGCCATCGTCGCTGCCCCGTCGCAAGCCCTCCACGCCGAAGGCGAGATCCCCGGCGCAGTTCGAGGGGTACACCGAGGCACTGAGTGCGCTCCGGGTGTCCGGGAGCTGTGCTTGCCGGTGTGCGCGGGCACGCTACGCGGCCAAACCCCCAAAACGATGCCCCGCTGAAGAACAGCCCCCGCCCGTCTGCCTCGGGCGTCGGGCGCACCAGCCCGCCGTGCGTCCATTCCCTGTACCTCCTCGGATCGGCAATAATGTACCCCACACAGGATACAAGACCATTACATCTGGATGCCGCCCATGCCGAAGACCGCAATGATCCGCGCACGCGTTGAGCCCGGACTCAAGCACGCAGCCGAAGAGGTGTTCTCCCAACTGGGCCTCTCGGCCACCGAAGCGATTACCTTGTTTTACAGACAGGTCACCTTGCATCATGGCCTTCCGTTCGCGGTCACGATCCCAAACGCCCAAACCCGCCAGGATGTTCAGGAAGCGTACGATGGCAAGGGTCTCATCGAATACGAAAGCCTTGACGCCCTCAGGGCATCCGTAGCTGACGACTGAACTTTCTTGTGCGCCTGCGCACCTCGAGGCGGTTTCGTCGCGACGTCTGCCGCGCTGAGTGTGCCCGATTCTCCCACGAGTACGGAAGCTGCAGACCAGGGCGGCGCGAAACACGGTCATGACACGCTGCACCTTGGTAAGCTCGTGGGCGCCAATTCCTAGGGCCGTCGGGTCAAAGCGACCCGGAATCCGTGCACCGGTGTCGCTTGCAACGGGCGCCCAGACGACGGCGGAGCTCATCGGCTAAGGACTCCTGGCGTTTCGCGGGTTCGACCTGACAAAGCCTGCGGCAATGCAGGTCAGCGTCATGGGCGTCTGTTCGCCGATGGGATACCGCCGGGACGCTTGATCCGTTGACCCGGTTTCTTACGCCTTTTGTGCAATATCGTGTCGATACGTGCTGTATCAGGCCTCCCGGAACGCCGGTGCCTGGCCTAATACATGCGTGAATGCGCCTCACCCGTGCATGATCATCACTATGTATCAATAGGCTATGTCATTCCTGGACAACGCGCAGGCTGCGATGATTTCTAGACGGCCGAAGTAGCCTGGGCCTCACCTCAGCCAGTGCGGCATCCAGGCTTGGTCCGCAGTTGTGCAGGTTCGGCAAGGTTCGGCACGCTGGAATCAGCACAACCACGCACCAAATGGCACAGACGCCGTTTACCATTACTCTGCGTGGCAACGTTTACGGGCTGATCTCATCGGCCTTCGCGCCGATGAAGGCGACCTCCAGCATTGCATTCGGCAGCGGGCGTTGGAGGTTGGCGGCACTGACCGCGTCACCGGTAAGCCATGTCTCGAATTGTTCTTCGGTGTGGAGCACGACCGGCATCGCCTTCGGGTGGATGGGTCGAACGATTCCGTTGGGCGGGCAGGTCAGGAACGCCATCGCGCGGGTCGCCTCCCCGTCTGCCGCGAGTTCCCGGTCGCTCGTGCGGCGCATACCGTCAGTCTTCCAGTCCCATGGACGCCAGAATCCGGGGAACGCGAACGGGGGCCGCTCGGTCGGGCCGGTCAGGCGAAACCATGCGGCAGCCTTGATCGGTCTGCCGCGGGCGCCCGGGATGGTCGCAGTGGGGTGGTACTCGGCGAAGGCGGTGGCCGGCACCAGGCACCGCTGCTCCACGTTCCGGATGACCTGCCAACTCCGCTCCAGGTTCCGGGCGTTGGTGACCCAGCCGCGGGCGGTCCGTGCCCAACCCCATCGTGCCGGGACCAGTTCGCGGCGACCGTCTTGTCCCAAGCGTACGATGGGCACGTCGGCGTCCGGAAAGATAGCCGTGAGCGACGGCAGGTTGCCCAGTCGATCGATGGCCTTGAAGAGACGCCGCATCGCCTCCTGCGGCATCGTATTGGCGTAGAGGTTGCACACGGAGAACTCCCGCCTGGATCCAACGCCAGAGGTCGGCGTCACTCTAGTCGGTTGCAGCTTCGTGCGGCCAGGCCGACACGTCGGATCTCGC
Source organism: Alphaproteobacteria bacterium (assembly GCA_022819905.1). Classification (GTDB taxonomy): domain Bacteria; phylum Pseudomonadota; class Alphaproteobacteria; order TMED109; family TMED109; genus VXPW01. The sequence continues at coordinate 20,545 of JAJEGJ010000076.1, forward strand.
ACGCGCGGGCGGTCGCCAACCGCACACTTGGGCGAGCGTTCTTGCAGCGCTCAGTCGCCGCCCAATATTCCCTTCAGGTCCATCCAGATGCGGCGTGCGGTCAGCCCGCCGACTTGCCCCCCGGTCGGAAACGCTCGAGATACGCTGGCGCGATACCCTCGTACGCGGTGGGTTCTATGCCTAGGTCCGAGAGCGTGCCCGCGCCGTCGGACACGACGTTGTCTCTGGCGAGCAGGCGGAGCTGGTCTCGGGTCAGTGGCGGGCTCGGCAGGCATTCCATTAGCAGGGCCGGTGGCCAAAGCAGGGCGAACGGGATCGGCACCAGCGCACAGCGGCGGCTCACCTGTTCACGAGTCCATCGAAGGATGTCAATCAGCGAACGCGCCCTGGGCCCACCCAGCTCGTAGGTCTGGCCGGCCGCCTCGGCCATCGTCGCAGCTCGGAATATGGCTTCTGCAACATCGTTTACGTAAACCGGCTGCAAGCGGACAAGGCCTCCGCCGGGTACCGGCATGGCCGGTGCAATGCGCATGACTGCTGCAAACCGGTTGAAGAACTGATCCTCGGGGCCGAACACGATGCTGGGCCTCAATACCGTAGTGGCGGCGAAGCACTCCAGCGCTCGAACCTCCGCCAATCCCTTGGTGCGCGCGTAGTCCGATCGGACGGAAGGGTCTGCGCCGATGGCGGACACGTGGACGAAGCTCGTTGCGCCTGCGGCGGCGGCCGCATTGGCGGCATTGGCGGCGCCGCTGACATGTACGGCTGCAAAGGTCTGCTTCCCCGTTGGCGCGAGGATTCCTGCGAGATTTACGACCGCTCGGGAGCCCTGGACCACTGGCAGCAGGGTTGAGGGCAGACGCACATCGGCGGTGACAGGCACGACTTGTCCCAGCTCTCCGAGCGTCCGGAGGAATTTGGCTTGCTGCGGTCTGCGGGTGCCGGCCCGCACCCGCCAACCGGCTCTCGCAAAGCATCGGACCACCGCGCGCCCGACGAACCCGGCCGCGCCGAAAATCGTGACGATTGGTGCCGAATCAGTCATTGGTCGCAACTGCGCTACAGATGGCTAATGCCGGTGATGGCGGAGGGCTGGCTGTTCTGACGCTTGAGCTGATTTGCAAGTTGGCGAACAGGCCTGGTGCACGAGAATCATAATGGAAGATATAGCTTTCTTCGGGCCTCTCTGTGACCTTGAAGCCTTCCCATGGTGGCCGGCACACGGAAGATGATGACGAACGGTTTGAGGCCAACCTCGTCTCAATCGCGAAGAAACACCCGCACCCGGCGGCGGTCGCGGCCTCACACGCGACGCGACGAACTTCGTGTTCTGTGAGAGGCCTTCGGCAGAACCCGTGCCAAGCGGTGAACAGGCGGCGGGCATTGCGAAATCGATCGCGGTGAGTTTCCTTGACAGGCTGGACGTTTCGGCGCACGCGTCGAGGCGATTCCTCGTTTCCGAGCCTTGAGGGAGTACGGGCCGATCGTGAAGCGTGGCGGACGGACTGCAGAACGCGATCGATGCCGTCATGAACTGGCGGGGCCGGTGCCTTAGCCAGCGTCGGGAGGCGGCTCTTCCCGACCGCGGCGGCCCGCGGCAGCATTCTCGCCTGCCTGTGGGATGTCCCCGGCGAGGTGCACGGTGGACGTCGGGAACGCTATCTCGGCGCCGTGGCTTGCAATGATCTCGGCGATGCGCAGCAGCACGTCCTGCTTGACTTGATGGTACTGCGCCCAGTCGGTCGTGCGGGTGTAGCAATAGACGAAAAAGTCGAGCGAGGACGGGGCGAAGGCGTCGAAGTTGACCATCAGGAACTTGTCGGCGTCGATATCGGCGTGCGCACGCAGCATCGCCTCGACGTCGCCCACGATGACGCCCATCCTTGCGACATCGTCATAGCGGATGCCGATGGTTTCGTAGATGCGGCGGTTCCGCATGCGCGAGGGATTTTCCACCGCGATGTTGGCGAACGCGCTATTGGGGATGTAGAGCGGCCGGGTGTCGAAACCACGGATCACCGTCAGGCGCCATCCAATCCGCTCCACGGTGCCTTCGATCTGGCGGTCAGGCGAGCGAATCCAGTCTCCGATCGCGAAGGGGCGGTCGAGGTAGATCATTAGGCCACCGAAGAAGTTCGCGAGCAGGTCCTTCGCCGCGAAGCCAACCGCGATGCCGCCGATGCCGCCGAAGGCAAGCACACCGGAGATGCTGAACCCGAGGGTCTGCAACGCCACCAGGAAGGCGGTGATCATCACGGAGAGCCGGAGCAACTTGACGATTGCATCGAGGGTGGCCCGGTCCACCTCCTCGCCCTTGCCTTCCCGATCTGCAATGAAATTGACTTCAGCGATACGAATGAACCGCACCGGGAACCACGCGACTGCCGCGATAAGGCCCACGTCCCGGATCGGGTCGACCGCTTCGAAAATGGTGGCCCCGACCTCGTTCTGGATGATTTCGATCGCAAACGCGATGCCCGCGACCCAGAGGAACACGCGCAGAGGCGGGCCGATCGCCTCGACGAGGCTCTCATCCCACACGCTGGGAGTGCGCTTGAGGGTTGGATGCAACCGTGCCACCACGCGGCTCGAGGCGAACGCGAGCAGGGCAGTCGCAAGGACCACCACGAACACCTGCACTACCCACGACCCGAGGCCGATGGTGCTCAGGAGCTGGATGAGGGTTTCAGTACCGTTCGTCATTCGATCGGGTTCACCGTGAACGCGGTTGGGCAGGGTTGCGACAGCAGCGCCGAATCGCTCTGCCGCACGCAATCAGCCCAACATCTTGCAGGCTTGGCTCGCGTTGCCAAGATGCCTGGCCCAATTTCCCCGTGCTCCCGTGGCACGGATGGTCTTCGGTTCCTTGCTCACGCCCGCTCTCGGATTGGGACCGTGCGAGCCTCCCGTCACAGGCTCGGCCGGCGATGGCGCCAGGGGCGGGCCTCCTCCAGCGCGGCGCCGATGCGGAGCACCGTCAGGTCGTCGAAGCGGCGGCCGACGATCTGCAGGCCCGTGGGCAGCCCCTGAGAGGAGAAGCCTGAGGGAACCGAGAGCGCAGGCAGCTTGAGCGCGTTGAACTGCATGGTCATGTCCATGCCCAGGTGCCGGCCGTCGTCGGTGTCGCCCATGGAGCCGAGTTCGTCGTAGTCAACTGGTGGCGCCGGGATCGATTCGGTCGGGCAGAGCAGCGCGTCGCAGCGCTCGAGGATCGGCCGCAGCGCGTTCCAGGCATCGGTGTAGACCGTCTCCGTTTTCATGAGATCGACCGCGCTCGTCGCCCGGGCCCCCTCCATTGCCGCGATCACGGAGGGGTGCATCAGGTCCCGCCAGCGCTCCAGATGCTGGCCGAAATGCGTGGCCTGAAACACGCCCCAGTAGGCCAGCCACGCGTCGTTGAACGCCCTGCTCCAGCCGAGCTCGACGGGCTCGACCTCCGCGCCTGCCTGCGCGAGGGCGTCGGCGGCGGAGCGGGTGTTCGCCGCCACGTCAGGATCGACCCGGTAGTAGCCGAGGTCGATCGAGAGCGCGAGTCGCAGGCCGCGCACGTCGCTCGGCGGCGGCACCTGAATTGCCAACGCCGGCGCGAGCGAGTTGAGGTCGCGCTCGTTCGGCCCTTGGCACAGCTTCAGGAACAGCGCCGCGTCCGCCACGGTGCGCGAGAGCGGGCCGTGGCAGCACATGTAGTCGAACTGGGTCGGCAGGAACTCGAAGGGGATCCGGCCCGAGCTCGGCTTCATTCCGACGCAGCCGCTGTGCGAGGCGGGGATCCGCACCGAGCCGCCAGCATCCGAGCCTTCCGCAAGTGGCAAGCAGCCCGCCACGACGGCGGCGGCGGAGCCGCCCGACGACCCGCCCGGCGTGTGGTCCGGGTTCCACGGGTTGCGGGTGATCCCCCATAGCGGGCTGTCGGTGAGGCTGGAGAATGCGAACTCGGGCGTCGTCGTCTTGCCCACCATGATGGCGCCGGCCGCACACAGATTCTGCACCACCAGCGCGTCGAAATCGGGCATCCAGTCCCTGTAGGCGTGGGAGCCGAACGTGGTCGTCTTGCCCTTGGTGGGGGTCAGGTCCTTGATGGCGATGGGCACCCCGTGCAATGGGCCCACCTCATCGCCCGCGGTCAGCGCCCGTTCCGCCGCGCGCGCCTGGTCGATGGCATCCGACGGATACGTGAAACAGAAGCAGTTGAGCGTCGGGTTGACCTCTTCGATGCGCTCGAGCGCGTTCGTCACCAGTTCGACCGGCGACAACGAGCCCTCGCGGATGAGGGCGGCCGCTTCGGTTGCCGAGAGGTAGGAGAGTTGGTCGTTGCTCATGGCTGACCCCCGGCTCGTGGGGGCGCGTTTCCCGCTGCGATGCCGGGTGGCGCAGCGCCAACCGTTGTTCCGGCGGTCGCACCGGCCGGGGCCGCGTGGGACGACAACGCGTCGGTGCCCTTGGCCGACGGCACACCCGGACGTGGCGGATCAACGCGATGCCACGTCACATCCGGAAGCGGCAAACGGCAAAGCGGTCGGTTCCAGTACGAACGGCGGTTGATTGGCATCAAGATCCCTGTTCGCAGTGTCCCCACTGCGTCCTGGAACCCGATCCGCCGTCGGCACTGCTCTGCTCCGTCGATAACCGCACTCGATCGAGAGACCGTCAAACTGCTGAAGCTCAAACGAGACCGGACACCTGGGACAGGTCCATCACGAGCACAGGCACGGGACGGAGCAGATGGTGGTCAATCTCGCCGAGGTTGCGGTCGACGAGCCGAAAACCGGGCCCAACTGCAGTCAATGCTTATGTCTCCGGCAGCGACGCGATACGACCCCGCCCGGCGGCAGTGTGCACGCTGGCGTCTGCTCGGTCGATGCACGCGGTGCATTTGTCCTTCAGGCACCCCCTCAGAAGTGCATGTTGAGGGTCGCGAAGAAGGTGCGTCCCCAGCCGGCTGCACGCGGCCCGTCGGTGACAGAGGGATTCGCGGTATTCGTGGAGAGCTTCGTGTCGGTGACGTTGTACACACCCGCGGTTACCCGCATGTTTTCGAGCCCCAGTGGCTTTTTCCAGTCGAGCGTCACGTCGTGGCCGGTCCAGGAACTGAATCGTCCGTCGCCCCACCGGCTCTCGATCTCGTCGCGGTAGTTCAAGGCCCAGAAAACCGTAAGATCGCCGCGTCCAACCGACGTCACGATGCGCACTGCGTTGCGTGGGAGCGGAAACCGCTGCTCCTCGCCGGCGATGTGCTCCTCGCTGTCGGTGACGTAACGCCAGAACCCGCGCATGGCGACGAAGCCCCAGCCGGTTTCTGTACGCGCCCCGAATCGGGTGTTGACTCCCGAAATCTCGTTTTTGACGATGTTGGCGAAGCTGTCGTGGATGGTGATGTCTCCGGCCGCGCGCTCGATGCAGTTGCTGCCGCCGTCCGGTGGGCACTCGGGATGGTTCAGCATCGCCCAGGTGGCGTCGTGCTGCCCGGCCAGATCCGAAGTCGTGAGCCGGTACCAGTCGACGACAAGGTAGTACGGCCCTTTTCGGGCTTCGGCGCCGATGGAGTGCCTCTCCGATCCCGACGGCTGGAGTTCGGGGTTGCCGGTCGTGCGGCGCGTTACCTGCCGGTAGTTCGCCGTGTCGCACGTGCGCGGTGGCGGCCCGCTCTCCGGGATGCAACGGACATAGGGGTGGTCTTGCGCCGCGGTGCTGTGCAGGTGGTACATGGAGGGTGCCCCCTCGCCCGCGCTCCACGAGCCGCGCAGCGTGATGATGTCGCTCGGGCGGTACTCGGCTCCGAGGCGCCACGCGCGCAGCCCGCCGACATCATCGTATTCGTCGACCCGAGCTGCGGCTCTCACGTCCACGGCGTCGGCGAGCGGCAGGGACACCTCGGCGAAGGCTGCCGCCGCATCGCGCTCGCCGGCGTAGCTGGTGCCGCCCGACCCGAGCACCCCGTTGACGTCGCGGGTCCGGCCATCGCTTGCCCGAAACGCCAGCAGTCGGTGGGACTCCGCGCTGCCAAGTTCGACCCCCGCGGTCCATGCCGTGGTGCGCCCGCCGATGCCCGGCCCGGCGCCCTCGAGCGCAAGACGTGCGCCCAGATACCTCGAGCCTAAGTCCTCCTCCTCGTGCAGGCTGCTCTTCTCGATCGCTTGCACGTGGTCCGGTTCCACCGACAGCGGATTTGTCAGGTCGTATCTTCCGGCCGCGATCTCGTGCGTGATCGTTTCGGCGTCCACGAAGGTATCACCCGACACCGCGCCATCGAACCTGTAGGCTTCGACGCGGGCGTCGTAGCCGAGGCTTTCGGTGAGCCGGCCCCTGATGCTGGCCGAGGCATCGAATTCCTCCGTGCTCCAATTCCAGTCTCGGTTGCCGTGGCCGATGAAACGGTGCCCGACCGAGAAGATGTTCTCACTCGTCACTTCGAACGCCGGGTCGGCCTTGCCCGCCGGTTCATTGATCGCGTCGAGCAGTTTTTCGCTCGGGGCGATGGAGAAGACACTGATCGACGGTGCGTAGCGGAACGCCCCGCGTCCGTGCGTGACGTTGGCGTCCACGTGGAGTTCGGCGCGCTCGCCAATCGGGTGGTTGAGATTCAGGATCGCGTTCCTCTGGTCGTAGCTCGGGCTGTCCCACCAGAAATTGCCGTAGGCGAACCCGCAGCCGTTGTCGCCTGATTCGATCCCCGGCGGGTTGCTCAGCGGGCCGGTGTAGCCCAGCGCCTGGTCGCACGCGCCGAGCGGGACGGTTCTCAGTTCTTTCGTGCTCTGGTCAAAGATGTAGACGGTGTTGCCGCCGACACTCACGTTTCTCGCGTCGGCGAAGCTGCCGCCCTCCGTCCACTCCGAGCGGCTGTGCTCGCGGGTCTTGCCGGCAATCTCCTGGCGGTCGAGGATGTCAACGCCGACGGTCAAGCGACCGCCGTCGCCGATCGCGCCGCCCCATACGACGCTGCCCTGGCGCGCGTCACCGCCGTCGCGGCTCGGCATCCGGGTGACGGCCCGCACGTCGAAACCGTCCAGATCCCTCCGCAGCACGAGGTTGAATGCGCCACGTACCGCAGCGTGGCCGCCGTGTATCCCCAGGCTCTCTGCCCTCAGCACCTCGATGCGCTCGATCGCCGACAGCGGGAGGGTGTCCAGATTGCCCGCAGTCGTTGTGTAGGGCCGCCCGTTGACCAGGATGAGCAGGTCACGTCCGCCGGTGAAGAAATAGCGGATGATGCCCGTGTCGAGCATCTCGCCGAACGTCTGGGCGCCGGAGCGCTCGATAAAGCTGCGGTTGTACTCGGTGACGATCTGCG
>JAJEGJ010000103.1 GCA_022819905.1 Alphaproteobacteria bacterium
ATCGCGACATGGCGAAGGGGGGATGACGCCGCGCCGGAGTCGCCAAACACGCGCTGAAACGCGCTATAACAGCCCCCGATGCGCCGGGCTCATATATCGACGACAACCGTGTGTCGGTCTCGGCTGTATCGAGCCCCCGCAACCAAAGAAGCCTCTGAAAACGTCATTGTTTTCAGAGGCTTTTTTTATTTTCATCCGACGGCACTTCGAGTTTCCGTGAGCATACCGTAAGCGGACTCACACAAATCTGGACGCCCGGAGACTCCGCAGGCGACGAAGGATCAGAGAGAGAGCATCGACGCGCTCTTCGGCGACCGCGCTGGCGCAGTTTACCTGTTCGGTGGGGACTGCCAGCCTCTTCTCAGCCAAATAGATCCGGACGCGGCGCGCTCGGCACCAGCGTAAAATCGTAGTGTTTCCGGGTGGTTACCTGTCGCTCCCGCCGGGCGCCGGGACGTTCTTCTGCGGGTTATGTCAGTCGAACATGTCCGGCTGGGTCCGCACCAGATGGTCGTAGTCCGTCTGGAAGCAGAGCCACGCGGTGTAGTCGCTGCCGACGTGCTCGCGGCTGTACCGCGCCTTGTCGGCCGGGACCTCGATCGGCTCGTGGCCCGAGGCTTCGACCATAAGCTGCTGTTGGCAGCAGCGCTCCAGCGCCATGAACATGAAGGCGGCGGCGTCGATGCTGTGCCGGCTCACAGTAAACAGGCCGTGGTTCTGGTGGATTGCCGCCCTCACGCCCTTGAAGGCTGGCGCGATGCTGGCGCCCGCGCCGCGCTCGACCGCGACCTGGCCCGATTCCTCGCGGATCACCGCATGATCCTCGAAGAACTGGCAGGCATCCTGGGTGATCGGTGCGAGCGGCCGGCCCTGCGAGGCATAGGCGGTGCCGTACAGCGTGTGGGCATGGCACATCGCGAGGATATCGGGATGCTCGGCATGGACAGCCGCGTGCAGCACGAAGCCTGCCTGGTTCACCGCATAGTCGCCCTCCACGACTTGGCCATCGTGGTCCACCAGGATCAGGTTGGAGAGCCTGACCTCCGCGAAATGCACTGCCATCGGGTTGGTCCAGTAGAGCTCCGGGTGCTCCGGGTCGCGGATCGTCAGATGGCCGGCGAAGCCGTAATCCAGCCCCCACTTGGCGAAGGCCCGGCAGGCGCCCACCAAATGGCGCTTGCGGTGCTCGCGCAGCTTTTCCGGGTCGTTCGTGTTCAGTTCCTGGGGGAATTTCCGACCGGCCTGCTCGGGTTGGTAAACGGAAATGCGGTCTCCGAGATCGAGCATGGATCACCTCGTTGGCGGCGGTGCAAACCGGAAAGTGCGCGGCTGCGAAACCATAGACGAGCCGGTTTCCCGCTCCAAGCCGCACCTCCCGGCCTTGGCCTGTCGGAATCTCACATCTCGAGTTGCTTGTAAACCGGGCAGCCGTGTGGGCTTGGCCATGCCGTGTTCCACGCCCCATTTGTCACCTCGCGAAAGCGGGGATCCGCTCCCAGGCCCCGATGCCGCGGCAGTCCGCGAAGAGCAAGCTCAACCGCTGATGCCGCCACGAGAGCCGGGTAGGGCCCCCGAAGCCAAGCAAGTATCACGACCATCGACACGATAGGATGTCGAAATGAGACGGCTGCTGGTTTCGGGATGCGCGTTGTTGTTTGTAGCCGGTTGCATCGACGGAAACAGCAGCGCGAACAAGGAGATGCCGACCGGACCCCGACTCGAGCCTGCGGGTGAAGTCACGCTGAGCATGACTGGCGAAGCCCGACCAGCCCCGATCGACATGCACGGGGGTACCGTCACCGCAGTCTTCCACAACTGGGGGGTGTGGGGCGGGATCCTTAGAGATGACGTGGCCACGTGTGCGGCGATAGGTTGCCCACCCGCCGGCGACGAAATCTTCTGGGCGACCTTGACCAGCGAAGGGGACGGGACGGTCACCAAGATGGTGACGGGCACACCGTCGGAAACGTCGCCGGTGAGCGGAAGCGCCGTGTGGAACGGCGACGTCCACGGCTATGAGACGGAAACCGTTGCGACCTCAGGGTCCACGTCGGTCACGGCACATGCTCCGGTGGAAGGCGACGCGCGACTAGAGGTCGATTTCACGGCCGCTACCGTCCATGTCGAATTCACCAACCTGGACAACGATCAAGCCGACTTGTCCTGGTCGGCGCTCACCATGGACGGTGGCGTATTCGGGAATGCAGCCTCGGGTATCGAAGGTTCCTTCTATGGCGCCGACCACGAAGGGGCTGCCGGCACCTTCGAAAGAGACGGCCTGGCGGGGGTGTTCGGCGCCCTTCGTGCTTCCGATTAGCCGGCGGGGCGAACCCAACGAGCCTGCCGTTCATGCGCCCCAAGTGGTTCGTGCTTTCCCGCCGGGCTTGGCGGTTGCGGTCGAACAGGATCGAGCAGCCGTCAGGAAGCGAGGGCTCCTCGGGCTCGCCGCGCACGCGGAAGGTCGCGCAGCGCGTCGCGTCGAGCTCTCGTCCTGAAGCCGGGCCGCCCCAAACCGTTCCCGTGTTGGCTGGGTCCGAGAGGCGAATGCTGACGCTCGGCAGCACTTTCCAAGACGGCTAGCCTACCGGCCTGGTCATGTCCGCTCATGGAGGGGCGGATCGGGTGGCGGCAAGAGCGTGCCGGCGGGTTTGGGCTGTTGTTGCGGAAGCAACCGGTACGTCGTCCCGCCCGCATGACCTGACCGGGCATATTCAGCGCTCCGCGGCGCCGCGTGCTATGACGAACCGGGGTTCGACGGGGGAGCCGATGGCCGACGCGAAGACCGGGCCGCGCGTGCCTGAGAGCTTCTGGCAGCACATCCGGTCGCTCGGGCCTGGGTTGGTGGTCGCGCTGACCTGGCTCGGCGCTGGCGACCTCGTCGATTCCGCTGTCGCCGGCGGCAACTACGGCTACGCACTGATGTGGGCGATGGCGCTCGCCCTGTTCGTGCGCTTCGTCTTCGTGTCGATCGTCGCCAAGTACCAGCTCTGCAACCAGCACGGCGAGAGCGTGCTCTCGGGCCTCAAGCGCGTGCACCCGGCAATGCCGCTCTTCGTCGCCGTCGTGGCGGTGATCTTCGGCCACATCTATGGCTCGTTCCTGGTGCGCGGGCTCGGCCTCGCGAGCGAGGCCCTGCTGGGCTTCGGCGCTCCCTTGGTTTGGTCGGCGTTCTGGGTGAGCGCGGCGGCAGTGTTCGTGTTCCGCGGCCTCTACCGGCGGCTGGAGCCGGTTTTCTACGTCTTCCTCACCATGCTCAGCGTGTCGGTGATCGGCGTCGCCGCGTGGAGCGGTCCCGACCCCGTCGCGGCGGCGAAGGGCGTTCTCCTGTTCGAGGTCCCCGAGCAGCAGGGATCCTACGGCGCGCTGCTCGTGATCGTGTCGCTGATCGGCGCTGTCGGCGGTTCGATCGCCAATCTGCTGTATCCCTACTTCATCCAGCAGAAGGGCTGGCGGGGCCCGCGCTTTCGCCGCGTCCAACTCTACGATCTCGCCTTCGGCGTCGGCGTGCTCATGTTCCTCAACCTGTCGGTGTGGGTCATAGGCGCCGAGGTGCTGCACGCGCGCGGCGAGACGATCGCGAGTCTCGCCGACCTCGCCAAGCTGCTGACGATCACGCTCGGCGACCTTGGCGCTCCAATCTTCTACGTCGGGGTGTTCGCCGCCGTTTACAGCTCGGTGATCGGCATGGCGATGGGCTTCGGCTACCTCGTCACCGACGCGGTGCGCGTCCACCGCACGGCCGAATCGCTGCCCGCGGAACCGTTCGACGCCGGCGCGCAGCCGGCCTACCGGTTCGTCGTCGTATGGTGCCTGTTCTCACCGCTGGTCTGGAGCCTGCCCGGAGCGCCGGACTTCATCTTCCTCACCCTCGTCGGCAGCGCGGCGACGGTGGTGGTGCTGCCGGTCCTCTGCGGCGCCTTGTGGATCCTCACGGCGCGCGGCGCGTTCATCGGCACCGAGTGGCGCAACAGGTGGTGGGAGAACGGCTTCCTAGCGGCGCTGTTCGTGCTGTCGATCTGGGGCGCGTGGCAGTCCGTCGTCTCGATCATCGACGCGGCGGGTTGGGGGTAGCCCGGGGCGGCAGGTCGATGCATGCTGCCTTGGCCGTGAGCCGGGTCCAGACTGCCGGGGCGCTCGCGGAGCACGCGCCGCCCCGTTACGCCTGTACTCCGCGCCGCGGCTCGATCACCCTCTGCACCGCCCGCGCGATCGATCACATAAGCCGGTGATCGACGGCGACGCGGCACGCCGAGCAACAGCGAAGCAGGCTGACCCCGGCACGGGCGGCGGCGCACCTGGTGCGGTTCGACGAACCGGCGATCGGCGGACGGAGCGATCGTGGATGCACTCATTCGCTATTGAAGACTGTCGCCGTTGGCTCGCCTGCACGGAACGCGGCCATGCATGCCGGCCGAACGAGCTTGACCTCAATCCCCCGCGAACGCGATCAACCGCCCGCAGACGAGCGCGCCGAGCCAGCAAACCGTGGAGAGGACGGCGTGGCCGACCAAGTGTCCGCGCGGTGCGTCCCTGAGCAGGAACCCGTGGGACCGGCACAGGACGAGCGCAGACAGGACCCCGACCGTGACGAAGGTCAGCTTCAACTGCAGGAATCCGACGCCACTGTATTCCCGCGCCCGGACCGCGAACAGCAGCGGTCCCGTGATCAGGGCGAGGGTCAGCCCGCTCGCCGCGACGGGCGCGAGTACCCGCACCACCGCTTCGCGAGAGATTGCGCGCCACACGCCAAATAGCCGCAGGTTCAGCGGGATGATGGACCCGATCAGCAATGCGATGGCGAAGATGTGCGCGGCGTTGACGCCCGCATAGAGCCAGCGGGATCCCCGCAGGGCCTGCGCCAGCGCCGTCCCTTCGAGCGCTGCGAACAGGCCTTCCAAGGTCTCAGTCGCGTCCGGGGTAGAGGATGTACTCCTGTTCGCCCAGGAACAGCCGTTCCACCTTGATCAGTCTTTCCGACAGATCGGCAGCCGGCTCGCCGATCAACCGGATTTCGACTCCCTCGGCCAGATCTCCGTCCTTGAGGCCGGCGCGGTCGTTGCGCCAGGGCTGACCGACTTCGGCCGTCCACTCCTCGCCGTCCACGTCGACCTTCAGGATCCCGTGGGGATTCCCCAGGCGGACGGTCTTGATGATGCCGGTCAGATCGATATTGCCGCCGGTCGTCCACGACCAGCCGTGATGGGCCAGGGCCCCGACCGTCGGAGCCGTCAGTCCCAGGGCCAGCACCGTGATGAACAAGAGCCTCGTCATGTTGCGCCTCCCATGCCTCAGGCGTTGTCGGAGAGGTTGCGTCACACGACCGGCCATTCAATCCGGCACTTCCCGGACAACCTCCACGCCAGTGACGATCATACCTTTGGAGCCTACATGACCGTGTGTCCAATCGAGGCATTCGGCTGGGCGGGTAGCGGAAGGGCTTCCCAGCAAACAAGGACCTAGGGCCACTAGCCGCGCCTCAGACACGGCTGGGCAGACGCATGGCAAGCCAGCGGGCCCCGGGCCGGGACGCCCCGCGCGCTCACCTCAAGCGCATAACCGAAGGGTCGAAGGTCCGACCCCAGCCTGCGCTACCGTGGACGGCCTTTGCCAACACTGATGTCTTCGATGTGGCCTCTCGTTCTCTCAACGGGCTTGATTCGCGAGGCCGGCAAACGATCGGCCGGCACTTTGATAGTTATGGGACGAATTGATTTCTGTCGCGTTTCAGCCAGGGAATTACCATGGAGCACACCCGGACGATCGATTTCTATTGGGAAGTCGGCAGCACCAACAGCTACTTCGCGCTGCACCTACTCCGGCCCATCGCCGAACGGCACGGGGCGGCGATCCGGTATATCCCGATCAACCTGGGCCACGTCTTCCGCCACCACAACTATGTCCTGATGGAGGAGCCCGCGGCCAAGATCGCCAACCGCATCCGCGATCTGGAGCGCTGGGCAGAGCATTATGACCTGCCGTTCCGCCTCCCGACGACGTTCCCGATCAAGACCAGCCGGGCCTTGCGCGGCGCCATCGCCATGCGGCGCTGGGGCAAGGAAGTGGCCTTTATCGACGCCATCTTCGCCGCCTACTGGGAGCGCGACGACGCCTCGATCCAGCACTATGCCGGCCTGCGCGGGATTGCTAGATCGCTCGGCGTCAATCTGGACGACTTCGAGGCGGCCGCCGAGAGCGAAGAATGCCGCGCCGCGCTGATCGAGGCGACCGATGGCGCTCTCGATCGCGGCGTGTTCGGCGCGCCGACCATGGTGATCGGCGGCGAGATCTTCTGGGGCAAGGATCGGATGGAATTCGTCGAGCGGGAGCTGACCCGGTCCTGACCGGTATTCCGGTCGTGGACATGGCCGCCGCAGCACTCTCAAACGAAACTGGTCATTAACGCATGCCGAGCGAGGCACCCTCGCCAAACCGACGGCCGTCACCACGCCAGACCGCCCGACAAATCGGCAGGTCGAAGCGGATCGGATCGAGATAGCCAGAAGGCGTCGGCCTCGAAGGCTGCGAGTTCGCAATTCTCTACGCGGCATTCCCCTGGTCGCCCGCCCGACCCGGTGGGGGCTCGTCGTCCGGCTCCTGCCCAAACTGCGCATCCAGCAGGTATCGATAGAGCTTGAGGGCCAGCTGCTGCTGGTTTGTCTCCAGTTCGTGCCGAGCGTGCGGCGTCAGCACCAGGGTGCGACACGCACCGTCCGCAACGACCGAGGCGGGCTGCATGCCCGCCGTACCGACCGGCCCGATCGCGTCGCCCGGGCTGAACTGGTGGAGCCTTGCGCCGGTTGCATCGCAAGCGGACGCCCGGCCCGAGATCAACAGCTGCAGCCCCTCCTGTGGCGCATCGGGTTCCGCCAGCACCTCGTCGGGAGCGTAGTCGCGCGGCGTGAGCCAGTCGCCAAGCTCCCCCACCAGGTCCTCGAAGTGAATTTGCCGCTCGAGCTGGCGTTCCAGGTCGTCGACAGCGACCGCCAACAACGCGGCACGCCGGCCGCCCCCGGGGGTGGCTGCCGACCTCCATTCCGCAAGGACGGCGTCCTCGCAATGCTCGAGGGCGCGGTCCGCGCTCGGCTCATAGATCAGCTCGGCGGACACCGACCCGGGAAGGTTGAGCGCGAGGCCCGACCGCAATTGCTCGGACGCCGCACTCAGCACGATCGTCACCCCGCCCTTGCTGGCCGTCTGCAGGAACCGCGACAGGGCACTCACTGCTGAAACATCGAATCCTGAAACGGCGGCGAAGTCCAGTATCAGGCAGGGGCGATGCGACGAGTCCTCCAGGGTTCTTCTGAGTTGTTCGATCAGGGGTCCGACGCTGCCGAAGAAGATGTACCCACGCAACCGGTAGACCTGTACGCGCTCGCCTTCCTGCATCAGAATCGCACGGTCGGGTATGGGTCGGGCCTTGTTGCTGTGGCGCTCGCGTGCCGTGAATCGCGTTTCAATCGGGTCCACCCGGCTGAGGCGCACGGCGAAGAACGCGAGGGTGGCCACCATCCCGGCGCCCACGCCCTCGATCAAGCCGAAGAAGATGATGATGACGAAGATCACCAGGATGATGCCGAACTCCGACCACGGCAGGCGCTTGCGGCTCCGCACCAGCCCTTCATCGAGCATGCCGAGACCCGCGAAGATCAGGACTCCGCCGATGAGCGCCGTTGGGACGAGTTCCAGCATCCCGTCGCCGAGAAACAGGGCGGCCCCGATGACCGTGGCCGCAACCACGCCGGTCCACCGGGTGGTGGCCTTGAAGAGCTTGCTGCGGAGCGACGCGGGGACGATGAGCGTCGCCACGGTGCCCCCGCCCAGGCCGGCGACGATGCTGGCAAGTCCACTGGCCTTGAACTCGCGGTTCCAGTCAAGTTCCTGATTTACGGAGACTTCCAGCCCAGCGACATTCATGATGACGCAGATGAAGGCGATCAGCATCAGCGTCAGGACGTTGGGAATCTGGCCGGTTATTGCGGCCCATTCCACGTGCACCAGGTCGGCGGGGACCAGTACGGGCCACAGTCCACCGTCCGCCGTGCCCGTAAGCAGCAGGCCCAGCGTCCTTGCCTCATCGCCGGAAATCTCGAGAGCGCCGAGAATGAGATGGTAGGCACAAACCGCGGCAACGACGCTCACCGGCAGGATCAGCGCATTGCCCCAGCGCTTCATCGTGGCGTAGAGCGCGATCCCGTACGCAGCGCCCGGCAGCCACGTCCACAGCACGGCTGGCTCCAGCAGCTCGAGCGCCGCCTGCCACCCGGGATTCGCGCCCATGAGTGACATCGCCGCCAGGCACACCGCCCCACCGATCCCGGACACGAAACCCGCGGCCACCGGGTAGGGAATGAAGCGCACCAGGTTGGCGAGGCGGAAATGCCCGATCATGAGACAGCCGAGGCCGGTGGCGATCGCGCCGATCACGAGCGCGCTTGCGGCGGTGACGAACAGCGCCTGCCCGTGCGCCTCCATCGTGGTCGCGATCGTGGCCATGACGATCACCAGCGCCGGAGAAAGTCCCGCAATTGCACCGCGGTAGCCGCCCAGCAGCGCCACCAGCAGGCAGGCTGCAAAGTTGCCGAAGAGGATCAGGCCGACGCCCTGGGAGGAATAGGACGCCAACACGCCGGAGAAGATGAAACTTCCGAAGGCCACCTGGGAGACGAGCAGCCCGAGGCCGGAGGTGAGCCCGGCCGACAACGCCGGAATCGTCTTGACCGACACGATGTCCGCGCGGAGCTCGGACGCAAGTTTCCTGAGCGAAGTCGTCACACGGAGTGCCCCTCGGCCACTGCCGCCGGCCACGGCATCACGGCCTGCTGCGCCTGGTAGGAATTCGTCACCGTCCCACGGTCACTGGCGCTCGCCAGGGCGCCATGGAGAGGTCTCGAGTTCATAGTCACGAACCACTTCGGCCACCCGTATGCGGTAGTGCTCGAACAGTGCGGTTCGGCCCCTCTCCTGCGCCGCTTGATGCGCGGTGCGCTCACGCCATTCTCTGATTGCCGCCTCGTCTCGCCAGGTCGAGAGAGATAGGATCTTGCCGGGCTGCACCAGGCTTTCGAAGCGCTCGATCGCAATGAAGCCGTCGATGGTTTCCAGTTCATCCCGCAGCCGCCCGGCGATATCCAGATACTCCTCTCTGCCGTCCGCAGTCGGCTCGACCTCGAAAATGACGACATGCATGGATCGAACCCTTCGGACCGACGATGTGTAGCGCTGCTCTCAGGGTAGTACCGGGGGCCGGTCACGGCCAGAGCCGGCGTGCTTTCCGGCCAACGATCTCCCTCAGTGATTGACCGATACCAGCCCTTGAACCGGGATCGGCGTTGTTGCCAGGGTTCGACCAGTGTCGGACGGGGATTGGCGCTTGCCCGGCTGTCCGCCCGGTCGTCGCAGGGTTGCCGCCGCGATGACGCCTCCGCACTCTTGGCATCCGGGCACGCGCCGGCGGGCTTCTGGGTCCGTCCCGTCGTACCCGATGGCGGTTCCCGATCGTGAGCGCGGCGGATTGACGGGAGCGGCTTTGGTGCACGTGTCGAACGGCCGACATTGGTTTGCTCTCCGCAAATCGCAATTCCGTGGTCGGCGAACGTGCTGGCGGCTGGACGGCCGAGTTCATGGTTCGAGCCCCCCGGACCGGCCAACAGCCTTGCGCACGGTGCCTGCGGCCGACAGACTCGGCGGGGCGCGCGGGGGCAGGCCATGCGCGCCGGCGTGGGGGTGCAATCGGCCGGAACTGAACCTGAGGAGACGGAGAATGGCTGCGTACGTAATGGGAAGGGTGACGATCACCGACGGTTCGTGGGTGGAGGACTACATTCCGAAAGTCCAGGCCCAGGTGGAATCCTACGGCGGGCGCTACCTGGCGCGGAGTACCGACATCGAGAAGCTTGAGGGTTCGGACGAGCTGCCGAACGTGGCCGTGATTCTCGAATTCCCTTCGCTCGAGCGCGCACGCGAGTGGTACCATTCGGCAGAGTACCAGCCGCTCCTGAAAGCGCGGCAGGCCGGGTCTATTGGCAACCTGATCCTGCTCGAAGGCCTGTAGCGTTCCGCGTGGCCGGCCGGGGACCACGCCGGCTTGGCGCCCGGCCGGCAGGTTCGCATCCAGGGGCAGCCCGCGACGCGGGCGACCTACACCGACAGACCGGTCTGTCCCGCCTCACTCGGGCCAACGGAGTTCTGCCGGTTGCCGTCGGATGGACGCGGACCCGCAATTGACGACAGGCGGTTGCGGCAGGGTTGTTCGACGCCCCGGCTCCGTGCAGGTCCGCCCGCCCGGATCGCCTGCGTCAGCCAGGCGCCTTCGCGGCCGGCGGGACACTGGCAGTCCCCGGCCGCGGCGACGATGTCCGCGCTCTGCCGGAACCGGCGTTCTCCTCGTCGAAGAAGGCCCGCAATTCCTCGGCTACCCAGTCAGGTCGCTCCTCAGGGATCCAGTGGCCGCAGTCCTCGACCACGCCTCCACGCACATCGTCAGCCACGCGCCGCCAGGATTCGATGGCCGTCTTCCCGCGCCCTCGCCCCAGGGCGCCGCCGTAGCAGAGGACAGGCATCTCCAGTTTCCCTTGTGACAGGAACGCTTGATTGTCAGCGACGTCCTGTGGGGTGGCACGGTAGAGATTGAAGCCGGCCCGCATCGCGCCCGGCTGCCGGTAGGTCCGCAGATATTCACGCTCCGCGTCTTCGGTGATGGCATCGGGGCGCCCACCCCAATTTCGGTAGAAGAAGCCCAGGTAGACGTGCTCACGGCCCCGGGTGAGGGTTTCGGGCAGCGCCTCCTCCCAGTGCAGACCATGATGCCAGCGGTTCCCGAACATCACCGAGGTGCCGTCTCCTGGCACGGGAACATCGAAGACCGCCAGACGCCGCACGGCGTCTCGGTGCTGCGCGGCCAGCGCGAACGCCGTCGGCCCGCCCCAGTCATGACCGACGACGAAAAGACTCTGCTCGCCCAGGGCGTCGTGAACCAGGTGCCAGACATCCTGTGCGAGTGTCTTCTTGTCGTAACCACCGACGGGGCGCGACGAGTCCCCTAACCCGCGCAAGTCCGGTGCGATGACACGATAATCCTCGGCAAGCTTCGGCATCACGCCGCGCCACATGTACCAGGTCTGCGGCCAGCCATGGAGGAGGACGACCGCCGGCCCGCTGCCCGCCATCACGTAATGAAGTCGGACGTCGCCGACGTCCGCGTAGTGGTGATGCATCGTTTGAGACATCAAGCCTGCCTGCGATCACCGCGACCGATTTCGCGGGGCGGGCACCCGACCTTGTGCCCGGAATCGTCGGGCTCCGGCCGAGCGATCGTCACCGCAGGAACAGGAACCGCGAAACGCCGGGGACGACTGCCGCCAGGAAGCGCCGCACGATCATCCGCCGTGATGCCAGGATGAGAGTCGCCGCGACCCGCTGCCATCGCAGACTGTCCTTGGAGAGCCCGAAGATCGAGCGATGCAATCGTCCCACTTGATCGGCTGCGCGGGCGCCGAGCATCTGCACCTGCTGTTGGCCGACCGGGGTGCGCTGCCTGAACGTGTGTCGTCCCCAGGACAGGAAAGAGGCATAGAATCGCAGCGGATCATCGCCCTGCCTGGCGGCGCGCCAAAACCTCAAGTCCGTCCTCGTCGGCAGCGCGCGCCAAAGCACAAGCGCGACGGCCGAGGCCAGGGCTGCCAGCGGCACCAGCAGCAGGCCCAGGAGGCCAAGTCGTCTGGCCTGGTGCCCTGCGAGGGCTTCCTCGCGCAGCGTCTGGCGAAGCGCCACCGCGTCTCTCTTGAGCGGCTCGATGCGCTGGGGCAGAAGGGTGGCGTCTTCCGGCATGCCCAGCTCCGGGTTCCAGTACGGGAACCGGATCCCGTCGATATGGGTGATGTCTTCCGTCTCGACGTAGATGTCCCACGACTGTTCCAGATGGGCGATGAAACCGTTGTCGGTCTTCTCGGTCTCGGTCGAGACTTCGGTGCTCAACACGCGGTGGCCGCTGCTCGAGTTCAGCACGAGATCGGGAAGATCGTCCGCCGTCACGCCGGCGACGCTCAGCGTCACTGTACGGCGCACCGTGTCTCCGTTTCGGACGTCATCGACTTCGGGTGACCAGGTCTCCTCGATCTTCACGTCGCGGGAGACGATCCAGGCATCCCCCACGAATTCCGGGCTCTCCGGATGAACGAGAATCGTTTGCTCCGGATAAACCTCCTCGAACTCGAAACTGCGGCCGCTGCCTGGCTCGGAAATCCCGGTGACGGTGATCGGCGGAACGAGGATGGTGCCGCTCCGGTCGGGCACGATCACCAGTCGGGTTTCGTGGCTGTACTTCTGGCTCCCGAGCGTGCTGTACCCGTCGTCGTCGAGGATTTCGACCTGCCGCGTGTGCGGGCGCGCGAGGACCGTCGAGCGCACGCCTTCGATCGCCGGGAGTTCGAGCCGAACACGCTTGAACGGGTCGGACGAGATAAATTGAACGTGGAGGACGATCTGCCCGCCGACATAGGTTCCCCTGGTCGCCGCGAACGGCGGATCCATGGTGACGTTGAACCACCGGCGATCCGCTTCGTCCGTCTGCTGCGCGACTGCCGCCACGTCGAGGAGGCACAGGCCGAGGCAGCACAGGAAGACCCGAATCACGGCACGGGACTCGCGATCCTGGATTCGTAGACGGCCAGCATTCTCGCGCGCACCACCTTCTCCGGATCGTCGTGAATCCGGCGGAGCAACACCTCCGCCGGACGAGCGCTCGTCCTCGGTTTCAGGTCGACGGTGCCCACGATCCGGTGATCGTTGCGGCCGCGGTCCTCACTGGTTCTGCCGATGGCGGTGGCGCTGCCGACTTCGCCCGTTGTGTCCACCGGTTTGGGCCGTTCTGCGGCCTCGCTATCGCTGACTTCGTCCGTGTCGTTGGTGTTGCCGGCGGTGTCGCTTTGCGGTGAATCGGCAGCCTGCGCCCAGTTGGAGATTCCCTCCTGGGGTTCGGAGACCATGTGCTCCTCGGTCTCGGTCGGCACGTGTTCGGGGGCGTCCTCGGGTTCTTGGGAGTCGTTGTTCGGCGCGAGCAGCTCCTTCACCAAAGCCAGATTGTGGCGCGCATCGAGGTGATTGGGGTCCAGCCGCAACGCCTTTTCATAGGTTGCGAGGGCCTTGGGCCATTCGCGCAAACGGGCCTGGCTGTTGCCCAGGTTGTACTGGCTGAGCGCCGTTTGCTTTACGTCGAACTCGCGCGATGCCTGCGCGTACCGACCGGCGCGGTAGGCGGCTACGCCGCGCCACTCCGCGTCCCTGAAGAACAGGAGTGCCAGGTCCGGCCGCTGATCGCCCAGGTACTCGAGGGCGATCTCGAAATCGCTCGGAGCCCGTTCGATTCTCGGCCACAGCCACGACACGGCGACGGCGAACGCCGCGATGGCCCCCCAGCCAAGCACGCGCCCGGTCATGCGGACCGAATCCGGCGAAAGAAGAGCAGCCACAAACAAGCGGCGGCGGCGATCAGCCACGGGCCAGCCGCGAATTCCGCGGCGTTGTCACTGTCTCGAAGGACATCGGCCACCCTGCCATCCAATTCGCTGATGACGTCGTCGATCGTGGTTGTGTCGGCGAGCTGGGCGCCGATCCGCTCAGCATAGTCCTCCCAGGCGGAGGCATGATCACCATCCACGACGACCGCCCGCAGCCAGTCGCCGGCTTCCGCCGCCTCGGCCGCAGGCACCGTGCCGCCGGTCACCAGGACGAGCTGCCCGACGACCATCCCTGCCCGGGCCAGCAGCGATTCGGCATGCGTGACCGCCATCCCCGGCGACCGTCCGGAAACCGGCATGACCTCGGGCTTGATGACCTGCAGGTACCGGTCGAGATGCCCGCGATCGGTCGTGAAGGGCACGATGTCGAAGGCCTCCCCCGTGGCGACCACCAGCGCGGTCGGTGTCGTGGGCGCGGCGTCCAGGATCCTGTACGCGATCCATCGCTGGCGTTCGGGGTCGACGCTGGCGCCGACATCCAAAGCGATCACACGGCCGACGAGGTTGCCGGACGGTACCGGTTCCCCGAGATCCAGGACGGGGCGGGCCAGGGCCAATACCAGGAGCGCCCAAATCACCAGCCAGAGCCCCACCGGCAACCGCCGTTGCGACACGACCTGTCTGACCATGAAGGACTGCATCGTGGTGTCGATGATCCGGTGCCAGTGTCCGGGCAGGCCCAGCCCCGCTCGGCCGTGCCAGAGCTTGAGCCACGCCAGCAGGCCGAACGCCGGCAGCAGAAGGAGCAGCGCGAACGGATACGCGAACGTCATGCCTTGCGAATCTCCTGAACGATCAGGCCGGCGAGCAGCAGCAGCACCACCGCGACGGCATAGAGCGACCAGTCGCGCAGGATGTGGTTTTCCTCCTCCGGTCGTTCGGTCGGCTCCATCTCGTTGATGGCGCGCGATGTCGCGGCCAGGTCGGCCGTCGATCTTGCCCAGAAGAACACGCCGTCGGCGTTGTTCGCGATGTTCCTGAGAACCTCTGCGCCGTCGGCTTCGATGTTGGACGCAAAACCGATGGTGTGGATGCGGACGCCGTGCTTTGCCGCGAGGACAGCTGCATCGAATCCCGTGAGTTCGCCCGAATTGTCTTCGCCGTCGGACAGCAACACCAGCACCCGGCCGGCGTCCTGTTCAGCGTCGAACGTCTTGACCGCCAGTCCGATGGCGCGGCCGAGATCCGTTCGATGTCCCGGCAGGCCGATCTCCAATTCATCCAGGACTGCCGCGACCGCCTCGACGTCGTAGCCCAGCGGCGAAATCAGGTACGCCTCGTGGCCGTAGGCGATCAGTCCCACCCGGTCACCCCTCCGTGCCTTGATGAAGTCCTTGAGCAGTTCCCGGACGGCCGCGAAGCGGGGCACGCTGACGCCATCCAGGACCATGTCCTGCTGTTCCATGCTGGCCGACAGGTCGACGGCGATCATCAGGTCGCGGCCGGTCGGCGTCACGAGGATCGAGTCGCGGCTGTAGGGCCCGGCAAGCGCGACCACGAGCAGGACCCAGCCCAGGGCCTTGATCCAGAGATCTTCCGGCCGCCGTCGCCGTCGCCGACCTTCGTCGGACAATCCGGAAATGAGGCCCCGGATCGGCGCCGGTACCGGCAGTGCCGCGTTCGCGGCGATGGCGGGCAGGATCCGCCAGGCCAGGAGCGGCAGGGGCAACAGCACGAATACCCAGGGACGCATCAGGTCGATCATCGACCGAGTTCCCTGCTCAGGAAGGCGATGAGTTCCTTCCGCTCGCCCTGGGAAACCGTATCCGGACGGCGGTAGGCGAGAGGCGGCAGGGTGACGGGGCGCCGCGCCCGATCCGACAGGCTGGCCGAGAACGCGAGCAGCATCGACCATTGTGTCGAGGGGTCGTCCACCTCGAGAATCCTGGCCAGCTCGGCCCTGGCGGTCCGCCGCCACTGGCTGCCTCGCCAGATCCGCACGACCAGGATCGCACCCACGACCGCCGCCAGCAGCACGAACGGCCAGAGGGCGAACGTGCTCGGCGCCACCAGGCCGGGGTCCGCCGGCAGTTGAATGTCGCGCAGCTGGGCGAGCACCGTATCTTCGGTCATCGCCCGGGTCCCGGAGACAGGAAACCGCCGCTCGCGGCTTCGGTAATCCGCCAGCCGTCCTTGATCAGTGCCCGGCGCAGGTTGCGCCGGAGCTCCCTTACAACTTCCTGGTGCCGGTTCGCCATCGATTTCGAGACTGTCGCCAGTCGACGCACGGGGTCGCCCGCCGTCTGGTAGGGGTAACGTCCGGAACGAAGCGGGCGACGGAACATCGGATCCTCGACGATTATGGCGCGAAAATGCCGGAACGCGTTCAGTTCGCGCACTTTCTCGGCCAGGGCCGGGGTCGTGTCGCCGAAGTCACTGAAGACACAGATTTCATCGCCGAACTTCAGCAGCCGGCTGGCGGTGTCGATCGCCACGACCAGGGCGTCCTCGCCATGATGCTCGGACCGTGACAGCGCCGCAGCGTAACTTTCTTCCAAGTGCTTCAGCAGGAACAGGACATGACTCCGCCCTCGACGCGGACGAACCAGCACTTGGTCCGGCACGATCACCATGCCGACCGGTTCCTGCAACACGAACCCTTCCCAGGCCATGTGTGCCGCCAGGAGCGCGGCGGTCTTGGCCATGGGTCGCGTCTCGGTGCCGAACAGCAGGTGTGCCCGGAAGTCGACGATCAGCATCCGGGCAAGATGCGACTCGGCCACGAACCGCTTCATCTGGGCGCGTCCGGTGCGGGCCGTCGCGCGCCAGTCCATCCAGCGAATGTCGTCCCCGGGCACATACGGACCGACGCTGTCTAGGTCCATGCCTTGGGCGCGCCGGCGGCCTGGACGCATGCCGGTGGGATACCGTTCGCCCGGCAACAGCCGACCGCGCACATGACGCGGCTGCGTCGCCATGAGTTCGCGCAGCGTCAGTGTGGTCGGATTGGTCGTATCCGAGCCGGCCCGCTGGACGCGGTTAGACCACACTGACCTGTTCCAGCAAGTTCTGGACGATCTGGTCCGGCGTGACGCCGTCCGCCTCCGCGCGATAGGTCAAGCCCATGCGATGCCGCAGGACATCGGGCACCAGCGCGTAGACGTCCTCCGGCAGCACGTGATCCCGTTCCATCAGCCAGGCGCGGGCCTGCGCGGTCCGCGCCAGCGACACCGACCCCCGCGGACTCACGGGGTGGGACAGGTGCTCGTCTACTCCATCGAGACTCTTCGGATCGCCGCGCGTGCCCGACATCAGGCGCACGATGTAGTCCCGAACGGGATCGGACAGGTGCACGTCGAGCACTAGGCGCCGCGCCTCTGCGAGGTCAGCCTTCGAGATGGGTGCCGGCGGCTCGGCCGGGGTCAGGGCGTCAACCGCCTCCTGAAGGACCAGATCGAGAATTTCTCTCTCGGTGGCGAGATCCGGATAGTCGACCGTGACATGCAGCAGGAATCGATCGAGCTGCGCCTGCGGTAGCTCCCACGTCCCCTCATGCTCGATCGGGTTTTGCGTCGCAATGACAAAGAATGGCGCTTCGAGTTTGAAGCTCTTCGTGCCGCTCGTGACCTGCCGCTCCTCCATCGCCTCGAGCAGAGCCGACTGGACCTTTGCCGGCGCACGGTTGATCTCGTCGGCAAGAATGAAGTTTCCGAAGATCGGCCCCATCTGAAAATCGAATCTCTGCTCACGCGCATCGTAAATCGAAGATCCGGTCAAGTCGGAAGGCAGCAAATCAGGGGTAAACTGGATCCGGTTGAAGACGCCTTCCATTCCCAGCGCAAGCAGGCGTGCGATGCGCGTCTTCGCCAATCCCGGCGCTCCCTCCAGCAGGACATGACCGTCGGCCAGTATCCCGATCAACAAATTGAGCACTGTTTGGCTCTGACCAACCATGCCGGATTCGAGGCGGCTTCTCAGCTCAACAAACGACGGACGAACAGACACTAACCAATACTCCTTTTCCCGAGGCCAGCCGGGACCCCACCCGCGATACGCGATATTTGAGGCACTTTGCCAAGCGCACGCAACCACGAATGAAACTGATTATCGAGGGCGCGTTGGGAACGTCGTGGCGAGCGAGGCTCGGGCTGGAAGCAGATCCGTCATGACCGGACTTGCAGGTGTGAGCATGACCGGTCGCGAGCGATTGGTCCACCCGTAATGCTGGCGTGGGGCGGACGCGGTGAATTGGTCGGGTCACCGGGGATCGTGGCTGACCAGTTGATCCGGCGTGACCGAAGGAACGTGGCCGGAGCCGGGGCGCGGTCGCCCGAGCCACCGTGGGGCCAGGCCGAGCCGTCATGGCGGCACCATGCCTCCTTGTTTCCGGTCACGGAAACGCATTCCCCGACGGCGCCCGCGGCGCACTACACGTCCAGCGGACCAGCAGTCTCCACCGCCGCCGGGCACACCGATCAGTTGCTGGAGGGGTTTCTCCCCGGGGTGCGGCCCAGGAACGGGAGCCGTCCACTCCGGTCCGGGCCACCTCGAACGTGGGTCGTGGTCGGAACACCTGCTGTCGGGATTCGCGTAGCTTCCGCGATACCGTTCTTCCGTCGGTCTGTTGCAGTTGGAGCCGACAGGCCTGCCGCAATGGATGGCCCGACTGGTCCGGTATTGCAGGAGCCGGTGCCGGAGCCCTGCTACTGTTGCTCGGGAAGATCACCGTCCCGGCCGCGGTGCGGTGTGCGGGCACATTGGCGCTGCATGGCCGTATTCGCTTCGAAGGCTGCCGGACTGCCGGGCCGGGTGACTGGTTACGCGGGAGACGGTCCTGGGAGCGCTGTATCGCCGGTTGGATTGTTGGGGCAGCCTCTTGTGAAACCTCGGGATGAAAGACCATGCGTGAATTCGAAATTCGCACCGATCCGATTCAGATCAACGCCCCGGTCGATGTCGTCTGGACGGTTCTGACCGAGGTCGACAGGTACGGAGAGTGGAACCGCTTCACGCCCAAGGTGCAGACGGATTTCTCGATCGGGTCCCCTGCACACCTGACCGTGAGGATGGGGCCGACACGGTTTCGCATGACCGAATATGTATGCGCGTTCGAAAGGCCGCGGCTGATCGCCTGGCAAGCCGAATTCGGAGCCCGTTGGCTCCTCCGCGCAGTGCGGGAGCAACATCTCAATCCGGTCGATGAGACCAGCTGCAGCTATTACAACTCCGACACACTGACCGGCGTCATGGCGCCGATGGTCTCAGTGTGTTGGGGCGGCTACATGCGTCGCGGCTTCATGGATGTGGCCAAGGGCCTGAAGGCACATGCGGAGGCGATCCACGCCGGGACCGGTGTGGCTGAATCGTAGAAAACGTGCCGGACGCCTCGTGACGGTCTAGCGGATCGCGCGATTACCGGGGACGCCGCGGATCCAGGCAGCAAGATCCGGTCAGAGCCCGTGAGACGGAAGCGGCGCCGTCCGGCAACGTCTCTTCAAGCTACACCTCGGCCGGCACCCAGGCGGCCAGCGGTTTGCCGCCGCAATAGTGGTTTTCCGCCGGGTTCTCGCGAAACAGGACGTAGATGTCGGCAGCGGCGACGCCCATCATGTCGTGCAGGATGTCGGCGATGGCATCGACCAGCGCCTTCTTGCGTTCCGGTTCGCGGCCCGGTCGCAGGTCGACGTCCACCAGCGGTACCCCGTCGCCGATCTCGCCGACCACCTCGCGAACCGCGACGTAGTCGTACTTGGTCTCCTTGGGCGCCAGGGTCTTGAGCACCGCTGCCTTGACCGCGACCCGGATGGCCTGCTGCGTGCCGGCAGGCGTGCCGGCCGGAACTTCGATGCGAATGACCGGCATTGACGTGTTCTCCAGCTGTCGTCAATCGAGAGGCGGCCGCGATCCCCGTCCGGCCCGCCGTGTGGCCCGGTTTCAAACCGGTGTTCAGCCGTCGGGAGCTATCCGGGGAGCCTCACCGGCGACACGTGCCCGCCGGGCCCGACTGGCGCAGACGCTCTAGACGCGCAGGCAGCACCCCGGCAAGCGGCCTGGCAACGCGACGGAAATCCTTCCCGGGCCGCCGCAGGTCGTGGCCGATCACGAAGGCGCCGGGATTGCCGCACAGCGCGCCATCAGGCGGCGCGGGCAACATGGGCGCGTGTGCCGGCAGGTGCGTCTGACATGCCTTCAGGGCTGGAGAGTTCCAGCACGCCGTCCGCAATGGGCGCCCGCTTCACGATCCGCCTGTCTTCGAGGTAGTCCTGCGTGTTGCGCCACGGATCCTGAACTCCCTGCTTGGGAAACCGGTGCATCTCCCGTTGGACGTACCCTGACGAAAAACCGTCGATCCACGGTCTGGCAGGCATCGCCTGTTGTTCGTCTTCCGAAAGGCGCGGCGTCGCCTGATGGTTGCCGGTCCGTTCGAGTTCGTTGATCAGCCGGCACGCGTATTCCGCGGTCAAGTCGGCGCGCAGCGTCCAGCTCGCATTGATGTAGCCGAAGGTGAGGATCAGGTTTGGCACGTCCGAGAGCATCATGCCCTTGTAGGACCAGTGATCAGGCGGGTTGACCGTTCTTCCGTCGACGCTCAGGGACACGCCGTTCAGCACCTGCAGACGCAGGCCCGTGGCAATCACGATGATGTCGGCTCGTACCACGTCGCCGTCGGCAAGCTGCAGCCCGTCTCTCGTGAACCGGTCGATCGTTTCCGTCTTGATGCTGGCCGTGCCGCGTCGGAGGACCTTGAACAGATCGGCGTCCGGAAGGAGGCACAGCCGCTGGTCCCACGGGTCGTAGCGCGGCGTGAAATGCTTGTCGATGTCGTAGTCCGGTCCGAGCGCTCCGCGCACCAACTCAAGCAGCTTGGCCTTTACCCGCTTCGGTTGCCTGCGCGTCAGGCCATAGAAGGCGTGGACACGCTTCACGTTCTTCCAGCGTGTAATGGTGTAAGCCCACCGGTTGGGCAGGAAACGGCGTAGGAAATTGGCGATCCGGTCCCGGCTGGGCCAGGCCACGACGTAGGTGGGTGAGCGCTGCACCATGACGACGTGGCGCGCGCCGCTCATCGCCATCGCCGGCACCAGCGTCATCGCCGTCGCCCCTGACCCGATCACAGCGACTTCCTTGTCCCGGTGGTCCAGGTCCTCCGGCCAGAACTGCGGGTGCACCACGGTGCCCCCGAAGTCTTCCTCGCCCTCCCAGACCGGCCGGTTCGGGTGTTCGTAGTTGTAGTAGCCGCCGCACAGCAAGAGCATGTTGCACGCGAACTGCACTGCACGGCCGTTGGTTTCGGCCTCTACGGTCCAGGTGGCGTCCTCGCTTGACCAGGCCCCGTTCGTGACCCGGTGTCCGAAGCGCACGTGATCGCGGATCCCATGCTCATCGGCCGTCTCGTTGACGTACTTGAGAATTGCCGGACCGTCTGCGATGGCCTTGGGCTCGTTCCAGGGTTTGAAGGCGTACCCCAGCGTGTGCATGTCGCTGTCGGAACGGACTCCGGGGTAACGGAACAGGTCCCAGGTGCCGCCGACGGCGTGGCGACCCTCCAGGATGACGAAGCTCTTGGTGGGGCACTTCTGCATCAGGTGGCAGGCGGTGCCGATGCCGGAGAGACCCGCTCCGACGATGACGACATCGAACCGCTCCACCGCTTGGCTCCGTATCACTCGCAGCTCGGGTCAGCCGAGCGGATGCGGCCGGACGGGAAACGCCGACGTCCGCTGCGGCATGTCGGTCTCCGATCAACGCTGCACGACGACCCGCACGTAGGAATACCAAGGTGTTTCAACGGCTTCATTGCCTCAACGCAGGTGTGGCCTCGGTCCGCAAGCATACCGCGAAGTGCGGCGAGTGGAGCGGCCCGCCCTTGAGGCGTTCACGGGTTTGGCGTAGATGGTTGGGGCCGTGCGACATTCACAGGGACAGCCGCGGACCTTGTACATGACCGTGTCGCGACGGGTCGGCGCCGGGGGGTTGATGGCCGACTCGTGCCCGTCCCCGGCCCGGTGGGCCGGGGTGCAGGTCGTTCGCGACCGGGTTACCGTAGCAGTTCCGGCCTCACGAGAGGCCGCAAGGTGATCCCGTGAACGGCCGCTCGCGCAGCGAGGACGCGGCCGCCCGGGAGGCTGCCGCCGCCACCCTTGCGGAGTACGACCGCATGGCGGAGGCGTTCCGCCATCGCACGTCCGACCATGATGTGAGCCAGAACATCCAGGCGCTGCTGCACGCGATCGAGGGCGAGCCGCCGCACGCAATTCTCGACCTCGGCTGCGGCCCGGGTCGCGACCTCCGCGCCTTTGCCGAGCTCGGACACGAGGTCACGGGCCTCGACGGATCGGCCGAGCTGGTCGCGCTGGCCCGGGCGGGGACCGACTGCCCGGTGCTGCACCAGGACTTCCTCGACCTCCATCTGCCGTCCGATCGCTTCGACGGCATCTTAGCCAACGCCTCGCTGTTCCATGTGCCAAGCAGCCAGATCAAACGTGTTCTCGCTGAACTGGCGGCCACCCTCAAGCCCCGCGGCGTGCTGTTCTGCTCGAACCCGCGCGGCGAGAACGAGGAGGGGTGGGTCTGTGGCCGCTACGGCTGCTTCTACGATCTCGCGACCTGGCGCACCCTGGCCGTCGGAGCCGGATTCGCTGAAGTGCACCATTACTATCGACCGCCCGGCCGCCGTCGGGCCGAGCAGCCCTGGCTTGCCACGGTCTGGCGCAAGTGCGAGGGCACCGACGCGGCGACCGCCCGTTAACGTCGGTGCCGCGCACCGTTTCGCGATTGTCGTACCGGCGAACGGAGCGTCCCGGCCGACGCTGCTCAGGGACCGTACCTGTGCGCGAGACTATTTCGCGGCGACCGGCACCAGGTCCGGCAGGCGGCCGTCGGGCGTCCGGGCCGTCTGGCGCATGTCCTTCTTGACGTGTCGGGTGTCGTAGCCGTTGAACAGGTGGCCGAACAGACCGCGATCGAGGTCGGAGGTCCCGAACAACCAGTCCATGATCGGGAACGTCAGGTTCATGTTGCGCTCCATCATGAGGGACTGGTTGTGATGAGCCGTGTGGTGGCGCCGAATGGTGTTCACGAACGGCACATTGCGGACGAACCAGCTCTCGTCCACGTGACAGCAGAAATGCATGAATTCGTAAATGAGGTACATGGACGTCGTGGTCGTGATGACGAGCCAGCCGACGTTGGGTGTGAACAGCCAGCCGGCGATGAGCGCGATCGGTATCGACATGCAGATGAACGTCACCAAGGCGAATGGCGGGAAGAACGTGACCCGCCAGTCGTGCTGACCGGCGAAACGCATCTCGTCGTCGGTAAAGAACTGGTGGTGCATCATCGTGTGGCGCATGTAAATGGCCCGCAACGCCCTGTTCTTCTGCGGCCTGTGCATGATGTGGGTGTGCAGAAACCACTCGAAGAAATTGGCGCCGAGGAACGCCACCGGCACGATCAGCAGCTCGTACCAGCGCACGTCCGTCATGCTCTGGAAGTAAATCGTCATGGCGGCGAACCCGATCGCATAGATCACGCTCACATGGAGCCACCCGTTGTACCAGCCGACGATGCGCTGGCGGTAGGTATCGCGGTACCGGCGCTGCCGGTCCGACATGCGCGACTGATCGAGTTCCCGCTGCATTGGTCCTCCTCTCGGCCGATCAACTGGTGGCCCGGACATTCGTGAGAGCGACATCAATGTCTGCCGATGTCATTTCCCACTCGTTGCTGAAGTAGGCGACGACCCTGGACATGAAGGCCGCACATTCCGTCTTGGCCTGCTCATCATCGGCGAAATGCTCTACGAGGATCGCCAGCGCCAGCTGAGACGGTCCATCGCCTTCGTAGCCCCACTCGAAGCCGCGGCTTGTGAACGTGTGGATGTCCAGACGAGGGTCCAGGGGCTTGCCGTCGACCGTGACCTCGGCACCGTCAATGTCCCGCTTCCCCGTGTAGGTGCGACTACTCACTGGCCCCGCCGAGCGCTTGCGCATGACTGCCGTCTGATAATATATCAGTCATGTATCACCGTGCAACGGGCTTGACTTCGTGATGCCCGGACCCTTGGCAGACCTAGATTATCACGTGCTGGCCGGCTTTCTGGCGGGTACTCTGGTCGCGGTGTGGTCGACCGTCATGGTCAGCGGTTTTCTCCCGCGAGCGGCCGGTCCGGCCGCGGCGCGGGGCCTGATCGGTGGGATGCTCGTGTATGCGTCCGCCGCGGGCATCTGCATCTTGCTGGCGGCCCTGATTCTTGCCGCGCCGCTGTTGCCGTGGACGGTCGGCGTGATTGCCGCGGGGGTCGCCGTTCTCGGCGCTCCGTTTCTGGTTCAGCTCCTGCCAAGGTGGTTTCGAAGTTCGCGTACCGGACTGCTCGCCGTGTTGGCACTATGTGCCGTGGCTTCGTACACGCTGTCCAGTTTCATCCGAGTCTGAACGGAGACAACAGATGCCGCCGATGATCCGCGCGATCCTCACCGTCACCGTAGTCATCGCCAGCGCCGCGCTCTGGCTCATCCGCCAGCGGATCGGGCTGGATGTATCCGCCGAGCTGCTCTTCGGGTTGACCGCATTCATGTGTGTGGCGGTCTGGCTGTTCCCGGAGGTCAAGAAAGACGGCAGCGGCAAACGGTAGCGGCCGTACCCGGGGCATCCGTGACAGGCAGCGCGCGGTCCAAAGACCCCGCGTTTCCACCGCAAGCGGCCAGGTGTTCACAGGCTGGCCCGGGTGAACTCGGACATGTAGTCGATCAGCTCATCCGACGCATCGGCGGCATCGTCGGCCCGGCCCTCGGCTATCGCCCTCGCGACCGCGGCGTGAAGGGTCGCGCAGCGCTTCAAGTCGAGTGCCTCCCGGTAGTGCTGATACCAGAACCGACGGGCGAGGCCCTGCATCAGTTGCATGGTCCTTGTAGCATATTCGTTCCTGCAGGCGGTCACGGTCAGTCCGTTGAACTTCAGGTCCAGCCGCATGAACGTGACGTCGTCGCCAGCCTGGGCTGCAGCATCGAGATCGCCGGCAAGCTGGCCAAACGACTGACGCTCTTCGTCCGTGGCCCTCCGGGCGGCATCGCGCATGATCATCCGCTCGACTTCGCGGCGCAGTTCGAGCAGCTGCAGTTGGCGCGCATGATTGATTTCGGTCACCATGACGCCGCGACGCGGCAGGATCGTGACCAGCCCTTCGAATGCGAGACGTTGCAGCGCTTCGCGCACGGGGGTACGGCCCATGTCCAGTTCGGCCATCAGCGCTGCTTCCGTCAGCAGCTGGCCCGGCTCGAGCCGGAGCGTGACGATCATCTCCTCGATCTGCAGATAGGCCTTGTCGGCAAGGGAGGACTTGTTTTCTCCCCGAAGCCCCTTGTAGGCGCCCAGTTTCTGCCGCCGATCCATCGGCCAGTCCCCGTTGATTGATGAGGTTTCCGCGAGAGAACGTTGGCGGGTTGCGTACCTGGCCCGACCGTAGTCCGTCGACAGCGTAGGCGGGGCCGTCGATATCGGGCAAGGCGTGTTCCGGCACCGCCAAATGCCGATCTCCCTCAGCCATGGGCCAGGGAAGGGATCCCTGACCGCGCCGTTCCCAAGTTGGTTGGCGCAGCCTCCTGACCCTAGCCGCCGAGGTAAGCCCGGCGCACGTGGGCGTTCTCGTGCAGGTCGCCGGCCGGGCCTTCCAGCGCCACCGCGCCGGTTTCGAGCACGTAGGCGTATTGCGCCAATCGCAGGGCCATTTCCGCATTCTGTTCGACCAGCACGACCGGGATGCCTCGCTTGGAGATATCGGTGACGATCTTCGCGATCTCCTGGACCATCACCGGCGACAGGCCCATCGAGGGTTCGTCCAGCAGCAGCATCCGGGGAGAACTCATGAGCGCCCGACCGATCGCCAGCATCTGCTGCTCCCCGCCGGACATCGACCGGGCCCATTGCCGGCGCCGCTCAGCCAGGCGCGGAAAGTGGTCGAAGACCTCCATCAGGGAGCCCTGCACGGCGGCCCTGTCCGCCCGCAGGAACGCCCCGGTGTGGAGGTTTTCCTCGACCGTCAGGTCCGGGAACACGCGCCGCCCCTCTGGCACCTGGGCGATGCCTCGGCGGACGATCTCCTCAGGCGCCAGGCCGTCGATCCTTGCATCGTCGAACCGGATTTCCCCCCTGGTCAGCGGCTCCAGTCCGGAGATGGCGCGCAGGGTTGTCGTCTTGCCGGCACCGTTCGCGCCGATGATGGTCACGATGCCGCCGGGCGGAACCGCCATCGAGACGCCCTTCAGCGCCGCGGTTTTCTGGTACCGCACCTCGATGTCCCGGATCTCAAGCAGCATCGTTGGCCCCGTTGGCCGTGGCCGAGCCGAGATAGGCCTCGATGACCGCCGGATCATTGCGCACCACCTCCGGTACGCCCTCCACCAGCAAGGCGCCGAAATTCATCACCGTGATGATGTCGCAGAGGTTCATCACCGCCTGCATGTCGTGCTCGACCAGCATGACGGTCACGCCGCGGTCCCGGATGCGCCGGACTAGGGCCATCATGCGCCGGGTCTCCTCCGGGTTCATGCCCGTGAAGGGTTCGTCGAGCAGCATGACCCTTGGCTCCGCCGCCAGGGCAACCGCCATGCCCAGCATGCGCTGGTGCCCATGCGGCAGGTTCGACACGGGTTCGTCGGCCAGCTCCTCCAGGCCGAAGAACGCCAGTGTGGCCAGCGCCTTGGCGTCTGCTTCCCGCTCGGATGACCGGTCCGTACCCAGCAGGCGGCTGAGAAAACGGGCGCGGGCGCCGAGATGGCGGCCCACCCGGACGTTGTCCAGGGCGGAGAACTCCTGGAACAAGGTCGAGCCCTGGAACGTACGCACCAGGCCCATCGCCGCGAGCGTGCTGGTCTTGCGGCCGGAGATGTCGAGGCCGCGAAAGAAAACCTGCCCCGCGGTAGGCGCGTAGAAGCCGCTGATGACGTTGAAGGTGGTGGTCTTGCCTGCACCGTTCGGCCCGATCAGGCCGTGAATGGCGCCCTCCCGTACGGAGAAACTGAAATTGTCGACCGCCACCAGGCCGCCGAACCGCCTGGTCAGCCCGCGCGCTTCCAGGATTGGTCGTTCGTCCGGCGCGTTCACCCCGCCCCCTCTCCGGTCGCGGCAGGCCCGCTGCGCCAGCGCCTCACCCGTTCCCGCACCCGAGGCGCGAGGCTTTCGAGCCCGTTCGGCAGGTAGAGTACCGAGAGGATCAGGATGGCCCCGTAGATCAACGGCCTTGCAGTATCGAGCCCCAGGGCACGCAAGACGATCTCATTGATGACGGTGAGCACGACCACGCCGAGAATCGGGCCGTGGAAGGTGGCGGTTCCGCCGACGATTGCCCAGACTAGGACATAGACCATCTGGTCGACACCGAAGCGTGTCGGGTTCACGGCTCCGACATAGTGGGCGTACAGACCGCCCGCGATCCCGGCGAAGAAGGAGGCGATGACAAACGCGAGCGTCCGGTAGCGGAACGTGTCGATCCCGACCGATTCGGCGAGCCGGTCCTGCCAGTGGATTGCGTGGAAGGTCAACCCGATGCGTGATCGTTCGATCCGGTAGAGGACGAACAGCGAAGCCGATACGACGACCAGCGCCAGGAAGTAGTAGTTCACCGGCTCGAAGAAATCGATCGACAGGAACCCGATGTCGATGTCGGGAAAGGCATCGATGCGCTTCAACCCCTTCGGGCCGCCGAAGGGTTCGGTGAAGCGCTTCCAGATCAGGCGGATGATCTCGCCGGCCGCGAACGAGCCGATCAGGAAGTAGAAGCCCTTCATCCGGAACAGCGGAAAGCTCAGGACCGCCGCGGTGGCTGCCGCAATGCCGCCGCCGAGCAACAGCGAGACCGGCACCGAAACGCCGAGCCGCTTTGCCAGCAGCGCGCTGGCATAGGCTCCGACCCCCATGATGACGACGTGGCCGAGTGACCACTCGCCGGTCAATGTCAACAGCCGGTAGCTGGACACCAGCAGGACGTTGATGACCAGAAGAACCGCGATTTCCTGCTGCGAATAGCTCAACAGGTAGGGAAGGACGGCCAGGACGGCGAACAGGAAGACCAGTCGCAGCTGCCAGGCGATCCGCCGGACCAGTTTTCCGGTCCCCGTTCCTGGCATGGTGCCGGTGGCTTCAGGCACGTTCCTTTGCCCCGAACAGGCCGGTCGGCCGCACCACCAGCACAGCGAGCATCAGGGCCAGTCCGACGATGTTGGCGACGACCCCGTCGAAGAAGGTTGTGACAAATGTGTGGACGAATGCGTACAGGACCGCTGCGATCACTGCGCCTTCGAGGCTGCCCACGCCGCCCACGATGATGATGATGAAGGCCGTGACGATGATCGAGTGGCCGATGTAGGGCGTCGGGCTGACCAGGGGCGCGGTCAGGGCGCCGGCGACGCCTGCCAGGGCAGCACCAATGAACATGGCGATGCGGGCGGTCTGGTTCATCGAGATGCCCTGGAGGGAAGCAGCCTCGGCATCCTGGGCGCAGGCCCGCAGCGCCCGACCGAATTTCGAGCGTTTGAGGAAGGCCCACAGAGCCGCCAGCAGCACGATCGCGGCCGCAATGACGAACAGCCGCTGATAGGTCAGGATGGCCCCGAAGACCTCAAATTTGTCTTGGGTCCAGGGTGGGACATGGCCCATGCGCCGGCCGAAGCCGAACACGGCCAAGGTCTGCAGAATGAGCAGGAAGCCGATCGAGGCAATCAGGCCGCCCAGGGGATTGTCGCGTAACGGCCTGAATAGCGTCCGCTCCATGACGAGGCCGACGAGGCCGACAAAGATCAACCCAGCCGCCACCGCCAGCAGGAAGGGAAAGTTCTCCTGGGCGTACAGGAACACGACGCAATAGGCGCCCACCATGTACAGCTCGCCGTGCGCGAAGTTGATGACGCCCATGACGCCGAAGATCATGACCAGCCAGACAGCGATCAGCGCCATGTAACTGGCGGCATACGTCGCGTTGACGGCGGTCTGCCACAGCAGGTCCATCAGCGGGCCTCACCGGCTCGGGCGAAAAAACGCTGCCGGGACCGGGCGGCACCCGGCCCCGGCAGCCTGTACTAGCACGGCAGCGGCGCCATGCGGAGCGCGGTGTTCTACCCGCGCTGGTTCCACATCTGGCCCAGGTCCGTCATGTGCTTGATCATCAGGTCCTTATGCTGATCCCACCAGGCGGGGATGGACCGGAATTCCTTGATCGTGGCCTTGCCGCCTTCGATCACGACGACCGGCCAGTTGCCGACCAGGGCGTTGTCGATGCCGAACAGCTCCGTGCCCCACCAGTCGGCGGTGCCGAACGCGTGCTTGCCGGTGCCGTCGGCCTTCATCGCCTCCAGGACGGCGGCCGGCTCGGCGCTGCCCGCGCTGCTGGCGGCGTCGGCCCAGAGGTCCATGATCGAGGCGTACTCCCAGGAGACGGCGCTCCATGCCGAGGCGCCGTAGCGCTTGGCGTACTCCGCGTAGAACTCGTTCGGGTTGACGAAGTTCACCCCTTCGCTGTTCAGCGCCGGGTCGTCGAAGTCCGGGAACTGGAAGATGAAGCCTTCCATGAACTCTTCCGACGTCTTTTCGATGATGTTCTGGTAGAAGTCTGCGGTGCAGGAAATGATCTGACCCTGGTAGCCCTGCTGGAACGCCTGTTCACACAGCGGGTGGACGTAGTCGGCGTAGCAGGTATCCAGGCAGAGGATGTCGGGGTTCGCGGCAAGAAGCCTGGTCATGACCGGCGCGAAATCCGTCGTCGCGGGGTCGAAGAACAGGGGCGCGTCGACCATCTCGATCCCGGCCGCTTCGAAGGCCGCCAGATAGGTCGCCACCGACGGCTTGCCAAGGGCATCGTCCTGCGCGCACATCGCGGCGGTCTTGAGATCCGGCTTGTTTTCCGCCAGCCACTCGACACCGGTCACGTTGTAGATCGGGTGCACCTCGCAGGGCGCCAGCAGGGTGGTGCTGTCCGGCGTCAGGTCGCTGGGAAGCAGCGTCGAGAACAGCATGCCCTCGCGCGCGGCGATCTCCTGCACGCCGGGCCACGTGTCGCCGCCCAGCATCATGACGAACTTGACGCCGTCTTCCTTGATCAGCTTGGTGGCGCCGGTGCGCGCCTTGGCGGCATCGTACTCGTTGTCGTAGCCGATGAACTCGATGTTGTACGACTGGCCGCCAATGTCGACCCCGCCCTTGGAATTGACCCAGTCCGCCCAGATCAGGCACCCGTCCAGGCCGGGTTTGCCCCAAGCTGCGACGGGACCGGTAAGCGGCGCCAGGAAGCCGATCTTGATGGTATGGCTGTCAGCGAAGGAGACGCGCGACAGGCCTGTGCTCATCGCTGCCAGTGCCGCCCCCGAGGCCGCTGAAGTGCCGAGAAATTTCCGCCTACTGATTTTGCGGTCAAGTGACTTGCGCGACATACGTGCCTCCTAGTTTGATACGCCTGCGCGGGCGTCCGTTGCCCAGCGGTGCTTCCGAAGGGTCCGGCGACGCACCGCAGAGTCTGCGCGACCGCAACCGGAGGCCGGTCCGTCAGCGCCATGACCAATTCTGACCAATTCGCTCGGCGGGTGGCCGACTTTGCACGTCTGCGGTCAATCCCGTACAGCATGACAAATTAGGGGCTGGATGCAAGCGAAATATGCACTATTGTCGCCATTCCACCCGATAGCGCTCGGCCTTGCCGAACCGAACGACCGTTACAGGTCGATACCACATGAGCGTATTTCGGCACATAGTGGTGTAGATTGGTATAGATTGGTTTCGGCCCTCCGGGCGAAACTTGAACCCGCGCGGGCGACCGGGATCGGACCGGATCGCCCGCCAGTACAGTGAGTAAGACCATGGGCAAACGAGTTGCGGTGATCGGCGCGGGGCCGTCCGGCCTCGCCCAGCTAAGGGCGTTCCAGGCGGCAAAGGCCGGCGGGGCGGAGGTTCCGGAGGTCGTCTGCTACGAGAAGCAGGCGGACTGGGGCGGTTTGTGGAACTACACCTGGCGCACCGGGCTGGACGAATACGGTGAGCCGGTCCATTGCTCGATGTACCGATATTTGTGGTCGAACGGCCCCAAGGAAGGGCTGGAGTTCGCGGACTACTCGTTCGAAGAGCATTTCGGCAAGCAGATAGCCTCCTACCCGCCGCGCGAAGTCCTGTTCGATTACATCGAAGGCCGGGTGAAGAAGGCGGGGGTGCGCGATGCAATCCGTTTCCGGACGGCGGTGCGACGGGTCGACTACGACGACGCGACGGGCCTGTTCAGCGTCACGGCACACGATCTGGTGAACGACGTCGAGACCACCGAGAACTTCGACCATGTCGTCGTGGCGACCGGCCACTTCTCGACCCCGAACGTGCCGCATTTCGACGGCTTGGACCGGTTCAACGGCCGCGTCATGCATGCCCATGATTTCCGTGACGCCGTCGAATTCAAGGACAAGGACATTCTGATCATCGGCACCAGCTATTCGGCCGAGGACATCGGCTCCCAATGCTGGAAGTACGGCTGCAAGTCGGTCACCGTGAGCCACCGGACCGCGGCCATGGGGTACGACTGGCCGGACAACTGGAAAGAGGTGCCGCTGCTGCAGAAGGTCGTGGGGAATACCTGCACCTTCAAGGACGGCTCAACGGCCGACGTCGACGCGATCATCCTGTGCACCGGCTATCTGCATTACTTCCCCTTCATGGCGGCGGAACTCCGCCTCCGGACCGCCAACCGGCTCGCGGCGGCCGACCTCTACAAGGGGGTCGTGTGGGTCAACAATCCGAAGCTCTTCTATCTGGGCATGCAGGACCAGTGGTACACGTTCAACATGTTCGACGCACAGGCCTGGTATGTCCGGGACGTCATCATGGGCCGGATCCAGGTGCCTGACCGCGAAGCCCGGGCGGCCGACGTTGTCGACCGGGAGGCCACGGAGGATGCCCTCGAGGATGACTACGGCGCGATCCGGTACCAGGGCGACTATGTCCGGGAGCTGATCGCCGAGACCGACTATCCCAGCTTCGACGTGGATGGGGCCAACGAGGCCTTCTTCCAGTGGAAGAAGCACAAGAAGCAGAGCATCATGGCGTTCCGGGACAATGGGTACAAGTCGGTGATGACCGGTACCATGGCCCCAAACCACCACACGCCCTGGGTCGATGCCATGGACGATTCGATGGAGAGCTATCTCCGGAGCGGATAGCGTAACCGGTGCTTCCCGACCATGGCCGACGTGTCGACGGAATGGGAATGGGACGCCCTCTCGGCCGCCGCACTCGATGCCTATCGTGCGGCGCGACGGGAGGAGGCTGTCCACCTGTGGCGTCGGGCCGGGGCATTGGCACAGGTTTTTCCAGCGGGCGATCCCCGCCGGGCCGCCAGCGAGAACAACAGCGCGCTTGCCTTCCTGGTCGATCAGGATCATGACGGCGCGGTCCCGGCGCTGTCGACGGCGCTTTCTTCGTGGGATGCGGCGCTGGAGTGGACCCGCGGCATGACGGTTGCCGCGGTGGCCCGCAGTTCGCTTTATCACCAGCGCATGGAACAGCGCCACGTCCAGACCTACGGTGATGTCCGGCGCGCCCGGCACCGGGAGTTCCTGGCCGGTGCGGCAGCCCTCTCGCGGTTCAACCTCGCGATCGCCAGGCTGTTCCTGGATGAAGACGAAACGGCCGACCGCCTGTTCGCCGCCGCGCTTGCCGAACGCGAGCAGGCGTTTGGGCCCAACAATGCCGAGGTCGTGCAAATGGCGCGCGTGCTGTCCGGTCGCGCCGACGCCGCCGAGGACGATGACCGGATGGCCGCGTACGACGCCAAGATCGAGGCTGCTGCCAAGAACAAGGCGTCCGACGTGCTCGACACGTGGCGCCGGGAACAGCCGCTGGAGATGACCGATACCCGTCGGCTCCTGGCGGCCGGCTATCTCACGGCGATCGTGCACGAACGCGATTTCCTGTAACGCCCTACGATGTCATCAACTCCACACGCTTCGCCACTTGCCTACGGAGCCCCGCGCCGGGTGCGTCGCCCCTCCCTGGGGAGCGCCACCAACCCGGGTCTGATTGCCGACCGGCGGCCCAGTTCCTAGGCTGACGGGCGATAAAAGGTGCCAGGTTCGGAATGAACATCCAGACGCTGCAACCGCCGTTTTCCCAGGTGCCATCGACGGCTGGTGCCGTCCTTCTGCCCGGCATGCCCACGCTGGGCTTCGGTGTCGAGCGCTACGTTGCCGAGGGCGGCGGCGCAACCGTCTTTTCGCTGGAGCCGGGCGACAGGGTCACGGTTCGCGACCGGGAGGGCCGCCAGGCCGCGGAGATTTCCGCTTTCGCGCCGACCGGATCGGCGGACACGGAGGCGCTGGGTGTGACGGCGACCGGAACAGCGGAAGGCCTGAAGGCGATCCTGGGCGCAGGCGACGAACCGTCCAGGTCTCTTGCGGCCAGCCTGCAGCGGCGCGGCCTTGATATCGCCTCGGCACGGTCGACCGAAGTCCTGGGCGGTGACTCGCGCCCGGGCGACGAGGCCGCTTTCACCGCCGAGCGGCCATTGGTGTGCTTTGTGGCGGCGCCGGGTAGCGCCATGCAGGTCGACCACCAGGATCCGCCGACCCGGATCGAAATCTTCGTTGCCCGTGCCAACCCGGTTGCACCCGCCGAGCACCCCGTGCCGGAGCCCCTGACCGATCCGCGTATCGACCGGCGCATTGCCGCCCGTACGGCCGAAGCCTACGAGGTCAGGGCCGGCGAATTCATCCAGATCATCGACGTGCAGGGGCGCCAGTGCTCTGACTTTCAGGCGTTCGCCGCGGCCGGCCTGGAAAAGGACCGGGAACTTTGCCTGGACGCAACGGCGACGCGGACCCTGATGGGCAGCGCCTATCCGGCCCCGGGCCTGCTGTCGAAGTGCTTCGACCAGAACCTGCAGCCGATGGTCGAGGTGATTCGCGACACCTGCGGCCGGCATGACAGCTTCCTCTATGCCTGCACGGCGAAGTACTACGACGACATGGGCTATCCCGGCCATGTCAACTGCACCGACAACTTCAATACCGCGCTGGGGCCGTTCGGAATCGCGCCGCGCCGCGGCTGGATGGCGCTGAACTTCTTCTTCAATACCGGATTCGACGACGCCAACCAGGCGTTCCACGACAATCCCTGGTCTCGGCCGGGCGATTACGTGCTGCTGCAGGCGTTGACCGACCTTGTCTGCGTCTCGTCCGCCTGTCCGGACGATATCGATGCCGCCAACGGCTGGAATCCGACCGACATTCACGTGCGGGTCTACCCGCGCGAGAACGTTTTTTCGAAAGCGATGGCCTATCGCATGACCCCCGACGCCGACCCGAAGCTGACCAAGGAGACCGGTTTCCACAGCCGGTTTGCGAGGCACACGAGGAACTTCACCGAATACAACGGTTATTGGCTAGCCAACTGTTTCACCAACCGGGGTGCCCTGGACGAGTACTGGGCCTGCCGCGAGCGGGCGGTGATCATGGACCTGTCCGCGCTCCGAAAGTTCGAGGTGCTGGGGCCGGACGCCGAGCGCCTGATGCAGTGGGTGCTCACCCGGAACATGCGACGCCTGGCCACCGGCCAGGTGGTCTACTCGGCCATGTGCTACGAAACCGGCGGCATGATCGACGACGGCACGGCGTTTCGGCTGGGCGACGACAATTTCCGGTGGGTCGGGGGATGCGACTACGGCGGCGAATGGATGCGTGAACAGGCGGCAGCTCTCGACCTCAACGTCTGGGTGCGATCGTCGACCGACCAGCTTCACAACGTGGCGGTTCAGGGCCCGAAGAGCCGGGAGATCCTCCGGGAAGTGGTGTGGACCCCGCCGGCCCAGCCGGCAGTGGAAGAATTGGGCTGGTTCCGGTTCACGATCGGCCGGATAGGTGATCATGCAGGAATCCCGGTCATCGTTTCCCGCACCGGCTACACCGGCGAGCTGGGTTTCGAGGTCTGGTGCCATCCGCGCGACGCTGGTGACGTGTGGGATGCCATCTGGGCCGCCGGGGAACCGCACGGGCTCTCGCCCTTCGGACTGGAAGCGCTAGACATGGTGCGGATCGAGGCCGGATTGATCTTCGCCAACCACGAATTTGACGACCAGACCGACCCGTTCGAGGCCGGAATCGGCTTCACGGTTCCGCTGAAGACGAAGGAGGATGATTTCGTCGGCCGGGAAGCCCTGGTCCGGCGCAGGCAATCTCCGCAGCGCAAGCTGGTCGGTCTGGAGCTGGATGGGCAGGAGCCCGCGGCCCACGGCGACTGCGTCCATATCGGACGGGCGCAGGTCGGCACCATCACGAGCGCCATGCGCTCACCGGTCCTGCGCAAGAACATCGCCCTGTGCCGCATGGACGTGACCGCCTCGGACGACGGGACCGCCGTCGAAGTCGGCAAGCTGGACGGCCACCAGAAGCGCATCCCGGCGCGGGTGGTGCCGTTCCCCTTCTACGATCCCACGAAATCCCGGGTACGGGCCTAGTCCGTCTGAACGGCAGGAGAATGCGATGTCGACCAGGTTTGTCGCGGCCTGCGTCCAGAACAATGCCACGCCGGACGTCACCCACAACATCGAGACGTCATTGCGGCTCGCGGAGCAGGCGGTGGAGGCGGGCGCCGATCTGATCTGCACGCCTGAGTATTTCTCGGGGCTTCGAACCGAGGACGGCCTCTTTCATCCTGCGGCGTTCGAGGAATCCGCGCATCCGGTCCTGCCGGCCTTCGCCGATGCCGCCCGCAGCTGGAACGTGTGGTTCCTGCTAGGCTCGCTGGGCGTGCTGAACCCGGACGGCCGGATCTCGAACCGGTCCTACGTGATCAACAGCGACGGTGACGTCGTCGCGCGTTACAACAAGGTCCACATGTTCGATGTCGTGCTTGATTCCGGTCCCCTGACCGAATCGGCCACGATCGCGCCCGGCGACCGGTCGGTCGTGGTACCCACGCCATGGGGCGGGCTGGGCCTGTCGATCTGCTACGACCTGCGGTTTGCACCGTTGTACCGGCAGCTTGCCCACAATGGCGCGTCCAT
Source organism: Alphaproteobacteria bacterium (assembly GCA_022819905.1). Taxonomy (GTDB): domain Bacteria; phylum Pseudomonadota; class Alphaproteobacteria; order TMED109; family TMED109; genus VXPW01. The sequence goes on from JAJEGJ010000103.1 coordinate 35,479, forward strand.
GCTGGCGGCGCCGGCTGCCTTCACCCGCGTAACCGGTGAAGCGCACTGGCATGTCCTGAATCGGGCGAGGGCGATCGAACACGCCTGCTACATGATCTCGCCCTGCCAGTATGGCGAGGTCGAGGGCGGCGGCGCCTGTTTCGGCCATTCGCTGATCGTCGACCCGTGGGGCAAGGTCCTGGCAGACGGTGGCGACAGCGAGGGCATCGTCGTGGCCGACGTCGAACTGGCGGCCGTGGCGGCAGCGCGGCAGAAGATCCCTGTCCTCGACCACGACCGACCGATCGCGCCCGAGACGCCGTAGCGCCGCCGGTACGGCCGGCAGAACCGTCGACGGGAGCGCCGGCTAGAGCGCCGCAGCGCCCATCAGGTCCTGCCGCGCCTTTTCCAGGTGGTCGCCGATGTGCTTGACCGCGGAGACCAGGTCCCGACGCTTGATCGCCTCGAACAGCTCGCGGTGCTGACGGTTGTATTCGTCGATTTCGTCCGGCGTCAGGATCTTGTTTTTCATCGCGTCCCACTGATCATGGCTGCGGACCGCGTTGATCTGCTGATACAGGTGGAGCATCAGGGGATTCTTGGAGCTCCGGGCAAGCCATTCGTGGAACATGCTGTCGTGCCGGGAGAAGGCCTCCTTGTCATTCCGACATTGGTCGAGATCGTTCAGGATCGATCCCAGCATCTTGATCTCGTTGGCGGTTGCATTGAGCACCGCCAGGCGGGTCATGTACGGTTCGACCGCCATCCGCGCCTCGATCAATTCCAGGGGACTGACCCGGCTGACGATGTCGAGGGCGGCGTTGATCGCCATGTCCTCGCATTTGACGAATGTGCCGCTTCCCACCCTGCGCTCGATCAGGCCGTCGGTCTCGAGATTGAACAGGACCTTGCGAATCGTGCTGCGCGCGGTGTCGAACCGCTCCGCCAGCTCACGCTCGGCGGGCAACTGGTCCCCATTGACGTAGAAACCGCTGCGAATGGCCTCGCGCAGTTGGGCCGTGATGTACCCGACATGCCGGCCGTCCTCGGCGAGGCCTGGACCGGCGGTAAGGCGGGATTCTTGTACAGGTGCACGCGTGTCGGCCACGACAGCACTCCCCCGAAATCCCCGCAAACAGCATACATCCGCCAATTGGTCGATATTGGCGTAATTGGTTTGCAATTGGTCAAGCAACTGTGCAAAGTAGCGTTCGTTCAGTCAAGCTGATCGACCGGCCGCGCCCATTGCGGAGCCAGAATTAGCGCGGATTCTTGATTTTTCGCTGCTAATCGTTTCACCCGGGTTCGTCCGGCCGCATTCAGCTAAATGGTTCGTATTGGTCACGTCAATCGCCGGAGGGGCGTGATCGGTGTCGGTACAGCGCGCCAGAAAGGGAAGGCGACATGACGGATATCGAAGTCTTTGTGCGACAGGACGGCCGGGACGATCTGGTCAAGCAGGTGCGCAGCAAGATCGACGAACTGGGTGTCGAGTATCTGTATCTCCAATTCGTGTCGGTCACCGGACGGATCTGCGGCAAGGGCATTCCGGCGGATCATTGGGAAGCCATCGCCGAGCGCGGTTTCCAGCTGGTCTACGGCGCGACCGTCAACCTGTTCCTGAACCGCCACGGCGAGTACCTCGGGTACGGACCGCACGAGAAGGAACTCGTGGGCATCCCGGAGCCGGAGACCTTCTGCCAGCTGCCGTGGGACAAGCGGGTGGCGCGTGTGTGGTGCACCCTGTTCCGGAACCGGGAAGAACGCGAGAACCCGGGCGCATTCCTGACCGCCGATTGCCGAGGCAACTTGCGGCGCATCCACGAGCAGTTCCAGGAAGACCATAACGGCCTGCACCTGCGCCACGGCACCGAGCCGGAGATGATGTGGCTGAAGAAAGGCGAAGACGGCAAGCCCGACGGCGGGTTCTCCAATCCGTACTGCTACCACATCGACCAGTTCGAGAGCCTGCGACCGGTGTACCTGCGGGTGATCGAGTATTCGCGTGCCATGGGACTGGACATGATCCAGGGCGACCACGAGGACGCGCCGGGTCAGCTCGAACTGAATTTCACATTCGACGACGCATTGCGGACGGCCGACCGACTGACGACCTATCGTCAGATCTGTGCGCAGGTCGCCCGCGAGTTCAACCTCATCGCCTGCTTCCTGTCGAAGCCGTTCATGAACGTGTCGGCCTCCGGGTGTCACCACAACATCTCGCTGTGGCGCGGTGGCCAGGATGAACTCGTCCCGCTGAACAACGATCCGCTACCCGGCATGGAACAGAACTTCATGTACCGGAAGGGCGGCGAGAACACGTTCATGCCCGATACGGACGATCCGCAGCTGCCGGGCAAGGTCGGCCTGCAGGTGGTCGGCGGCATCGTGAAGCACCTGGCCGCATTGACTGCCATTGGCGCTTCAACGGTGAACTCGTACCGCCGCCTTTGGGATACCGGTTTCTGGGCGCCGGTCTTCGCCGACTGGGGCTACCAGAACCGCACGACCGGCCTGCGTATTTCGGCACCGGGCCGCTTCGAGTACCGCTCGGTGGACTCGATGGTGAACCCGCACCTGATGGCCGGCGCCATTCTCAAGGCGGCCGATGACGGCATCAGGAACGACATCGATCCGGGCCCGCCGGAGGACCGCAACATCTACGAGGCGATGGAAGCGGGCAAGCAGGTCAAGCGGCTGCCGATGACGCTGGGCGCCGCGCTGGATGCGCTCGCCACTGACGATGTCATCAAGTCCGCCATGCCCGGCGAGATGTACCGCTTGTACGACGAGTACAAACGGGACGAGTGGGAGCGGTTCCTGCACACGACGACCGAATGGGACATCGACACCTATCTGGATTGTCTGCCGTAGGGCGGCCCGGAGATGCGCGAGCTTCCCGCCTCAGGCACTCGGGTCCCTGGAAGGAGTGATCGGCCATGTGTGGCATAGCCGGACTGATTTACCGCGACGGCGCCCGCAAGATTGGCGAAGAGATGACCGCCATGCTGCAGGCATTGAGACACCGGGGTCCGGATTCCACCGGTTTCGCCATGTACGGCGCACCCGGCCCGAACGAGTACGTCATGCGCTTCAAGGTTGCGGAGAAGGAGGACCTGGACGGCGGGACCAAGATTCACCGGGCCATCAGGGAGCGCAAGGCTGCGGTCGGCGCGGTGCTCGAGGAACTCGGTGTCGACGTACTGGAACAGGAAGAGCCGACGGAGTACGCCCTGCGTTCCCGGATTTCGTTCGGCGGCGACCTGAAGAACCTTGCCGACCACATCGAGGAAGTCGAGGGCGGGGAAATCCTGTCGATCGGCAACGCGCTGGAACTGGTCAAGGATCTCGGGGACGCGGCGTCGGTTTCCGAAACCTACGCCCTGAACACGTTCGAAGGGACCCACGGCATCGGCCACACGAGGATGGCCACCGAATCGGATGTCGACATTCGCTCCGCGCATCCCTACTGGGCCTATCCGTACAACGACATCGCCGTCGTCCATAACGGCCAGATCACCAATTACTGGCTGATGCGCCGGCAGCTTGAGCGGGATGGGCAGCGTTTCGTCAGCCACTGTGATTCGGAGCTTCTCGCGGTCTACACCGCGGTGAATCTCGAGAAGGGCATGACGCTCGAGGAGTCCCTCCGCCGGTCCATCGACGAGATCGACGGGGTTTTCACCTATCTGATCACGACCGGAAACGAACTGGGCATGGCCAAGGACACGATGGCCGCAAAGCCGATGGTGCTCTACGAAGCGGACGACATGGTCGCGCTTGCTTCCGAGGAAGTCGCGATTCGGGCCATCCTTCCCCACGAAATCGATACGACCGATCCCTACGACGAGGAGGTCCGGGTATGGCAGGCCTGACCGATTCCACCTCCACCCAGATGGGCATGCACACCGAGCCCCTGACGGGCCGGGACATCAAGACGAAGTTCACTCTCGAGAACGAAGGCGGCTTCGGTTACCACTTTGGTCGGGATGTCGACTTCAACCGGCGTGCCGAGATCGATTGCGCCCAACTGGAGCCGACGGAGATCAACCGGAAGATCCGGGAACTCATGGATTCCGGCCACGGCAGCATTGTCGTCCGGAATCCGGGCGCCAAGCACTCGCTGATCGTCGGAATCCTGAACCGGATGAACATCATTGTCGAAGGCAGCCTCGGCTACTTTGGCTGCGGGCTGCTGGACGGTCCGACCGTCCGGATCTCCGGCCGCGTCGGCTGGTCGTTCGCCGAAAACATGATGGCCGGGATCTGCGTCGTGGAAGAAAATGCCGGCTCCACGTTCGGTGCCGCATTGCGCGGGGGTGACCTGGTGTGCAAGGGCTCGGTCGGCTCGCGAACCGGGATCGACCAGAAGGGCGGCACCATTATCGTCGGCGGCGATACGGGGGCTTTTTCCGGGTTCATGATGCAGCGCGGGCGCATCGTTGTTTGCGGAAATGCCGGCAAGAATCTCGGTGACTCGATGTACGACGGCACGATCTACGTGGGCGGCAAGATCCGGGATCTCGGCGTGGATGCCGTTTCGGCCCAGCTGACTGATCTCGATCGCGCCTGGCTGAGCCGCAAGCTGAAGATGTACGAACTGCTGCCTGAACAGGGCGTGGATCATTTCACCAAGATCGTCGCGGGCAAGCAGTTGTGGAGCTACGACAATCTCGAGCCGACGGAGAAGAAGCTGGTCCTGTAGGACCGGCCCGGCTTCTCCTGCAACGAGGTACGAAGAAAGAGACCGCCATGTCGGACGATCCGAACCCGGGTGGCAACGGCCACTCCAAGCTGGAAGCCGAAGAAAAATACGTTCTCGGCAGAAGTCAGATCTTCACGCCGGAGGTCATCAACGACATCCACGTGAAATCCGAGCTCGGCCGCTATCGTATGCGCGGTTTCTCCCTGTTCAAGAAGATCCCGCATTGGGATGATCTGACGTTCCTGCCGGGCACGCTGACGCGTTTCGTCATCGAGGGCTATCGCGAGAAGTGCGAAACCAAGACGGTCATCGGGCCGCGCGCCAAGTGCCCGCTGGCACTGGACATTCCCATCTACATCACGGGCATGAGCTTCGGGGCACTCTCGTTCGAGGCCAAGACGGCGCTCGCCCGCGGCGCCACGATGGCCGGCACCGCGACCTGTTCGGGCGAAGGCGGCATGATTCCGGACGAACGGCGCTACTCGGCCAAGTGGTTCTACCAGTGCATCCAGTCGCGCTACGGCTTCAATCCGCATCATCTGCTGCTGGCGGACGGGTGCGAGTTCTTTATTGGGCAGGGCTGCAAGGTCGGTCTGGGTGGCCATCTGATGGGGCAGAAGGTGACCGACCAGGTCGCCGAGATGCGGTCACTGCCTGCCGGCATCGACCAACGTTCACCGGCTCGGCACCCCGACTGGCTGGGGCCCGACGATCTGGCGCTGAAGATTCTCGAAATCCGGGAGGCAACCGACTGGCAAATCCCGATTCAGCTCAAACTCGGCGCCGCCCGCGTCTATGACGATGTCCGCATGGCGGTGAAATGCGACCCGGACTCGATCTACATCGACGGCATGGAAGGCGGCACCGGCGCCGGCCCGCACCTGGCGACCGAAGACACCGGTGTGCCCGGCATGGCCGCGATCAGGCAGGCCCGTCGGGCGATCGACGATCTGGGCAAGCGAGGCGAGATTTCGCTGATCTATGCCGGCGGTATCCGCAACGGCGGCGATGTCGCCAAGGCACTTGCCCTTGGCGCGGACGCAATCGCGGTCGGCCATTCGGCGATGATGGCGCTGAACTGCAACAAGGACATCCCGGAAGCCGATTTTCCATCGGAGATGGGGGTGCCAGCGGGCGCCTGCTATCACTGCCACACCGGGCGCTGTCCGGTCGGCGTGGCCACGCAGGATCCGGCGTTGCGCAAGCGCCTCAATCCCGATGAGGCCGCCGAGCGCGTCTACAATTTCCTGCACACGCTGACCCTGGAAGCGCAGATGATGGCCCGCGCGTGCGGCAAGACCAACATCCACAGCCTTGAGCCGGAAGACCTGGCGGCGTTGACGATGGAGGCCTCCGCGATTGCGCAGGTTCCGCTCGCGGGCACCGACTTCACGGTTGGTGTCGAGGACTACCACCACATTTAGGCCGGAGGGGAACAAGATGCCGGGATCCGGTTACAAGGGCGCTCAGATCGACGATGTCGACCACTTCCTGAAGGGCGGCGGCATCGATTCGGAACGCGAGCAGGCTATCGGGCAGCACATCGGCTACCGGTACGATGTCAATCTCCTGCCTGACTATGACAGGCTGACTCCGTTTCTGAAGGACTACCTGGAATTCATGGGCTGGGATGACCTTAACTGGCTGGAAGATGTCCACATGGGTTATGACGACGGACAGGCCGCGGTGTTCGACCGAAACATCAACGGGTGGGTCGCCATTCCCGAAGACATGGAATTGCCTGACAATCAGCAGGATCGCGACATGATCGCCCGGGAAATGCTGATCAAGTTCCAGATGTCGCCAGATCATCCGTTGGTCGACCTCTACCGTGCCTATAGAAAGTTCTGACGCCGGAAGTTCACTGTTCGTCTCAACTGGCTGACCGCCGGTGGTAGCCAGGTTGAGGTAGTCGTTGCTGTCGGTGTCCGCCTGGTGGCGGCAGTACCGGTAGCCCGACCGGGTCAGCCCATTTCGACCTGCATCTCCGTCGCAGCCTTCCAGTCCGGTTTGAAGCCGAGAATCCGCACCTCGTCGGAGAGCTGGGCGTTGAACAGCCGGTTGTGCCACAGCGTGTTCGCGAAGGCCGGCTCTTCCGGCGCCAGTTCGCGCACCTCGCAGGGCAGGCGGTACGACTGGCCGAACTGCCGGAAATCCAGCCGGCACGCCCGCAGGGTTACCAGCAGCGCTGCAAGTCGGGATTCGGGCAGGAACAGGGCCGTCATTTCGTCCGAAAACTGACTGGCCCGGTGATAGTGGGTCGATTGCAAAAAGGCCAGGCCTTTCTGGTAGACCTCGTTGGGGTCGTGGTTCTTTCGCAGCTGGAACTGGAAGAAGTCCGTGCTTTCTGCCGGGTCACTCCGGACCAAGAGGACGATCACGCCTTCGGAAAGCGTGCGCGCGTCGGGCGACAGTATTCTCGGCCGCATGCCTTCGGAAGGCCGTCCGCCGTCCTCGCGCATGGCGATCTGGCGAAGGCGGCATTGCCAAGTGAGGAACTGCTGGCGCAGGGTCTCGGGAGGCACGACTCTCGACCTGTCTCGTTGGCCGGCGGAGACGGTAGCAAGGCGGAAGCCCCCGGACTAGGGTCCGCGACGCCACTGCCCCGGGGTCGCGCCGTGTCGCCGCTTGAGGAAACGGCCGAGGTGGGAGGCCGACTGGAAACCGCAACCGACGGCAATCTCTGAAATGCTCATGCTGGTCTGCCGGAGCAGACTGGCTGCCCGGTCGACCCGCAGGTCAAGATAGAACTGCCCAGGCGAGCGTCCCAGCTGGCTGCGGAAAAGCCGGGTGAGCTGCCGGGTTGAGATGCCTGCCGCACCAGCGATCTGGTCCACGGACAACGGGTCTTCCACATGTTGTTCCATGAGAAGCGCCGCCTCCGCAACATGCCGGTTCCGGCCCGCCATGCGAATGGCTGCCGTGACGTGCTGCTCCTGCGTCGCCTCACGAATTCGGTCGTGGGCATAATTTTCCGCCACGATGGATGCGGTCCTCGCGCCATGCGCCTCCATGATGAAGGTCAGCATGAGATCCAGGCTGGTGGTTCCACCAGCGCAGCTGAACCGGTCGCGGTCAATCTCGTAGATCGAAGCGCGGATATCGAGGTCGGGAAACCGTTCCCGGTACGCGTCCAGGCATTTCCAGTGAATGGTCGAGCGATAACCGTCAAAC
>JAJEGJ010000087.1 GCA_022819905.1 Alphaproteobacteria bacterium
GAGCCGGAGGTTGAGGCGTTGTACTGCGCGACACGAAGACAGGCGGAGGCGCGGAGCGATCGGCTGTGCGGCCTCTGGCCTGTCCCCCCGAAGAGGGCAATCTCTGCGTGATCGCGGACAGCGACCGTGCCGGATTCTCCAGGCGCTTGACATGCCGTAACGATTAGCGTTACGTTAGTCCGTGATCAAGAGCTTTGCCAGCAAGCGCGCTGCAGCCATCTTCTCAGGCTATGCCGTTCGTGGGTTGCCCACTCCGATCCAGCGACGGGCTCGTGCCAAGTTGCTTGCGATCGACTCGGCTGCCCGCATCGATGATCTGAGGGTGCCGCCCGGCAACCGACTGGAAGCTCTTCGCGGCGACCGACTCGGGCAACATAGCGTTCGCGTCAACGAGCAATGGTGCATCTGCTTCGTCTGGCGTGGTGGCGACGCCTGGGAGGTCGAGATTGTCGACTATCACTAGGAGCTGAAGCAGACATGATCATCGACAGAGAAGAATTGGACCGGTTCGGGGTTGATTTCTCTGATGTCGCCTCCGGGCAGCGGTTGCCCCCGGTGCATCCCGGCGCGATTCTGCGTGATGAATTCCTGAAACCGATGGAACTCAGCGTCTATCGGCTGGCTCGAGATATTAAGGTTTCGCGCCCACGGCTGAATGACATCGTGCTTGGCCGCCGCGCTGTGACTACCGACACTGCGTTACGATTGGCACGCTATTTCGGGACAACGCCGGAGTTCTGGATCAATCTGCAGGCGCGTTACGATTTGGACGTTGCCGAACGCACAGTGCGACCAAAGATTGACCGGGAAGTAGCACCCCACGCGGCGTGACGTCGACGGAATCCGCCTGCCCCGAGCATGCCTTCTTCGACCTAGTTGCAGCTCGGCTCAAACTTCGGCGCTGAACGATTCCCGCGGGGAACGCGACCACAGCAACGCCGACAGCATGACCGGAAATAGCAAGGCCGAAACACGCCCGTGCACTCCCGCGCCGCAGCCAGCGATTGCCGTTGTAGCGACAGTGGAGGAGATTCCCGGTTCGCGCGCCTGCATCGGCCATGACTGACGTAAGCGCCTACAGGTCAACTCGGTAAGCAACAGGAACGGTACAAGTTTCGGGGCGGTCAGGCTTCGTAGAGGTTTCCAGCAACCACATCTTCATTCCACTCCAGGCCCATCCCAGGCACATTCGGGATGTGCAAATGGCTGTCCTTGATCTTGTAGGGCTTTTCCAGGATCGGGTCGGCCCAGTCCTGCCATTCCAGCCAATGCGCGGTTTCGGTCACCCGCATCACATGGGCGCCGACTTCGGGATAGAGGTGCGTTGACATCGGGATTCCGGCCGCGCCGGCGATGGCTGCAGCGCGCATCCATCCGGTGACACCGCCGATGCGCATAAAGTCCGGCATCACATAGTCGGAGGCCCGGCAATGCAGTGCCTTATGCAGGTCGCGCGGTCCGTAAAAGTTCTCGCCAATCTGCAGCGGCGTCTTAAGCTCCCGGGTGAGTTGGGCATATCCATCGAAATTATCGTAGACAACCGGCTCTTCCAGCCAGGTCAATCCAAGGTCGTCGAGCATGTGGCACCGGCGCAATGCCTCCGCCATGTCCAGACCCTGGTTGAAATCGATCATCAAATGGATGTCTTCACCAACCGCCTGACGAACCGCATCGATCGTGGCGAGATCGTCCTTGGGATCGTCCCTGCCAAGACGCAGTTTCACGCCATCGAACTGTCCCTCATCGCGGATCTCGACCGCCTCGGCGGCAACCTTGGAAGGCGACTGGAGCCAGAGCCCATTGCTGTTGTACGCGCGCACCGGTCCGGGCGAACCGCCGAGCAATGTGCACAACGGCAAGCCGGCAGCCCTCGCCAATGCGTCCCAGGCTGCCATGTCGATGCCGGAAACAGCGATCATCGTCATGCCTTCGTACCCTACAAAATGCAGCGACTTTCGCGTAGTTTCGTAGATCTCGGCCGGCGCAAGCTTTTGGCCTTTGAGCATCGCCCCCATGTCACACAAGGCTGGCACGAGATAGTTCATCGACTTGACGATGTAAGGCTCGAGATAGGCGCGCCCGACGACACCTTCCTCGGTCTTCAGGTCGATCAGGATGAGAGGCCAGTCCGTAATGGTCGCGATCTTCGCGACCACAGGGCGATTCAGCTTGAGAACGACAGCACGCACATCGACGCTGTGGAAGGTCAGTGATTCGAGCGGCATCTAACGGGACTCCATCGGTCTTGCTGAGGCTCTCAGCGCGTGAGCGAGCATTTGGCTTGCGGGATTGCCGAACGGCATTTTCGGCCGGGCCAGAGTAACCCAGTTTCATGACATGTTGGCCGGCTCACCGGCTGAGCAACGATCGGCACGCTAATCCTCTGAATTTCCTTAGCACCGTGTGGGCAAACTCGGGCGCTATGCGTCGGCCCACAAGAAATCACTGATCGAGACCCGGGCCGCGTCGTCCGCCAGTGCTGAAGGTGCCATCCAGCGGACCAGCTCGCGAGGCCGAGTGGGCGCTTGAACTGAGAAGGGCTATCGGCCAGCTCGCCTTCAACTGGCTTTCAGTAGGTGTAACTGAGTGAGAGCCACACCTTGGTCGTGTCTGAACCGCGAGTATCGGCTTCGTAACGGGCAATTTTCAGCGTTGTACTGAAGTGCTCGGCGAACTTCCGTGTGATCACCAGATCCAGTTCAGAGCCGTAGTCGTCCCCGCCGACGGCGGTGCCGAAATGATGATAGACGCCAACAAGTTGGGTACCCGCAAGTGGTCCATGGCCTTTTGGCCTGTACACGAGAGTCGCGTAGGAGTCGTTGATTCCGTCAGGGGGCGTGGTGAGGAACTTGTCGGCGAAACCTTGGAACGCGTGAAGCGTCGCCAACGGTGTCTGGAAGGCCAGCATGCCGTCCCCGCGAAGGCTTTCGTGACCGACCTTGACGGTCACGTCCCCGAGACGCAAGCCCGGCTCGACAGCCCAATAGCCGAAATCGAACTTATTCGGATTGCCAGCATGGTCGCTCTGTCGAGCAGCCTCCAGCGTGTAGAGCCATGTGACACCGGAACCGGCATCGAACGTACCTGCCAAGCGCACCCCGAAGGTTTTGGAGGAGAGTGCCGGTGCCTCCTCGATGTCCAGGAGATAGCCATAGCCGACCAGCTTAGCCGGCGCAGACCCGGCGTAGTTCAGACGGAAGAAATGGTTTCGGGTGTCGAAGGTGCCGTTGCGCGAATCCGCCCCGAAGACCCGGTTGACGCGGTAGACGTAGGTGTACTCGCCCTTCAGACCAGAAATGCCGGTCGCCGTCAGGCGCAGCCCATCGAAAGTCTGCTCGTTCTGCCGCCAGCCGACATTGCCGACAAACCTGTCGTTGTCGTACTTGATCCGGTGGCGCCCGACGCGAGCGCTGGCGCCTGGTGCGAGCAACATGCTGATCCACGCGCGGTTGATCTCGGTGACCTGGGGATCTGCGATCACCGGGTAGGCGGTCCGTGCAGTGACGGTGTCATTGAAGGTGCCGCTCTCGAGGTGGGCGACATTTTCGAGCTCGAGCAGCGCCTGAACCGGAAGCGATGCGGAGGTCGAATAGCCCACTCGAGTACGGAGCGTATGCGCAGCCGCTTCTTCGGGGAGGTCATCCTGGCTGACCCGCTCGTACCGGTATCGGAGGCTGAAGCTGGCTTGGCCGTCGGCAAATGCTTCGGACCCGGCGGTTTGGGCGCGCACATCACCCACCGGCATCAGCGCCATCGCAAGGCCAGCCGCGATGAACAGGCGAAAGGTCGCGGTCATGTTCGTCGAACTTCTCCTCCGGGTTCCTCCCGAACTGCTTGTGGGCCGCTCGGCGCTCCAGCCAGGACACCGGTACAGTAATGGCCGCCCAACCGGGCTGGGCGTTCGGCGGCGGGCACACGTAGCAAAATGATAGCCGGGCCATCGGTCTCCAGTGCCCTTTCGGCCATATCCGCGAGCGTAGTGGGGGTCACGATCGTCACCTGCATCGCCGGGTCGCAGCCTGATGCGATCAGGGTCGCCTGTACGGCGGGCGACGCGCGAACTGCCATGTAGAGAGCCATGGTGGTTCCCGGTGCGAGATGTCGACCCCAGTCACGACCCACGTCGCCCTGCCGCGTCTGGCCGGTGGTCTAGACGACTGCGTTGGTCGTGCCTCGTTCGGTCGGGAACTCGCTCGCCGAGGCGGCGGCCGAGACCGCCGCCGTCACACCCGGAACGATCTCCCATGCGATCCCGGCTTCCTGCAGCGCGGATACCGCTTCGGCCACATCAGCAATCTTCTTGCCCTGATCCATGGCCGTCTTGCGCTCCGCCAGTGCGGCCTTGGTCGCCGTCAGTTCTTTCTGCAGCCGCGAGAACTGGTGGAAACGGGCGATCACCACGTCAAGGATCGGCTTGATTCGCTTTTTCTGTAATCCGTCGACCACATAGGCGCATACTACGGCCTAGACCGCGGCAATTGCCGACGAATCGTCGGACCTGTCGACAAACTTGGCGACGGTCCGCTTCATCGGGCTCGAGGCGACCGCAGGCGCTTCGAGCACCTCGCGATTCGGATCCTCAATGTCAATGAGAACCACATCGGGGGCGATCTCGGCACGTCTGTGGGCGAGCCCGGTGTCGTCGCCAAAGACGAAAACTTGATGGTTGGCTTCGTCGCGCAACGCGTCAACGGTCATCAACGCGCGTTCGCGGTCTCGCCCGACTACGACGATCTTCGGAGCGGGAAACAAGCTGGCGTCAGACATGCATCGATCCGTCGAGAGCGTTGTGTTCGCAGACGAGTCCCGGGCGCCCCCTCTGTCGATTGACAGTTTCAATCGGTCCGGGCAATGAGTGTGACCGCTTCCTCAGCAAGGCGTGTGATCTCGTCGAACCTGGATGCCCGCACGAGTGCCGGACTTACGACCCAAGACCCGCCGCATGCGAGGACATTGGACAGGGCGAGATAGTCGCGGAGGTTATTCGGGCCGATGCCGCCAGTCGGCAGGAACCGGATCGAGGGATACGGGCCGGACAACGCTTTCAGGAACGACACGCCGCCGCTGGCCTCGGCAGGAAAGAACTTGACGACCTCAAGACCGAAGCCCATGGCCTGCTCGACGCCGGTTGGATTGTTGATGCCTGGAAGCACAGGCACTTCCAGCTTGATGCAGGCTTCGACGACCGCGGGATTGAACCCGGGCGTGACGACAAACTGGCTACCAGCTCGATGGGCCATCTCCACCTGATCGACATTGAGAATTGTCCCGGCTCCCACCAGCATCTGCGGAAGCTCCTCCCGCAAGATCTGGATCGAAGCCGCCGCCGCTTCCGATCTGAACGTGATTTCGGCAACGGGCAAACCGCCCGCCGTCAGCGCTTTCGCAAGAGGTAGAGCAACTTCGCAGCCGTCCAGTTCGACGACCGGCACTACCCCAGCCTCGCCGAGCCGGGCCAAGACATTCCGTGCATTGTCGGTCATGGTCTTCGATCCGAATTGGGTTTGCATCGGGACGGCTCCGACCGGGTGTTTGACCGCTGGGATCGGACGCTCGTTTCAGCTGCGCGCAATCAAGGCCCCCGACGCGCCGACCACCCGGGAGGCGATCTTGTGGCCGGCCAGGAGGCATCGCCCTTCATCTTCGCCGCGAAGGAGCGCCGCCAGGTAACCGCCGTTGAAGCTGTCTCCCGCCGCAGTCGTATCGACGACCCCGGGTGCGGGGGCGAATTCGGGATGCGCGCCGCGCGCGAGCCGCGGCGACACCGGGCCGAGCGCTCCCCGCTTGATGGCGCAGGCATGCCAGTCTGAAGAGGCAAATCGCGCAATTACGGCCTCTTCGTCCGCATCGCCGAACAAGGCGATTTCGTCGTCAACCGAAGGCAGGGCAATGTCCGCAACCTGCCACATCTCCCGGACTGAGCGGCGCGCGGTCTCGGCGTCCTCCCAGAGTTGCGGCCGGTAGTTCGAATCGAAGGCCACATGGCAGGCGCTGCGCCCCCGCAACTCGCGCAAATGCGCGATGAGGCGCTGGCGGGCCGAAGGATGCACGATGGCCAGCGTTATGGCCGACAGATAAACAACCCTCGCGGGCGGCAGGGAAACAGGGGGCTCGGCGGACGCGAACAGTCGGCGCGCCGCCGAGTTGCTGCGCCAGTAGTGAAAGATGCGTTCGCCGGCACTGTCGGTCGAGACGGTGTAAACGCCGAGGTTGCGTTCACGATCGAAGCCGACCTGGGAAACATCGATCCCCTCTTTCTTCGCGACGCTCAGGAAGGCATGGGAAAGGGGATCACAGCCGACACGCGTGCAATAGCCGATGCGGGCCGATGGGTCGGACTCCCTGACGCAATAGACCGCGGTGTTGAACGTGTCGCCGGCAAACCCGACGCGGAAGCCGGCGGTCGGATCTTGTCGGATCTCGGCCATGACTTCGCCGATGGCGAGCAGATCCACTGTCACCAGTCCGGTGCGAAGGCAGACATACTCGATTCCCAGTGCTCTGTAAGGCAATTGTCGCGGGTGACACCGGCCGGTCGTTATCGTCCTGCGTCCGTTCTACAGCATCTTCGAATATGTGATCGGTCGTTGCGACCAGCCGCTGCCGTGGAGTGCCCCTGCCGACCCGCATGCAGGCCACTTGAACACGGCGATCTGTGGGTGCGTTTCTGCCTACGGCCTCGGTTGGCGCGCAGTCCTCTCTCGGCACGCCCGTTCCGCCGCCCATGAATCGCCTGAGAACGGATCTCTCGGCAACGCCATCACGTCATGACAGCTCAGGTGAGTGTCGATTTGTTCGGCAACCTGTCGATAGTAATTTCACAAGAAATGAGAAAACTCTCTCAAGCATCTATTTATGCTTTGGTTTAAGATATGCCCTTGCTTTCACAGCCGTTGAGGCCGGTATCTTCGGGTAAACCCGGTCTGCGACGGCGCGACCTACTCGTTGTGGAGCAAGCACACCGCTGAACGCACCCGTGCTGCCCGGCCACGCTAGGCCATCACGTCCCCAGTTCACCGGCGCAATACGTGCGCGCGGTCAATTGGTGCTCGCCCGGCACGGACGGCGCCACAACAGAAACGCTGTGCGGCGGCAACGATTTCCTCGCGATCAGCGGTTACCTCGACGGGCGCAATCATCAGAAAAACGACCGGAGCCCGGTGATCGGACTCCGGTCGCAAAATTCCCGTGTTCAGGGTTGGGCTTCAGGGCGGCGCTTGCATCCGCAACGCCGCCCCCAAGCCTCCTGCAAGCCCTACGGAAGCGCGAACACCCAGATCACGCCACCCTGCGGTACGTGCACGTCGTACCCGGGAATGATGCCGCGCAGGACGTCCTGCTTGCGCTCGGCGTCCACGCCCCAGCCCGACTGTACGGCAACGTACTGCTTGCCATCGACGCTGTAGGTGCTCGGCGAAGCGGTCACACCCGAATTCGTCGGGTATTCCCACAGCGTTTCGCCGGTCGCCGCATCATGGGCACGGAACATGTGGTCGTTGGTGCCGCCGGAGAACAGCACACCGCCACCGGTCGCCAGAATCGGACCCCAGTTCTGGTGTGCGAAGTCCTTGCTCCACACTTCCTCGCCACTGTCGACGTTCCAGGCCTGGATTTCCCCGATGTGGTCCCACCCCTCACGGAGGCTGAACCCGCCGAGGATCACCGGGATCGGCACCCCGATGTACAGCTCGCCCGGCACGTACTTCTCTTCGGCACCTTCCAGGGTGCTGCAGAGGTTCTCGTTCGCCGGAATGTAGAGCAGGCCCGTGTCCGGGCTGTAGGCCGAATACGGCCAGTCCTTGCCGCCCCAGAGCGACGGACAGAACAGCGCTGCCTTCCCGGTGCCCGGCCAGTGATTGTCGTCATACGACACGCGGCCCGTGTCGGGATCGAACGCAGTGATCACGTTGCTGTAGACGTAGCCCCACGCGTCGACGAACTCGATCGGACCTTCAGCGGTCGGCTTCAGAAGGTAGATGTGACCGTTGCGGGCCACGTTGACGAGTGCCTTGAAGGTCTCCCCGTCACGGGTGACGTCGTAGATGAGCGGGGGTGAGACCTCATCCCAGTCCCAGGAATCGTTCCAGTGGTACTGGTGGTGTCCCACGAGCGCCCCGGATTCCACGTCCACCGCAATGACCGACGTCGTGTAGAGGTTGTCCATGCCGCCGCGGGTGTCACCCATCCAGGGCGCGGCGTTGCCGATACCCCAATAGGAAAGACCCGTGTCGGGGTCGTAGTTCCCCGTCAGCCACACCGATCCTCCGCCGGTCTTCCAGGCGTCGTCGTCCGGCCAGGTATCGCTCCCTGGCTCGCCTGGCGCCGGCACCGTGTAGGTACGCCACGCCTCTTCACCGGACTCCGCATCGTAGGCTGCGACGTAACCGCGGATGCCGTATTCACCGCCGGACACGCCCACCATGATCTTGCCCTTGGCAGCCAGCGGAGCGATCGTCATGTAGTAGCCCGCCTGGTAGTCGTCGACGGCGACCTCCCAGATCACCTCGCCGGTTCGAGCATCGAGCGCGACCAGGAAGCAGTCGGTGAGCGCCACGTAGAGCCTGTCGCCTAGCAGCGCCGGTCCACGGTTGGTGGGGTGCAGCTGGAAGAGGTCTTCCGGCAGCTCTCTCTGAAAACGCCACAGCCGCTTGCCGGTGGCCGCATCGAGAGCCAGGACCTGGTTCATCGGCGTGGTGACATACATCACGCCGTCGTTGACCAGCGGCGGTGCTTGGTGTCCTTCCTGAACGCCAGTCGAGAACAGCCAGGCCGGTTGCAGAGACCCGACGTTCGAGGTGTTGATCTGGTCGAGCGGGCTGTACCCCCACCCCTCCCGGTTGCCCCGAACCTGGAGCCAGTTGTGCGGCTCCGGGTTGTCCAGTCGATCCTCGGTGACCGGGTTGTAGTTCTCGATGGCGTCGGCGCTGGTCGCGCTGCCCACCATCAGGGCGAGAAGTGCGGCCGCTACGGCCGTGCCCGTCAATAGACTCCTCATGTGGATCTCCCCAATGGTTGTCCTTTGTGGGATTGGTTGCATGGTGAATGGGGCGCAGAAGCACCGCCCGGGCGTCTCTTCCCACGGAGACACGCCCGACATTCACGTCGCGACATCAATTTCCGACCCGTCCACTGAAGCCGCCTGCGATCCTGAGCTCGTTTTCGCCCTCCAATCGCAGCGGCAGCGTGGGAAGTTTCCGCACGGCCGGTCCGTTCACGACCTTGCCGGCGTTCCACGGGTCGAAGCGGGACCGATGGCAGAAGCAGAACAACGCCTCGGCCTGCTCGTCCCACGCGGTCACTGGACACTGCTGGTGTGTGCAGGTGGCCGAAAAGGCAATGATCCCGTCCACGGTGCCCGGTCGGGTCCGGTCGTCAAATCGGGAAGGATCCACCCGCAGCAACGTGATCTGGTTGAGGCGTGATCCATCCCGGATCACGCCGGAAGACGGATCACGTGGATAGGCGATAAAGGGCTGCTCTCCCAGGGAGAGATCGGCGGGCGCGATGACTTCGCCATCGCGATCGCCACCGAAGAACGTCAGTTGGTCCCCGTCCTGGGGGCGTTGTCGTGCGATCTCCGCCGCGTCGGCGTCGGTTATCCAGGCGTCGGGGGAAACCAGTCCCACTGCGATGCCAAGGCCAAGAACACCCTGCATCACACGACGACGATTCCAACGGATACCGAAGCTTCTCACAGGCCTGAATGCCTTCATCGGTCTCGCATCTCCCCCACTGACGTGACGGCCCCTTCTCGCGTATACGTAGCGTGGCCCCATCATAACGGAATCGGTTCGTCTGCAATCGGCCCGGCTCCCGATGACGGATCGGGCCGCGCCTTGCCCGAGCCCCGTTTCGGTCTTGTCGACGTTCGCGGCGCCACGAGGACCGCGCTCGGGACCCGGGTATCCCGAAAGCCGTGCTCCTCCGACCGGCTGTCGCGGCGCGCCATCGATCCGTGGTACTGCTGCCCGGTTCGTGGACCATGGGAGTGGAGGCCGTCGCCATGGAGACCCGGAGTCCGAGGTCCGCAAACTTGACGTTGTCATTGCGCCGCCGGGCAGGAATGATCAATCCTCGATGCCGCCGCGTCCGAGCCGCCATGCTACTTTCGATTTGCCAGACCGGTTGTCTCGCCCAGGAGCTTCGGGCCTGCGCATGATCTACGCTCGCAGCGGCGTCCGATGGCGGCGGATCGAGAGAGGGTTCGCCGCTCGTGTGGCGCGCCTTGCGTCCTTCCCTGCCTCGACGGCCCCTGCACCGGTGCAGCATCGACGCACGAATGCTGTCCTGATCGGCATCGCACAGAGGCGGTGCCGGCAGTGACGGTGAACGCTTCGGAGCGGGCCGGCCTCCGCTCGACCCTGCGCCGGGCAGGCCGGCGAATTCGGCTGGCAAGAGGTATTTCCGGCGCGGTTCTGGCTGCGCTTGCCGTTCATGTCGTCCTGATACCGTGGCTGCTGCTCAAGGCGGTGTGGCCGATCGACGGGACCGAGTACGGGCTCGCGGTGATCGCGGCGACCGCGCTCGGGGCAATGGCCGGTTTCCTCGTTCCGGTTCCGATTCGGCTAGCTGCCAGGACCCTGGACCGGAACCTCGGACTGGATGAGCGACTGGCCGCCGCCCTCGAGTTTGAAACCAGCACCCATCTACCGCTGGCCGGTCCACTCCTGTCCGACGCCGCCGCTCACGCCGGCAGGCTCTCGGTACCGACGGGCGTCCCGCTGGCGCCGTCCTCCCGGCCGGCACACGCTGCCCTTGCCGTCCTCGCCGTCTCCACCCTCCTCGTCTGGCTTCCGCCATTCCCCCTCGTCTCCCCTGCGTCCGTCCAAGCGGCGCCGGAGGCGCAACCCGTCGCCGGCACCAGCCCCGTGGAGCTTGGAGTGACGATGGCTCCGATCACTCCCCTGCGGCGACCGCCCCGGCAGCCGGTTCAGGAGACGCCTGCCGTCGAGTTCCGGGACTCTCCGGTCGAAATCGATCCCGAAACCCTCGAGCATGCCCTCCGCCTGTCCGACCAGCGCCGTCCGTTCCACGATCTCGACGATCGCCTGCCCAGTCTGCGGGTCGGGGGAGCCCCGGGGGACATCCTCCCGCTCCCGGCCAACACCATCTCCCGGCCCGACACCGAACTGTCGGCCCGGCGCTACTCGCGGGCCGAGGCGGCCGCGGCCCTGGGCGAGCTGGAATCCCTGTGGGGCGGCGCGCGGCAGCGCGACATGACCCGGCCGCCGCCGCTGGAGGTCGTGCGGGAGCGCCCAGAGGAGGGCGGCCCGGCCGGCCAGCCGGACGGGGCCGAGCCCGTGCAGCGCGAACCTTCGGCGGACGACCCACCGGAGACCATGCCGCTCTTTCCCGACGAGGAGCGCCTGACCCCGCAGAGCGACCGCTTCGCGAGCCTGCCTGAGTCGACCGACACCGCGACGAGCGATGTGCCGCCGTGGCCCAAGCACGGGCCCGGCGAGGGCATCGACGATGACAGCCCGAGAGACGAGGAAGGAACCGGACGAAACGCCGGGGAACCCGGCACCGGTTTCGCCGTCCTGCCGCCCGGCTCGATTGCGGACCGGATCGATACGGAACAGGCACCGGAAGTCGAGCTCGCGGGCCTGCGCCAGGATGGCGCCCATCGGTCGTTCCTCGCGGATTCGGCGGGACAGGTCGCTCGAGGGCAGGCCCGGCGCCCCATGCAGGACATGCGGGCACGGTTCACGCGGCGCGCCGAGCAGACGCTGAGCGAGGAGTGGATTCCGCTGGACGCCCGGAGCCGGATCAAGCGGTACTTCCAGGCCATTCAGACGCGACGATGAACATCACGGAGCGCTTTGACGCGGCCTTCCTCTACCGGCTTGCCCGATTGCGGCTGCAGTCCGCGCGCCTGTTCGATGGGCGCATTCCCGGCGACCGGCGCAGCCCGCGCTACGGCGCAAGCCTGGAGTTCGTCGACGTCCGCCCCTACGCGCCGGGGGACGACACGCGCTACGTGGACTGGAACGTCTACCGGCGCCTGGACCGGCTGGTCGTCAAGCGCTTCCGCGAACATCGGGATCTCTGCTTGCATCTCCTCGTCGACACCAGCGCATCCATGGGGGCGGGCACGCCATCCAAGCTAGACCACGGCCTGCGAGCCGGGGCCGTGCTCGCCTGCGTCGCGCTCGCGAACCACGAACGTGTCTCCGTGGGACTGCTCGCCGACGATGGGCAGCGCGACCGCGGGATGACACCGCGTCGTGGTCATCGTCGGATGGCGCCCCTCCTGGACCGGCTCGGCGTCATCCGGGCGGGCGGGCGCACCCGGCTCGGAGACGCCCTGACCGAGCACGCGCGTTCGTCGCTTGCGCCGGGCGTGGCCGTCATCATCTCCGATCTCATCGAGCCGGTGGAACGCATCGAGGCCGGTCTTCGAGCGCTGCTTGCCCGCGGGCTGGATGCGCGCGTTGTGCAGGTGCTCGCCAACGACGAGATCTCGCCCGACATCGACGGCGACGTGGAGCTCCTCGATGTTGAAGAACCCTCGCCGGCAACGGCGAAGAGGTTGACCGCCGAGCGTGCGACCCACAA
Source organism: Alphaproteobacteria bacterium (assembly GCA_022819905.1). Taxonomy (GTDB): domain Bacteria; phylum Pseudomonadota; class Alphaproteobacteria; order TMED109; family TMED109; genus VXPW01. The sequence continues at coordinate 12,559 of JAJEGJ010000087.1, forward strand.
GCGATACGGGGAGAATCTCACCCGTTTCCTCGACGAACGGGTAGCGCTGTGCCGGCGCCTCCAGGCACCGTACGTGCGACTGGCCGGCACCGGCACGTCCGACGTGCAACTCCTGCAGCAGCTGCGCTCGGCAGGATTTCTCGCATGAGCCTCGCCAACCCGGCGGCGCTCTGGCTGCTCGCGGCCGTTCCGCTGGTCCTCCTCCTGCACATGTACCGCGTGCAGCGCCGGGAGGTCCGGGTCACCACCCTGTCGCTCTGGGAGGCGGTCGACGACCGCCGCGGCTCGCCGCGTCCGGCCTGGCTCCGGCTGCGTCCGAGCGCTTCCCTCGGGCTGCAGCTCCTCGCCGTCGTCGCGGCGGCGCTGGCGATCGCCAACCCGCTCTGGTCGACCACCCAGTCCGGCTGGCCCCGGGTGGTCATGATAGTCGACACCTCGGCCAGCATGCAGGCGACCGACGTCCCTGAAGGGCGCTTCGAGGCCGCCCGCCGGATGGCCCGCAGCGTCGCCGAGGGGCTCGAGCGGAGCCAGTCCGGGATGCTCATGACCTCCCGGGGGGAGATCGTGGTCCCCTTCACCACGGATACCGACCGTCTCCGGGACGGGATCGATGCCCTCGCCGCGACCCACCGGTCGGATCGCATGTCCGATGCCGTGGGCATCGCCCGCCGTCTCGTCGCCACCGGCCCCGCCGCGCGCATCCACGTCTTCACCGACGCCGCGGAGCCGTCCACGGAGTCGACCTCCGAGACGCCCCTCGTCTGGCACCTGGTCGGCGAGTCGTCGGCCAATACCGGCATCACCGAGTTCGCGCTTCGCCGGGACTCCGCGCCCGAGGTGGACTACCAGCTCTACATCACCATCGCGAACTTCGATGATGCCGCGCGCGCCGTCGAGTTCGAGGTTGCGTTCAAAGACGTCCTGCTCCATCAGCAGGGGCTGTCGCTGCCAGCCGGGGTGCAAAGAGGCGTGGTGCTGCCCTTCCGGCACGACGCCGCGGGGGTGCTCACCGCCCGCATCGCTGGCGGCGACGCGCTGGGTGCCGACGACGTTGTGCACGCGGTGCTGCCGGCGCCGCGCTCGCGACGAATCGCGCTGGTCGGTGAAGGCGACCTGTTCCTGGAGGAAGCGCTGCGGGCGGACGGTGCCGGCCAGCTGTTCCGGGCCCCGTCCGTCGCAGCCGCCCACGCCGCCGGAGCCGATGTTGTGGTGATCGATGGCGCCGCCCCCGAACGCCTGCCGCCGGGGCGGTACCTGCTCCTGGGGTCGCTCCCCGCCGATGCACCCATTGCCGCCAGCGGTCGCGTCGAACGGCCCGCCGTCACCAGCTGGCACCAGGCCCATCCGGTGATGCGCGACGTGGACCTGACGGACCTGCTGGTCGAGGAAGCGCTCGCCGTGGAGCGCAAGGAGCCGGAGAGCCGCGGCACCGTGCTCGCGGAGTCGAGCGACACGCTGCTGATGTACGCGTGGAACGACGAGGCGGCGGAGGACGCGGCCGACCGGAACACCGGGCCGCGCGGAAGCGGCGCCGACAGCCGCGAGGGCGCGGGGCCAGGCGGTGAGGCCGACGGGTCTGTCCGGGCCGTGTTCCTCGGGTTTCGTTCCCTGCAGTCGGACCTGCGGGTGCGGGTCGCCTTTCCCCTCCTCGTCGGCAACGCGCTCGAATGGCTGCATCCCGTGCGGCTGGACTCGCTGCCGGTGCAGTACCGCACGGGAGCGCCGGTTCCAGGCGAGCATCCCGACATCGGGCTGCTCACCGGCATTCATGCGCGCCCCGATGCCGACGACGGCGCGCCGCCCCAGATCGCGATCAACCTTCTCGACGCGTCTGAATCCAATATTGCTCCTGGCAGGACCGGGCCCGCGTCCGGCGCGGCCGCTTCCGACCTGGCGCCTCCGACCTACCCGCACCAGCAGGCGCTCTGGCTGATCCTCGCCCTGATCGCGCTCGCCGCGGGCGGCGCCGAACTCGCCCTCTACCTGTACCGCCGGCGCCGGCAGGCGTCGCCCCTGGCGACCGGCCTTCGGCTCGTCACCCTCGCCCTGGCGGCGGCCGCGCTGTGGCAGCCCCGTCTGCTGCTGGATACGGATGCCCGCCACGTGGTGTTCGTCGTCGACGAATCCGCGAGCGTCGGAGCGGGCGCCGCGGATGCGGCAGCTCACGCGGCGGAACTGGCCGCAGGCCATGCCGGCCCGGACGACACCATCGGGATTGTCGGATTCAGTGGCGATGCGAGGGTGATCGCGCCCGGCGACGGCGTGGCCGGACCTGTCGCGCCCCTACCCGACCCGGAGCCGGACGGGGCGTCGACCCCGGGCCTCGCGCACGGCGCGACCGACCTGGCACTGGCCCTGCGACGCGCACAGACGCTCCTGCCCGAAACGGGTGATCGCCGCGTGGTGCTGTTGTCCGACGGTCACGACACGGTTTCGGATCGGTCCCGCATTGCCCAGAGCGCGCACCGCAGCGGGATCGCGATCCATCCGGTCGTGATCGGGGGCCCCGCTCCCGGAGAGATTTCCGTGGAACGCGTCGACGTCCCCGCCGACGTTCGGCGCGGTGAGCCGTTCGACATTCGGGTCACGGTCCGCGCTAACCAGGACGGGATCGCGCAAATCGGCCTGTTTCGCGATGGTTCGCTGGTGCGATCGGGCCAGATACAGCTCCGCCGCGGGGACAACCCCCTGGTCCACCGCGAGGTGATGGACCGCGAGGGGTTCGGCATCTTCGAGGCGCGAATCGAATCCGCCGAGGACGGGGAGGCATGCAACAACCACGCGGCCGGCGTGGTTGCTGTCCGACCGGCGTTGCGCGCCCTGTTGTTCGATCCAGTGCCGGCCGAGGCGGAGTTCCTCGCCCGGGCCCTCAGGACCCAGAACATCGATGTCAGCGTGTATGCGGAGCCGGCCGCGTTCGCGGCCGCTTCCGAGGTAGCCGGCCCGGTCGGACCGGAGATGTTCGCCGGTTTCGACGTGGTGCTGCTCAGCAACCTCTCGTCCCTTGCCCTGACGGACGCGGAGATGCGTGCACTGCGCGATTTCGTGCGCGATCGCGGCGGCGGACTGGTGATGCTGGGTGGCGAGCGGAGCTTCGGTCTGGGCGGGTACTACGACACGCCGGTCGAGGAAGCGCTTCCGGTCAGGATGGTGGCCCGGCGCAAGCTCGATGCGCCCTCCACCGCCATCGTGCTGGTCATTGACCGATCCGGGAGCATGAACCAGGCCGATGGCGACCATCACCGCCTCGCGCTCGCCCGCGAAGCCGCGCAACGCGCGGTTTCGGTGATGGATCACCGCACCGAGCTCGGGGTGCTCGCCTTCGACATGAAGTCGGACTGGGTCGTGCCCATTGGCCCGATCGGGGCGCCGGGCAGGACGCTTGACGCCATCGCGTCGATGCGCGCCGGAGGCGGCGGCACGCAGCTCATGTGGGGCCTCCAGAAGGCGTACCGGGCCATCGACCGCAGTCCCGCCGTCATCCGCCACGTGATCATCCTGTCGGACGGCGAGGTGTACTCCTCGAAGTTTCCGGAGCTTCTCGGGCGCATGGTCCGGAAGAAGATCACGGTCTCCGCTGTCACCATCGGCTCGGAAACGGGCAGGCCGCAACTGCAGAGCATCAGCGAGATGGGCCAGGGCCGGTTCTATTTCACGAGCGATGCATCCAAGCTGCCGCGGATCTTCACCATGGAAACCCAGCTCGCGACCCGCAGCGGCTTGGTCGAGGAATCGTTCCGGCCCGTGGCGCGGGCTCTCCATCACGAGGTTGCAAGGGGTAACGTGCTTGATGCGGTACCGGTGCTCGATGGCTATGTCGCGACCACGGCGCGGCGCGGCGTGGACGTGCTCCTGGAGAGCCCGGCGCAGGATCCGGTCCTCGCCGTCTGGCGCTTCGGCCTCGGCAGGACCGCGGTGTTCACGTCCGAGATCAAGCCGCGCTGGGGCGCGCAATGGGTCGAGTGGGAGTCACTCGGGCCGCTGTTTGCGCAACTCGTCCGCTGGGCGGCACGGAGCGAGCGCCGGGACGACCTGGCCGTCCGGACCAACGTCGACACGGACCAGGTGGACATCACGGTCGATGTCGCCGGCAAGGACGGGCGCCTGGTCAATTTCGCGGACGTGCAGGCCGAGGTGATCCGGCCCGACCGGGAGAGCCGCGTTCTGCAACTCCGTCAGGTCGCGCCGGGACGTCACCAGGGAACGGTCGCCGCCGCCGGGCATGGTGCGTACCTGGTCGCCGTCTCGATGAACCATCAAGCCGGAACCGGGTTCGCCCCGGACGATGATCGAACCCGCGGGTCGGGTCTCCGCGACCCGGATGCCGGTGCCGACGTCCTCTCCACGATCACGGGCGCCGTGGTCTCCTACCCGGACGAGTATCGCCATCGCCCACCCGACCGCACCTTCCTGAATATCCTTGCGGCGCAGACCGGGGGACAGGTGCTTGCCCACGCAGCAGATGTATTCGAGCTGCCACGACAGCCGTATCCGCATCCCGTTCCCATTCGGGAGTGGCTGCTGGCAGCTGCACTCGCCATGCTGCTGCTGGACCTCGGTGCCCGGTGGCGTGCCAATCGCATGAGGGAGAAGACATGACCACAGCGACACGTGCGCAGGCCGCCGCGGTCACGGACCTGGCGGCGCCTGCCGAGGGCACAGAACGCGTCCGGGAGTTCCTCGACACGTTCGAGAAGCTGAAGGCCGGAATCGGCGCCACCATCGTCGGCCACGATCGCGTCGTGGAGCAGATGCTGATCTGCCTGTTCACGGGCGGCCACGCGCTGATCGAAGGACTTCCCGGACTGGGCAAGACCAAGATGATCCAGGCCCTGTGCGGGTGTCTCGGGGTCGACCTCGCCCGCATCCAGTTCACGCCCGACCTGATGCCCGCCGACATCATCGGCTCCGACGTGATTGCGGATCTCGATTCCGGTCGTGAGCTCCGATTCCAGCCTGGACCCGTGTTCGGACAGATCCTGCTCGCCGACGAGATCAACCGCGCCACGCCCAAGACGCAGTCTGCCCTGCTGGAGGCGATGCAAGAACACGCGGTGACAGTGGGCGGAAAGCGCCACCCGCTCCCGCGACCCTTCTTCGTCCTCGCGACCCAGAACCCGATCGAGATCGACGGCACCTATCCGCTGCCCGAAGCGCAGATCGATCGCTTCATGCTGAAGCTCGCGGTCGGGGCGCCTGCTGCGACGGAGATCGCGGAGATCATCGAACGCACCACCGGCCGGGAGGAGCCGGCCGGGACGCAGGTCACCGACATCGACGAGGTGGAGCACCTCAAGCTGCTGGTCCGCGACGTGCTGGTGCCAAGCGAGGTCAAGGAGCACGTGGCCGGACTGATCCTGGCCACCCATCCGGAAACCGAAGGTGCGCCCTCAAGCGTCAAGCGGTTCGTCCGCTACGGGGCAAGCCCCCGCGGTGCGCAGGCCCTGGTGCTCGCCGGCAAGGTGGCGGCGCTGCTTGACGGTCGTTTCAACGTGAGCCTCCGCGATGTCGACGCGATGGTGCCGCCCGCCCTCCGCCACCGGATCATCCTGAATTTCGAAGCGGAGGCGGAGGGGATGTCCACCGACGCCATCCTCGAGGACGTGGTCCGGCAAGGTGAGCCCGGCTAGCGCTTGGAGCCGTCAACGGCGCCTCGACGCCCTCCCCCGGTGCCTCCGGCACGCTGGACGGCGCGGTGCCCCGGAACCGGAATGCACCGGGCCTGCACGTGGCCGGCCTGCCGGCTTGACCGCCGCCGCTCCCGCATGACCCGAATCCTTTTACGGGCGCTGGCATCGCCGGGGAAGCCGCCCAGACTCCGCACGCGAAACCGAGTCTCAATACGTCTCCGGGCCGTACCTGCCTATGATCAGCCCGCTACCGCAACATCGTCCGGGCTGGCGGGCGGGTGGGTTTGCCGCGACTGAGCCTCGAGGAGCAGCGTCATGACAGGTGAAGCCGATCGGCGATCTTTGCGGCGGGGCCGAGGCGTGAGGTTCGCTTCCCACGTCGCGATCGCGGCAACGTGGCTCTTGTTGGCGCTGCCGGCGCAGGGCGCTCAGGGCGACGCCGAGATCGACACGTTCATGCGGGACTACCTCGAGACCTTCGACCATGGGCACGCCTGGGAGATCGTGGCGCACTACGACGCACCGCTGTTCATGCTCGCTCCCAACGGGGACCTGCGCGCGTACGAGACGCCGAAGGACATCCGGCTGACCATCAAGAAGTGGAAGCGCTACATGATCCACGGCGGTTTCGAGGATTCCCGCTGGGTTGCGCTCAACGTCAAACGGCTCACGGACGGCACCGCAATCGCGAGTACCGCGTTCGAACGCGTGAATTCCCGCGGGCAGGTCTATCAGCGCGCCGGCGCGACCTACACCCTCAGGAAGAAGGACGGCAAGTGGGTGATCATGCTCATCCACATTCACGACCCCGATGCCGTGATGTCCCTCGACTGAGGCCCGGCGAGCTGCTTGGACGCCGATCGGCGTCACCAAGTGATCGATCACGTGGCGTCTGGGCTGGGCAGGGCCCCACGCGAAACCACGTAATCGGCGCAAAGATGATCCCCACCGCCAGCCCGCATTACGCGACGCGATGCAGGGTCAGTGGTCCGCGCGATATCGGCAGGAACGGAAGTCCGTAATCGGCTCCCGCTGTGACATCGTCATTCGGCTTGCGGGCATGCGTTTAGGCCGGATCAAACTCCGCACGGGCCTTCAGTCAATTTCGTCCTCGGGCACGACCCAGGGTTCCTTCAGTGCCGCCTCGCGCCATTCCATGAAGGCCGGCAGGCTCAGCACGGCACGGCTGTAGGCGTCGCAGGTCTCGTCGAGGTCGATGCCGTAGGTGTCAAGCCGTGTCACCACCGGCGCGAACATGGCGTCGGCCGCGCTGAAAGCCCCGAACAGGAAATCGCCGCCCGCGCCCCACTGTGCCCGGCAGTCTCGCCAGATCTCGCAGACACGCGCGATATCGTCGTCGACTCCCGGCCCGCGGCCCTTCCCCTTGAGGTCCCGACGGCGCAGGTTCATGGGCATGTGGGTGCGTAGCGCGATGAAGCCCGCGTGCATCTCGTTCGCGACCGCGCGGGCCTGGGCGCGCGCGTCGCGGCCGGAGGGCCAGAACCCGGCATCCGGGAACAGTTCATGGACGTATTCCAGGATCGCGAGCGATTCCCATACCGTGCGCTCGCCGTGCAGCAGCACCGGCACGCGGCCGGAGGGCGAAACGGCGGTGATGGCCTCCTTCCAGTGCTCATCGAACAACCGCAGCAGTCGTTCGTCGAAGGGGATTCCTGCGTGGCGCATGGCAAGCCAGGGCCTGAGTGACCAGGACGAGTAGTTCTTGTTGCCGATCACCAGTGTCAGGGCGCTCATGGCATTGCTGGTCCTTTCTCGGTCTCGCGCAGTGCGCCGGGGCGCAAACACCGCATTGCCCCGGCACCTCATGTCGTTGCCGCTCGCCACACCGGGCGCTCGCCGTCAACCTCGGGTGATGAATGGGCGATGCGGCAGGAATCGCCCCAGCGTACTTAAAGCGGGCGTACGATTGCTGCCTCCGCCCAACCCGGGAGATCTTCCGCGGCCCACCTCATCCCGTCGGTCATCACCGCGACCTCGCGATGGGGCCTGTCGGGGTCGTTGTTGTCGTAGAGGCGTACTTCGTCGGACCGCGCGGTCGCAGCCGGCAGGTTGGCCTGCGACCGCACAAACCGCCGGCGCACGTCGGTTTCCGGGACGTGGTGGCCGCCAGCCGCAACTCGGGTTCGGATGCGGTCAAGTGCCACTTCGGGCGACTTTACGCACACATAGTGCAGCTCGACCCGGAGACCGGCCGCCCGCGTGGCCTCCATGTGGCGAAACACGCCTGAGCCCGCGAGCGTGGTTTCCAGCACGTGCGTTCGGCCAGCGCGGAGCGCGGCCCGTCGTCTCCGCAACGCCTCGCGCGCGGCCGCGGCGGGCATGGCGAAAACGGCGGCACGCGCGATTGCGTCGGGATCGATGATGTCGAGGTCACGGAGCCACCCGGTGCGCGTCAAAGTGGACTTGCCGCACCCGTTCGGGCCGGCCACCACATACAGCGTCGGCATGGCAGCGGGCGCTGGCGCGCCGGGTCAGCCGGACTCCTGGGCGGGACGACGGATTACCCGGTCTCCGTCCTTGGTCCGGGCGATGTAGGCACCGTCTTTTCGGATGCCGTACAGGGTCGCTCCAGCCTCAAGCTGGGCGGCCAAATCCGCCTTGATCTGGTCACGCCAGTCCTTTGGACGGCCCGGCATGTCCGGCGGTGGCTGTACGATGCGCTTGCGCTCTTGCATGTGTCTGAATTTAGGCTGGAATTCCACAGCCTTCAATGCGCCATCGCGGAGCCGCGGCGACGGTCGCCTCAATCTGCAAGAATGCCTCGCCATCGCAGGGTGCGCGCTACTACGAGCGCGATGGCTACTACGCCAAGGGAGATCTGGCGCACAAGTAGGCCAGCCGCTGGGCCGACAATGGCCCCGAGGCGCCCGGGCTAGCAGGACCGGTCGATACGCATACCTTCCGGCAGATCATCGAAGGCAGGGCTACGGACGGGCCGCAGCTCGGCAGGCGCGGCAAAGACGGCGGGAGCAAGCGCCGCCCCGGCCGCAATGTCATCGTTCTGAATGCACAAAAACACTGAGTTTTTGAGCAGCCTGTTAGCGCAAGTCGGCCGGACACGCACAATGGCGCCCGCTTGAAATGCGCCCTTCCAAGTTGTCCAGGCCTTCGCACAGAGACTCGATCTGCGCGGCCCAATCCTTCCCAGGCTCGCCGGCGAGCTTGGCGCAATAGCTTCCCGCCACCGCAATCGCGTAGGACCTCACCTGAAAATCGACCTCCGCCGGACACCAAGAAAAGCCCAAGCTTGGCACAGTGTCTGGGTTAGCGTTCGGATAGTCGGGTATCTTGCACGGCCGGGCCGAAGCGATCCGTGCAACTTCTTCTGCCGCGATCCGCGCGGCCTCTTGTTCCCTTTCCCTTCGTGCTTCTTCCGCCCGGGCCGCATCCGCCGCATCCGCGGCCTCGACCATTTCAGGGGTAAACATGTCATCGGGACACGCACAGTGATCCCACTTTAGAAAGTTCAGCCCTCCGCACCATTCCTTCACGCTTTCCTCGTTCCCGCGACAATGCGATATGGCCGCATTAATCGCATATTGCCTAAACTCCGGAGGGACGTCCGCCGAGCACCAAGAAAAGTCCAAGGATTTGTAACTTGGGCGTTCGTCTGGCCAGCCCGGAATCTCGCACGGCCGCTCTGCTGCGGCCGGGACTGTCGCCAACAGTGCGCCGCACAGCGCGATTGCCCCAATCGTTGCCCTCATAGCGCTTCTCCCAAGCTGCCTCACCACAAGCCCGGACGCGGCCCCAGCGGTTGCTCGACATACGCCGACGGGTGCCCGAGCCAAATCCGGAAGAATCGTTCAGCGGTATAGCCTGCCACAAACAGCCATCGAACGCCCTCTTTGTTATCAATTACGAGTGTGATTAGGGAGTTCTTCCGCCGTAAATCCGTAAAATCTGACGTCGACATTGGTGGTCGAGGTCTCGATTGGTATTCTCAGCGCGATGATCCCATTGCATCGGAGGGGCCACCGGGCGCGTGACGTCGATCCTGTACCGGCATGCGGCCCTCGGACGCGCCATGGGTTTCGGTATGGCTGCGACGTGGACGGCGAGCCGGTTCGGTGCGGGAGCGTCGAGCGCGGCGACCTGGGAGGGAAAGCTGTTACTGATCGGGCTGGAGACGCCGGCAGGAATGGCGTCGGTTTCCGGGCGACGGGCCAAACACCGCCGCCCGCCAGGTAAGGAAATCACCGGAGGAGCGGCCATGTTCGACCGTCACCGAACACCTGCAGGACTGCTAGCTGCGACGCTGACATTTGCAACGCTGTTCATCTCTGTCCCCGCTGCCGCGCAAGAGGCCCATGGCGTCATTGCCTTCGGCACCGAAACCGGTCAGGACAACGGCGTGGCCTACGGCTTCGCGTGGAATTTCCCGACGAAAGACACGGCCCATGCGGAGGCCGTGAGTGGCTGCATCTCCAGCGGCGGGACGAACTGCATGCAACTCGCCTGGTTCCAGGACGGCTGCGGGGCGCTGGCGATGGACCAGCACGGCAATGCGCAGGGAAAGCCCGGGATGACGCTCGAGCAGGCGGAAGCGCGGGCGTTGCGTGCGTGTGAGGCGGCCGGTGGTTCCGAGTGCGACATCGTCGGTTCTCTGTGCGCCGCCCCGGGCGGCGAACCACGCACCTGGTCGGGCAGCGAAAGCGTCCTCCCGGTGCCAGACGCACAAACGACGGCCACGGGGCCGGCGGACGACTCGCTTACCCGTGAAGAACGCGTCCGACTGCAGCAGGCGCTGACCGCCCTGGGATTCGACGCCGGTTCCGCCGACGGTCATTTCGGGTCCAGGACACGCGCGGCGATCTGGGACTGGCAGGAAGCCAACGGCCATGAAGCAACGGGCTATGTGACGCACGAACAGGCCGCGTCCCTTGCGGCGGTCGCTGCGTCAACAGGCGAGGAGCAGGAACCTCCCCGGGAAGCGGCTGACCATCCGTCCGGGGACTTGTTGACTTTTGGCCCGGCAACGGGACCGCGATGTATCGAAGAGGAGGTCCCTGTCAAAGGATTCTGCTGGCATGAGATTGCCAACAAACCCGGATGCTTTCTCCTGACCGACTCTTATACCTTCGGCCATAAACTGATAGGGGACTCACCCGACGCACTTCGTGCCGAGTTCCTGCGCGTACCACATACGTTTACTTGGTCCGGTGGCTGTCTCGGTGATGCCGCTCACGGACGGGGAACGCTCAATTTCATGGTCAATCACCTAGATGGCCGGCTCCGCTACAGCGCAAGGGACGCGGGAGAGATGGCTCAGGGAAACAGGCAGGGACATTGGGTCAACCGCTGGACTTACGACCCTATTGACGACCGTCGGGTTCCCGAGGGCATTTGCGTCGACGAAGGCCAGTATGTTGACGGAAAAAAGAGCGGGAAGTGGGTGACTCGCTGCAACGACGGGACCAGTTCGGAAGGCTCATATGTGGACGGCGAGAAACACGGCCGCTGGGTCGAACGTTTCGAGGGGACGGTTAGGGAAGAAACTTATGTGAACGGCGAGTTGACAACCTACTAACGACCTTGATGCGTGGTCTTGAACGCGCTTGAAGCCAAGCTGGAAGGCTTAAGTCAGCGGCGTGTTCTCCTGTTGCCGCTGTTGCATCGCACGTAGCTTCGTAAAGGCTTTCTCGGTTTGTTCCTGACCGGTCGAGACTCGATTTCTCACATCGCCCTCACCGTCGGCGTGGAGCCGAACACCAAATCCAACCGCAGCCATCAGTCGCGGATACCGCTTTCGAACTGGCCGACCCGGTTCGTTACCAATACCCGCAACCGGGGAAATCTACTTCGGTACTGACCTGTCCGATCGTGGGTATGGCCTGACGGGGCGTCTTGACTTCGATGCCCCTGCGGAAGGATTGGCGCCGAACTACGAGGCCACAGAAGGTTGGAGACGTATCGGTGAAACCCGACATGCCGCAGTTGGGGGCAAGCGCAGCTGGAGACACAGTCAAAGGCAGAATTGTCCAAGTGAGTCGACAGCGCCGACCCAAGGATTTAGGCCCGTCCGAAAAAGGGCATGCCGTAGAGTCGAAGGCCGGGACCGAGTCCGGGGGATGGAGACACCAACCCCGCATGGGGGACGGGACTTCGGCCGGATGCCCATGTGACTCGCCGGAGGCGCAGCCCTGATCCCAACGATCTTCTAGGGAACCCAGCCGACGGCAACCGGCTCTTGACGGGCAGCCGAAGGAGCTACTTCAGCCCGCCGGAATCTCCGGCGGCTCATGATCGCTGCAATCCGGCATCTTGTCCTTCTCCAGAATATGGGGCTTCGGGTTCCTTCCGTAGAAGATACGGGTGCCGAAAACTCGGATAGCCCAGAAGATGACGTAGGCCTTGCAGCCCATGCCTGACGCCAGCATACCCGCGAGCATTGCCCTGTCCGAGAACAGCCGCATGTCGTCCGTGGGAGCGAGCCCGAGCACCTGCCACGCGACGTAGAGCCAGTCGTGAACGATGCAGGCTTCCAGGTGCCGCCCTACACGGCCTACGTACCAGCGGAAGACAGGGGGCACGGAAGCAAGGTCGGTAACCGTTCCCCATGGGACACTGATGGTCAGGATCCTGTCGCCATCCAGTTCAACGCATACGTCATACTGCCTGGCGACAAGGTATTGCTCTTCCGGGCCGAAACGGGGGTCGCGCTCTTGCATACGCGCGAGGCACAAGTCGGTCTTGAACCAAAATCCGGTAATGCACTTCCAGCCAGGGTTGGGATAGGGGGAAGCGGAAAGTGTGCGCGGTTGGTCGCATGCGCGGGGGTTTCTTCGCTGTTTCAAGACCGTCCACCAACGGCAGGAAATGAGGGCAAAAGCGAAAAGAACGATGGCAATCTTTGCGATCCAGTGTCCTGCTCCCCGAATGTTCTCGAGAACCAGGTCGGGAGGGCAGACAGCCAGCAGCCCGGCGCCAGCGGCCGCCAGGACGATTGCGGAATAGATCGTTGCGCTACGGATCATGGCGGAGTCCCCCTTTGTCTCTCGTTTGACCCCGAAGCGGTTGGCGGCAAATGTCGAGCGAGAGGATGCCTGAAGGGAACTGCGAGAAGTTGGCTCGTTCGCGGTCGGCCGTCCACCGCTCCCTCCCGCATCCGGCTGTCGTGATACCGAACAGTGCCCTCACTGATACCCAGAAGACGGGCCACATCGCTCTTCGTGCGACCCCGTTCCAGTAATGCTGCCATCGAATTGCATGCCTCTCGATCAAGACGGCCCGTCGTCCTCTTCCGGCAGATCGCCCACCGGGACATCGATGCAGACCAGACGACACCTCGTAAATCTGGGTGTCGCCTTACGCATCAATTAACCTGTCGCTGTACACTTGGACCGCAACGGCGACGACGGCCTCCCGCTCCGTGACAGACGACACCGCCACCATGACGACGACCGGTGGGACGACGACTAGATCCTGCCCGCCGGCCGGAGCCCGCTCCCAGCGGGCTCCGGCCGCGACGCATCACCTGTCTGGAACACCTCGCGAGATGCATCCGACCGTACCGGAACTGGTCCCTTGGTCCAATCAGCCCATCCGGGTCAAGCCACCGCACCTCGTCGACGACAAGGCCGACCGGCGGCCCCGGCGGCGCGGTCCTTGGCCAATTGCCCGACCGGGCCGCTGTCGATGTGCCTGCAAGGTGGATTTCGGATCGGGACAATGCAAATCAACACGGACCGTCCGGGCGTCGGTGCCGCGAACGTTGATTCTGGGAATCCGGGACACTTTTGTTGACTCAGTTGGCCTGACGGGAACGAGAAAATCCCAGCCCGCCCTCCACCGGAGGCTCGACGATCAGGTCTTTTACGAATACCTCGCCAAGTCAGCTCTTTCGTCGATCCAATGCCAGCGGCAAAGATGGAAGGAGCAGAAACCTATGATGATCCCCAACACGATCATGATCGTCACCATCAAGCCCAGGATCCAGATACCTTCGTATCCCGAGAAGGCGAAGACGATGAAGCCTGCGACCTGCACGGCCGTCGTGGTGAGAAAACCATGGCCGATCGACCGAAAGGCGTAGCGAACGGCCCCGTCTCACAGAAGGCGGTCGCTCCAAGCCTTCGTGTATTTCGTCATGAAATGGATCGTGTCGTCGACAATGATCCCGAATGCGGTCACAGTCGTCATCGCTGCCGGAAAGCTCACCTGACCAACAAGATAGCCCCAGAGGCCAAAGCCCATCGCCGGGGAGATTAAATTCGGTACGGGGCTGATGAGACCCAAGCGCAGGCTGCGGAAGACCCAGACCAGAATCAACGATATGGCGGCCATTCCGATCATCGTCCCCCGCAAGATGCTCTCCATATTGCGCTGGGCAGGGTGCGCGAAAATCATGATGAACCCCGAAGCCTCACCTGTCAGCCCGGGGGCGTTGGCGGCGACCCACGCTTACGCACGGGCGTCGAGCGCCCGCATGTCCGGTGCTGAAACGTCAGTGACCGTCACAGTCATGCGCGTGGCCAACCTAGCGACGTCGATGCGGTCGTTGAGGTCACGCCCTAACGGCAGCCATCCCATTGTCAAGGCGTCATCATCTCTCTGCCAGATGGCTCGGCGTCATGCTTGTCCTCTGGAAGTGTCGCCGGAATTGCTTGTGCCGAGAAATCCTGCGGGTTGATTTCAAACACCTCCTTTACGAAAAGATAGAGAAATGCTAGGGACAAAACTAGAATCACAACGCCAGTAACGGCTGAAGTCACTTGAAGCTTTTGCAGAGAAAGTGTGAGTTCAATTTTTTCTCTCACTGACGATTGTGGGTCATGGGTCAGTATCTTTTGTTCCACGTCTGCTGGCTTTCGCAAGGCTGCTTTCACTTCGATTATGCTGAGGTAAATTCCTACGCCGACCACACCAAGAACAAGAACAGTGAGACAATACGCCGTAATCAATTGCCACTCAAGTGCCGACATTGCATGTTTTCGAAGAGCTTGCTGATGGTTGAAGAACTCCACCCAACTCTCGTTGTAGGCGTCAATGGCCGCCTTAGCTTTCGGGTCAATTGGTGGTTGCAGTTGTGCTAGTAACGTCTTCTTCTCTTCCTCCATAGCCTCAAGCGCAACCAAGGCTTCCTGCAACTTCTGGGCATCTGAAATGTTTTCCTGAGGACTTGCGACTCCAGGAAAATACAGAAATAGGATCGCAACAGTTAGTCGCAAGTACACTGGGGCGGTTTCCAAAGCTCAAAATGTCTGCAGTAACTGGGAAACTTCTTTCCGTTTGGGCAATCTGGAGAACTCCTGACAACAATCGGATGTCGAACTTTGCGAAGGGTGACCGGCACCGTGTTACTAGGCACGGATATACCGCGCTCATAGAGTTCTTTCAGACGCTTCAATTCTGCCGCATTTAGCGTTCCCAATCGGCTCACCAAATCGCGAAATTCCTGCTCTTGATGTTGTGTATGTCCAGGCAGTGATTTGTCCAAGGAAGTCAGGATGCCGCCGAAGTCGAACGGCTCTCCGTCTGAGCCTCGAAATGTCTGTGCGTTAGAGTCAAAGACGGGAACTTGAATAACCAAACCGGCACCGAAGTCGATGTGCGACCTCCTATTGACAGTGGACCGTCGCGTTGACCAATGTGCCATATCGTCTCCTGATATAATTCCTAGGACAACGCGGTCCCTTAACTGCCGGTAGATGTCGGCCGGAATACCGGTGGCCTCGGCATCAAGGTCGATTGTCGAGATCGTACCGCCGCGCGGGGTGACGACCGACACCCCAGCGCCTTCGAAGGTCGACAGCATCCCCGCTATGTTGTCGTCATATGGCAGCCCAATCCCGAGTTTAGCGTCAAGGTTTGGGAGTATCACGATCTGTCCGTCGGCAATGGCAGCGACTGGAAATTGGCACAAGACGATAGTTGACAAGCAGCGCATAGCTGGACTGAACAAAGAAGTGCGCAGTACTGATAAACTCATCATTGGAGCAAAACAATTTATGGTAGTGCACAACACGCTATGGCTTAGTGGAAAAGTGGCGGCGTTACAATATCGGCTGAGTCTTTGGCCCAGCCGCCTCCAGGTGCAGGTATAGCCAAGGTCGTGATTCCGGTCACGACACCGCTTCTCTTCAATATCCGCTAACCACCCCACTGCATCGAAACTCATCATTGTGAAGAGTCCCTCTCAACCACATGATTATTGTATCACGTAACGAGGATTCGCCCCATTTGACCGGATGTTCCGATTTGCCCACCTTACGTCAGCGCCGACTCCATGACGTTCGCGTCCGATAGGTGTCTTCGGGATCGCGTCGATTAGTCGCTCCTGCGAACGCTCAGGGGGATTACCCAACCTACTTGACATGCCGTTCTCCTATTCCTGCATTTCTCCTAGCTTGATAAGAGCCCACACCCCCGGTCAGGTACCGTCTGGACCACCCGCACCGCGAATGCAACCCCTCGGTTACTGTCGTGACGAAGCCCTCGCGACCACGGGGGTGTGGGCTCTTATCCCAATGTGGGTTCGTCAACAGGTCGTCGAAAGCTTGCTCAAGTGAGTAGCAATGTAACTTATCGTCGGACGCTTCTCGCAGGGCTCGTCGTCATGACGCGGGGCGAATTGCGTCTCAGGGATGCGCAGCCGGCCGGTCGACGGTAGCGTGATACGTCGCAACGACCCGTCGCCAGAGGGGAAACCCGATGAACAAGGCCGACCTATCTGCCCGCGCGGCCACCCGCACGTCCATGTCCAAGCCAAGCGCCGACGCCACGGTGAGCGGCATGTTCTCGACCATCGCCGATACTCTTGCCAGTAGCGAGACCGTGACGATGGCTCGCTTCGGAACCTTCTCGATGAGGTCGCGGCTGGCGCGCCAGGGCCGAAACCCCGAGGCCGGCGAGAGAATTGCCATCGCCGCCTCAAACTCGCCTTCCTTCAAGGCCGGCAAGACCCTTCGCGACATCGTCAACTAGCGGCCGAGGTAAAACCGTATTTCGTTGCGCTCCTCCGACGAGGCAACAAGTGGCAACTCGATCTGATGCCCCCGATGCCATCAACTTTCCATTACGTGTCCGTAGGATTGGTCGAAGGCCGGCGCAGCTTCCGAGTCTGACAGTACAGCAGATCCGATGCTCGGCCCGCATGAAATGACCCGGCGAACGGGCACCTGCCACGAAGCGCCCACTTGAATTGGTGAGTACGCTCTTGTTTGGCCATCCAACCAATGACCCTCCCCTCCGGGAAGACGACCGTCGGCCTCACGATCGCAATGGTCAGGTCGACGACCATCCTAGTTTCCTCGGGCGACTACTCGAATGGTGCGGAGCTATACCGTCCCCCGCTGCAATTCTTACGCAGGCCAACTTGCCTACTCGCATTCGTCAGGTTCTATTTGTTGTCTTGTTTTTGTTCGCATTGTCCGCTGCCATCGCAAGCTGGGGAAACGTTAAAGGTATCCTCCAGACAGTCGGGGTCTTGTTTGTGATTTCTTTGGCAGCGTACGCGCTGGATCGCATGATTCGTTCAACAGATCGGTACTGGAAGCTTATGGCCAAGGTGGTTTCCAGTTTTGCCCTCCTCCTTCTGCTGGCTGTGTCTATGACGACATTTCTCGCTATTTTCGGGATAGTAAGTCCATCCACCGTGCCTGTGCTAACTGCCATATATCAGCCCCAACGCTTGCCTGAAGAGTCGACCGTGGCTCCTCAAGTGGTAAGGACTACGGCACCGACCCTGCGTGCGACGCTGCGGGATTCTTCCGATGCGGGGGCGGTTTGGGAACCTCTGGTTGATTGGGCGGCTGTTCTAGATGGAGATTCTCTCTCAATCAAGGGCACGCGGGTTCGTCTACACGGCGTTGATGCTCCCGAACTTCGTCAGACTTGCTTAGCTGAAGGGGATAGTTGGCCTTGTGGCGATGCAGCTCGATCTGCGCTAGACCGGCGTATTTCTGGCCAAGTCGTTGAATGTGAAGCGGTTGACATAGACCGCTATGGGCGCACTTTGGCGAAGTGCTACGTAGCAGATATCGACATTGGTTCGTGGTTAGTGTCCGAAGGCTGGGCTTTTGCGTATTGGAAATACTCGACTGACTATCTCGTGCAGGAACAAGAGGCAAAGGCGGCACGCCGAGGGATCTGGCGGGGACATGTGCTGCCACCGTGGGATTGGAGGCGCGGCGCGCGCCTCCACACTACAGACCCGACACAAAGTGAAGACTGACGTCCAGAGATACCTGTCCGCTGGGGTATTCATGAAACGCCTTCTTCGCCATCTCGGTGGTCGCCCCAGGCATTCGGTCCTTACGTCCCGCGAGGCCGGTGCCATTGAACACGGCGACTTCGGGTCCACTGACGGCAGGACCGCCCTGCTCGCACCAGCCACGCCGGCACCGCTCTTTCCAGAGCGCCACTATGACCAATTCGCGGAACGGGTCATGACGTTGGCGTAAAGCAACGCCCTCTGCCTCGCCATCAACTACTGCAGGCCGAGTTCCTGGTCACGTGCCGTCAGCTCGTCCAGCGCCGAACGGCGGTGTGTTTCCGTCTCACGGCGGTAGGCCACGATGTCCGCCGCACGAATACGGCGGTGCGCGCCTACCATCCGGCAGGGAATCCGCCCTGCGTCGAGCAACTGCACCAGATGTGTCCGCGAGACCTGCAGCAGGTCCGCCGCCTCCCCCGTCGTCAGTTCCGCGTGCAGCGGCGTCAGTGCGACGCCGTGCCCACGCGCCATCTGGTCCAGGATCTCCCTGAGCAACCGCACCGCCGATGTCGGAATGTCGACCGACTCCGCTGCGGCCGCACCGAAACGGGCCGGTACCGGCCCTGCTTCATCGGCCAACGCCGCCAGCTTCCCGACGGCGCGTTCCGCGAGCGCAGCATCCCGGGCGCTAGGAATGCCGGATTCCGTGCGCACTGCAGATTTACCAGCCATTTCAGCGTCTCCATCCGACGCGCACATGATAGGCCACTAACGCCGTAAATCCAACAAATACCGCAAACGACACAACCACAGAGTGTCTGGCCGGGGCTCGTGCAATGCTAGCCTCGAACGGCGAGATCCAGCACCGCCCCGGTCGCGATGCCACCGTCTCTGCCCCGAAGTCCGTCTTTCTCATGGCGATGGTGGATCGCCAGAAGACGGCGGCCGCAACCTCCCGGCACGACACCTCGCGCATCCAACAATTGTTGACAGGCAGGCCGGGCATGCGAGATTGGCTTCGCCATGGAGAACGGCGGCACAGGATCGCGTAGCGGCAAGACCGACCCCAACGGTGCAGCGCAGCTGCTGCACCTGATCGCGAACCTCTCGCAAGAGCTTCGTTCCGCGCGCGACACCCCGCGCGTTACCCTCGAAAGCAGGCTAAGCGAAGAACTGGGTTTCGACAGCCTGGGGCGCACCGAGCTGCTGGTGCGCATCGAGCAGACATTCTCGGTCAGCCTTCCCGGATCGACGCTGGCAGAAGCTGAAACCCCAGCCGATCTCTTGCGCGCGATGGAAGCGGCCGGCGGGCGACGCGGGCGCGCGACCCCGCGGCTCCCGGCGGACACGGCCCAAGGCCCCGTTGAAGCAATACCGAGCGCCGCGGCGACCCTGACCGAGATGCTCGATTGGCACGCCCACGCCCATCCCGACCGCGTCCATGCCTGGCTCCGGGAACGGGAAGACCATCTCGAGACCATCACCTACGCGAGCCTCCGCGAGACGGCTCTCGCCGTCTCCAGCGGCATCCTCGATGCGGGACCGACGCCGGGCACCCGCGTCGCATTGATGCTGCCCACCTGCGCGGGGTTTCTGCACGCCTTCTTCGGGATCCTCTACGCCGGCTGCGTGCCGGTCCCGATCTATCCACCGGCGCGGCCTTCGCAGCTCGCGGATCACCTGCGCCGGCAGGCCGTGATACTCGCCAACGCGGGAGCCGAGATTCTGGTCACCGTGCCGGAGGCGCGCGTGCTCGCGAACTTCCTGCGCTCGAAGGTCGCGAGCCTTCGGGCGGTCGAGACCGTCGAGGGACTCCTTGGGTGCGGCGGAGCGGCAGCGGCCCCGCCGCGCGACGCGGGAGACGTCGCCTTTCTCCAGTACACCTCGGGCAGCACCGGCGATCCGAAGGGCGTGGTGCTGAGCCACGCCAATCTGCTGGCCAACATTCGCGCCATGGGCCGGACCATGGAAGTCGAGCCCGACCGCGACGTGTTCGTGAGCTGGCTTCCGCTCTACCACGACATGGGCCTGATCGGCGCGTGGCTGGGCAGCCTCCATTTCGCGGTGCCGGTCTCGATCATGTCGCCGCTCATCTTCCTGGCGCGCCCGGAGAGCTGGCTGTGGGAGATCCACGCCCGGCGGGCGACACTTTCGGGTGCGCCCAACTTCGCCTTCGACCTGTGCGTCGGACGGATCGACGACAGCGCGATCGAGGGCCTCGACCTCAGCTCGGCCCGCATGGTCGTCAACGGGGCGGAGCCGGTGCGGGCCGCGTCTGTCCGGGCGTTCTGCGAGCGCTTCGCGCCCCACGGCTTCGATCCCGGGGCACTCGCCCCCGTCTACGGCCTGGCCGAAAGCAGCGTGGGGCTGGCCTTTCCCAGGCCGGGCCGGGGGCTGCTCGCCGATCGGGTCGACCGGACCGAGCTGATCGAGCGGTCGCGTGCGGTGCCGGTGACGACCGGGCACGAAGACGCGATCGAGGTCGTGGCGTGCGGTTCGCCGATCCCCGGGCATCAGTTCCGGGTGGTCGACGATTCCGGCCGCGAAGCGCCCGAGCGCCGCCAGGGGCGGCTGCAATTCAACGGTCCCTCGTCGACCGTCGGCTACCACGAGAACGCGGCTGCGACGCGCGACCTGTTCGACGGCGACTGGCTCGAGACCGGCGACCTGGCCTACGTCGCCGGGGGCGAGGTCTATCTGACTGGCCGGATCAAGGACATCATCATCCGCGGCGGCCGCAACATCCATCCGCACGAGCTGGAAGCCGCCGTCGGCGACCTTCCCGGCATCCGGCGCGGCTGCGTCGCGGTCTTTGCGGCCGCCGGGCCCGACCGGGCCGAGCGGCTGGTGGTGGTCGCCGAGACCCGCGAGGAGGACGGGCCTGCCCGTGACCGGATGCGGCAGAGCATCGAGGCAGCGGCGGTGGATATCGCGGGCATCGCACCGGACGACGTCGTCCTGGCGCCGCCCCGGGCCGTGCTCAAGACCTCGAGCGGCAAGCTCCGCCGCGCCGCCACCCGCGCACGCTACCTGGAGGGCCGTCTCCACGAAGCCGCCCCCGGGCTCTGGCGGCAACTGCTCGGGCTGTGGCTCTCGGCGACCACCGGCAGGTTGCGCGCCGGGGGTCGCCTGGTGCTCGGCCGCGCCTTCGCCGGCTACTGGTGGGCCGTCCTGGTGGCCCTGGCGTTGGCCGTCTGGCCGCTGGTGATCGTGCTGCCCCGGCGCGCCTGGCGCTGGAAGGTGGTCCATGCGGCCGCACGGGTCATGCTGAAGCTCACCGGCACGCGGCTGACCGTGAGCGGCGAGTCCGCTCCGGAACGAGGCGCCATCCTAGTGGCCAATCACAGCAGTTATCTCGACAGTCTGGTGCTCGTCGCGGCCCTGCCCGGCGAGACCGCCTTTGCCGCCAAGGCCGAGCTGGCTTCGCAGCTGATCGCCGGACCGTTCCTGCGCCGGCTCGGCGCGCTGTTCGTGGAGCGGTTCGACGACGCCCGCGGCCGGGG
The DNA here is from genome assembly GCA_022819905.1 of Alphaproteobacteria bacterium. Taxonomy (GTDB): domain Bacteria; phylum Pseudomonadota; class Alphaproteobacteria; order TMED109; family TMED109; genus VXPW01. The sequence continues at coordinate 33,870 of JAJEGJ010000087.1, forward strand.
CGACATGGACGACGTCATCGAGGCGGCGCGGGCGGGCCGCCGGCTGGCGGTCTATCCGGAAGGGACGCTCACCCGCCGCCCCGGCCTGCTTGCCTTCAAGCTTGGCGCCTTCGCCGCTGCTGCTGCCGCCGGGGTGCCCGTGGTGCCGGTGACGCTGCACGGGACGCGGTCGGTACTGCGCGGCGGTCAGTGGTATCCCCGCCCCGGCGACGTGCAGGTCACGGTGGGCTCACCGTTGTTCACAGAGCAGGACGGCTTCGACGCCGCGATCACGCTCCGCGATGCGGCGCGGGCGGCGATCCTGACCGGTTGCGGGGAGCCGGATCTTGCCGGCGAGGAGACCCTGCTGAAGGACCCTCGAACCACGCCGCCCTCACCCCCCACCTGAGCCGGGGCAGCGCGGACGAACGGGCGAAGGATGCTCCGTCCGGTCGCTGGGTCAGCCTCCTTGATCATCACGCCGCCAAGCGCGTGGCGACTGCGCTATACCGGATGGAGATGGGAAACCTGTCCAATGTGAAGGCGGCGGCGGCGGGGTCATGGAGTACCGAATCGACTTCGGGCTCGGCTACCGGATCTACTTCGGACGGGATGATGATGTGTTGATCATTCTCCTCGGCGGGGGAACGAAAGTGCGCCAGCAGCGCGACATCGAGACCGCGGTGGCGTTGTGGGGCGAGTACAGACAGAGCAAGCGGCAGGAGGGCTGAGACTATGCCATTGACACGCGACTTCAGAGTGACGATCACGGAGCGGCTCGCTCGCGATCCGGGCTTCCGGGAGGCGCTGCTCGAAGAAGGTGTGCAGCGTCTTCTTGCCGGCGAGGTCGATGTCGGCAAGTCGATTCTGCGCGACTATGTCAATGCAACCATTGGGTTTCAGGAACTCGGCGGATTGACCGCGAAGTCGCCCAAAAGCCTGATGCGAATGCTCGGCCCGAAGGGCAATCCGCAGGCGCGCAATCTATTCGAGATCATCAGCTGCCTTCAGGAGCGCGAGGGCCTGCACCTCAAAGTACAGGCGGTTCGATAACTGGTACCCGCCGTCCACTTGTTCGGCCGCGGGCCATGGTACATCGGGCTTGCAGTTCTCGGTCCGGCCCCCTCCAAGTGCGGCCAGGTGTTTTCACCGTGCGCATCTGGGTGTCGCACATCCAGCGCCTGATCTTGGCGAAGGCCTGCTCGATGGGGTTGAGATCCGGCGAGTACGCCGGCAGATCCGGGGGCTCGTACGGAACGATCATCGCGATGGGTTCCCGGGACTGTCCGTACAGGATGCCAATCCGCTCGCCGGCACGGACCGCCGCAAGCACCTTGGAGAACTGCGCCATAAGTTCGGCAACGGACAAAGTGATCACGCGCAGACCCGGTCATGAAGATGTCGTCATCTCAGGAACCTGTTGACAGGACGTCTGGCCGCCGTGACTGAAAAACCGTCCCGCACGACGCCGCATTGACTCGCATTCGGGCCGCTCGTAGGAAATCCGTGCGATGTGTCCCAAAGGGTGTTCGTTCGAGTGGCGAACCCGTGAACCCGCCACCGAACGATAGGGCCACCGCAGGAGTCGCTGACGGCGGGACAGTCCCGCTGCGGCCACTGGGCAACCCAAACGATTGAGGTTTCGTCGTCAGTTATGGAAGCAGTTTCTCCGCAGCCACCAATCGTTAGTTCTGGTCGCTCCTGCTCCCGGAGACCGGCGTCGTCGTGCAGGATCGCCGACACCTCGGGCGCAACCCGTGCGGCAATCTGGGCAGTCATTCCATGCCGGTAATGGCCCTGGACGGCCTCGGCGCCGACCGCGCCGCCGCCCTGGACACCTCGAGGCGCACAGCGTGACCGCGCCGTCCGGCTTCGAGCTGCCGGCGCCCACGGCGACGCTCGACCTCACCATGGACGACGGCGCGCCCATCCAGGTCGTCCGCCACGGCAACCCGTCCGGGCCACGCGTGATCCTGAGCCACGGGAACGGCTTCGCCAGTGATTCCTACTTCCCGTTCTGGCAGCACATGCTCGAGCGTTTCGATCTTGCCCTGTTCGACTTCCGGAACTGCGGGCGCAATCCGTTCCATGCGGCCGAGCCCCACAGCTATCACCGCTTCGCGTGCGACAACGTGGCGGTTCATCGCGCCATCGCCGAGGCGTGGGGCGGGAAGACCACCATCGGCGTCTTCCATTCGATGTCGGCGATAGCGGCGCTGCTCGCAGTCATCCAAGGCGTCTGGCACTGGGATGCGCTGGTGCTGTTTGACCCGCCCGTGATGCCGCCTGTGGGCCACCCGCTGCACGCGCCGCTGGTGGCCGCGGGCGAGATACTTCGCGACGCCGCCCGAATCCGGCAGAATCGATTCTCTGACCCCGGCGAGCTGGCTGAAGTGTTTCGTACCCTGCACCGGTTCCGGCGCATGCGGAGAGGAGTTGCGGAACTCAACGCGCGATCGACGCTGCGCTTCGTTCCCGCCGACGGCGCCTGGGAGCTCTGCTGTCCGGGGCCGGTCGAAGCCGGTCTGTATACCGACGTGGCAGCGCTGCCGATATGGCAGGAGGCTGGCCCGCCCGCGCGACCGATGCTGATCGTGGGCTCGGACCCGGAACTAGACGGGGCACTGAAAACCTCGCGGCGTTGCCCGGAATTCTGCGAACTTCACGGCATCGAATACGCTGCTGTGCCCGACACCACCCACCTCCTGCAGGTCGAAGAACCGGAACGATGCTTCGCCCTGTTCAATGGTTTCCTCGAGGAGCACGGGATCACCGAATGAACGCGCCGCTGGTCGCTGAACTTCGACCGTTTCATGGCCTCTTCCCCGTCGCGTCCATGAAAACCTAACCGAGAATTTTCTCGTTATCAGTGGTCCAGATTCCGGGGAGCAGGTCAGGTCCTCCGATTACTCACCTTAACGGTGGACCCATTCATCGGGGGCAGGTCATGTCGGCGGCGACTTTTCGGCGAACGTTTGAAAAAGGGGCAATGTCTCGCTCAGGAATACGATGGTAAGCACGCCGCCCTCGGATCAGCGTTCAACCAGTCGGGGAAACACGCCCCGGAGAACCCGCCACCTCTCATCGTTTCGGACCTAGCGCGGTTCCGTATCGCACCGACTAGACCAATGGCGTGAGCTCGACGCGCGAGTTGGCGCTTGACGAACAATCCGATGCAACTACCTGCGGCAAACTGAAGTGGGCCAGGTACGATCCGGAACGCTTGCGTCCAGCCGGAGCAGATAGCTGCTGACCGAGCACGCTGCGGCGAGCTTGGTACGGGGCTACAGTCGCTACGCCTACGGTGTCAAGAACCGCAAGCGGTGACGCACATTGTGAATCATCTGGTTTTCTGCCCGTTCGCCGACAACAAGAGCGTGCAGCCCGACGACCTCTTAACGCAGATCCTGCTGCAGTTCGCTCTTCACGATGCAAGGTAACGTGCCGTTTCCATACACGACCAAGGCTTTGTATACTCAATAATGTGTCTTGATGGCATGGTACCCCCAGTGGGATTCGAACCCACACGGACGTTGCCCGAGAGCAATGTGTCCACTCAATTCGCAGTTGAGCGCGTCTACCAATTTCGCCATAGGGGCACCGAAAGCGGTGGTTGACTGCCTCGGCTTAGTTCCGGCAAGGTCTCCCACCAGTTTAACGATCTCGGCGGGGCTTCTGCCCCGCCGGGGTCCACCGAATTTATAGTGCCGATCGATCTTCCTAGCAACCTAACGATCCGACAGCCAATAGGCAGTTAATGTGGCGCGCCGGCGCATTACTATAGGCGACGAAGAACAACCATGTTTTTACACGTATGCGTCTTTTACATCCATACCGGCCGCTAGAACGGTCCAGGGTTAGGTGGTCCTCGCGAAAGGTTCTCAATTAGGTCTCTATGCCCTTAGCGCCTAATCCGAAGTAGTCGTTTTAAGATTATGATTTTACAGAAAATATATAGATATTGGATCGTGGGTGAATTGCTTATACCTCCCCCTTGACTTTTTTCCTGGAAACACCAGATTCCTACTATTCTGACCTACTGCAGGTCATGCACTCAAAAACGTATTGGAGCACACCATGTTATCTCATCCTTCTTCAGACCTTGAAGAGTGCATCGAGAGGTGCAAGCGGGTTCACGATCAAGTAGGTACTAAGCAGATCGGTAGAGAGGCACTGGTCGCTGCTCTTGGGTATCGTAGCCTGAGCGGGGCGAGCATTGCCAAGATTTCTGACCTGCGCAAATTCGGGCTCATAACGGGCAGTCGTGACGAGATCCGCGTATCTGACATCTTCATGAAGATTCGGTTTCCTCAGCCCGGCGAAGATGTGCAGTCAGCAAAGTTGCAGGCCGCAACTATGCCCGGATTGTTTGCAGACCTTCACTCAAAGTTCCCACAGTTTCCCATCAGTGAAGCCAACGTTTCCAGCTATCTTGCGCGATCGGGCTTGGACGAGAATCGTGCGCAGGCCGTCACCCGGGACTATCTCAAAACTATGGAGTACGTAAACTCGGGCGGTAGCGCACACGCTTCTGCGGGTGCTTCTCAGAGCGAATCACAACCCGAAGTTCGCGCTGCTGCAGACTCGGACGACATATTGTCATTCACGGCTAAAGGAGTGTCGGTAACCGTAACAGAAGATGCAGATAAGAATGCGCTGATGCTTGCCAGAGAAGTGATAGAGGTCGCACTAGCCAGGCCCCAACATTCGATTCCACAGCTCACGTATGAAACAGACGATCATTCCAAGCATTCATAAGGTTAGGTTCCGATGCGGTCGACGGCCGCGCGCATGAACGTAATTTCATGCGCGCGGTTGGTTGTGATCATTAACGACGCTTTGGCCGGTACGGCGACGCAAATCTCGATCTTCTTACTTTCCTCCTCACGATTGGCCCGGGGACGGATACTCCGTGCTCATCCGTTCTGTCCGCCAACGGGGATTACTTCGACCGCTGCAAGTCGACCAGCCCAGCCTCCTTTGGCCCAAATTGTCATGGCATGTACGTAACGCCCTAGCGGCGCTGAACAACTCCGGCGGGCGAGGCGATGCCACCCTTGCGAGCCGGGCTCGGATCGAACGTATCTCGCTGACGCCCATCTTCGCCCGGAGCAAGGCTGACGCGAAGCCGGTCGGCGTCTCGGCACTGTCCACACATAAACCCGTGTCGGGGACAGTTGGTGCCATGCCAGCGCTCAAGTGCTGTATGCGTTGGTCTCAATGGTTGGTGGTTCAGAATTGGAATCCGGTGTCTCTGAATGATCCCGGCTGGAGAGCAATTCCCGGGACGTTCTCGGGCAGTGCCTCTTTCCAGCCGTCCACATGCCGATTCGGTGCCAATGAAACAGACGTAGCGTATCGCTCGAAATCGGCAATGCATAGTGTGAACCGAAAACTCATCCGACATGTCCTGCAACTGGTACTCGTGTAACGAGCCGGTTTCCAGCTATCACTGCTAGCGGCCACTCACCTGTGCAGCCTCAGTGCCACTGTAGCGCGGCGGGCCACCGAGCGTGCCTCCCCCATCGACCACGAGGGTTTGGCCGGTGATGTAGCGCGCCCACCCCGACGCGAGAAAGACGACCGCGCGGCCGATGTCCCAACCGGTGCCTTCGATGCCAAGGAGCGAGTACTTCCGTCGTCGTTCGCGCGCCTCGTCCGACATGCCGTCCGCGTAGACCATCGGTGTGTAGACCACGCCCGGAGCGATGCAGTTGACGCGAATCCCGTCGCTCGCGTGGTCGATCGCCATCGCCCGGGTCAGGCCAATAACCGCGGCCTTCGACGTGGAATAGGCGGACATGCCACGCGGTCGCAACGCGGCGATCGAGGAAATGTTCACGATCGCGCCGCCGTCGCCGCTCTCAATCATCGCCGGGATGGCATGCTTGGCGTTGAGGAACATCGCCTCGACATTGACCCGCATGACCCGTTCCCACTGGCTTTGGGTCTCCTCGGTCACCGCGCTGAGGCTCGCGATTCCGATGTTGTTGTCGAGAACATCAAGCCGTCCAAATTGACCGACTGCTGCCTCGACCATGGCCACGCACTGCTCCTCGTCGGTGAGGTCAGCTTCGTGGGCAACCGCCACACCACTCTCCGACTCGATCATGCGGACGGTTCCCTCGGCGAGCTCGAGCGACCGGTCCACCACGAACACCTTGGCGCCCGCTCGCGCCAGGAGAATGGCCGCCGCCCGACCATTGCCGATGCCGTCGCCCGCCGCACCGCCACCCGCGACGATGGCAACCTTTCCTTCCAACCCGAGATCTGCCTGAAGACTGTCGTTCACCGTAAATCCCCCATCGCTAAAGATGCTGGATGTTAGTTCCACGTCCGCCCGTGTTGGACTCGATGCGGAAGCGCCTGTCCGCCAACTACCTTTCGGCCTTACGGACCGCCGCACCACCCGACTGAAATAACCGCGAGCGATGACCGCCCAACGCGGACCGGCGATACACGCAGCCCGTTGGCAACTTGCCCAAACCCGGGTCGATCGGACTATTGCCAGCCGGATGGCGCACCGAACGGAGCGAACGATTTGAGTGAATGCGGCGGGGCAATTTGCCTCGCGTCGGAAGCCACCGGCGGTGTGACCCGCCCTAGTCCCTGCGCCTCAGCTCCGTTCAGTCGAACATGCGTGATCTGGCGAGGTTACGGCGTCGAAGCCTTGAATCGCACCAGGCGCTCGGTCAAGAGGGTAAAAAACCCGTCTGAATTCACGTGCTCGAGAACACGGGCATTCGGCGTACCGCTTCGCCCGTACACGTCGCAGACCGTCCGTCCCTGAGAGTGTTCGCCTGCCAGTTCAATCTCGACCCGCATGTCGCGCCCTTCGAACAGCTCAGGCTTCAGGAGATACGCAATCACGCACGGATCATGGAGCGGAGGGTCGTGGCGATACTTGGCTGTAGTTCGCGCACCGTAAAACTCAAGCATGCCGCAGACAGCCACCGCAGGCGGCGTGCCCAGGGACCGGATCGCATCGATTCGCGCAGGCGTTGCAGTCGCCTGCCGGGTGACGTCGAGCCCCACCATCGTGAGCGGTACACCCGCTTCGAAGACCACATGGGCCGCATGCGGATCGGCATAGATGTTGAACTCGGCCGCCGCGGTGACGTTGCCGAGCCCGATGGCGCCGCCCATCGCCACGATCTCGGCGACATTGTCGAGGATCGACGGGTTCTTGATGATTGCGAGCGCGACATTGGTGAGCGGCCCGAGGGTGGCGAGGGTCACGGGCGCGCGCACCATGGGCCGCGGGCAGCCGGCATACACGGGCAGCTCGGGCCGGCCGGCCAGATCCCTGACCCGGCGCGCGTTGGCCTCGGTCTTTGCCAGGGGCACGTTGCCGGCAACCGCCGTCACGCCAAGCAGGTCGAATTCCTTGGTAGATGCGATGGCCAGCAACAGGGCGATGGCGTCGTCCTGACCCGGATCACAGTCGATGATCAGTGGCCGCGCGCCCATGCCTCGCCCCGCCCTGCCCGCAGTTCCGGCCAATCATAGGTCTCGCCTTGGCCGAGGCGCGTCCTGACCCGGTTGATGGCATCCACTCTGCATCACCGCCAGCAGCTGGCGGTCGCGAGGAGTCGAGAGGCAGTCCTGCCCGTCCCCGCCTACGACCGAAAGGTCTTGCCTGCGCGCGCTGAGCGCGAACCCAAGCTACCGCGATCAGCGAGGAGGCCGTCGCCCCTGCCGGCGCCGGCCCTCTGGGCAACCCGCCCCGCTCGCCTCGCTCGTCCCCGGCCGGGCACCGGCTTACTCCATCAAGCTGGGCCAACACCATCTCGGCATCAGACCGACATGAGAACGCGCACATGCTCCGTGACGCTCGACGCGAGCGCCCCGAGGTCATAGCCGCCTTCAAGCGTGGCGGCCAGCCGGCCGCCGCATACCTCGTCGGCAACCTCGCAGAGCCGCTCCGTCACCCACGCGAAGTCGTCATCCTCCAGCCGCAGCGTCGCAAGCGGGTCGCGCACATGGCCGTCAAAGCCCGCGGACACCAGGATGATGTCGGGCTCGAACGCCCGCAACTGCGGCAGCACGGCCCCTTCCATGCCTGCGCGGAACTCGGTCGATCCCGACCCCGGTTCGAGCGGGACATTGACGATGTTGCCGACGCCCCGCTCGTCAGCGCGTCCCGTCCCGGGATAAAGGGGAAACTCGTGGGTCGAGGCGAAGAACAGCGACGGGTCGGACTCGAATCTCGCCTGGGTTCCGTTGCCGTGGTGGACGTCGAAGTCGACCACGGCCACCCGCTCCGCGCCAAGCGCCTCGCGCGCATGCAGCGCGCCCACCGCGACATTGTTGAACAGGCAGAACCCCATGCTGCGCTCGGGCTCGGCGTGGTGCCCCGGCGGCCGGACTGCGCAAAAGGCGTTGGTGGCCTCGCCCCCCATCACCGCCGTCACCGCGGCAACCATCGCACCTGCCGCGCGGAGCGCCGCCTCGCCCGAATCGGGAGACATCACGGTATCGGCATCCACCCGGACGAGTCCCGTCTCCGGCACCGCATCCAGCAATGCCTCGACGTAGCGCGCGCTATGGGCACGCGCGACCTGCTCACGTTCGGCCTCGGGGGCCTCGCGTCGAACGAGATCCGCAAACGCGTCGACGGACAATGCCTCCATCACCGCGCGATACCGTGCCGGACGCTCGGGATGGCCGGGACCAGTGTCGTGCCTGGCCGAGCTTTCATGGTGCAAAAGCAAGGTCGTCATCGCGGTCTCCTTCTCGCCATCCTCCGTCTTCCCGCCGGTCGCCTCGCCGGCAGGTCGGCACAGTCTCCCACAACACCCCATGGAGCGCTCTCTCGTCGGAAGGTGCCGCGATTCTTCGAGCCGCGAGGGACACATTGCGGCTGAACGCAACTGACCGCCACCATCACCAACATGCCCGCATCAAGGATCGAAACCGGGCAGTCTCTCCTGCGTCACCGCCTGGCACCCCATGGATGCATCGGAATATCCGTCGTCCGTGGTGACGTTCCTTCGTGACGTTGCGTCCGCCCGGCGCACCCGCGCGCCTTGCCATCGACCGACGGTCGCTGGCAAGGTCGGCCCTTCGCAGTTTGGAGACCGCTCGTGGCAACCTATCGCATCTTCGGTTCGGAACTCTCTCCGTACTCCGTCAAGGTCCGGGCCTATTTTCGTTACAAGGGGATCGCCCACGAGTGGCTGACGCGAACGCCCGACACCCAAGCTGAATTCGACGCCCATGCCAGGCTGCCGCTCGTGCCGCTGGTCATCACCCCCGACGGCGAAGGCCACCAGGACTCGACCCCCATCATCGAGCGGCTGGAGGCGGCGTTCCCTGAGCCCGCCATCCAGCCCGATGACCCCGCGCTTGCCTTCCTCTCCGCGCTCCTCGAGGAGTACGGGGACGAATGGGGCAACAAGCCCATGTTCCACTATCGCTGGCGCGACGAGGCGGACCAGCTGTCGGCGGCCGATCGGATCGCCCGGTCCATGCTCCCCGGCGCCGGCGACGACGCCGTGGCCGAGCGGGCCCGGGCCGTGCGCGAACGCATGGTCCCCCGCGTCTGGTTCGTGGGCTCGTCACCGCAGACGGCCCCGATCATCGAGAAATCGCTTGCCCGGATGCTCGAGCTGCTGGAGGCCCACCTGGACGGCCGGAAATACCTGTTCGGCGCACGGCCTGCCTTCGCCGATTTCGGCATCGCCGCCCAGGTCTGGCAGATGTCCACTGATCCCGCCGGCAGCGGATTGATCCCGCTGCGGACGCTCGCGTGGTGCCGGGAGATGCAGGATCCGACAGCGCACGGACCGTTCGAGCCCTGGCCTGCGCTGGCGCCGACCCTGATGCCACTGCTCGCGGAAGAGGTCGGCGGCCGCTTCCTCCCCTGGTCCGACGCCAATGCCAGGGCCATTGCCGAGGAAGCCGAGGAGTTCGAGGTTGACCTCGCGGGCGACCGCTGGGCCCAGAAGCCGCAGCGCTATCACGCCCGCTCGCTCCGCGTACTGCGCGAACGGTACGCCCGCCTCGACGACAACGCCGATCTCGATCAGGTGCTGGAGACCGCCGGCTGTCTCACCTGGCTGCGCTGACGCGCCTTTTCGGTTCGCATGCGCGTACCAAAGCTGTGCCACCTCCAAGAGATTTGGCGTCCAGGGGGCCCGCCGAAGACACGCGGTGCCAGGGTGTCGATCCGGAAGCGTTCGATCTTCAGCTGGAAGGCAAGTTCAGAGTTCTTCGGGGCCTGGCCCGCGGGCGTATTGGAGAGCCGCAGAGAGGTTCCGACCCAGCTCTTCGTGCCGTTCCTGCTCAAAGGTCAAGCCTACGTGCGCGAGGCTGAGCGCATTGAGGTGTTCCCGGGTGGCATCACTATCCAACCGGGTTCGGGCCGGGCTTATCGGGCGTCCCCTGCCGGCGCGGCGTAGAGGTCCATGGAGCGGTGCGCCACGGGTGCGACGTGCAGCTCCTGCAGGCACCGACGCGACTGCCTACAAGCTGAACCGCACCGCCAATCTCCTCGCCGCCGGATAGGCCTCCCGCAGCGGTGGCCCGGACCATGTCCCGAGCTCCGCGACGCAATGACACAACCCGCCCACGACGGTACGGCAAGATCCAAACTGACGCTGCCAGGCCACCGCGATCGGTCACGCCATATCCTTGACTCTGCAAACAAATCCTTCACCGCACACAGATCTCTAGTAAGGCAATAGCACTCTCAGGAAAAGTAAAATATTCTCCGTTCCCCCTCTGTGAAATATTGATCGCCCAGTCGCTTACACTTCTGTTTTTCCTCAGCCAATAGTCGATCAAATTCGTTGCTCAAACAAGCGTCATCATCGCCACCCCTCCAGCACTGCGGATAGTAATACTTGAGAACGAGTAGGGAGAACGCAAAAGGTGTAATTTTCCGCGCCACTGCCCACCTACTTTGAGGCAGATGACCAATGTGAAAATGCGCGCATGGATGTCTCACTTCTCTGTATTGTGTCACTGAGTGCTCAAACCGAATCGCTGGCATATCTACACGATGCTTGGCTTCGCCAACTAGATCAAGGTAATCTTCGACCGAAATGTTACCCTTTGAAACCTCACTGGCCAGTTCCAAGCCATGCCCCATCTCACTGCCATCTGGCTGGTTCAAGTCGTTAAACTTGATTTCATCGCTAGCTTCGCCAAGAAAATTACTGTCTGATTGTGTTATCCCGCCGAACTGTAGGTACGGATTGGGGTAATAGGCGTATCTCAGATCTTCTCCAAATATAGAAAACTGAAAATACGAAAAATCATTCAGAATGAAATTGTAGTGTCGCAATCGACAGCCAGCTACGTAAACTTCCGTATACGACCCGCCTGCATCCAGCGCGATGTCCCGAAATTCATCATTCACACCCAACGGGTGGAAGCCGGCTACCGACTGCCCAATACCAAGCCTGGCGACCAACTCCCAAGAAAGACGAATACCGCGTGCTACATCGCCCTCACTCATCAACGCGCTCCGCAGCCAAAATCCGCCCGATTTCTTCTTCGTTAAAGCCCTCCTCCCGCAGCTCTCCCAAGTACTTCTCCCGGATTTGCTGAGCCTTAGCGGCACGCTCTGTTCTGTCGCGCTGAATCGTTTCGACTTCATCTGTGTCGGGCATCACAAACCTTAGGTTGGGGAACTCGTCCATAGCTCGCCTGACCTCAGCTTCAATTGCATGGGCATTCTCGCCCACTCCAGATATTCTTAACCACGCATTGGACCGAGTAAACGCGGCGAACAAACGGTTTCGACCTCCCCGCCTGCTTCTGTCGACCGCATCAACGCCAGCGGCAAAAACAACTGCCGCCTCGTGCCCCTTAGCACGATATACGGTGGAAAGAGTTATTTTCCCTTCAATTGCGAAAGGCGGCTCACTATAGGGATCGGCAATAATATTGTTGGTCTCGTACCCCAAACTAGCAAGTCGTTCCGAAAGTGCTCGAAAATACCCTTTGGCATTCCTGTCATCGAGCGCAACGATCAATATATCTTCAGGCTTTAGTCCTTGCTTTAGGAATTCCTGTGTCTCCCGAGCGATCCATCCAAGTTCCTCATTAAAACTCTTGGCCGCCACGGCTTCAACCAGATCTGAAATATCGTGCTTGGCTAGGCTAAGCGGACTGTTTTCTTCGGGGCGGAAGATTACTACTTCACGGCCTGTTTCAAACCCGTTCGAAGTGATTTTGTAGCCAACGTCTTGCCAATGCTCTTTGTTTTGCAGCATTTGAACTATCTGCTCTCCGTAACACCCGAAGCCAAGTGCATGTGCGACAACTAATACTTCCCTCTGATTGCGATAACACTTACTGAGCACGGTGTCGTTCTCAGCGCCGGTCGGAAGCTCGGCGTGCGCTCGTTCCAGATCAATTCTAGGTTCTCCGTCAGCATCTAGGCCAAATAGTTGAGCCGGTGTTTTTAGCTGCACATCCATGATGTTCTGAAGTTCGTCGTAAGCCCAAATTACATTCTTTTTGTTTCTCACGCCTTTGGTCATCATGAAAGCCAGCTCATAGAACGCGCTCGGAAAGTCCTGACCTTCGTCAATAAGAGCGTAGTCAAAGTAAGGGTCAATAACTGCCTTGCTAATCAGTTCTCGACAAACATAACCAAATGGATCACGGGTAGAACCAGATCTCGCTTCGCTAAGATTCAGAGGTCTCTGTTCTGCTCTCTTGCAAGCGTCCGTGTATGCCCCCGGACGACTTGTGCCGCCCCAAGCGTGTCGCACCTGTACTTGCGACCAATCAGGATCTTCCTCCTTGTAGTGTCTATAAAAGCGCGTAATTAAAGTAACGAAAAGAGTCTGTAAACTCCGGGTATAGAAGGTCACCAACACTCTAGCATTTGGGTGAGTGAGGTGAATATGCGCCGCCTTCATAGCGAGAATTATGGTTTTTCCAGAACCTGCCAGCCCTCGAATTCGCTGCGGTCCCTGTATTAGTGACAGTGCAACCTGCCGCTGCTTCGCGTCAAAGTTCGCGATCTCGTCTTCTAGTTGAGATAATGCGACTGCATACGTTTCAATATCGGGATTCGCAACTGTGCGCCTTTGAGATCTTGAAATAGCCTTGCCACCCTCAATAACTGAACGCACCTCCTCAATCTCGGTATCTCCAATGGCGTCACCGTACATCTCATTGAGGAAATCACTAAGGCCTTGATATGAAAAGACCAGCGAGCAGGATAAATCTGTCTCGCCGAATTTGTCGTCACCGTCTACTAGCAGGATCAATGGCTCTACTCTAAACTTGAGATCGCGTCGTGAGCGTCGGAGGAATCGACTTCGGAGCAGTCGACCTTCTAAGTTACTGGTGAAATCCTCAAGTTGGCGGTCGATTTGTTCGAGGGGCTCTAGCTCTACAGAAAATACACTACTGTGGCGCACCAGACGCATGGCGACAATGCCATGGACGGGAGAAAATATAAGCACATCAGGCTTTAAAGTTCTTGATTCGTAATCGTTGTAGGTTGGAAAATCGTAGTAAATCAGGGCATCCGAAAGCCGCAGATCTTCGCTTTCTTCGTACAGGTATTCAATAAGTTGTCGACCATCAGGGTCCTTCGTTATACGATCACTTGTAACGATTGTTTCAGCCATCTAATTTCACCGTAGTAGGTTGGATTGTCCAATGATCAAGATCGACACGACGCAATGGCGTGAATATGCCTATTGATGATGAGATTGTGCTAGTTGATCGAGCGCCATTTCTCGGGGTCCGATTAGGTCCCGTGCGATCATATGCAATTGGCGCCGCATTGTCATAGTTTGCGAAAACTACAGGACAAGAGAGAGGATGGCCGAGGCCTCGGTGTGTCCCGTTTTCGACCGATCATCTTGTGATTAGGTGGTCATCATCACCGACTCTCCACCAGAATTGGTCGTTCTTGCTTGCGAGCCACTGCACCGGATCCGTCTGCCGACGACCGCGCTTGCGGCGCTGATGGCGACGGGCTCTAGAAGGCCATTCCGATCGCCTGACGCCGGACAGCTGAAACCACGGCCGTCGGCCAGCCTGCCAACCCGCCGACAATGCCCTGGTAGCCCGGTGCTGCCCTGATCCCGGTCGGCAGGTTGTCGCCGGCCATCGCGTTCCAGGTCATCTGGGATCGCCCAAGCAGCTCGGTCGGTCGGAGAATCCTGGCCGAGCCGGCAAGAGACCTCAGAAGCGGCGTGCCGGCCCTGCGTTCGATCACGCGAGGATTTCTCATTGCAGGTGGTCGAACGTCGAAAGGAAGCGCTGTTTGGCATGCTCGTACTTGCCCGCCTTACACGTAAAGCACCGCGCAGCGAACCTCGATGCTCCAGCGGTCAGGGGCATCCGGCGGGGTCGCCGGATCCTCGAAGGCGCTGTGGAAGCTGAAGGTGCAAGGCTGGTCGACACCGTCAGGGTCGCCCTTCGCACCTTCGGACCGGGCCAACTCGCCGGCCGAATCCCACTGCTTGATGAGCAGCGCCTCGTCGCGGGTCATCGCGGACCAGTAGACCCAGCGGTGGCGGGCGTCGTGCTTGGCGAAGTAGTTCTCGCCGATCCGGTCGCTGTAATGGATCTCGAAGACGACGAGCTCTTCCGGGTGCACGCTCATGCCGTCGCAGAGCGCGAGCGGCCGCGTCGCCACCGGCTCGCGGGCGATGTTGCGCCAGACATTGATGAGCGCGAACCGTCCGTCCGTGATCGCCTGCTCGACCGCCCCGGCGTCGAGCAGCGTCTCGCCCTCGGCCAGCACCGTGCGATAGGTATCGTTGAGAGTGGGCGGCCGGGTCAGGTCGCGCATTCGCTGGGGCGCGCTGGTCAGGGTGTAGTCGCCGTGCACCAGGTGCGCCGGGCCCTGCACCTGCTGGCCGCCGGCGATGCGCCGCTTGCCCGACTTGCCGGTCGCGGAGCGGACGTTGTGATCGAAGGCCGCCACGGTGACCGCGCCGGTCGCGGCGCGCACGATCTCGGCGCATTCGGGGTAGTACACCCGGGTCACCGCGTCGTGATCGAGGAAGTCCAGATCAGGGCTGGCCGTCGGCCGATCCATGAGCTCGAAGCCGTTGGCGACCAATGTCGGTTGCTCGTCCTGCGTCACCGAGCGGGCGTCGAGGATCGCCATCTCGCGGTCCTCCAAGTCGACGCCGAGGAGGCCGCTGTCACTGCCGTCCCGGTCACGGCGGCTGAGCACCTTGCCGTTCCGGTAGAGCGAGGATTCCGCCGACGGCTGCATGTAGCGGAAGGTACCGAGGCGAACCCCTTCGCGGGTTCCCTCCGTGGCCAGTCTGGTCATGCCGGTTGCCTGTTCCTGTGCAAGGTCGCTGCGTGTCCGACGGCCGTCCGACAAGACTGACGGCCGCCAGGAACGGACGCTCTTCACCCGCATACATAGTCCGCCTGCGACCAAATGACCATCGCTGCCGGCCGCGCCCCCGGCGACCGTGATCGATGCGAGGATTGCGCTAGCGGGTGAACCTGGAAGCACCCCTTCCCGTACCACCGGTACTTGGACATCGGACGACGCGATGCACCGAATGCCGCCGCATCTTCCGGCCCGTTTCCGCCTGGGATCGGAACCCGGCCCCGGCGCTCAGATGGTCTGGACGAGTTCCACCACCTCGCGCGTGCGCGTCACGTGGCCGCTCCACAGCCGGTCGAATTCACCGATCATTCGCTTGAGCGCGTCCGAGCCCATCACCCTGTTCACGTCCGGCATGTCCCGGAACTCGTAGAAGGCGATATGCACGTTCTCTTCCAGTTCGCTCCAGCCGCGGCTCGCGCCGACGGCGCTGAAGGCCTCGACCGCCTCCGGCAGGTGCTCGTTCTGGTACCAGGTGTCGAACGCGTCCTTCGCGGCCGGATCCACCTGGGCGCGAACGATCAGAAATGCAGCCATTTTCGGGTCCCTGTTGAACGGAGTTGCGGGCAGCATTCGGCCCGTCCGGACCGGATGCTAGCTGGATGTGCGCCGGCAGTACCTTACGGCGAGCTCAAGACTGGCTGTCATCAGCGATTTCGCGTTTCTCATAGACGGTCTCAACCTTCTGACCGTTCCATACGTAGCAGAGGTGCCGCTCCTGGCGGGCGTTCGAGAGCAAGGGAGGTCGTAACACCGCAACACATTGACCGCCTGCCCGGCGGACGCTGTCATAGGCAATCCCGTTCGAGCCGGCCGCGCGCAGCGTTCTCGCCAGATGCTGGCCAGCGGCGTAGTTGTCGTTGTGGTAGACGAGCGGCTGGGACGCCTTCTGGCCGCACAGGTCATGCAGGTTCCCGTCGAGGTTGACCAAGTAGACCCGCATGTCCAGTTCCATGCGTGCCTGGGCCGTGGCGCTCAGGAATCGCTCGCGGTGATGTTTGGTCTCAGCAATGGCCGTGTAGAGATCGTTCGCAGCGTAGAAGACACCGTAAGTACCGTCCGAGAAGCGGCTGCCGTTCGGGTTCAGGTGGGTGAAAGCTGCCATGACGACGGCGGTCTCGGGTCCGCTGATGCGATCCTCCGGCGGCACGAGCTCAATATCGCCGGCCTCGTCACGAAGCCTGGGATTCGTGAGGGCCTCTAGGGCGAAGATCGCCTCGAGGTCGTCCGGATCGGTCACGCGCTCGAAGAGCTGAATTGGCGGAAACCGGCTGGGGATGATTCGCCAGCACGGCCTCCATTGGATGTGGGCAACCGGCAGCGTCATGCCCAGCCGCCCCGCTGGGCGTCGAGGTATTGCCGTACGACGAAGAGGTCTGCCACCTGGCCCGAGAGCATGCGGTCGAGCGCCGACCGACCGCCAAATCCCGCTGCAGCGTTTGGACGCTTCACCCATTCATCTGCCGCCTGATCGTTGGGAAGCAGCAGCTGAAGCGCCTTGTAGATACCCAGAATGTAGGAAATGCGCTCCAGCGTATCCTTCGGCAGAACCGTGTTCGGATTCTTCTTCCACTTGAAGAAGGTAGATCGAGCTGTGAGCCCAAGCAGGGTCATCTGTTCCTCGACGGAGAGGCTCCAGAGTTCGGCGATGCGAAAGAACGTCCGCAACGCCGGGCCGGAGAGGCCCTTCCGGTCAAAGGCTGTTGCCGGATGCACCCGTGCAACCATGACTAAATCCACAAAGGTCGTTTGAAGGATAATTAGTCTATATATGGACTATATGCAAGTTTGGAGTGATCGAATTGACGGAGGCATCATTGTCAGTACGCGGACAATGGCGCGACGGGGGATTGCCCAGCGTTGACGCCATAGGGCTCTCGCCCAAGGAAAGTCACACCCCGTTAAGCAGCGCCTCCACCTCGGCACGATGCGGCATGGAGAGCGCCGTTCCAGGTCGCGTGACCGAGAGACCGGCAACTGCGCATCCGAAGCGCACCGCCTGGCCCGGCTCCCGGCCTTCGGCCAGCGCCACCGCGAACGCCCCGTTGAACGCGTCCCCGGCCCCCGTGGTTTCCACTACCGGGCCCGCCCGAAACGCCGGCACGAGGTGTCCGCCTCCTGGACCATCGAAGAGCGCCCCCTCGGCGCCCAGCGTGATTACGGCGGACCCGGCTCCGCGCTCCCTGAGCGCGCGCGCAGCCGCGCGGGCCTCGTCTTCGCTCCGCACCGGCAAATCGGTCATGGCCGAAGCCTCTGTCTCGTTCGGCGTCACGTAGTCACAAAGGCCGAGCATGCGCTCCGGGACCGTCGCCGCCGGCGCCGGGTTGAGCACGGTCGTCACCCCCGCCTCCCTCGCAATCGTGAGTCCGCGCATCGCAGCCTCAACCGGCTGCTCGAGCTGGGTGACGAAGACGGCCGCCGAGCGGATCGCGTCCGCAGCCGCATCGACATCGGCCTCCGAGAGTTCGAAGGAAGCGCCAGGGCACACGACGATCGCGTTCTCGCCGGTCGCTGCGTTCACCATCACCGACGCGGCCCCGGTCGCCGAGCGGTCCGACCGGGCCACCAGCGGCTCCACGCCTGCATCGGCCCACACCGCGAAGCCCAGGTCGGCGAAAGCGTCGCGACCAACCCTCGAGATGAACCGGACGTCGGCGCCCAGCCGGGCAGCGGCGACAGCCTGGTTGGAGCCCTTGCCGCCCGGGCTCAACGCGACACTCTCGCCGATGACGGTCTCACCCATCTGCGGCAGGCGATCCGTCCGGAACGTGGCGTCGGCAACGAAGATGCCGAGAATCGCGATGTGACCCGCCATGACGTGGCCCTCTAACCGGGTAGTCGCGCACCTGGCAGCCGCCGGAAAACGCCGGGCACGGACGCTTTTCCAGCAGTCGGCTCGGCGAGAGCTGGCGCCCCGGCCAAACCTGCTGCGGAACCTGGCGCAGAAGATACTCCGGGCAAGCTGCGTCGGGCGCGCCGTATGCCAAGCCTCAGCGATTCACGGTCTGCCGACACCGGACACCGTGGCAGCATCCGGGCTTCAGGACGGCTGCCCCGGCGAACCGGGACGGCCGGAGGCGTGTATAAGGAGCGGCGCGCAAGATACGCCTCCCCCGCCCCTTCAGGAGCACTCCATGCCACTCGAATCCGAACTGCTCGCCGTCTTCGACCTGACCGTCGACAAACCCATAGTGCTCGACAACACGCCATCCGGCCGGCGTCTCAACGTCAATGTCACAGGCGGCACGTTCGAGGGCCCCGACTTCCGCGGCGAGGTTCTCCAAGGCGGCGGCGACTGGCTGGTGCTCCGCGCAGATGGTTCGCTCCGGCTCGATGTCCGGGCGACCCTTCGCACCCACGACGGGGCCTTGGTCTACATGACATACTTCGGCGTCCGGCATGGTCCCGAGGACGTGATGCGCCGGCTCAACGCAGGGGAAACCGTCGACCCTTCCGAGTACTACTTCCGGATCGCCCCGTTCTTCGAGACCGGCGCCCCCGAGTACGCCTGGCTCAATGGCCTCGTATGCGTGGGCAAGGGCGATCGCAAGCCGACCGGCCCGACATATGAGGTGTACCGGATCCTGTAACAGTCCTGAGCCGATCCGCTCCAGGTGGCGTCATCGCGGCGTGACAGCGCCTGTCGGCAGGTCCTCTGCACGCCGCGACCCGGTTCGGTTCTTCGCGACCGACTGACGATGTGGAATGGCGCGGTTTCCGGGCGATGGGCCCGGGCACAAATTACCTAACCGCGTCGCCTGCCGTGGACGGCGGCGGATAGTCGCTCGCGCACCGCAATGGAGCCGTTCCGGGGCCGGCCCTGCTCCCCCTCGCCCCGTCCAGCCGCTCTCTGCGCCGGCGTGGACTGCCGGGATCTGGGGAGGTACATCCCGTTGCCATAATCCGCCGTGGAGGTTCCGATGGCCGCAACCGCCAAACTCTTCTGGTCGGGCCGTTCGCAGGCCGTCCGGCTTCCGAAGGAATTCCAGATGGCAGGCGCCGAAGTGCGCATCCGCCGGCAGGGCGCCGCAGTAATCCTCGAACCCATCGCATCGGACTGGGACTGGCTCGACGACGTTGTGGGCCGGTTCTCGGAGGATTTCTTCGCCGCGGGCCGCAACCAGCCGGCGCTTCCGCCGCGGTCGTGACTCGGCTGCGCCTTCCGCTGATGCGCTACCTGTTCGACACCAACGCCTGCATCGCCCTGCCCAACGACGCCTCGCCGCCGCTACAGGCGCGTCTGCGCCGCCTCGCTCCCGCAGATGTCGGTTTGCCCGTGCCCGTTGCATACGAACTTCAACGAACCGCCAGAACCCGATCCCGCGCGATCTCTTGCAACAGGTCCAGAAGCCGCAGCACCTTCTCCAGCGTGCCGGCCTGGTGACCGGTCTCGTCGGCGAGACGTAGCGGAATCTGGGCGGACGGCGGCGCCATCTACAGCCCCTCGAAGCGGCGTTCGAGGACATCGACGGGCAGTATGACGTTCCAGCCCCTGGCCGTCATTCCTTCGCCCGATTTGGTGCCAAGGGCATATCGGGGCTGAGCCGGCATGAATGTACGAAGATCCTCCAGTGCAGCATCCGGGACGCCCAGCCGCTTCTGCTCGCGCTCCAGCCAGAAGCCCGTGGCGCCGGCGGCGGCGGCCTTGCCGAGCGCGCGCACGTACCGGACCAACGCCAGGGCGTCGACCCGCACCACCAAGTCCAGGGAGTTGAAGAGTTCCTCCGCGCCCCCGGCCAGGTCGTAGCGGTCGAACAGGTCGGCAATCGTCCGCTCGATCGTCGTCACCCTGACCTCTTGCCCCATGCGGTCGACCGTCATGACGCCATCCGGGGGCGCGAAGCCGCGCGGCGGCCTGACGAACCGGCAAGCGAGACCGGCCACCTCGAAAAGGCCGGGTTCCCCCTGCGCGATGACCTGCACGTCATGCCCCTCCGTGTAGGCGTAGCCTTGCAGTTCAAGGGCCGAGTGATAGGCGATCGTGCCGCCATCGCGAAGACGGGAGGCGGCCAGGAAGCGGTCGACCGACCACGTCGCGGCGTCGGCATGCTTGGGAACCGAGGCGAAGACACCACGAGCGATGCGCCGGATGTTGCCGGCGTGGAGATGCTGGGCGAGCATCGCCGTGACGACCTTGTCATCTGGTCGGCGCCCAACCGCCGCGGCGTATTCGGCCCGCCGGAAGACCGGGTTGGCGCTGAAGAAGGGCGCGGAGAGGAGCCGGGACATCGCGGTTCGGTGATCTTTCAATTGATTCGATTATAGCCATATATGAGCTATGGCTTCAGCCGCCAATCATGAAATCAACCGCATCGACCAAGTTTTCTCCTGCGCGGCTCGATCTGATGCGCTGGACCTCAGGCAGTTTCGGCAAGGACGGCATCCCGCTCCGCCAACCCCGGCGGCGTGATCCCCGAGCCAGCAGCACAGGAATTCAAGCGCGGGTCCATTCAGCCGCTTCCGGCTACGCTTCTTCCATCTCACGATGACGCGCCTGCTTATCCTCTTCGCCTTCATCGCGGCCTTCGGCCTCCCGCCTGCGCCGACCGCCGCCGACCAGCGCTTCGCCCGTTTGACGGAGCCCGGCATCGTCGCTGTCATGCGCCACGCCCTTGCCCCCGGGAGCGGAGATACCGCATCGTTCGCGCTCGACGACTGTGCCACCCAGCGCAATCTCGACGCGCGGGGGCGCGAACAGGCGCGAGCAATCGGCGTGGCGATCCAAGCGGCGGGAGCGACCGTCGACCGGGTACTCACCAGCCAATGGTGTCGTTGCCGCGACACGGCCGAGCTCCTCGGTCTCGGGCCGGTCGAGGAGTTGCGTGTACTCAACTCGTTTTTCCGCAACCCGGCCCGCGCCGAGCCGCAAACCGCCGACCTACGGCGATACCTGTTGGGTCTCCCGCCAGGAGAGACCATCATCCTGGTCACCCACTACGTGAACATCAGGGCGCTGACCGGCAGGCCCGTCGCCTCCGGCGAGGTCGTCTTGCTCAAGATCGGACGCGACCGCACGGTCTCTGTGGTCGACGAGATTCTCATCGGTCCCCGCCGCTGAGATTTCTCGGATCACGCCAGCAAGCTGCCCCGGACCGTCGGCAGGTCGTCTGACCGCTACCGTCGGTCCCTGGCACCGAGACGTCCAGAGCGCAGTCCCAACCCTGACTGCGGGAAACATTCGGGCAAACATCGTGGTCGACCAGGCTGTGCTTGCCCGCGCGCAAGTCGCGCTGACATTGTCGACCCGCCGGCGAGCAATCGGCCCGAATGTCAATCTGCGCGCTCACCCTTGATCTGGTGTCTGCGGTCGGTCAGCCGCAGCCCCGCGACGGACAGGCCGGGCGCCAGCCAGCGGGGATGCGATCAGTCGGACGGGACGTCGGCGGGGTGGTCCGCAAAATTCGTGATGGTGACATTCCCTTGGGGAAATTCGGCGACGATACTGAGCTTCCCGCCCAGGGCTTCGACATAGGAGCGGAGGTTGGAAACGTCCTTATCCGTCCTGCGTTCGAGCTTGGCGACGGCTGGCTGCTTCACGTGCAACGCCTGTCCGATCGCCTGTTGAGTCATGGCGCGTGCCCGACGCAGTTCGTGGAGCGGCATGGCGGCACGGAGCTCGGCTTTTCTGGCCTCCACCCGACGGCGGCGTTCCGGCGTGAAATCCCTGATCAGGTCGTGAAAGCTGTTCCGTCCAGTCATCGAATCAATCCTTCCTGTCGCAACTCTTCGAGATAAACGTCGTAGAGGCGGTCGGCGACGGGCACATACCGCTTGTAGAACCGCGCATTATCCTGCTCGGCGCCGCTCTCGAACTCAATCCTCCAGACCCAGGCCAAGGTTGCGCGCCACTTCCTCGAGCGTATAGGTGCGCGACCGACCTTCCCGCAACTCAATCAGGGCCTGCTCGGCGAGGTACACATCCTCGAGGTCCTCCAGATGCCGGAGGATGGCCTCGCGCGCGTAGAACGTCTTGGTGCGGCCGGTCGCCTTCGCGAGATGCTCCAAGCGCTCCTCGATGTCGGCCGGCAGGCGGATTGTCAACATGGGTCGATACTCCGGGCGTACTGTACGCATATCTGGCACGCTTGGCGCAACCTTGCCGCCCGCGCACTGCGGATGGGATCAGGAAATGGTCGATCGGAAAGCATCCCCAGGAGGACGGGTGGCCACTCCGCAGTCGGTCTACAAGAACAACATGAACCGTCACTTGTCCGTAGCTTGGCCACGGCTCCTGGCCTGCCGGCCCGAGCGATTCGGGATACGCCAGAATAGGCCGTGAATGGCGGGAACGAGCTGGCTCGGCGCGCGAGGGAACGGCCAATAGCCGGCGTTGGGAACGCACGAAGCGCCGCGGTACGGGAGGAGCCATGTTTGTAATCGGAGAGCCGGGTTGCTCCGACATCAGGCGCTTTCGCCGGGATGGCTTCCTCGTCGTCGAACGGCTCATCGAACCCGAGGCCGCCGCCCGCCTGGCCGCGCGCTTCGGGCCGCTCTTCCGCGGCGAATTCGAGACCGGCCTCGAACCCGACGAGTGGAACTGGCGCGAGGGGAAGGACGCCGACGACCTGACTCGCCAGATCTGCAATGCCTGGAAGTCGGACCGCGAGTTGGCGCGCGCGGTCTTGCATCCCCGCATCGGCCTCTGGTGCGCGCGGCTCAGCGGCTGGCCGGGCGCCAGGATCAACCAGGACAACGTGCTGTGGAAGCCGCCGGACGCCCGCCCGCTCGCCTTCCACCAGGACGACAGCTATCAGCAGTGGGTGGTGCCGCCCGAGCTATGCACCTGCTGGATGGCGCTCGACGCGACCAGCGAGGCCGGCGGCACCATCGAGTACGTCGCCGGCTCGCACCGCCGGGACCTTGGCCCGCCAGCGTCCCGGTTCCACGCGCCCGACGACTACGAACGCGAAATGCGCGAGGCCGCCGCGCGGGCGGGCGCCGTCCCCGAAGTGGTGCGGATCGAACTTCCGGCGGGAGGCGGAGTCTTTCACCACGGACGGACGTTCCACGGTTCGGGCACCAACCGCACCGACGCGCCGCGACGGGCTCTGGTGTCACACTGCATGTCTTCCGAGGCCCGCTACCACCCGACCAACGTCGGCAGCATCTACGGCCGCTACAAGCGCGCCGGCAGGACGGAGATGGACGAAGCCTTCTTTCCCGTGCTGTGGACCGGGGACGGCTACCGGAGCGCCTTTCTCGACGGCTATCTCGACCCCGCAGGCTGATCGGCGCGGGCGGCCCGTTCCCGTCGGTCTGGAAGCACGAGATTCAACACAATCCCCGGTGGTGGCGGAGTATCGGATGCTCTGACCATCCAGGAGATGGGACGGTGGTGTCCCCCCTCGCTTCATCCTGGCCGCACAACTCCAGATGGACGCAACACGAAGCCTCGGTTCGAGGGGGCATCCATCCCGTCTCCTGGGTGCAGGTCAGCGGGCCACCTGCAACGGTACGCCCGCATTGACATCCTCGATCGCTGAGAGGATGTGAGCCACTCTTGCTTCGTTGCTGGGATGCGTCTGCAAGAAGCCCACCTTTCCCCCGAACAATCCCGACCGACTTCGCCTCGTCTTCTCCTGCTTCATGCGCACCACCACATCCCGCATGGCAGTGACGGGGTATCCGGCACGTTGAAGGATGTAAACCGCCGTGCGGTCGGCCTCTATCTCCATGCTTTGGCTGTAAGCCCGGCTGCCGACTGCCGCTCCGAGTGCGGCCGCACTTTGCACGGCCTCAGCGTCGTACTCGCTGGCATTGGCTTGACCGATTGCCATGAGCATTCCGGCGAGAGCTGCGCCTACGGCCGCATTCTGGAATTTTCGGTCTACGTGGCCATACATGATGTGCGCATACTCGTGCGCGAGCACCGCGGCGATTTCTGCATCCGTACCCATTGCGCTGACCAACCCGCCGTAAATTCCGACGTTGTTGTCTTGGTCCGCATAGGCATTAATGTCGCTCTCGCCCAGATACACAGTCACGTCTGATGCCGCCATGAACTCGCACCGAACGGGTTCCTCAAGTTGGAGCTCTACGCAGACTTCGTACGCCGCGTCCGTCACCCTACCCAGCACGCGATCCACCGTCGGCAACATGTCGGTGTGAGCAATGTTGCGCGAAGGCCCGACTTGGCCATCCCTCAGCAATTGCTGTGCGGCAAGCTGGTGTTGGTCCAGTGGTTCCGTGAGTTCGAGCACGGGCTTCGCACACCCCGTGAGGCCCACGATCGCGAAAAAACAGCAGGCCAACGAAGTGCCGGCTTTCAGAACCATGCTTCCCTCCCCCGCTTGGTTTCCCTGAGGCTGGCAGCGCGCGCCCGGTCCTGCGGGACGGGCGTCCGGGCGCCGGCTCTGGCACGTCCGTAGAGCGCGCCTGCGCCGCGGTGCCCGAGGCGACAACCCCAGCATCGGCGGGGGCGGTTCACCTCCAATCCGGCGGCCGGGAGCTTGCCTGCGGGCTGGAGCAAATCAGCGCCCCCCGGTTACCCTGACTGACCCGCTCTAGGTGTCCGCGTAGCAGTGGGTCTCGGCCTGCCCGCCCGGATGCGTCACTGCACCGCCCACCGCCGGGCCCACGAGCTGCGAGTACTTCCAGAGCTCGCCTGACGTGTACTCGTGCGTGCGCGGCGTCCAGCCGGCGCGCCGCGACTCCAGTTCCTCGTCGCTGAGCGCAACCGACAGCTCGCCGGTCTCCGCATCGATCGTGATCTGGTCGCCCTCCCGAAGGAGACCGATCGGGCCCCCCACCGCTGCTTCGGGCCCGACGTGGCCGATGCAGAAGCCGCGCGTCGCGCCCGAGAACCGCCCGTCGGTGATCAGGGCGACCTTCTCGCCGAGCCCCTGGCCGTAGATCGCGGACGTCGTGGCCAGCATCTCCCGCATGCCGGGGCCGCCCTTGGGCCCCTCGTAGCGGATGACGACCACGTCGCCGTCGCGGATTCGCTTCTCCTTCACCGCCTTGAAGGCCTCCTCCTCGGTGTCGAACACGCGCGCCGGGCCCTCGTGGCGCAGCCGCTGCATGCCCGCCACCTTCACGATGGCGCCCTCCGGGGCGAGGTTCCCCCGGAGCCCCACCACGCCGCCGGTCGGCGTGATCGGGTTCGACACCGGACGGATGACGTCCTGGTCCTCGGGGAAGGTGACGTCCGCGAGGTTCTCGGCCACCGTGCGCCCGGTCACCGTCACGCAGTCGCCGTGGATGTAGCCGCCCTCATAAAGCGCCTTCATCAGCACCGGTAGCCCGCCCGCCTCGTAGAGGTCCTTCGCCACGTACTTGCCGCCGGGCTTGAGATCACCGATGTACGGCGTCGAGCGGAATAGCTCCGCGACGTCGTTCAGGTCGAACTTGATGCCGCACTCGTGCGCGATCGCCGGGAGGTGCAGCCCGGCATTGGTCGAACCGCCGCTCGCGGCGACGACCCGTGCGGCGTTCTCGAGCGCCTCGCGGGTGATGATGTCGCGCGGGCGGAGGTTGCTTTCGATCAGCTTCATCACGGCTTGGCCCGACGCGAAGGCGTACTCGTCGCGCGACTGGTACGGGGCCGGCGCACTGGCGGAATGCGGCAGCGCGATGCCGAGCGCCTCTGACACGCAGGCCATCGTGTTCGCCGTGAACTGACCGCCGCAGGAGCCCGCCGACGGGCACGCGACCCGCTCGATCTCGGCGAGGTCGTCCGCATTCATGTTGCCGCCCTGGAACTGCCCCACCGCCTCGAAGACGTCCTGGACGGTCACGTCGCGCCCGCGGAACCGCCCTGGCATGATCGATCCGCCGTAGAGGAACACGCTCGGCACGTTGAGGCGCGCCATCGCCATCATCACGCCCGGGAGCGACTTGTCGCACCCGGCGAGGCCCACGAGGCCGTCATAGGCGTGTCCGCGCACGGTGAGCTCGATCGTGTCCGCGATCGCCTCCCGGCTCGCGAGCGACGCCTTCATGCCCTGGTGCCCCATCGCAATCCCGTCGGTCACCGTGATCGTCGTGAATTCGCGCGGGGTGCCGTCGGCCTGATCGACGCCCGCCTTGGCCGCCTGGGCCTGCCGGCGGAGCGTAATGTTGCACGGCGCCGCCTCGTTCCAGGTCGTCGCCACCCCGATCAACGGCTGGTGAATCTGCTTCTCGGTGAGCCCCATCGCGTAGTAGAAGGAACGGTGCGGGGCGCGCTCGGGGCCCTCGGTCGTGTGCCGGCTGGGAAGTCTGCTCTTGTCGATCGTCATGGCGTGAAGTCCGTGAATGTGGGGGTCGGCCCGGGCTGGCCGGGGGCAGGATACGATTCGTGCTACGCGGCTTCCATCCCGGTTCCGAGCCGCGCCAGTGCACGTTCGATGCGTTCGGAGCGGACCTCCGCATCGGTCTTCCGGTCGCGCTGCTCCTGCACGACGGCCGGCGGCGCCCGGTCCACGAACGACGGGTTGGCCAGCTTCGCCTCGAACCGCGCAATGTCCTTCCGCAGCGTCTCCATCTCCTTCGCGAGCCGGGTCCGCTCCGCCGCGACGTCGATGGTGCCGGCGAGCGGCATGAGCGCGACCGTCCCGGCCGCTTCGAGCTCGGCGGCCTGGCCGTCCTGACCGTCGTCAACCGCAAACGATTCGATGCGGGCGAGCCTCCGCATGGCTTCGCCGTGCACGGCGAGCGCGCGATCCGCCGCCG
The DNA here is from genome assembly GCA_022819905.1 of Alphaproteobacteria bacterium. Classification (GTDB taxonomy): domain Bacteria; phylum Pseudomonadota; class Alphaproteobacteria; order TMED109; family TMED109; genus VXPW01. Next base: position 60,832 of record JAJEGJ010000087.1, read on the forward strand.
GCGTCGTGGTCCGGAACCGGATTCCCACCATCGCCGCCTGCGGCACCCGGAGTTCCGAGCGCACGGAGCGGACCTCGTTCACGAACGCCATCAGCCACTCGATCTCGCCCTTCGCTTCCAGATCGGTTGAGCGGGGCGCATCCGGCCATGGCGTGAGGGCCAGCAGGCGCTCCGTTTCCCGGCGGAGCGACCAGAGCTCCTCCGTCACGAAGGGCATCAGCGGGTGCAGCATCCGCAGGGTCACGGCAAACGCCGCGGCGGCGCTTCCCTGCGTTTCGGACCGGGCGGCCGCGTCATCGCCACCCAGCAGCGGCTTGGCGAGCTCCAGGTACCAGTCACAGTAGGTGTGCCACAGGAACTGGTAGGCCACGGCCGCGGCCTCGTCGAAGCGATAGGCGGAAATCGCGGTCGCGACCTGCTGCGCCGCCTCGGCCGCCGCCGCCTCGATCCACCGGTTGAGGCTCAGCACCGGGGCCGGCCTTGCGGCCGAAGCAGCCTGGCCGGCGCCTTGCAGTTCCAGGAAGCGCGCGGCGTTCCAGAGCTTGGTGACGAAGTTCCGGTACCCCTTCACCCGGTCCTCGGCCAGCCGGATGTCCCGGCCCTGCGCGGCCATGGCGACCAGCGTGAACCGGACGGCGTCCGTTCCGTACCGATTCATCAGCTCGAGCGGATCGATCACGTTCCCCTCGGACTTGGACATCTTCCGCCCCTTCGCATCGCGCACGAGGGCGTGGATGTAGACCTCCTGGAACGGCACCTGCTTCTGGAAGTGCAGCCCCATCATCATCATCCTGGCCACCCAGAAGAAGATGATGTCGAACCCGGTCACCAGGACGGTCCCCGGGTAGTAGCGCTCGACCAGGTCCGTCCGGGCGGGCCAGTCCAGCGTGGAGAACGGCCAGAGCGCCGACGAGAACCAGGTGTCCAGAACATCCTCGTCCTGGACCAGTTCCACCGGCTTGCCGAACTCCTTTTCGGCTGCCGCCATCGCTTCCGCCTCCGATTCGGCGACGAACACCTTGCCGTCAGGGCCGTACCACGCCGGGATCCGGTGTCCCCACCAGAGCTGCCGCGAGACGCACCATGGCTGGATGTTGCGCATCCATTCGAAGTAGGTGTTGGCCCAGTTGGCCGGCACGAACCGGGTCGCGCCCTCCTCGACCGCCCGGATCGCCGGAGCGGCCAGCGTCTTCGCGTCGACGAACCACTGGTCGGTGAGCCAGGGCTCGATCACCGTCTGCGAGCGGTCACCGAACGGGACCGTGTGCACGATCTCCTCCTCGCGCTCGAGCAGGCCCTGCGCCTCGAGGTCGGCGACCACGCGCTTCCTGGCCTCGAAGCGGTCGAGGCCGCGATAGGCCGCGGGCACGTTGTCGTTGAGTGAGCCGTCGGCGTTCAGGATGTTGATCGGCGTCTGGTCGTGCCGGCGCCCCACCTCGAAATCGTTGAAGTCGTGGGCCGGCGTGATCTTGACCGCGCCCGTCCCCTTCTCCGGATCCACGTACTCGTCGGCGACCACCGGGATCACCCGGTCGGTGAGCGGCAGCCGGACCTCGCGTCCCACGAAGCCCGCGGTGCGCGGATCCTCCGGGTGCACGGCGACGCTGGTGTCCCCCAGCATGGTCTCCGGGCGAGTCGTCGCCACGGTGACATCGCCGTCACCATCGGCAAACGGGTAGCGGATGTACCAAAAGCCCCCCTTGACCTCGCGCGTGTCCACCTCGAGGTCCGAAATGGCGGTTCGGAGCTGGGTGTCCCAGTTGACCAGCCGTTTGTCCCGGTAGACCAGTCCGTCGCGGTGCAATTGCACGAACACTTTCCGGACCGCCGCCGACAGACCCTCGTCCAGCGTGAAGCGTTCGCGGGACCAGTCGGCGGACGCGCCCAGCCGGTGCAGCTGCCGGTTGATCGTGCCGCCCGATTCGCGTTTCCACGCCCAGACCCGCTCGACGAACGCCTCGCGGCCGAGCGCCTTGCGGTCCGGCCCCTTCTCCTCCGCCAACTGCCGCTCCACCACCATCTGGGTAGCGATCCCGGCGTGGTCCGAACCCGGCTGCCACAGCGTGTCCCGGCCGCACATGCGCCAGTAGCGGCTGAGGACATCCTGCAGCGTCATGTTCAGCGCATGCCCGATGTGCAGGCTCCCCGTGACATTGGGGGGCGGCATCATCACGACGAAGGGGTCCTCGGCGGAGTCCGGGTCGCAGGCGAACGCACCTGCGTCCTCCCAGGCCTGGTAGACGCGTGATTCCACGATGGCCGGCTCGTACGCCCGACCGATCCGTTGTTCTGGCATGGCTAGGTCGGTTTGTCGGGACGGAGGCCCTCAGGCCGGGATGCAAGTTCGGCCCGGAGCAGGTCGCGGACCGTCGCGTGGAGATTCTCGCGGAGCCACGCCCGAATCAGCTCGTCCACCCGGCGGCGCACGTACTCATCGAGCGGGTTGTCCACGCGGGCCTCGAGGCCGGCGGACACCGGGCCCTCCGGGTGGGGACCCGCCCGCTCCAGATCGGCCCGGATCGCCTCCAGGGTCGCTTCGATCCTGTCCTGCGACGGTAGCGTCACGGACGGCTCAGAGACCCAGTTGCTCGGCCGTCATCCGGCCGGTGGCGTGGAGCAGCCCGTAGGCCGCAACCTGCAGGACGTGTCGCGCTTCGTCGAGACGGTCCTCGGCCACCAGCAGCTCCTGGTTGGCATTCAGCACGTCGAGGGTGGTGCGGTTGCCAACCTCGGCCTCGCGGCGGACACCATCGGAGGCGATGCGGTTCGCGCGCGCCGACGATTCGAGCGCCGTGATCGTCTCCGAAGCACTCCGGAAGCGGTGCCACGCGCTCAGTGCCTGCAGCCGGACGCGCCGCATCTCGGCATCGAGTTCGCGCTGCGTCTGTCCCAACAGCTCCTCGCTGCTGCGCACCGCCGCATCCACGCGCCCGCCGGACCACAGCGGCACCGTGGCGCCGATGCCGACCGTCAGGTCGGTCGAGGACTCGAAGAACGTGTTCGGATTGCGCGCGTAGGTCGCGGTACCGGTCAGGTCGAACGTCGGCAGGATCTCGAGCACCATCGTGTCCTTGCCCCGGGTCGCCGCGTCCACCCGGGCCCGCCGCATGAGCACCGCGGGGTGCATATTGACGGAGCTGTCCTCCACCTCGATCTCGCTCGCGGGCACGGACGGGAGCTCGTTCGGGTAGGCCGCGCTCTCGGAGAACTCGGAGCCGGTCGCCAGGCGGTACTCCCGTAGCGCCTGGTCCAGATCCTGTTCACGGTTCAGCCGGTCCGCCCGGCGGTCCGCCAGTCGCGCCTCGGCCTGGGCGACGTCGGTCGGGGTCACGTCGCCGACCTCGAAGCGTTCCTGCGTCGCCTTGAGATCGCTCTGTACCAGCTCCTCACCCTTGACGGCGAGTTGCAGCCGGGCCCGCGCGCGAAACACGTTCAGGTAGGCGATCACCGCGTCGTGCAGGACCTGCTGCTCGACCACCTGCAGCTGGTAGCGGGCGGCGTCGAGCAGCGACTGCTCCACCCCCACGCGTCCGCGCACGCGGCCAAAGTCGAAAATCCGCTTGGAGAGTGAGAGCCGCGCCGACGTCACGAACGATTCGGCGTCGCTGCCACTTGGTTTCACCTCCCGCTCGGCCAAGGAAGCACCGAAATTCCCGGTCGCCGTGAGGCTGTTGCCCAGCCCGGTCTCGGCGACGGTAGCTTCGGCGATGCGCACCTGGGCGCGCGCGGTCTGGATGGCGGGATGCCAGGCGTACGCATCCTCGAGCGCCGCCTGCAGGGTGTCGGCGGAGGCGCCCGGCGGTACGAAGAGACCCCAGGCTACGGCAAGCGGCAGCAGGTGGCGCACGGCTCTGAGCCCGCCCGGGCCTGGTCCGCGGTTCGGGAAAGTTAGTCGCATTGGGCACCCGGCATGCCGTCCCTGATCCATTCGATGGACAGCACTCCTTCCGGTGGGTTTACACATCGGGCAGCGTATCGCTTGATGTCCACCAATTCGACACGCTGTTCGTCATCGTTCCAGCGGGTCACGCCGATCGCCGACGCCTGGATGGCCTGATGCCCCTTGCCGAGCGTCAGCTCGACCGGACCCGACGGCGTGTCCCATTGCAGGTATTCCATCGCGTCGATCACTTCCTCGTTGGTCGGGAACCGCCCCACTGCCGCGGCCGCCTTCTCGAACGCGGCCTTCACGCCGAGGATCGCCATGGCCGACTTGTGCGGCGGCTGCGTGGTCAGCTTGCCGTAACGCTCCTTGAATCCCTCGCGGAACCAGTTTGCAAGTTCGGTATCCGGCGCGAAATCGCCGTGCGGGCCGCGCGCGCCGACGATCACCCCTTCCGGGACGTTTCGCCCCAGCGCCGGGAGCACATGGTCCGCCGCGACCATCACGACGTGGCGGTTCGTGAACAGGCCGCGCTGGGCGCCCTGCAGCACGAAGGCTTCGAGATCGGCGCCCCAGAGCGACGTGTGAATGACCTCCGGCGCCCGGACCGTCAGCGCCGAGATTTCCGTGCTGTACTGGCCTGCGAAGAGCTTGGGAAACTGCTCGGTGACGGTCTCCACGCCCGGGTACAGGACGGCCATCGCGCTGGTGAAGTCGGCCCAGGCGTCAAGGCCCCAGGCGTAGTTCTGGTTGATTCCGGCGATCGTGCCGATTTCCGAATCGATGTCGTGCAGGTAGCGGACCGCTGCGATGTTGTCCATGGCGGCGTGCGGGCCGGTGCGGAACACGTAGCGGTAGTCGGCTTCCTCGAAGACGCGCGGCGTGCCGCAGTCCACCAGGATCGTGAACTGGCGGAGTTCCTCGGCGACCGGAGGAATCGCGAGGCAGTCGCCGGAGGAGATGTACCCCATCACCAGGTCGACGTTCCGGCGCTCGACCATGTTCCGGAATTCGGTCACCTGCTTGGTCGGTCCCCCGGATTCGTCGACCACGAAGTATTCGATCTGCGCGCCCGCGATGCCCGGAGTGTCATACGGGGGCGGCACCTCGCCCGCGTTGATGGCATCGACCATGAACTCGAAGCCCTCGAAGTTCGGAATGCCGAAGCTTCCCGCAGCCGGTCCCGACAGGAACGCCACGAACCCGATGCTGAGCGTGCGGCCCTCGTCGGTGTCCTGCGCCTGCGCGGCCGCTGGCGCCAGACCCAACGCGGCCAGCGCAGCCAAGGCGCTCAGGAATCGCCAAAGAGATGGTCTCATGGGGTACGGTCTCCCGGAACTGGCGCGAGTTCGCTGCTCGCGCACGGACAGGGTACCCGATGTTAGGGGCAACTTCCTGCGCCGGTGAATTCACGCGGGCGGCCCATGCCCATGCCCCGGCTGCCGATTTTCCTGTCGGACCAGCGGGCCCATGCTGGTGTGCTCAGCGCACACGGGAGACGGGCGCACGACCCGCTCCGGCTCTGCGGCGCCCCTGATCCCGGCTCAGCGCGGGGCCAACAGCATGCGTGGCGACCGGGTCGCTAGCCCTTCCCGGACTCCCGGACCCGGCCTGCCACGGCTCCGCCGAGCCGCGTCAGCGCGTCCCGGAGCGGAGCGTGGCGAACGGTGGCGGTTTGGGCGGCAACTTGCCGCTGGGCCCGGTCCGTGGGGGTCGCGGTCAATGGCGCCGGCGGCTCATGACGTGACCGACCGTGCACGGGCCCCTGCTTGACGACGATCCGCTTCACCACGGGGGAGCCGTACGTCACGGCAATCCGCTCCATCACCATGGCACTCCGATGCTGGAACTCGGTCGCGAACGCGGGCTCGACCCGAACGGTCAGTACCCCTCTGGACAGGCTCACGGGAGCCGTTCGGCGCGCCAGCTGCGGCCCGATGATCTCGCGCCACTCGCGAATCAGCGCGGATTCGCGAAAGCCGCGCTTCCGAAGCAACGGTCGCACCGCCTCCTCGGCGGCGCTCGCCAGTGACCGTCCGCCCCGTCGCGGCGGTTCTTGACGCCGGTCCCGCTGCCGCCTCGCCGCCCCCGCAGTCGGTTGTTCAGGCGGCATCGCGCCGCGAGATCGCGGACAGGCGGGACTGGTACTCGGCCTCCGGCACGAACCGGCCCTCCGGCCAGAACCCCCAGTCACGGACCCGCCGCCCGGTCGCGAACAGGGTGGTCGCCGGAATCCAGGTGCCGTTACCGTCCCGGGGAAGCCCCAGGCAATGGGCGTGGGCGGCGGGCCGGCACACGAGGTTCCCGGGCACCAGCCGGTGGCGCGACGGCGGCCCGGCTGTCCCGCCGGCCGTCTTCCACACCTCGTTCTGCTCACCGAACAACAGCCAGGACGCACTCGGCCAGGGGTGGTCGTGCAGCACCGTCTCGTCGGGCTGCAGGAAGCGATGGAGGTAGAGCGCGAACTGGCTCCGGCCGGTCTGCTTGGGCCGCAGGTGCCAGCGCAGCAGGTAGGGCTGGACCCGGCCGTTGATGTCCCGGAGGCATGTATCCGGCCGATAGATGGTCTCGTGGGGTGGAATATCCGTGATGATCTCTTCGCAAAGGTCGAAGAGGCCGGGGATCGGCTCGGTCTCCGCCACCGCGTAGGCCATGGCCGCCTGATCTGACCGGGCAAGGAGATCGAGCGGACGGGCCGCGCGGCCGACTTCGGCCGCCAGCCGGTCCCAGTTAGCTCCCTGTTGTGCAAGGGATCGTCGTACTGCAGACTGATTCATGGGACTAGATGTATGGCCGGAACCCGCAATCGTCACGCGTCTCTTTACGCATCCTGCCCCCGCCGCGCAAGCAGCGACGAACCGGCCTTCAGCCGTCCTGATCTCCGCCCGTAATGTCAGCGCCGTCAACGCCCTGCGCGGACCGATTGCTCGCCTGGTTCAAGCGGCACCGGCGCGCCCTGCCGTGGCGGGGGCCATGGGGCCGCAAGCGTGACCCCTACCGGGTCTGGCTCAGCGAGATCATGCTGCAGCAGACCCAGGCGGCGACGGTCGTTCCCCGCTACGAAGCCTTCCTGGACCGATGGCCGACCGTGGACGCGTTGGCCCGGGCCCGGGAGCAGGAAGTCTTGGATGCCTGGGCCGGCCTCGGCTACTACCGCCGGGCGCGGAACCTCCACCGTGCCGCGCAGGTCGTCGCCACCGCCTGGGGCGGTCGCTTCCCGGGTTCCGTCAAGGAACTCGAATCACTCCCCGGGGTCGGGGCGTATACCGCCGCGGCCATCGCCGCCCTGGCGTTCGGCGTGCGAACCGTGGCCGTGGACGGCAACGTCGCCCGGGTCCTCGCGCGGGTGTTCGCCATCTCCACGCCGGCCGGCCGGTCGTCGCGACGGCTGCAGGCGATCGGGGCCGACCTGGCGCCCGAGGCACTGCCCGGAGAGTTCGCCGAGGCGCTGATCGAACTGGGCGCGCTGGTCTGCCGGCCGCGCGGGCCACGGTGCGACATCTGTCCGTGGCAGAGCACATGCGAAGCCTTCCGGACGGGCCGGACGGCGGACTTCCCGGTGTCCGTGCCAAGGAAGCGCCCGGCCGTCCGGTACAGCGTCGCCTTTCGGCTGACCAACCGGCGCGGCGAGGTGCTGCTGCGGCGACAGTCGGATCCGGGCCCGTTCCAGGGGATGCTCGTGCTCCCGGCGACACCCTGGGCGGCCACCCGCCCCTCGCCCGCCGCCGTGCAGGCAGCCGAACCACCGGGTCCCGCCTGGCGCCGCGTGGCGGGGCTGGTCGAGCACGGCCTCACGCACCTGACCCTCCGGACCGAGATCCGCGCCGGCGCGACGACGCGCGACCCGGCCCCGGGCGAAATCTGGCATCCCGGCCGGGACGATGGTCGGCGCCTCCCCGCCTACACGCGCAAGCTGCTCGCGCACGGGGCGGTCCCGGAACCCGCCGCGGCGGCGCGCTGAAGAACCGCCTTCGTGACGCCTGCCGGTGCCGAATCCATGCCAGTACTGCGCCGCAACCGGCCGGCTGCCGCGAAATTGACCCGCCTGCGGGCGGGGCTACAGTCCGCCTTGTCGGCGGCTCGCCGGGCGGAGCCCGGGATCTGCCCCGAGGCTCCCGCCGCAGCCGTGAGCGTTGTCATGCAGGTGAATCGCAAGATCTTCGGGACCGCGGGGGCCGCGCTGCTGGCCCTCGCAGTGGTACTGCCGGCAGCCGACGCGGCCGGCCAGCGCATGGTCTTCGGCGGCGGACCGGCCGGCGGCACGTTCCAGATCGTCGCCAACGCCATCCAGACCTACGGGCCGGTCAAGGAGTCCGAGGACTACACCGTCAAGGCGCAGTCGTCGGCGGGCTCGCTCGAGAATCTCCGCCGGATCAACCGCGGCAAGATGCAGTTCGGGGTGGTCTACTCCGGCCACGTGTACCTGGGCCGGGAAGGCCAGCTGAAGAACGACGACCGCACGTACGAGGACGTGCTGGCCGTCGCCTACCTGTACGGCGCGCCAGCCCAGTTGATCGTCCGCCAGGGGTCGGGAATCAAGAGCGTGAAGGACCTCGTCGGCAAGAAGGTCGGGGTCGGGAATGCCGGCTCCGGCGCCTTCGCGAACTGCGAGCTGTTCTTCACGCACATGGGCATCTGGGACGCCGTCGAACGGAACGCGATGGGCTACAACGACGCGGCGGCCGCGTTCGGCAACCGCCAGCTCGATGCATTCTGGCTGTTCACGGCCTTCCCGAGCGGGGCCGTGATCATGGCCGCCCAGACGAACGACATCGATCTCGTCGACCTGGCGGCGGACGCGGAGGCAACCGGCTTCTTCGAGCGGTACCCTTACTTTTCCGCTCTCGCGGTCCCCGCCGGCACCTACCGGGGCGTCGACCACGCGACCCCCTCGTTCCAGGACTCGGCGCTCTGGGTCGCCAACGCGGACGTCCCGGACGACGTGGTCTACGACCTGCTTGCCAAGATCTACACCGACGAGGGGCTCGCGTACATGCGGCAGCAGAAGGAGACGTTCAAGGAAATGGGTGTCGGGAACGCGCTCAAGGGGGTCGTCACGCCATTGCATCCGGGCGCCGAGCGGTTCTGGGTCGAACAGGGCTTGCTCTAGACGGACGACGCCACCGCGACCGGCGCCAGCAAGACCCGGCCATGGCATAACCGGGAGGGAGGGATGGAGCTTCTCTATTTCACCGTCGCAGCGATTGCGCTCTACTTCGTTTCCGACTGGATCGTGGATCGAATCGAGCATGTGGCGGGACGCCGATTCGAACACCGCACGCTGCTCTTCTTTGCCATCATCTTCGCTCTCGGGATGGTCTTCTTCTGGCTGATTCGAATGCTCACGGGTGGATCGTAGTGAATTGAATGAAGGCGGATTTTCGGGTCTCCTTCGGTGACTACTGCCTCACCCTGACTCGAGCGCATCGCGGCGAGGCAGAGAGAAGGGGCAAATCATGACAGATACAGGTCAAGACGCTGGTTCGACGGAACAGCCGGTCGAGCGCGTGCCCTTCATGCAGCGCTTGCTGGACAACCCGTTCCTGCTGCTCTTCCTGGGTGTCGCCGTGCCGGCGGTTCTCTATCTCATGTGGGGCATCATGGAGGTAGCTCAAATTCCCATCGCGCAATAGTCCGGAGGTCCCGACATGGCCATTCACCCGCCTGAGAAACGGATCTGGTGGAACGAGCCGCTCGAAAAATCGGAAATCACCTGGATCACGATCGCGTTCATCTGGGGCCTGGTGATGTTCTTCACCATGGTCTTCTGGCACTTCACCGGCGAGCAGAACCTCTCCAACGAGGCCTACCGAATACACCCCGAAACGTTCGCCGAGCGCACCGAGGCGATGGTCGACCAGTACACGGTGCGCGAGGAGGGAGAGTCCGGTCTGCCGGTCGTGCGTCCGCCCCCGGGAAGCGACGTGTACATGCTGGCGCGCCTGTGGGAATGGTGGCCGATCCTCGAGTTGGAGGAAGGCAAGGACTATCGCCTGCACCTCTCCTCGATGGATTGGCAGCACGGTTTCTCGCTACAGCCCGAGAACATCAACATTCAGGTCCATCCGGGCTATGAGCTGGTGCTGACGCTGACGCCCGAGGGCGTCGGGGAGTACGGGGTCGTTTGCAACGAGTACTGCGGGATCGGCCACCACCAGATGGTGGGCAAGATCCACGTGGTCGCAGCAGAATAGGAGCTAGCCATGGCGAGCATCGCTCACACCGGTACGCTGCCGAGAGCTGCCGAATTCCGGACCTGTCCCGACACCGGCCTCAGGGTCGATCTTGCGGCCGAGAAGCTGATCCGGTGGAATGCGGTCGTTGCCGTCGTGTTCCTTGCCGTCGGGGGCCTGTTCGGCCTGCTGGTGGCGCTGACGCGCTGGCCTGCGGTTCACCTGCTGCCCGCGGAATGGTTCTACCTGGCCCTGACCGCGCACGGCGCCGACGTGCTGCTGTTCTGGGTCATCTTCTTCGAAATTGCCATCCTCTACTTCGCCTCGGCAATCCTGCTCAACTCCCGCCTCGCGACCCCGCGGATCGCTTGGCTCGGGTTCTGGCTCATGCTGGCCGGCGCCCTTCTTGCCAACGTGGCGGTGCTGCAGGGCGAGTCGAGCGTCATGTTCACGTCCTACGTGCCCATGCAGGCGGCGCCCCACTTCTACCTCGGCCTGATCCTCTTTGCGGTCGGAGCCCTGGTGGCCGTCGCCGTGTTCTTCGGCACGTTGGTGATCGCGAAGGACGAAGGCACCTACGAGGGCTCGGTACCGCTGGTCACGTTCGGCGCCATCGCCGCGGCGATCATCGCGGTGTTCACCATCACCTCGGGCGCCATCATCCTCATCCCCACCTTCCTCTGGTCGATCGGCCTGATCAGTCACATCGACCCGGTGATGTACAAGGTCGTGTGGTGGGGCATGGGCCACTCATCGCAGCAGATCAACGTCTCGGCCCATGTCGCGGTGTGGTATGCGATCGCCGCCATGGTGCTGGGCGCGAAGCCGTTATCCGAGAAAGTGAGTCGTTTCGCCTTTCTCATGTACATCCTGTTCCTGCAGATCGCTGCGGCCCACCACCTGCTGGTGGAACCGGGCATCAGCTCGGAATGGAAGATCTTCAATACGAGCTACGCGCTGTACCTTGCCGTGCTCGGCAGCCTCATCCACGGCCTCAGCGTCCCCGGCGCGATCGAGGCGGCCCAGCGCCGGCGGGGGTATACCAAGGGCGTGTTCGAATGGTTGCGGAAGGCTCCGTGGGGCAATCCGGCCTTCGCAGGGATGTTCCTGTCGCTCGTCATGTTCGGCTTCATCGGCGGGATCTCCGGCGTGGTACTCGGTTCCGAGCAGATCAACCTGATCATGCACAACACCATGTACGTGCCTGGCCATTTCCACGGCACCGTGGTCGCCGGGACGACGCTCGCCTTCATGGCCGTCACCTACCTCGTGGTGCCGCTGATATTCCGGCGCGAGATCATGTTCAAGAAGCTGGCGCAATGGCAGCCGTACGTCTTCGGAATCGGCGTCGCGGGGATATCGCTGTTCATGATGGGAGCGGGCACGCTCGGTGTCAGCCGACGCCATTGGGACATCACGTTCTCCGATGCACCCGTGGCTTTCGACTATCCGGGCACGGCCTTCCTGATGATGGGACTGAACGGCGTGTTCGGCGTGCTTTCGGCCCTGGGTGGCCTGATGTACGTCGTGGTGGTGGTGAGTTCCGTCTTCTTCGGCGAACGACGAACCGAGGAGAAGGCAAAGGCCGAGCCGCTGCTGCCCCAGGGCGGTGCCGCCGCGGTCGCGAGCTACGGCAGCGAGGGCACGCTCAAGCTGCCGGGTACGATCACGCTCGTGGCGATCTTCTTCGTGGCGTTCGTGCTGTACTACTTCGTCAACTGGAAGTTCCTCTCGGAGGTCTGGCCTTTGAGTTGAGCGGAGGCGTCCCGGCATGGCCGCAGACATCCGGCAGCTGTGCGGTGTCTTCAAGCTGCGGATCGGCTTCGCAATTGCCCTGAGCGCATTGGCGGGCCTCGCGGTGACGCCCGGTCCGCCCGTCCCCTTCTGGAACGCGGCGGCCCTCGCCCTTGCCGTGCTCCTAGGGGCCGCCAGCGCCGGCGCCTTCAACCAGTTCGCTGAGCGCGATCTCGATGCGCGCATGATCCGCACCCGCGACCGGCCCTTCGTCTCGGGCCGCTACACCGCCGGCCCCGCCTGGCTGGCGATCATCGGCGCGCTGCTGGTGGTGTCCGTGACGCTGGCCGCCTGGGCCACCAACCCGATGGCCGCCACTCACGTGTTCCTCGGCGCCTTCGTCTACGGAATCGTCTACACCGTGTGGCTCAAGCGCCGCACCTGGCTCAACATCGTCATCGGCGGGCTGTCCGGCAGTTTCGCGGTGCTGGCGGGCGCAGCCGCCGTCGACCCCGCTCCGTCCGCCCTGCCGGTCTGCCTCGCTATCGTGCTGTTCCTCTGGACACCGCCGCACTTCTGGAGCCTGGCGATGGCGACGCGCGATGACTATGTCCGGGCCAGGGTCCCGATGCTGCCGGTCGTGATCGGCGATGCAAGGGCGGCCAGGGTCATCCTGATCCATACCGTGGCGCTCGTCGCCGCTTCCCTGCTGCCTTTCGTTTTCGGGCTCGGCTATGTCTATCTCGCGTTGGCGGTGATCGGCGGCTGGGTATTCGTCGGGAAGAGCATCGCACTCGTGCGGACACCCGGGCCGGCAGCGGCGCGCGCGAACTTCAACGCCTCCCTGCTGCAGCTCTCGTTGATTCTGATCGGGGCCATGGCGGACGGATGGTTGCCCCTGTAGCGCGGGTTGGAGCGTGGGCCCTGGCGGCGTTCTGCCTATCCCCGGCCCTGCCGGGACTGGCGGCGGCCCCGGCCACGACCAGCTTCGATCCTGATCAAGCGCTCGCGGACAGCCAGGCGGCTCTGGGACGGACGCTCTCCGGCTACGAATTCCGCGATGCCTCGTTGCGGCGGCTCACGCTCTCGGAGTTTCGCGGCCGTCCGCTGCTGATCAACCTGGTCTATACCAGCTGCGCCTTCGGCTGCCCCCTCGTCATCGAGACGCTGGCGGACGCCGTCGACGTTGCGCGCGAGGCGGTCGGCCGGGAGAGTTTCCAGGTGCTGACCGTCGGATTCGACACGCGGATGGATACGCCGGAGCGGATGCGGGAGTTCGCCGCGAACCATGGGATCCGTGACGACGGCTGGCGGTTCGCCAGCGCCGATTCCGAAACCATCACCCGGCTGTCGAAGGATCTGGGCTTCCTGTTCTTCCCGTCGGCAAAGGGCTTCGACCATCTCACCCAAACGACGGTCGTCGACGCGGACGGCGTCATCTACCGCCAGGTGTACGGGGCGATGTTCGATGCGCCGTTCTTAGTGGAGCCCCTGAAGGACCTGGTCTTCGGACGCCAGAGCGTGCCGACATCGTACGAGGGGCTGATCAATCGAATCCGTCTGTTCTGCACGATCTACGACCCGTGGAGCGGCCGCTACCGGTTCGACTACTCCCCCTTCATCGGCATCGCCGTCGGCACCGCCTTGCTCGGCACCCTGGGCTTTTTCGTCGCCCGCGGCTGGCTCCGGCATCGTCGTCCGCGCACGCGGACCTGACGGCGGCGGACCGGCGCGTGACGGCGCTCCAGCGCATCCTGCGGCCGGCATTCTGGCGCGTCGACGACTGGACGTCGCGGGTGTTCGGGTCCGCCTGGAACCCCCTCTACAACCTCGGAGCGCTGGGGTTCTTCTTCTATTGGATCGTCGCGGTCAGCGGCATCTACGTCTACGTCTTCTTCGACACCGGTGTCACCGAAGCCTACGACTCCGTCGCCTACATGACGGAGGACCAGTGGTACCTCGCCGGGGTGATGCGGAGCCTGCACCGTTATGCCGGGGACGCCATGGTGGTCGTCATGGTGCTGCATCTGGTCCGCGAGTTCGCCTATGACAGATTTCGGGGCGCACGCTGGTTCAGCTGGCTCACCGGCGTCCCGATCATCCTGCTGGTCCTCGCGTCCGGTGTCACCGGCTACTGGCTGGTGTGGGACCAGCTGGCGCAGTACGTCGCCATCGCCACCACGGAGTGGCTCGACTGGCTGCCGATCTTCGGCGAGCCCATCGCCCGCAACTTCCTGGCGCCGGACGCGCTCGATGACCGGTTCTTCACGTGGCTGGTATTCCTGCACATCGCCGTGCCGCTGCTGTTGCTGCTGGCGCTGTGGTTGCACTTGCAACGCGTGAGCCGGCCGCGCATCAACCCGCCGCGCGGCCTGGCTGCGGCCAGCTTCGCGGCGCTGCTCGCCCTGTCTCTTGTCGTACCGGCGACGAGTCACGCGCCCGCCGATCTCGCGAAGGTACCGACGGTCCTCGACCTCGACTGGTTCTACCTCGGGTTCTACCCCCTGCTGGATCTCTGGTCCCACGGCACGGTGTGGGTCACGGCAGCAGTGTTGACGCTCACGCTGGCCGCCATGCCATGGCTGCCGCCGTTTCGCCGTTCCGCCGTCGCCCGGGTCGATCTCGACAATTGCAACGGATGCGCCCGCTGCGCCGAGGACTGCCCCTTCAACGCGATCTCGATGGAGCACCGCACCGACGGCAAGCCGTTCGATCGGGAGGCAGTCGTGAAAGACTCCCTATGCGTGAGTTGCGGCATTTGCGCAGGATCCTGCCCGACGGCGACCCCGTTCCGCCGCGCCGGCGCTCTCGTCCCGGGGATCGAGCTGCCCGACGCCACGCTGGCGGCGTTGCGGGATCGGCTCGACCGAATGGCGGATGCGACCGGCCAGCAGGTCTACCTCATAGCCTGTGAGCACGGGGTCAGACCGGAGATGCTCAAGCGCCCTGGCGTTGCTGTGGCCGCGCTGCCCTGCGTTGGGGCCCTGCCCCCCTCGTTCATCGACTACCTCCTGAGCCGCTGCGGCGCCGCAGGCGTCTACCTGGCCGGCTGTGCGGAGGGAAACTGTCACTTCCGTCTCGGTGACACGTGGACCGAGGCCCGCCTGGACCGCCAGCGGGACCCGGGCCTGCGCAAACGGGTGCCACGCGAACGCGTGCGCTGCGACGGGTTCGAACCGCACCAGTCGGCGCGGCTGCGGCGGTCCGTCACGACTTCCTCGACGACGTCCGCGAACTGCCGCCTCAGGAGATTCCGTCGGCCCGGCAACTCGGCGCGCGCTTCAGCCGCGCGCACGGGGATGGAGGCGTCGGCAGCCCATGATCAGGGCGCTCCGGTATGTGGGCCAAGCCGCCGTGCTCGCCGCCTTCGTTGCAGTGGTCGGGTTCTTTTCGAGCAATCCGTCCTTCCGCCATTTCCCCGAGGGGGAGGCCCTGCTCAAGGTGAGCTTCTCGCACGGCGGGGACCGGAAGGTCGAATGCCGGAAGCGGACGCGGGAGGAGCTTGCCGAATTGGCGGCCAACATGCGGAGTGCGCTGGACTGCCCGCGTGAGCGAGTGGAGCTGCGCTTCGAGATCGACCTCGACGGGGTGCCGCTGTACCAGGCGGAGCTGCCGCCGACTGGGCTTGCCGGGGACGGACCTTCGCGCGTCTACGAACGGTTTGCCCTCCCCGCCGGCCGTCACGTCCTCGATCTGCGCCTGCGCGATTCCCGACGGAGCGAAGGGTTCGATCATGTTGCCCGGGAGGCCGTCGAGTTTGCCGCCGGAGAAAGCGTTGCCGTGGATTTCCGCGGCGGCGAGGGGTTCATTATCCGATGACCGGTGACGTGCACGGGACAGCCCCAAGGAGGACGCCATGGCGCTGATCGCCTGGCGCAAGGCCTTCGAAATCGGGATCGAGGCGGTTGATCACGAGCACCGCGAGTTGATCGACCTCATCAACCAGCTCCACGAGCGGCTCGGCCAGGGTGCCACGCGGGAGACCGTCGCCGATTTTCTCGGTGAGATCCACGCAAGCATCTCCGCGCATTTTGCGCTCGAGGAACGGGTCATGCGCGAACTGGAATACGACGAGTACGCCGACCACAAGGAAGACCACGAAACCCTGCTGGACGACATCAGGGACATCATGGACGCGTTCGAGGAAGGCAGCTATGCAGAATTCGAGGCGGATCTGGGCGCGCAGCTCGAATCGTGGTTCGGCGGGCACTTCCGCACGAAGGATGCCCGCCTGCACACCTTCCTCCATGACCGAGGCATGTGATCGAGAACGGCGCGCTCATCAACTAGGCAGGGCTGCTGCACGGCCAGCTCAACATTCGAACATCGCGCGTCCCGATCCCGCACATCCCGGCGAGGCCGCGCGGGCACGTGAATCCAGCCACTCGTTGTGGTACCGCGCTCGTCTGGTCGGGGCTGTGTCCCTCGGCGTGTTGTAGCAGTGGCAAGCCCTCCCACCCGCCGCCGCGCCTGCAAGGCGCAGGCGGCGGCGGTGAGAACCTCGCCAATGATTGCCGGAAAGAGTCTCGCTAGGTTGGCAACGGCCGCGCCGGCGGCAACCGCATCACTTGCCGTTACCGGCTTCCGCGTGCCGACGGTCGAGTTCCTCAAGCAGTTTCAGTCCGCGCCTGGTATCACCGCGCGCCGCACGCATCCGAAACCGCATTTCGGTGTCGTGTTCGGCCAACGCCCTTACCGAAAGCTCTTCCATCAGCTTGTTCAGGCTCAGGCCACGCCGTGCCGCCATTGCCGCCAGCCGGTCGCGATGCGCATCGGGAAGCCGAATCGTCAATGTCGCCACGTCAATCGTCCTCCTTCAGCCAGGCCCCCGGGGTCACGACACGGAAACCGTCGAAAACCAGCTCGCCCGCCTCGATATCCCTCGTATTGCCCGTCAAAATCCATGCTGCATTCCCCGCAACCGCCAGTTCGACCAAGTGGTTGTCGGACTCGTCCCGGAGGTTCGGGCGCCAGAGATACGAGATGTTGATCCACTGGCAGGCACCAAGAACGGCATCGAACAGCGCCGTCCGGTCTTCTGGACCGATTGGTGCCGCGGCGAACAACTCCTCCCTCGACAGCACATCCTCATACTCCAGAAACAATGCGTTGCCGATCAGGGGTCGCGCCGTACCGGTCAGACACCTTCGCAAGACCTCCCGAGCCGCGCCGTCGGGAGAAAGGATCGCAGAAACTAGAACATTCGTGTCGACAACGATCCTTTGCACCATGGATTGCTAGCATATACGCTATCAGATGGCCGAGCAACCGCCAGTCAAGGCTAGCCCGCTTCGCTCACCACCGCCGGTGATGATTCCGTCGGGGGGGCGTTCGGCAGCATTGCCGCCAGCCGTCGGGGTCTGGATCGTGCCAGCGCGGGTTTGCGCCCCGTCGGTACGGGCCTTGCCAGCCCGAATTGGGGGTGGCTACGGATGAACGGCCGGACGCCGGGCAGACGCTGCAGGCGGCGCTCCTGGTCGGCGCGTTCGGCGGTTCGGTTGGGGCCGTCAGCCGGGTCCGGCGCGGGCCGGCGGTGCGCGCACGGCCGCTCGCCAGCGCCAGCACGCTGTCCGCCCGCAGCCGGTCGTGGTCGTTCAGGTCTTCATAGCCCGCCGCCAGCCCCAGCACCCGCGGCGCCACTAGCGCCTCCAGACGATGCTCGATGCGCGCCACCGAACGATGGTCCCGGAAACACCCCGTCCCCGTCAGCCGCTCCGTCAACCGGAACCCCCAGTCGACCTTCCACAGCAGCAGCACGCCGAGGTCCATTGTCAGCCGACCGCCGTCGAACCGGCCCACCACCCGACGCCGGCCAAAGCCTCCAAAACACAGTTGGGCCGAGATACGTTCTGGCTGCAGGGGGGCGGCTCCGTCTGGTTCGGTAAGGCTCTGAATCTCCTACCTAAGCCATGCGTGTCTGCCCTATGTGCAGCCTCCACGGTGATTTGTTCGGGCTAGCACCCCGATCCCGGCCATAATGCCGGGACGATGTTCGAGAAGCTGAATCGCCCCGAGCGGTGGATCTTTGACGGCCTGTCGCTTGGCCTCGTCGGCTTCTACTCGTACGCGGCCGTACTCGACCCCGCCGCGACGCAGTTCCACCGCGGCATCTACGTCGTCATCACCTACGTTCTCGTGTTCCTCCTGTACCGGTCGAGAAGCCGGGTGGGCAGGGTCTGCGACTACCTGCTGATCGCCGCCTCCATCACCTGCATCGGGTACTGGATGTGGAACTTCGAAGCCATCAACTACCGGGTCGGCGCCGAGACGGAGCTCGACCAGTGGATCGCCATGGTGGGTGTCCTGCTCGGAATTGAGCTCGCCCGACGGGTCCTCGGCAATGTCTTCGTCGTGCTCAGCGTCGTCATGCTGATCTACGGCGTCTACGGGGAGTACGCGCCCGAGCTCATCTCGCACGCCGGCGACACCTTCCCCGAACTCTGCACCAGCATCTTCTACAAGAGCGACGGCGTGTTCGGAATCATGGCCAACGTGCTTGCGACCTACGTCATCCTCTTCGTCATCTTCGGAGCCTATCTCGAAGCGAGCGGGGCCCAGCGCTTCTTCGTGGACTTCCCGCTGGCGGCTGTCGGACACAAGATCGGCGGACCCGCCAAGGTTTCCGTGATCGCCAGCGGTCTCTTCGGATCCATCTCCGGCAGCGCCATCGCCAACACGGTGTCGACGGGGAACTTCACGATCCCGATGATGAAGAAGGCCGGGTTCAAGCCCCATGTCGCCGGCGGCATCGAGCCCGCGGCATCCATTGGCGGCATGTTCCTGCCGCCCATCATGGGCGCCGGCGGGTTCATCATGGCCGAACTCACGGGCGAGCCCTACTCGACCATCATGCTTATCGCCGTGGGCCCCGCCCTCCTGTACTTCTTCAGTGTTTTCGTGATGGTGCATTACGAGGCCAAGCGCCACGGAATCAGGGGGGAGAAGTCGGAGATATCGGCCGGGAAGATCTTCCGACGGGGCTGGTACTACTGTCTGCCCCTCGTCGTCATCACTGTCCTGATGTTGATGGGCTTCTCGCCGGGCTATTCCGCCATCCTTGGCCTCTTCACCTGCGTCGCCGTGAGCTGGGTTCGCAGGGACACGCGGATCGGCCCGCGACGCTTCCTTGAGGCCGCCCGAACCGGCGCGCAGAACAGCCTCAAGATCGGCGCCACGGTCGGTGTGATCGGCATCATCATCGGCGTGCTCACGTACAGCGGGCTGGTGCTCACCTTCGCGGACATCGTGATCGCCTTGGCGGACGGTCGGCTCTGGCTAACCATCTTGCTCATTGCCCTCGCGTCACTGATCCTCGGTATGGGCGTGCCCGTGACCGCCGCCTATCTCATCACGGCGGTGGTTGCCGTGCCCCCGCTGACCGAACTGGGCGTGAACCCCATCGCCGCACACATGATCGTCTACTGGCTGTCGCAGGATTCGAACGTCACGCCCCCCGTCTGCATTGCGGCCTTCACCGGCGCAGCGATCGCCAAGGCGAACATGTGGAAGACGGCCTTCTCCGCCTTCAGGTTCGCCAAATTCCTCTATCTGGCCCCCTTCATCTTCGGCTACGTGCCCGCCTTTTCCCTCGACGGGAGCGCCAGCGACATCGTCGTGGCCTTCGCCCTGATTCTCGTGGGCACGTGGGCATACGCCTGGTTCCTGAGCGGGATCTGGCTTGACCGGCTCGGAGGCCACCGTTCGACGATCTGACACCCCCTCAAGCAGGCCGCGCGATCACGGGTCTCCGGTCCGTGACCGGCGCGCGCTCCGGGATGCGCGGTCCGCGCCCCTGCCCCTTGAACCCGCTTCGCGTCAGCGGCCTTTGCGCTCCCTCGGCGGATCAATCGGCGCCTCTGCCTCGATCCACGCCTCCATCCCGCCGCGCATGTGCGCCACCGGCCGGAGGCCCATGTCCTGGGCCGTCTTCGCCGCCAGTGCCGAGCGCCATCCGCCGGCGCAGTAGAACACGAACGTCTTGTCCTCGGCGAAGACCGGCTTGTGGTACGGGCTCTCGGGATCGATCCAGAATTCCAGCATCCCGCGCGGCACGTGATGGGCCCCGGCGATGGTCCCCGTCCTCGCCACTTCGCGGATATCCCGCAAGTCGACGAACACGACACCGTCGTTCCCGTGCAGCGCGATGGCCTCGCCGATATCAAGCGTGCGAACCGCCGCATCGGCCTCTGCGACCAACTCCCTGAATGAACGGGTGATTTTCTGAGGCACGGCGATGTCTCCCTGCGTTCGTGGCTTCAGCGGAGCAGCCTACCGCAGTTGGGGGTAGCGGAGTTTACCGGAGATGACCTAAAGCAGGCCGGGACCGCTGCCGCCCGTGACGGGGTGAAGTTCTGAGTACCCGCCGTTGCCCGAACACCTCGCATGGGTTTAAGGTGGCGATGTAGCAGGCTGGACGGCCCCCGCGAGGCTTGGTTGCGGGTGCGTCGGGCCGGCGGTACTGGGACATGGCGATGCGTGATCGAGGCTTGATGATGAACAGGACCGACCCGGGCGACTTGACGATGACACCGCAGGCCATGCGGGAATTGGCGGCCAAGGCGACGGAGGCCCTCGTCGAGCGCATCGCAGGCCTTGAGAGCGAGAAGGCCTGGGACGGAGAATTCCGCAATGTCCTGGAGGAGCAGCTGGGTGGTCCGCCGCCGGAGACTGGCCTGCCCGCCGAGGACGTGCTCGCACAGGCGGTGCAACAGGTCCTCCCATTTGCGGCCCGTCTGGACCATCCGCGGTTCTTCGGTTTTGTCCCGTCGTCACCAACCTGGCCGGGTGTGGTGGCGGACTTTCTGGCCGCCGGGTTCAATATCAACTCATGCACCTGGCTGGTGTCGAGCGGGACCGGCCAGCTTGAGCTGGTGGTCACGGATTGGATGCGCCGCTGGATCGGCTATCCGGAATCCGCCGGGGGATTGCTGACGAGCGGCGGCTCGGCGGCTAGCGTCGAAGCCATGGTTGCGGCGCGCGAAGCGGCGGGTCATCCGGGAAGGTTCGCCGTGTACATGAGTGATCAGAGCCACAGCGCCTTGAAGCGGGCCACGGTGATTGCCGGTGCGCGACGGGACCACGTTCGAGTGGTGCCCACCGATGAGAACTTCCGAATGGACATGAACGAATTGGCACGCCGGGTGGCTCAGGATCGCGCCGACGGGCTGCAGCCCCTTGCCGTGTGCGCGAATGCGGGGACCGCCGGCACGGGCTCCATCGATCCCTTGCCGGCCATTGCGGATTTCTGCGAACGGGAAGGTATCTGGCTTCACGCCGACGCCGCGTACGGCGGATTCGCCCTGGTAACCGAGCGGGGCCGGGAACTACTTGACGGAATCGACCGGGCGGATTCTGTGGGCCTGGATGCACACAAGTGGTTCTTTCAACCGTACGAGGCGGGTGCCCTCATCCTGAAGGACAAGCAGCACCTCGAGGACGCATTCGCCATCGGCAACGATGTCCTGCAGGACACGGTCTGGGGCAAGAACCACCCCAACTTCGCCGACCGGGGCCAGCAACTGAGCCGACAGGCACGGGCACTGAAGATCTGGATGTCCGTGCGGACATTTGGCATGGCACGGTTCCGGGCCGCGATCCAGAACGGGCTCGACCTGGCGCACCGGGCCGCCGCCTATGTCGACGACAGCCCGGTACTGGAAATGCTGGCTCCGGTATCGCTCGGGATCGTGTGCTTCCGGGTGAATCCCGCCGGCCGGGACTGCGACGAAGAAACTCTGGAGAAGATCAATCGTACCGTGCTCGCACGCGTGTTCTGGGACGACCTGGCATTCTTCTCGTCCACGTCCCTCAAGGGCGTGTTTTCTCTGCGCATGTGCATTTTGAATCACACGACGACCTGGGACGACGTGCGAAGGACGCTGGATGCCGTCTCGCACCTTGGAGAGGAGGCGTCGGCGGATCAGCGAAGGGACGGTGCGGCGCAGTCGTCATGAACGTTGCCCGGCAACCGGTTTCTACGGACCTGGATAGCCTGCAGAGATAGGCGAGCGCGCCGGAAAGCTGCGGGACAGCCGGTACCCAGGAAACCACGTGACAACCGGGCCTTGAGACCGAACTCACGTCCCGTCTCGACTAGACCTGCTCCGGAATGTCCCTAGGGCTCGGCACGCCATTTGCGCGGTGGGTTCTGTCCGCGTCACTTCGCGGACATCGCGCAGGTTGGCAACCACGACGTCGTCACACCCGTACCGAGCCTTCGCTTCGGCAACGTCAAGCGTGCGCACCACTGCATCCGACTCGGCAACCTAGTTCCAAAATGAGCAGGGTTGGCCTGGGACATGTTTCTGTCTCCCCCTCGGCCGTGGATGCCGCGCAGGAACGTGTCTGTTTTGCCACGTGGAGGGAGTAGCCGCCAAGCGGCGCGCGGTGTGGCCCGAAACGCTGCAGGGCGCCCGGTACAAGTTCTCGACAAGGTCGGATCTCCCGCCTCGGCCCGCGGATGCTCGCAGGCACGCTCTGGTCAGGCGGCGGCGAACCTGCGGATCGGAGTGTCCTCCCGGTTCCGCTGCGCGTGCCAGAGATCGTACTGCATCTGCTGCGTCAGCCAACTCTCGGGGCTGCCGCCGAACGCTTCGGACAGCCGGATCGCCATCTCGGGGGAGATGCCGAGGCGGCCGTTGAGCAGCATCGACAGCGTGTTGCGCGAGACCGCGAGGCCCTTCGCGGCCTCGGTCACGGTCAGGCCAAGAGGTTCGAGGCACTGGCGCCGGATGAACGCGCCGGGATGCGGCGGATCGTGCATGAGCATGGCTACGGCCTCCCTAGTGGTAATCCAGGTAGTCGACGTCGACAGCGTGGCCGTCCTCGA
Organism: Alphaproteobacteria bacterium; assembly: GCA_022819905.1. Taxonomy (GTDB): domain Bacteria; phylum Pseudomonadota; class Alphaproteobacteria; order TMED109; family TMED109; genus VXPW01. The sequence goes on from JAJEGJ010000087.1 coordinate 83,450, forward strand.
AGCGAAAGATCACACGCCAGTTGGCACGGACCGTCACCGCCCAGAACCCTTTGGACGGCCCCTTGAGCGGATGCAGCCGGAACCCGGGCAAGTCCATGTCGTCCGGCGCGACCGATGCGTTGAGTCGCACGAGGATGTCACGCACGGTCTCAAGGTGCTCCGGGTGGATCCGTCGCCCGTCACCGCGTTCCATGAACCGCTCGGGCGCCCGGCTCCTGAAGCTCCGTATCATGACCGACTGTAATATGCACTATGGCATAGGTCAAAGACGGTCTCGCCCCCGCGTGCGGCGCAGTCTCGGGCTTGCAGAGCGTGCCCCGGTCCGCTGGGGCGGGTTTTCGCAGCCTCTACGGCGCGTGGACCTCGGCTTCGAGATTGTTGGGGCCGCGGCGTGCTATCAGACGGGTCGCGATCCAGGTCAAACACCAGCAGCCTACCGACAGGGACAGAGCCCAGCATCGCGCCAGCTGAGCCGTGAGCACCGCTCCCGGGTCATTTGGAACGGACTTCCGGCAAACCCGCGGGTCCCGCTCCCGCCACCCCGATCGATGACTTGCGACTAGAATGCGGGGACCACGCCGGGCCTTCGGCGATGGGACACGGGGTGCCCGGCCCGGCGGTTTCGGACGGCGCCCGTAGCAGACGGATTTCATCCATATCTCAGGACTGGCAGCCCACCCCGTGACACGTGACTTCCGAATTGGCTGCGGTGCCGGCTTCTCCGCCGACCGGCTGGACCCGGCCGTTGACCTCGCCGTGCACGGTGCCCTCGATGTCCTGGTGTTCGAATGCGTCGGGGAGCGCACCCTGGCCTTCGGACACCGTGATCGGCAGGCGAACCCATCCGGCGGCTACAACCCCCTGCTGCCCCGCCGGATGCGGGCCATGCTGCCGCTGGTCTTTCCGGACGGTCCGCGCATCGTCACCAACATGGGCGTGGCGAATCCGCTGGCCGCCGCCGAACGCACCGTCGCCGTCGCCCGGGAACTCGGCCTCGCCGGGCTCAGGGTCGCGGCGCTGATCGGCGATGACATCGGGACGCTGCTCCCGGCCGACACGCCGCTGTGGGAAGGCATGACCCTCGCCGAGGTCGGCCGACCCTACATCGGAGCCAACGCGTACCTCGGCGCCGAGGAAATCCTCGCCGCGCTGGACACGGACGCGCATGTCGTCATCACCGGCCGGGTCGCCGACCCGTCGCTATTCGTCGCCCCGCTGCGCCGGCATTTCGGCTGGCAGGCCGACGCCTGGGCGTCGCTCGGCCGGGCGACCGCTGTCGGCCATCTCCTCGAGTGCGGCGCACAGGTCACCGGCGGGTACTTCGCGGATCCCGGTTACAAGGACGTGGGAAGCCAAGCGAACATCGGTTTCCCGTACGCCGAGGTCGGCGCCGACGGCAGCATCTGCGTGACCAAGCTTCCCGATACCGGTGGCCTGGTCGACGAACGCACCGTCAAGGAGCAGCTGCTCTACGAGGTCCACGATCCCGCACGCTATCTCACGCCGGACGTCACCGCCGATTTCTCCAACGCCTGCGTCACCGCGACCGGCACCGACCGGGTCACGGTGGGCGACATTTCGGGAAGCGCCCGGCCGGAGCAGCTCAAGGCGACCGCGGCATTCGACGGCGGCTGGCTGGCGGAGGCGGAGGTGTCCTACGCCGGTGACGGCGCGCAGGCCCGCGCCGCGTTGGCGGGAGAGATCGTCGGCGAACGCATGCGCACGGTGCACGACAGCCGATCGGACCTCCGCACGGACCTGATCGGGGCCGGGTCGTTGCACGCCACCGCCCGCCGGTACGCGGACGCCGCCCGTGACGTGCGCCTGCGCTGCGCCCTCCGTACCGAATCGCGCGAAGAGGCCGACCTGTTGCTGTGGGAAGTCGAATCGCTCCTCTGCTGCGGCCCGAGCGGCGGCGGCGGCTATCGGGGCTCGGTCACCCCGTCCGTCGTTACGTACTCCGCATCGGTCGACCGGGACCTGATCACACCCCGCGTGGAGGTCCTGCGCGCGTGACCGGGACGACGCGGCTGCGGGCGGTCGCCCACGCCCGGGCGGGCGACAAGGGCAACCGTTCGAACGTGTCGGTTTTCGTCTTCGACCGGCAGCACTACCCAGCCCTGCGCGAGCAGGTGACCGCCGAACGGGTGAAGCACGAATTCGGCGCCCTGGTGCAGGGCCCGGTGACGCGCTACGAGCTCCCGACCCTCGGCGGCCTGAATTTCGTCCTCGACGACGCCCTCGAGGGCGGGGTCAACGGGTCCCTGAACCTCGACGGCCACGGCAAGTCCTGGAGCAGCCTGCTGCTCGGGCTGGAGATCGAGCTGCCATGACCACAGAAGCCCTCAACCTTCGTGAAGTCACAACTGATCTGGCGTTTCCGGAAGGGCCGGTGGCGATGCCCGACGGGAGCGTGATCGTGGTCGAGATCCGCAAGGGATGCCTCACGCGGGTGTGGCCGGACGGTGGCAAGGAAGTCGTCGCAACCCCAGGGGGCGGGCCCAACGGCGCGGCCATCGGGCCCGACGGGCGCTGCTACGTGTGCAACAACGGCGGGTTCGAGTGGGCCGACACGCCGTTGGGAGCCCGGCCGGTCATGCAGGCGCGTGACTACAGCGGCGGGCGGATCGAGGCCATCGACCTCGACTCCGGAGAGATCGAGGTCCTCTACACCGAATCGGACGGCCATCCCCTGAAGGGGCCGAACGACATCGTGTTCGATGCCCACGGCGGCTTCTGGTTCACGGACCTCGGGAAGCTCCGTGAACGCGACATGGACCGCGGCCGCGTGCTCTATGCCCAGGCCGACGGCACCGCGATCCACGAGGTCTGCCATCCGATGGTGACCCCCAACGGCGTCGGGCTCTCGCCGGACGGGTCGAGGCTGTACGTCGCCGAGACCGAGCCCGGCCGGCTGTGGGAGTTCAACATCACCGCTCCCGGCCGGATCCAGCCCGAGCCCTGGCCATCGCCGCACGGCGGCCGCTTCCTGACCGGGGTCTCCCGGTACCGCCGGTTCGACAGCCTCGCGGTGGAGCACGGTGGCAACATCTGCGTAGCGACGCTGATAGAGGTCGGGATCACGGTCGTGGCGCCCGACGGTTCGCGGGCGGACCACGTACCGATGCCCGACCTGTATGCGACCAACATCTGCTTCGGCGGCCCCGATCTCCGGACGGCATTCATCACGCTGTCGGCGGGCGGACGCCTCGCCGCCTGTGACTGGCCGCGTCCCGGGCTGGCCCTCAACTTCCCGCCGCCGCCCAGCAGCTGAGGCCGGCCGGATTCCGCTGGCGGGACGACCGTTTCCGGCCGTGGCGATGACCCCCACCACAAGCCAAGTCAGGCCATTCCCGCCGGAGCCGGGATGACGCGCCGGCGCATCCGCGCCGACCGGCTGCTGGTGGCGCGGGGCCAATGCGAGAGCGGCGCAGCCGCCCGGGCGCTCATCCTCGCGGGGTGCGTCTATCAGGGCGAAACCCGGATCACGAAGGCCGGTACCCTCCTGCCCGACGACACCGAGCTCCACGTCCGCCGCCCGCCGCACCCCTGGGTCTCGCGCGGCGGGATCAAGCTCGCCCACGCCCTCGATCATTTTCAGCTGGATCCCGCCGGGGCCGTCGCGATCGACGTCGGCGCCTCGACCGGAGGCTTCACCGACGTGCTGCTCCAGCGGGGAGCCCAGCGGGTCTACGCGGTGGACGTCGGCTACGGACAGCTCGCCTGGAAGCTCCGCACGGACCCGAGGGTGACGGTCCTCGAGCGGACCAACGCCCGCAACCTCGACTCCACGCACGTACCGGAGCCCGCCGACCTAGTGGTCTGCGACGCCAGCTTCATCGGTCTCGCCAAGATACTGCCGGCTCCACTCGCCCTGACGCGCACCGACGCCCACCTGGTCGCGCTGGTGAAACCGCAGTTTGAAGTCGGACGGGCCGAGGTCGGCAAGGGCGGCATCGTGCGGGATCCCGCGGCCCGGGAGCGGGCTGTTGCCAACGTCGTGCGCATGCTGTCCGACGACCTCGGCTGGCACGTCCTCGGCCAGACCGAGAGCCCGATCCACGGGGCGGACGGAAACCTCGAGTGTCTGGTAGCCGCCCGCCGCCAGTCACCGCCGTAGCGCCGGTGCCGGCGTCTGCCGCCGGTCAGGGCTGTTGCGGTCGCTCGAGCTGATCCGGCAAACGCGTTTCAGCGGGCCAGCGCGTGGTATTCCGGGTTCGGCAGCATGCCGGTCGCGGCGGCGATCCGGTTCGACATGTTGAAGAAGGCCGCGACCTCCGCTGCCTCCAGGATCGTGCGGTCGTCGCACCCGGCCGCCCGAAGCGCCGCCCGGTCGGCCTCGTCCATGCCCGCCGGATCGGCCGTCAACTTCGCCGCAAAATCGAGCAGGGCCCGATGCCGTGACGACAGATCGGCCGCCCGGTAGTTGAAGGCGATGGCCTCGGCCAGGATGGGGTCGCCGGTGATCTCCCGCAGCGCGGCGCCGTGCGCGACCAGGCAGTAGAAGCACCGGTTGATGCTCGAAACCGCGACCGCGATCATTTCGCGCTCCGCTTTCGACAAGCTGCCCTCACCGAGCATCAGCCGGTTGTAGCTGTCGGCGAAGGTGCGAAGCCGTTCCGAACCGAGCGCGTTCGCGCTGATCACGTTGGGGATCAGGCCAAGCCGCTCCCGGCAGACCTCGATGTACCTCTTCAGATCATCGTCGAGCGAGTCGAAGTCCGGCTCGAGCGCCAGCTCCCAGACCTTGCCCGGTTCGCGCATGCCCTGGCTGTCAAGGGTTTCCGTCGGCGCGGTCGTGGCGTGCACGTCTCGACCATCACTCATGGCGATTCCTCTCTGTCCCGCTGTCGATCAACGTTGAACCCGTTCAGTCGGACGGCATGCCGGCCACCATCCCCTGGTGACGAATCAGGTGATCGGCAAGAACCAGCGCCAGCATGGCTTCGCCGATCGGCACCGCGCGGATTCCCACGCAAGGGTCATGCCGTCCCTTCGTCACGATCTCCGTGTCATTGCCGTCCTGGTCGACCGTGCGGCGCGGTTGCGGGATGGAACTCGTCGGTTTCACCGCGAAGCGGACAACGATCGGCTGCCCGGATGAAATTCCGCCGAGAATCCCTCCGGCATTGTTGGAAAGAAACGTGACGTCGCCGGGCTCGGGGCCCGCGCGCATCTCATCGGCGTGCTCGACGCCCGTCTGGGCGGCCGCCGCGAACCCGGCTCCGATCTCCACTCCCTTGACCGCGTTGATGCCCATCATGGCGCGCGCAAGGTCAGCGTCGAGCCGGTCGTACACCGGTTCCCCGAGCCCCACCGGAACGTTCTCGGCCTGCACCTCGACCACGGCCCCGCAGGACGATCGCTCGCCCCGGATCCGGTCAAGGTAGGCCTCCCACGGCGCCACGCTCTCCGGGTCGGGACAGAAGAACGGGTTCCGCTCCACCGCTTCCCAGTCCCAGCGGTCGCGATCGATCGGGATAGGTCCGAGCTGGACCAGCGCTCCCCGAACGCGAACCGGCGCGATGACCTTCTTCGCGACCGCGCCGGCCGCCACGCGCATCGCCGTTTCCCTGGCGGACGACCGCCCGCCGCCCCGGTGATCGCGAACGCCGTACTTCTTCCAGTAGGTGTAGTCGGCATGCGCCGGCCGGAACACCGTCCGGTGCCGCTCGTAGTCGCTCGACCGCGCGTCCTGATTCTGGATCACCATGGCAAGCGGAGTGCCCGTGGTGCGGCCCTCGAACACTCCGGATTCGATCCGGACGGTATCGGGCTCGCGACGCTGGCTCGTGTGGCGCGAGGTGCCCGGACGACGACGATCAAGGTCGCGTTGAACGTCGGCTTCCGCCAGCGGGATGCCCGGCGGCACGCCGTCCAGCACGCAGCCGATCGCCGGACCGTGGCTTTCGCCCCAGGTCGACAGGCGAAACGCGGTTCCAAAGGAGTTGCCGGCCATGTGAGCCCCGATTCCCGCGGCTAGACGGCAGCGATATCAGGGGCGTCGACCGCCTTCATGCCGACCACATGGTAACCGCTGTCCACGTGCATGACCTCGCCGGTCGTCCCCCGGCCTAGGTCAGACAGGAGAAACAGTGCCGCGCCGCCGATGTCGTCAAGGTCCGTATTCCGTTTCAGCGGCGAGTTGTACTCATTCCATTTTAGGATGTAGCGGAAGTCGCCGATCCCGGATGCGGCAAGCGTTCTCATCGGACCCGCCGATATCGCGTTCACGCGAACCTGCTCGCCGCCGAGGTCGGCCGCCAGGTATCGCACGCTCGCCTCCAGGGCGGCCTTGGCCACGCCCATGACGTTGTAGTGCGGCACCACGCGCTCGGCCCCGATGTAGGACAGCGTGAGAACGCTGCCCCCGGGCCCCATGTGCCGCATGGCGGCACGGGTGGCCTCCGTCAGCGAATAGCACGAGATGTCCAGCGTGCGGAGAAAGTTGGCGCGGCTGGTCTCGACGTACTTACCCGTCAATTCAGTCTTGTCTGAAAAAGCGATCGCATGTACCAGAAAATCCAGCCCACCGAGGCGTTCCGCGGCCTGGTCCACAGTGGCGTCGAGGGCTCCCTCTTCGGCGACGTCGCAGGGCAGGACGATATTCGAGCCGGTCCGCTCCGCCAGCGGCCCGACCCGCTTGCGTAGAGCATCGCCCTGGTAGGTGAAGGCGAGTCGCGCCCCGTGTGCGGCCACCGCGCGGGCCACACCCCAGGCCAACGAACGTTCGTTGGCGACGCCAAGGACCAGCCCCTTGCGCCCGGCCATCAGTGGCCCTACAGCCGTGGTCACAAGCCCAGTCTCAGGCATCGAAAAACCCTCGGTGGGCAAAATTTGCTCCTCCATCCTAATCTGGCACCCCCTTGCGTCAACGATCAGGACACAGCCGCAATGCCGGTAAAATCCACCCGCCCGCGCACGATTTGGCGGTCCCCGGATTCGGAAACGGTTGAGATTATTGACCAGACCCGCCTGCCGGCCGCGTTCGAGACCCGACGTCTCGAATCGCTGGCCGACGCTGCTGTCGCCATTCGCACCATGCAGGTGCGCGGCGCCCCGCTGATCGGCGTCACGGCCGCGTACGGTGTTGCGCTGGGGCTGGCCGAAGGTGGTGGCAACGCGACGCTGGCGCACGTCATCAAGACCTTGACCGCGACCCGACCGACCGGGCGGGATCTGTTCACGGTGCTCGACAAGATGCGATCGACCCTCGCCAGCCTCCCGCCGGCCGAGCGGCAGGCGGCAGCCTGGCGGATGGCGGATGAGTTGGCCGAGGAATGCGTGAACAAGTGCCGCGCAATTGGCCAGAACGGCGCTGAACTGATCGAACGAATCGCCGATGCGAAGAAGGAGGGCCCGGTCAACGTGCTCACCCACTGCAATGCCGGCTGGCTCGCCTGCGTGGAATGGGGCACCGCGCTTGCCCCCATCTATGTCGCCGCCGAACGCGGCTGCGACGTCCATGTCTGGGTCGGCGAGACCCGGCCGCGCAACCAGGGCGCTGCGCTCACCTGCTGGGAGCTCAAGGCAGGAGGCGTCCCCCACACGCTGACCGTCGACAGCGCGACCGGTCATCTGATGTCGGAAGGCAGGGTGGACATCGCCATCACGGGGGCCGACCGGGTGCTCCGCGACGGCACCGTGTGCAACAAGATCGGCACGTACATGAAGGCGCTGGCCGCGCACGACAACGGCGTGCCGTTCTACGTGGCGATCCCGGAATCAACGTTGGACCGCGTCACGAATCCGGGCAGCGGCGCCATTCCGATCGAGGAACGAGACGAAGAAGAGGTGCTGCGCGCATCCGGTCGGAACGCCAGCGGCAGCCACGCCTCGATCGCCGTCGCTCCACCCGCCACGTCGGCATTCAACCCGGCGTTCGACGTGACGCCGCCCGGCCTCGTGCGAGGCCTGGTGACCGAGGCGGGCGTCGCGCCGGCGACGGAGAAAGGCATCGAAGCCCTGTTCGGTCCCGGTTCCGACGGACAGCCGGCATGAAGAATCGCTGGCGGCCGAACGATGCTGCGGCCCTGGTCCGCAAGCTGCGACGGCGCGGCATCGGGGAGGCACTCGCGCTCCGCGTGTATTCGACCCGCCTGTTGGGCAGCGATCCCCAGCTGGTGCTGCACGGCGGCGGCAACACGTCCGTGAAAGTGTGCCGGGCAGGCCGGCGCGACGGTGGCGCCGACATCATGCACGTCAAGGGCAGCGGCTGGGACATGGCCGCAATCGAGGCCGAAGGCTTGCCGGGTGTTGAGCTCGCTCCGCTCCAGGCCCTCCGGGCGCGCCCTGCACTGTCCGATGCGGCGATGGTCCAGACCCACCGCGCCTGCCTGCTGGACCCCTCCTCGCCCTCCCCGTCGGTCGAGACGCTGCTCCACGCCTTCCTTCCGCATACGTACATCGACCACACCCATGCCAACGCGGTGCTGGCGGCCACGAACCAGCCCGACGGAGCCACGCGGGCCCGAGCCATCTGGGGTGATCGCGTCGGGATCGTCCCCTACGTGATGCCGGGCTTCCAGCTCGCCAAGGCCTGTGCTGCCATCTACGAGGAGGCCCCGGAAGTAGATGGGCTCATCCTGCTCGGGCACGGGATCTTCGCGTTTGGTCCGACCGCGCGAATCGCCTACGACCGGATGATCGACCTGGTGAGTGCCGCCGAGCGTGCGATCGTGCAGGCGAGACGCTCCGCCAGGCCTGCCCGCTCGCGACAACCGCCCGCCCGCACGGTGGCGGCTGCCGCGCCGGTACTGCGGGGCCTGCTCTGCAAGGCACTGGAACCGGACCGCGGCGACCGGCCTGATCGCCGGCTGGTGCTCGTGCACCGGTCCAGCCGGCGCGCCCTCTGGTATGCCGACCATCCGGGTCTCGCGACCGGGCCGGCCACGCCCGACCACGTGCTGCGGACCAAGCCGTGGCCCCTTACCGCGCCTCCCTACAGGCGGAACACCGGCGAGGCCGCGTTCCGATCCCTCGCATCGGAAGCTTTCAACGAATATACAGGCCGTTATCAATCGTATCTCGATTCCAACTTACGGCGATCTGGCGGGTCGGTTACGCCACTGGACCCGGCGCCGCGGGTGCTGCTGGTGCCGGGGCTCGGCGTCTTCGCTGCCGGCCCCAGCCGTCGCGCCGCGGCCATCACGGCGGATCTGGCCGAGGCCACGGCGGAAGTGGTCCGCGACGCCGACGCCCTGGGGTCCTTTCAGGAGTTGCCGGACGCAGACCTGTTTGACGTCGAATACTGGTCACTCGAGCAAGCGAAACTCGGCAGCCGCCGACCGCCCGCGTTCGAGGGCCATGTCGTGGTCATCACCGGCGGGGCCGGCGCCATCGGGCGGGTCACGGCGAGGGCATTCCAGGCCGAGGGCGCCGAGGTCGTGCTGCTCGACCGGGACCGACGCGCGCTCAACGAGGCGGCGGATGACGTTCGGGGACTGGCGATCGAAACGGATCTCACCCGCGAAGACAGTGTGGCGCACGCTTTCGATGAGACCATTCGGACATTCGGCGGTCTCGACATCCTGATCTCCAATGCCGGCGTGGCCTTTGCCGGAGCGATCGCCGAGGTCGACGAGGCGACGCTGCGCGAGAGTTTCGAGGTGAATTTCTTTGCCCACCAGCGCGTGGCTCAGGCCGCGGTCGCCGTGTTCCGGGCACAGGGAATCGGCGGCTGCCTGCTCTTCAACGTGTCCAAGCAGTCGGTGTCTCCGGGACCCAAGCTCGGCGCCTACGGTGCGGCCAAGGCGGCGACCCTCGCCCTGATGCGGCAATACGCAATGGAGTGCGGCAGCGATGGCATTCGGGCCAACGCGGTCAACCCGGATCGCGTCCGAAGCGGCATTCTCGACGATGCCATGATCGAGGCGCGGGCAGCAGAACGGCGATTGAGCGTGGAGGACTACATGGCCGGCAACCTCCTGGGCGAGGAAGTGCAGGCAACGGACGTCGCGCAGGCGTTCGTCCATCTGGCGCGGCAAAAGCGGACCACTGCCGGTGTGCTGACAGTGGACGGTGGCAATCTCGGGGCGGCGGTGCGCTGACCATGCAGGTATGGGAGCTCACGGCCTGGTCCCGTGACGGACTGCGGCTGGCAAACCGGCCATCCCCCGACCCCGGTCCGGGCGAGGTCGTCGTGGGAATCGAGGCGGCGTCGCTCAACTACCGGGACCTGGTGATGGTTGCCGGCGGGTATGGGCGCGCCGGTGGCGGGCTGCCCGTCGTACCGTTGTCGGATGGTGCGGGTCGCGTGCTCGCCGTCGGCGAGGGAGTCGACCGATCGCTGACGGGCCAGCTGGTGGTCCCGTCCTTCTTCCAGCACTGGCGCAGCGGCCGCTTTCCTGCCGATGCCCTGACCGGCGCGCTTGGCGGCCCGCTGGACGGGGTGCTGCAGGAGCACATGGTCCTGGATGCGGCGGGCGTGGTCGGCGCTCCCAAGGGCTGGACCGCTCTGGAAGCCAGCACCCTGCCGTGTGCCGCGATCACGGCATGGAGCGCCGTCTCCGTGCTTTCCCGAACCCGACCGGGAGATGTGGTCGTGGTGGAGGGAACCGGGGGCGTTGCCTGCTTCGCTGTGCAATTCGCACATCTGTGCGGTGCGCACGTGGTGGTGGTCTCCTCGAGCGATGCCAAGCTCTCGGTTGTCCAGGGCCTGGGGGCCGACACGCTGATCAACTACCGCCGCACCCCGCAATGGGGCAAGGCGATCCGCGAGGAGGTGGGGGAAGCCGATCTGGTCATCGAGCTCGGCGGGGCGGAAACGCTCGGCCAGGCGCTTCGGGCCGTGCGGCCGGGGGGAACCATCGCCCTGATCGGCGTGCTCTCCGGCGGCAAGGCGGAGCTTCCACTTGGGCCAGCGATCACCCGGGAGGTCCGTCTCCAATCGGTGACCTGCGGATCGCGAGACGATCTACGGGACATGGTGCGAGCCATCGACGCGAGCGCCATCCGACCCGTCATCGACCGGACCTATCCGTTCCAGGATTTCCCGGACGCGCTTGACCGACTGGAAGCCGCCCAGCACATCGGCAAGATCTGCGTGAACGGAGCGGCCTAGGAACAAGCCCCGCCCGGTCCCTGGAAACTTCCGGTCGCGACTGGAGCCCGGCCCCACGGAGTAAGTGCGGCGCTTCCAGGCCGATCAGGACGGATACGGGGCTGCGTGTCGCTTGGGATCCACTCGCAGGGCGGCGAGCGACGACCGTGTTGACGCCACCTTATCGGGCCGCGCGACTCCATGGCGCCAGCGCCGGCAACGACTTCGTCGCGTCACCAACCTGATCCCGGTGAGGGCAGCGGCCGGCGACGTGCCGCATCACCCTTCGAACACGACGTAGGTGCGCACTTCGATGCTCTCGCGTGGCGGTGCGGCGGGATCCTGACCTTCCAGCTGGAAGGCGCCGTGCGGGGTAAACCTGGCGCAGCCGTTGTCCAGACTGTCCCAGCCCTTGATGAGAAGGACCTCGTCCCGTCGCATCTCCGGAACCCAGTACCACCGCTGTCCGGTCCCGTGCGCCAGCTGATAGATCTCCCCGACCCGGTCCGGAAACCTTTGATCCGTTGCGATCAGTTCGGACGCCTGAACGCTGCCGGCGTCCGCAAGGGCCAGCGGACTCCGGAGTACCGGTCCCCGGATCGGTCGCCAGACGTTGACCTGCATGATGCGCCCGCCGGCGGCAAGGATCCGCTCAACCTCGTCCTTTCCGAGGACATCGGCCGCCCGCTTCGGTCCGGACGTCACGGTGTAATCGACGTGAACGCGGTCAGCCGGCGCGCGCGGGCCATCCCGATTGACAGCTCCGTCAGGCGTGTCGGACCGTCGCGTATGGTCGAATACGGAAACCCGGTCCGCGCCGGTCACGCGCTTGACGAGTTCTGCGAGCTCGCGGTCGTACACCCCCGCGATCGCCGCGTCGTCATAGAGGTCGACGACGGCGGTCTCATGGGAGATCAGCACAAACCCTTGCCGGTCCAGGGAGAGTCGATCGGCGATGCGCCGCATGTCGTGCACGTCGACATAGTGATGTTCCGTATCGAAGTAGACCTTGGGGAGGCCCCCTGTCAGCGCTGAGCTCTCGAAATACGGCTTGGTCTCCTGCGGCACGATAAAGGTCAGTGCGCCGCGCACATCGCTTGGCGCCGCGGTCTCGACAGCAGTGGGCGAAATGTCGTGTGGTTTCATCAGTTACAGCTCTTGGGTTCCGGGGGCCGCCGTTCCGGCGCAAGCCCGAAGCGCTATGCGCCGTGCAGAATTTGGGAGCGGACCCGCCAAGCCGGGCACCTTACTATGCGCGCACGCGCTTCCAAGGGGTTGCCGAGCAGGCCCCAGGTCGGGGCCGGACCCTTCAGTGCATCAGCCGGACGCGCCGGACCGACGACGAAAACTTTTCCGGCCCAGGCCAAATCGCTTGGCAGCTTCGGAACGCCGCTTCGAATAGTTCTCCGCCACCATCGGGTAGTCGGGCGGCAGTCCCCATTTTTGCCGGTAATCCGCGGGCGTCATGCCGTAGTTGGTATTCAGGTACCGCTTCAGCATCTTGAGCTGCTTCCCGTCCTCGAGGCAGACGATGTAGTCCGGCGTGACGGACTCTGCAATTGGGACCGCGGGGTCGCCGGCCAAGACGGCGCGCCCCGCCGTCTTGGCAGGCCCCAGGTCCAGAGCCTCCGTCTACGCCATGCGCGGCCGGCCCCGGCGGCGTTTCACGTCCGTGGTCGCCGCAGAG
>JAJEGJ010000041.1 GCA_022819905.1 Alphaproteobacteria bacterium
CCCTTCTTGCCCATGGGGCCAAATGCGCAATACTGCGACGAACTGGCGCAACGCATTTGCTCCGTTCCGGCATTGCCGGACCCGCCTGAATTCCCCAACCCGCAGGAACCTATGGTCGAAACGCCTTCGCCCGCTCCGGCGGTCGGCCATGTACGGGAACTCGTGGAGTGGCTCGAGGCCGGCTGCAAGGCGCCGGTGGACTGGCGGATCGGGACCGAGCACGAGAAGTTCGTGTTCGCTGCCAAGCACCTCCACCGCGCTCCCTACCACGGACCCGCCGGCATCCGGGCGGTACTGGAGCGTCTGGCGGCAGGCGGATGGGAACGGGTCGAGGAGGCGGGCCAGGTCGTGGGACTGCGCCAGGGGCGACAGTCGGTCACGCTGGAGCCCGGCGGGCAGGTGGAACTCTCCGGCGCGCCGCTCTCGACCCTGCATGAGACCTGCGAGGAGATCAACGATCACCTCTACGAGCTCCGGACGATCGGTGATGCCCTCGGGTTGCTGTTCGTGGGGATCGGGTCGGACCCGCTGACCCCCGTTGCCAATGCCCCCCTCATGCCGAAGGGGCGCTACGGGATCATGCGGCGGTACATGCCGACACGCGGTGCGCTCGGCCTCGACATGATGATGAACACGGCCACGGTCCAGGTGAACCTGGACTTTTCGGACGAGCGCGACATGGTCCGGAAATTCCGCACCGCCCTCACGCTGCAGCCCATCCTGGCCGCCATGCTGGCCAACTCGCCGTTTCGCGAGGGCGAGCGCTCCGGTTTCCTCAGCTGGCGCAGTCACGCCTGGTCGGACACGGACCCGGACCGCTGCGGGATTCCGGAGTTCGTCTTCGAGCCCGGCATGGGGTTCGAGCGCTGGACCGAGTATGCGCTCGATGTGCCCATGTACTTCGTGTACCGGGACGGGCGCTACATCGACGTCGCCGGGATTCCGTTCCGCCGGTTTCTCGAGGGACGGCTGGACCCCCTGCCCGGTGAACGTCCCACGCTCCGCGACTGGGAAGATCATCTCACGACGATCTTCACCGAAACCCGCCTCAAGCGGTTCCTCGAGATGCGCAGCGCGGACGCGGGACCGTGGAAACGGCTGTGCGCCTTGCCGGCGCTGTGGACGGGCGTCCTGTACGACGCGACGGCCCTTGCCGAGGCCGAGGACCTCGTCCGAGAGTGGGGGCCGGAGGACCGCGAGAGCCTGTTTCTCGAGGCGCCACGATGGGGGCTGAGCTCGGAAATCGGAGGCCGGCCGCTGCTTGCAGTGGCGGCCGACCTCCTCGAAATAGCACGTGGCGGACTGAAGCGGCGGGCACGGCGCAATGCGGCGGGCGATGACGAGAGTGGTTTTCTCGACGTCCTGGCGACCATTGTCGAACGAGGTGCCACGCCCGCGGAGGAGCTCCTCGACACGTGGCGATCACGCGGGCGCAACGGGTTGGCGCAGCTCCTGGCTGGGGAAGCCTACTGAGGCGGCTCCCCTCATCGCGGCCGCCGAGGTCGCGCAGTGGCACGACTTTGCTATTGTGAAGGCGAAACTGATGGTGCTCGCCCGGAACCGACCAGGCGAAGCTTGCGGGTTTCGCGCGACACTCCCGGCGCGCGCACTGCCTGCCCCTGTTCACCCGCGCAGTCTGCCGCTCCGGGTGACTTCCCGCAGTTTCTGACCCGGTCCTGCGGTTGGCGCCGCGTGGGTGCCGATGCCGGGCCAGCGCTGCTCTACGGCTCGCGCCCGGAACGTTGGGCCGCGCCGTGCCGGCACCACATGGTTGACGTCCGAGGACTGCTGATGCATCGACGATTCCTCGCCAAGGCACCCGTTCGGCAAGGGCTGTACGACCCGGCGAACGAGCACGATTCGTGCGGGATCGGCTTTGTCGCCGATCTCAAGGGTCGGCCGAGTGCGGCGATCATCGCGCAGGGTCTCGAACTGGTGGTCAACCTGACACACCGGGGGGCGGTCGGTGCCGATCCGACGGTCGGGGACGGGGTCGGGCTGTTGATGCAGGTACCCGATGACCTGTTCCGCGCCGCGACCGCGGAGGCCGGGTTCACACTCCCGGACGGACCCTACGGTGTCGGGCAGATTTTCCTTCCGCGCCAGGGTGCGGCCCGGACGCGCTGCGAAGAGGAGACCGAAGCCACGCTGCGGCGCAATGGCCTGACGGTGTTCGGGTGGCGCGACGTGCCGGTCGACCGTTCGGTGCTGTCGGACGTTATCCGCGCCGGCGAGCCGCTGGCCCGTCAGGTGTTCGTCGGCCTCGCCGAGGAGGGCGACCAGGACACGCTCGAACGCCGCCTGTTCATCGCGCGCAAGCAGCTCAGCAACGCGGTGCGAACCTTCGGACCGGACTGCGACAGCTTCTACGTCGTGTCGATGTCCTCTCGGACCATCTGTTACAAGGGCATGATGCTGCCGGACGCCCTGGGTCCGTACTACCTCGACCTTCAGGATCCTCGTACCGCCAGTGCACTGGCGCTCGTTCACCAGCGTTTTTCGACGAATACATTTCCCTCCTGGCAGCTGGCGCAGCCGTTCCGGATGCTTTGCCACAACGGCGAGATCAACACGGTGCGCGGGAACTGCAACTGGATGGCGGCGCGCCGGCACGCGCTGCGCTCCCGCCTTCTCGGCAAGGACCTGGAAACGATCTGGCCGCTTATTTCCGAAGGGCAGTCGGATTCGGCCTGCCTCGACAACGCGCTGGAGTTCCTGCTGGCGGGCGGCTATTCGCTGAGCCACGCGCTGGCGCTGCTGGTGCCGGAAGCTTGGCAGGGGCACCCCGGGATGTCCCCTGGCCGCCGGGCGTTCTACGAGCGCCACGCGGTGCTGATGGAGCCATGGGACGGTCCTGCCGCGCTGGCATTTACCGACGGCCGACAAATCGGCGGCCTGCTCGACCGCAACGGCCTCCGGCCGTCGCGCTACGTGGTAACCCGTGACGACCGCGTGATCCTCGCGTCCGAGGCCGGCGTGCTCGCAATCCCCGAGCGCGATGTCGTCGCCAGCCGGCGATTGGAGCCGGGCCGCATTCTGTTGCTCGACCTCGAAGAGGGGCGAATCGTCGGCAACGACGAGGTGAAGGACGCCCTGGCGGGGATGGCCAACTGGGCGGCCGAGGTGGCGGCGAGCACGCTCCGGCTGTCCGAATTGCCGGCCGGCATCCCACCGGCTCCCACCAACGTGGCGCGCCTCGATCGCCAGCAAACCTTCGGCTACACGCAGGAGGACCTCAGCTTCCTGATGATGCCGATGGCCGCCACGGGCGCCGAGGCCGTGGGATCGATGGGTACCGACACCCCGCTCGCGGCATTGTCGGGTCGCGCGAAGCTCCTCTACCAGTACTTCAAGCAGAACTTCGCACAGGTCACCAACCCCGCGATTGATCCCATCCGCGAGCAGATGGTGATGTCGCTGATCACGTTCGTCGGTCCACGCCCCAACCTGCTCGGCCTGGGCGAACCGGACGCGACGCGGCGGATTCGCCTGGAGCAGCCGATCCTCACCGACGCGGAGCTCGCACGGATCACGGCGCTCGGTGCCGACAACGAGACCGGACTCCGGGTCGCTGTCCTCGACATGACGTTTGATGCGGCGGCGGGCGAAGCGGGTCTTGCCGATGCGCTTGCGGAGCTGCGCGGCAACGCCGAGCAGCAGGTGCGCGCCGGCATCACCGTCCTGGTGCTCTCCGACCGGGCGGTGGGACCCGATCGGATCCCGGTACCCGCGCTGCTTGCGACGAGCGCCGTGCACAGCCACCTGATCCGGCGCGGCCTCCGGACGTCGACGGGTCTCGTCGTCGAGACCGGCGAGGCCCGCGAGGTCCATCACTTCTGCGTGCTGGCCGGCTACGGCGCCGAAGCCGTCAACCCCTACCTGGCCTTCGAAACCCTGGCGGGCGTGTGCGATCTGCTGCCCGGGGACGTCTCCGGGGAGGAGGCCAGCGCGGCGTACATCGCCGCCGTTGGCAAGGGCATTCTCAAGGTGATGTCGAAGATGGGCATCTCCACGTACCAGTCCTACTGCGGGGCCCAGATCTTCGATGCCGTGGGGCTCGCGAGCGGATTTGTCGACGAGTACTTCCCGGGCACGGCTACCGCCGTCGAGGGTGTGGACCTGCCGGTGATTGCGGCTGAGACGGTGGCCCGCCACCGGGCTGCATTCGGCAATGCGGCGGTGCTCCGCGACGCGTTGGAGGCCGGGGGCGAATATGCGTTCCGCCTGCGGGGCGAGGAGCACATGTGGACCCCGGATACCGTGGCGGACCTCCAGCACGCCGTGCGCACCGATGCGCAGGATCGCTACGACGCGTTCTCCGCAGCCGCCAACAGCCAGGCGGAGCGAGCCAGGACGCTCCGCGGTCTCTTCACGTTCCGGTCCGCTGACGCGATTCCGCTCGACGAGGTGGAGCCGGCTGCCGAGATCGTCAAGCGTTTTGCGACGGGCGCCATGTCGTTCGGGTCGATTTCCCGGGAGGCGCACACGACCCTGGCCATCGCCATGAACCGGATCGGCGGCAAGTCCAACACCGGCGAGGGCGGGGAGGAAGTCGACCGGTTCGTGGTCCGGCCCGACGGGGACTCGATGCGCTCGGCGATCAAGCAGGTCGCGTCAGGGCGGTTCGGGGTGACCACCGAGTACCTGGTCAACTCCGACGACATTCAGATCAAGATCGCCCAGGGCGCGAAGCCGGGTGAAGGCGGTCAGCTTCCGGGCCACAAGGTCGATGCCGTGATCGCGAAGGTGCGGCACTCGACGCCCGGCGTGGGACTGATCTCGCCGCCGCCGCACCATGACATCTACTCGATCGAGGACCTCGCGCAGCTGATATTCGATCTCAAGAACGTCAATCCGGGCGCGCGGATCAGCGTGAAGCTGGTGGCCGAGGTGGGGGTCGGGACCGTGGCCGCCGGCGTGTCCAAGGCCCGGGCCGATCACGTGACGATCGCCGGGTACGACGGCGGCACCGGCGCCAGTCCCCTCACGTCCATCAAGCATGCCGGGTCCCCTTGGGAGATCGGCCTCGCGGAAACCCAGCAGACGCTGGTCCTCAACGGCCTGCGCGGCCGCATCGCGGTGCAGGTGGACGGCGGTCTGAAGACCGGTCGCGACGTCGTGATCGGCGCCATCCTGGGCGCTGACGAGTTTGGCTTCTCGACGGCTCCGCTCATCGCCGCCGGCTGCGTGATGATGCGGAAATGCCACCTGAACACCTGTCCCGTGGGGATCGCGACCCAGAACCCGACACTGCGCCGCCGGTTCACCGGCACGCCCGAGCACGTGATTCGGTTCTTCTGGTTTGTGGCCGAAGAGGTCCGCCAGATCATGGCCCAGCTCGGCATCCGGAGGTTCCACGACCTGATCGGCCGCACCGACCTTCTCGATACCGCGCGCGCGCTCGATCACTGGAAGGCGAACGGTTTCGATTTCACGCGGCTCTTCCACCGGCCCGACGTGGGACCCGAGATCGCGCGCTGGAACTCGGAGACCCAGGACCATCCGATCGACGACATCCTCGATCGGCGTCTTCTCGAGGCCGCGGCCGACACCATCGAGCACGGGACACCGGCCGAACTCGAGTTTCCCATTCGAAACACGGACCGTACGACCGGCGCCATGCTGTCAGGCAGGATCGCCGCCAGGCACGGCCATGCGGGCATGCGGGAGAACACGCTTTCGGTCCGCTTCCGCGGCACCGCCGGGCAGAGTTTCGGCGCCTTCCTCGCGCGCGGGGTGGCATTCGAGCTGCAGGGCGACACGAACGACTACACCGGCAAGGGGCTCTCCGGGGGCCGGCTTGCGATCTATCCTGCCCCTGACAGCGGTGTCGTGCCGGAGGAGAGCATCGTGGTCGGAAACACGGTGCTCTACGGCGCGATTTCGGGCGAGTGTTATTTCCGGGGCATTGCCGGGGAGCGGTTCGCGGTCCGCAACTCTGGTGCCGTAGCCGTCGTCGAGGGCGTGGGGGACCACGGCTGCGAGTACATGACTGGCGGCGTGGTCGTCTGCCTTGGAACGACGGGATGGAACTTCGCCGCGGGGATGTCCGGGGGTCTCGCCTACGTGCTGGACGAAGACGGGACATTTGCCGACAGGTGCAATCAGAGCATGGTGGAGCTGGGGCCGGTGCCGCGTGATTCCGGCACGGTTCTCGCGGACGGGAACGGTCTTGAGCTGGAACCCGTTCTGGCCGACATGCTGGCCGACGACGAGCGTCGCCTGTACACGTTGATCGCCCGCCATCGACACTTCACCAACAGCGCACGCGCGGCGCGCCTGCTCGCGAACTGGGATGACGTGATCGGCAAGTTCGTCAAGGTGCTTCCGGTCGACTTCCAGGCGGCCCTGACCCAGGCCAGGGCGGCGGCCCAGACCGCTGCCGGGACGCAACCGGCGGAACGGCTCTGACATGGGAAAGGTTACCGGCTTCCTGGAGTTCGAACGGCGCGAACGGGCCTATCGGCCGGTCACGGAGCGGATCGGGCATTTCCGCGAATTCGTGGAGCCGCTCGTGGACTCGGAGCTGCAAATCCAGGGCGGTCGGTGCATGGACTGCGGAATCCCGTACTGCCACCAGGGATGTCCGGTCAACAACATCATTCCGGACTGGAACGATCTCGTGTACCGGGGCGACTGGAAGCGGGCGGCGGACGTACTGCACTCGACCAACAACTTCCCCGAGTTCACGGGGCGAATCTGCCCGGCGCCGTGCGAGGAATCGTGCACGCTGAACATCCAGGACGTGCCGGTTACCATCAAGACGATCGAATGCGCGATCGCCGACCGGGCCTGGAGTGAGGGCTGGATTGCGCCCCAGCCTGCGATCGTTCGGACCGGGCGGACCGTGGCGGTCGTGGGTTCGGGCCCGGCCGGGCTGGCTGCCGCCCAGCAGCTTGCCAGAGCGGGCCACGCGGTGACCGTCTTCGAAAAGAACGAGCGGCCGGGCGGACTGCTCCGTTACGGCATTCCCGACTTCAAGATGGAGAAGTCGCATATCGACCGCCGCATCGAGCAGATGGAAGCGGAGGGCGTGGCGTTCCGCTGCGGCGTTCATGTGGGACACGACGAGACCGCCTCGGTCCTGGCCGCGACCTTCGACGCAGTCCTGCTGGCGGGCGGCGCGGAACACCCGCGCGATCTGGAAGTCCCGGGGCGCGACCTCGACGGCGTGCATTTCGCCATGGACTTCCTGACGCAGCAGAACCGCCGGATCGGCGGCGACCCGAGCGACGGGCAACGGGACATCCTGGCCGGTGGGCGCCGCGTCATCGTCATCGGCGGCGGTGACACAGGATCGGACTGCATCGGTACGTCGTTCCGCCAGGGGGCGGCGTCGGTCACCCAACTCGAGATCCTCCCGATGCCGCCGGAACATCCCGACAAGGGTGCGACCTGGCCGCACTGGCCGCTGCGGCTGCGCACGTCGTCATCCCAGGCCGAAGGCGCGGAGCGCGACTGGTCGGTCCAGACGCGCGCACTGGCTGGCGTCGACGGGCATGTCGGGGGCCTGCAATGCATCCGGGTGGACGAGCGTTTTCAGCCGGTCGACGGGACCGAGTTCGAGCTCGGGGCCGACCTCGTATTGCTGGCCATGGGCTTTCTCGGTCCGGTGCGGAACGGCATGCTGGAGGAGTTGGACGTCGAGCTGGATGCGCGCGGCAACGTGAAGGCGGATACCGAGAATTATCGGAGTTCGATCGACAACGTGTTCGCGGCGGGTGACATGCGCCGCGGCCAGTCCCTGGTGGTCTGGGCGATCCGTGAAGGCCGTCAGGCGGCCCGGTCGATCGACCAGTTCCTGATGGGGCAGACCGACCTGCCGAGGTAACGGCCGCACGCGCAGGCAGCGACACCGCGGATCTGGTCGTGGACACGGAAGTGAGCACGCTGGCGTAGGCGCTTCTACCAAAATGTCGAGCACTGGCATCCTTCGCCGCGACGGGCATGTTGGTCATGCATGCCGCCATCTCTGAATAGCGGGAAGAACTGGTGGCATTCTTCCGGCGCTACGACGTGGCGCGGCTCGAAGTTTTCGGCTCGGCTGCGCACGGTACGGACTTCGATCCGCTGCACAGCGATGCTTACTTTCTCGTGGAATTCAGGCGCGCAGACGGCCGGGCCCCGCTCCGGCAGTACTTGGACTTTGCGGAAGCACTGCGCCACGCCTTGGGCCGTTCTGTCGACCTGGTAGAAGCGGGCGCAGTGCAGAACCCCTATTTTCGCGCAGCCATCGACCGATCGCGCGAACTCGTCGATGCGTCGTGACCTCCACGTCCTGCTCGCGGATGTTCGAAGCCGCTTCTCCGAATCCGTAACCTGCGCCTGCAACGCCGTGACCGACTGATTCAGATCCAGTTCAGAGTCAGCTCGGGATGACCGGCGGCGGAGGTACAGTGTTGAAGCGACCAGTGCTGCCGCTGCTTGGCGCGGGTCTCGCCGCATACGTTGGATTGTGCGCAGTGCTCTATCTGCTCCAGGACCGACTGATCTTTCTGCGCGTGCCGCTCGCGGAAAGTGATCGCCAGGCAGTCGCGCTGCTGCCGGGTACGGAAGAGGTCCGGGTCGCGGCGGCCGACGGCACCCGCTTGCACGGTTGGCTCCATCGCGCTGCCGGAGATACGGGGGCCGGTGGCCTCGTCATCTACTTCGGTGGCAATGCCGAAGAGGTGTCCGGACAACTGCACGACGCGGAAAGGCTCACCCCTTGGTCGTTTGCCGCCTTCAACTACCGGGGTTACGGGCTGAGTGAAGGACGGCCGAGCGAAGCGTCGCTCGTTGCGGACGCGCGGGTGATTTACGACTCGTTCACAAAGCTGGATGGCATCGACCCGGATCGAATTGTGGTCTTCGGACGGAGCCTTGGTTCCGGTGTTGCGGTACAGCTTGCCGCCAGCCGACCCGTCTTCGGGGTGGTTCTGGTCTCGCCGTTCGACAGTCTGCGCAGCGTCGCGAGCCGCCAGTACCCGTTTGTCCCGGTATCCCTGCTGCTCAAGCATCCATTTGACTCACTGGCGCACGCACCCGAAATTCGATCGCCGGTGCTAATCGTTGCGAGCGAAGCCGACCAGATCGTTCCTGCGGACTTGTCGCAGCGCTTGCACGATGCCTGGGCCGGGCCGAAGCGATGGGTGAGCATTCCTGACGCCGGTCACAACGATCTCCACGCCCGGCCAGGCTACTGGCGCGCGATTCGCGAGTTTCTGGCTTCGCTTCCTCCGGACCGTTGAAACATCGCCTATCCGCCAGCAACAGGGCAGTTGGTGGATGCGCTGCCGTGTGCCGAGCGAAGGGTCGGCCAACCTCAAGAAACCTCAGGCGCGGCGTGCCGGAAACTGGTCCACTTGTCATTCCCGGCGACACGGTCGTGGACAATGAGCCCGCCTGCATTCCCCGGATCACAGGCACGGAGGCCGGGAACGGAACCCGCGCCGATGTCAGTCTGAAGCGGTGACCACGGACGCTACCGTTTCGACCACGAACCGCGCACCTACTAGCGCTCGAAGGGCATCCGGCTCCCCGTAGAACTCCGAGGGAACGAGGTCCTCGGCACCGCAGAACGCGAGTGCTCGGTCACGGCGCAAGTCGCGGGAAATCGCGGCCATCCGGTCGACGTGCGCGTGGACGGACTCCGGCAGGCGTTCACGTTCGCCGGTCAATATTGCGGAGACGTCGTGAAGGCGCGGCGGTTCAATGCCGGAATTCCGCAACAGCCCCTTCAACGCGAGCTCGACCGCTTCCTGCGATTCGCGTACGACATCGGCCCAGCTACCGGCATCGTGCAACACTTTGATCGCTTGGACGCGAACGGCGGCGCGCCGAACATAGTCCGCCGCCAGTCCCCGGTTGCGCATCGTCAAGCGACCTCCATCCAGTATCCCTGTCCGTGCGCCGTTCGTCGGCGAAGCCGCCCTTCCGCCAGCACACGTCGCATCGCTGCTAGGTGTGCGGAAAGGCGGAGTTCACGTTCGATCAGCACCATACCGTCGATTGCCACCTCGGCCCACAGCGCGGACGGCGGCTGTCGGTCGGTTGGCAATCGGGCAAAATGCGGGTCGACGGGCCGGCCTTCCCACGCGACCGGCTCTTCATCCCACCTCCGGTACAGGTCGCGGGCGATCGGGATGTTCTCGTCGACTACGACCAGCACATCGACATCGGAAGTGTCGGTCGGTTCGCCGCGAGCCCACGACCCAAAGACTGCAACTCCGATTAGCGAGTCCCTGACTAGGTCGTTCGCGCGCTGAATCGTTTCTGACGCCGCCGGGAAGACGAGCGGCATGCCCAGTGGGCTGATGGCAAGGCGCCGCACGCAAAGGGTATTGAGCGAGACCCCGGCGGCGGCGGCTGCCCGTCGCAGGGCGGCATGCAGAGAGGGATCAATGCGAAGCAGGAACCGCCCCGAGCACGCATCCGGGGACATGATAACCTCGTATGATACTAGATAGTCTTACCAGCGATACTACCAGCTCGACTGGATCATGTCAGGGCTGCTATTGCGAACCTGCCGTGTCGGGATTCCGCGTACGGAAGGAATGGCAGCGGCGTAACCGCGCGTGATTCAACGGGAGCCGTGGCATCGGGGACCTTTCGCACCGGACTTGGACGGGTACCCCTCCTATAGTGCGCGGTCGGACCTCCCGCCGAGGCAGGAGCCGGCCCTGATGGTACGCGGGATTTCGTCCCGCCGGCGCACGCACGGGTCCCGGGCGGCGAGACATGCACGATTGAAAGGAACCCGGCATGGCAACGAAGGAATTCGATGGGAAGACGGCGCTGGTCACGGGTGGATCCCGCGGGATCGGCCGAGCCACCTGCGTGCGGCTGGCCCAGGAAGGCGCCCGGGTCGCCATCAACTATGTCGGCCGGGAAGACGCCGCCCAGGAGACTCGTCGGCTGGTGGAAGCGGAGGGGGCGGCGGCGATGACCGTCCAGGCCGACGTATCGGACCCGGCGCAGGTCGACGCCATGGTACGGTCGGTCGAAGCCGACCTTGGGCCGGTCGATCTCCTGGTCGCCAATGCCGGGATCGCCGATGCGGTTCCGCATACGAAGCTCACGTACGACATCTGGAAGCGGACCATGGCCGTCAACGTGGACGGCGTGTTCCTGTCCGTCATGGCGGTCAAGGACGGCATGCTGGAGCGCGGGTACGGGCGGATCGTGTGCATTGCGTCGATCGCCGGGCTGTTTGGTCGACCGATGATGATTGACTACGCGGTATCCAAGGCGGCCGTCGTCGGCATCGTCCGTAATTTCTCGGGGGCCCTGGCGCCCGCGGTGCGGATCAACGCGGTGGCGCCGGGTCTCACGGACACGGACATGGTGGCGGGTTCAGATCCAGTCTGGCGGCAATCGGTAATCGACAATACGCCGATGCAGCGCATGGGCACGGCCGACGAAATTGCGCAGATGATCTTGTTCCAGCTGTCTGACCGGTCGAGTTTCTCCACCGGGCAGACGATGGTCGCGAGCGGGGGGCGCATCACCCTGCCATAGCGCTCCAGCATGGCGCCCGATCCACCGCGGGGTGTGTCGGCCGTCCACAGGACCCGGCCTCACGGCCTGGTGTGGGGCCGGTCGCGTCTATGGATGTCGGACGCTGGCAGGACCGCCTGGTCTTCCAGATGGTCGCGGCCGGTCGAGGCGTGCCGAAGGGCCTGGTCGGGCAGGCCGTGCGTGCTCGTCGTTCGAAGGGAGGCCTCTGCCCAGCCGACCGATCAGATATCAAAGGGCTCGCGCGTGACACGATCTCCCTTGCGATAGGTCGCCAGGATGACGACCACGGTCACTACGGCCAGCCCCAGCAGCACGCAGATGAACTCGATGAATTCTCGGACGTGGATCTTCGCGTACCCCATGTAGGCGAGGACCGCAAGGATCCCTGCCCAGAGCAGCCAGTACAGCAGCGCGCGCCTCATGGCGATGGTGCCGAGCGCAGGAGCCCTCGCCTCCTCCCCAGGGCCACCAGGACCAGAACCGTTCCCCCGATCGCCACCAGCCACCACGCCGGCAGACCGCCGATCACCGCCTGTGGTGGCAGGAAGAGCAGTCCGCCCGTGACGATCAACACGATTCGCAGCGCCGGCGGGAGCGGCCCGCGGTACCAACCTTCCAGCGCCAGGGACAGAGACCAGACGCCGGCGAGCGCCAGCGGCAGGGAGATTGCGGTCATCCAGACCGGTCCTTCCAGCAGCAGCGATGGGTTGTACACGAAGGCGAACGGTACCAGGTACTTGGCGATACCGATACGCGCGGATTCGACCGCGGTTGCCATCGGCGGCGCGCCGGCGACGGCGGCCGCAGCGAAGGAAGCCAGCGCCACGGGTGGCGTAATGGAGGATACGACGCCGAAGTACAGGGCGAAGAAGTGCGCGGCGATGGGCACGACGCCGATTTCGATGAGGGCTGGAACGACCAGGGCGGCGACGGTGATGTAGACCGCTGTGGTGGTCATGCCCATGCCGAGGATGATCGCGCCGACAGCGGTGAGGAACAGGAGAATCGGCAAGCTTCCCCCGGCCAGGTCGATCACCGAATAGGTGAACTTGAGGCCCAGTCCCGACGTGAAGATCGAACCGATGATGATCCCGGCGCAGGCACACGCAATCGTCACCGGCACGGTGTTTCGCACGCCGGTTTCCAGGGCCGCGAACAGGTCCACGGCCGTCATGGCCGTGTCACGCCGGAGAAAGCTCAGGCCGACCAGCGCGATGATCGACCAGAACGCCGCCAGCATTGGCGTGTAGCCGGCGAACAGGAGGCCAAGGAGGACCCCCAGGGCCAGCAGCAGGTGCCATCCCCGCGCGAGGACCTCACGGAACTTCGGCAGCTGGTCGCGATCGATGCGGCCGATCCCGTGCTTCTCGGCCTCGAGATGCACCATGAAGTACACGGTGGTGAAGTAGAGGACCGTCGGAATGATCGCGGCGACGATGACCCAGAGGTAGCTGATGTGCAGGAACTCGGCGACCAGGAACGCCGCCGCACCCATGATCGGCGGCGTGATCTGGCCGCCGGAGGACGCGCAGGCTTCCACCGCTCCGGCAAACCGGGGCCGGTAGCCGATCTGCTTCATGAGGGGGATCGTGAACGGCCCGGTCGTCACGACGTTGGCGACGGCAGAGCCGGAGACCGTCCCCAGGCAGCTGCTCGCCACCACGGACGCCTTGGCGGGCCCGCCGATTCGGTGACCGGTCAGCGAGACCGCGAAATCGATGAAGAACCGGCCCGCGCCCGAGCGCAGCAGGATGGCGCCAAAGAGGATGAACAACAGGATGTACGTGGACGCCACGTAGATCGGGATCCCGAAGATTCCCTCGGTGCGCATGAAGACGAAGTCGACGAACTTTCGGAACGAGGTCGGTGGCCCGTACAGGAAGCCGGGAAAGTGGGGCGTGTACAGGGCATGCGCCACGAAGAAGCCCGCTACCGCCACCATGGCCAGCCCGACCATCCGGCGGGTCGCTTCGAGCACCAGGACGACCATCAGCGTGCCCACGGCCATGTCGGTGTCGGTGATATCCCCCTGACGCATGAGGAACGCCTCGAGATCGAACAGGGTGTAGACCTGCACGAAGAGGCTGAGCGCGGCGAGGGAGAGGTCGGCGGCGAACCCCATCATCCGGCGCGCGTTGCCCGGATCGCCCGGCACCATGACTGGATCGAGCGGCGAATCCCGGCCGAGCGGCCGCAGGAGGAATGCGAGCACCAGCATGACCACCAGGTGGGTGGAGCGGAAGGCTCGCGATTCCGGAGTTCCGAACAGCGCGCAAAAGAGATGGAACAGCGCCAGCGCGATGCTGAGCGCCGCCACCGTGCAGGCGACCGTCCGGGCAAAGTTGGCGCCCGGGAGTCGGAGCGCCTGTTCAAGAAGTGACAGGTTGTCCGGGCCGGAGCGTTCCCGTCCGCTCATGGTGTGCTGGCCCTGCTAGGGGAGCAGGTCGTGTTCCGTGTAGTAGCGTTCGGCCCCGGGATGGAGCGGGATGATCGCTCCCTGCAGGGCATCTTCCCGCCTGGCGTGCTTCCAGGTCGGACTCACGGCAGCGAGGTCCGCGTGATGTTCCCACAGCAGGCGGGTCACGCCGTAGACCACCTCTTCGGGAACATCCTTGTGGACGATGAGGACGGTCGTGGCGCCGACGGTCGGCACATCGCCGGACTGGTCCTCGTATGCCTCCTGCGGGATCACGCTGTCGACGTATCCGGGATTCTCGGCGAGAAACCGCGTACGGATGTCGTCCTCGACCGGCAAGAACCGGATACCCACGCTGAAATTGAGATCGATGAAGGACGCCTGCGGGACACTGGTGAGGCCGGAGAAGGCGTCGATGTGCCCGTCGCGCATCAGCGCCACGGAATCGCTGTACGACACGTGGTGCACCGTGCCGCCGTTGGCGCGAACGTCGTCAACGCCAAACCCGTAATAGGAAAAGAGCAGCTCCATGGCCTCGAAACCCGACCAGCGGGCCTTGCCGGGGCTGATGTTGCGATCCCGTAGATCGAAGTAGGACTCGATGTCGGAGTCGGCCGGCACCGCCGTTTGCAGTGCGGCGGGATACAGCGTCGCGACGAACCGGAGGTTGGGGTGCTCCTTGCCGGAGCGGTCGACGCCGGAGAAGGCGCGGAAGACGGTGTGCCCGTAGCTGAAGCCGATCTCGGCGTCGCCGCGGTTGATGTCCTGCACGTTGGCCCCGCCGCCGCCGGGGGCGTTGGACGTCACGACTCGGTCCAGGCCGGTTCCGACGATTTCCATGAGCTTGGCACCAAGGGGGTACCAGTTCCCGCCGGCCGGCCCCGAGACCATGCGAAGAAACGTGTCGGCCGCCCAGGCTGGGCCGGTCGCGGCGGCCACGCCCACCAGCAGGAGGGCGGCGAAGAAGCGGGTCATGGAAGCAGAACCCTCCGGTTCGGGGCAGCGATGCTCGCGCAGACCGCAAGCAAGTGCAAGCTACAGCGTTTTTGCCCGCATGACGGGCTCTATCCGTGGAAAACCAAGGGCCTGTGTGGTAGACACATACGCTGGCTGTGGCATTGCCATCTGGGCTGATTCCGTGCCGGCCCGCACCGAGCCCAAGCATGCCGCCACGGATCCGGGCCACAACTTCGCGGGCCAATGAGAATCGTGTTCCTGCAGGGCTTTCGTCACTGCGGGCTTCTTCCCCTTGCACGACGCAGAGACTATGGCTGGAAAACCCGCTGCAAACACATTCCCGAGGCTTCTGCGGGCCAATGCCGAACACTTGGGTGATCGGCCCGCCTACCGTGAGAAGGAATTCGGGATCTGGCAGACGTGGACGTGGTCCGAAGTTGCCGAGGAGGTGCGGCACCTGGCCCTCGGGCTCCGCTCCCTCGGCCTCGATCGCGGCGACCGTTTTGCGATCATCGGGGACAACCGTCCGCACCTCTACTGGTCGTTCACTGCCGGCCAGGCCGTCGGCGCCATACCCGTTCCGTGTTACCAGGATTCAGTCGCCGAAGAAATTGCCTATGTTTGCGAACATGCCGGCGTGCGGATCGCCGTGGTCGAGGATCAGGAGCAGGTCGACAAGCTCATCGAGGTCCGCGACCGCCTCCCCGAGTTGCGGGCGATCGTCTACACCGACCCCCGAGGTCTTGAGCGGTACGACGAGGTCGAAGGGCTGGTGGAACTGGCTGCCGTCTCCGAGGCCGGGAAGGGTCTGCACGGTCGGGACCCCGAGGACTACGAACGGGAAGTCGCCCGAGGCCGCCCCACGGACGTCGCGGCCATCCTCTACACGTCCGGCACCACCGGCCGACCCAAAGGGGTGCTGCTCACGCACGCCAACCTGATCGAGCCCGCCCGGCGCGCAGTCAAGTTTGACAGATTGACCCACAGCGACGAGGTGCTGGCCTACCTGCCGATGGCCTGGGTCGGTGATTTCGTGTTTTCGATCGCGCAGTGCCATATCGCCGGTTTTTGCGTGAACTGCCCCGAGTCGCCGGAGACCGTGCTGACCGATTTGCGCGAAATCGGCCCGACCTACTACTTCGCTCCACCGCGCATCTTCGAGAACATGCTGACCTCCCTCATGGTCCGCATGGAAAATGCCGCCCTGGTCAAGCGTCGCCTGTTTTCCTACTTCCTGGGCGTGGCCCGGCGCGTCGGCTGCGACATTCTTGACGGGAAGCGAGTCAACCCGCTGCAAAGACTGCAGTATGCGGTGGGCAACCTGCTGATCTACGCCCCGCTCCGCGACGTGCTCGGACTGGGCCGCATCCGCGTGGCCTACACCGCCGGCGAGGCGATCGGGCCCGATGTGTTCCGTTTCTTCCGATCGCTCGG
Source organism: Alphaproteobacteria bacterium (assembly GCA_022819905.1). Taxonomy (GTDB): domain Bacteria; phylum Pseudomonadota; class Alphaproteobacteria; order TMED109; family TMED109; genus VXPW01. The sequence continues at coordinate 16,307 of JAJEGJ010000041.1, forward strand.
GATCAACCTCAAGCAGCTGTACGGCCAGACCGAAGCCTCGGTCTACGTGACGATCCAGGCCGATGCGGAAGCGCGGGCCGACACGGTCGGCGCCACGTTCCCCGGGGTCGAGGTCCGAATCCAGGACCAGGAGGTGCAGTTCCGCGGCGACGGCGTGTTCCAGGGCTACTACCGGGACGACGACGCGACGGCGAAGTCGATGACCGAGGACGGCTTCGTGCGGACCGGGGATGCGGGGTACTTCGACGAAGCAGGGCACCTGCGGATCGTCGACCGGGCGAAGGACGTGGGGGCGCTCACGGACGGCACGCTCTTCGCGCCCAAGTTCATCGAGAACAAGCTCAAGTTCCACCCGTGGATCCGCGAGGCCGTGGCCTTCGGGCACGAGCGCGACATGGCCTGCTGCATGATCAACATCGACCTCGAGGCAGTGGGCGACTGGGCTGAGCGCCGCGGGATCGCGTACTCGGGATACACCGATCTCGCCAGGCAAACGGAGGTATATGAGCTGGTGCGCGATGCGATCCGCGAGGTAAACGCTGATCTCGCCGAGGATCCGGCGTTGCGTGGCTCCCAGCTTCGACGCTTTCTCGTCCTTCACAAGGAACTCGACGCCGACGACGGCGAACTCACCCGGACCCGGAAGGTGCGTCGGACTGTGATCGGTCAAAACTACGGCGAACTGGTGGAAGCCCTGTACGCGGGCCGGGACTCGTGCCGCGTGGCGGCCGAGGTCACCTTCGAGGACGGCCGGCGGGGGACGATCGAGGCCGACGTGCAGATCTGGGACGTGGATGAAGCCGCTCCCGTGGCGGCCGCGGCATGAAACGCGAGATCGGCAGTGGCCCTCCGGTCACCGCGCTCGAGAACATTCACCTTTCATTCGGTGGCCTGCGGGCGCTGCAGGACGTGAGCGTGGCGGTCCAGCCGCGCGAACGGCTCGCGATTATCGGACCGAACGGCGCCGGCAAGAGCTCGTTGTTCAACATCATCAGCGGCATTTACACCGCTTCTTCCGGTGTCGTCCGCCACAAGGGCGAGGAACGGCCGTCACGCATGAAGCCGTACGAGGTCGCCCGCCTCGGCATTGCCCGGACCTTCCAGAACATTGCGCTGTTCCCGGGCATGTCGGCCCTCGACAACATCATGACGGGGCGCAACAGCCTGATGCGCCGCGGCATCCTCAGCGAAGCCCTGCAGCTGGGATGGGCGCGCCGGCAGGAAATCGAGCATCGGCGCCGGGCCGAGGAGATCATCGACTTCCTGGAGATTCCCTCGGTCCGGAGGACCCCCGTCGGCGAGCTCCCCTACGGGATGCAGAAACGGGTGGAACTGGGCCGGGCGCTGGCGGCGGAACCTGAACTCCTGCTGCTCGATGAACCGATGGCCGGCATGAACCTCGAAGAGAAGGAGGACATGTGCCGGTTCATCCTGGACGTCAACGAGATCCAAGGCACGACCCTGATCCTCGTCGAGCACGACATGGGCGTCGTGATGGACATTTCCGACCGGGTGGCCGTGTTCGACTACGGCCGCAAGATCGCCGACGCCGCTCCCGACGACGTGCGCCGTGACCAGACGGTGATTGACGCGTACCTCGGAACTGCGCACGAGCACTGAGACCGGACGCGTGATGGACGAACTCTACTTCTTCCTCGAGGTGCTGATTGGCGGCCTGCTGTCAGGCACGCTGTACTCGCTCGTCGCCCTCGGCTTCGTGCTGATCTACAAGGCATCCGGCATCTTCAACTTTGCCCAGGGCACCATGGTGCTGTTTGCGGCCTTGACCTTCGTGGGCGTGCTGGAGTTGGGCGCGCCGGCGCTGCTGGCCGCCGTGGTCACGCTGGCGGTGATGGTGGTGCTCGCCTTTGCCGTGGAACGTTTCATATTCCGGCACATGGTGAACCAACCCCAAGTCATCCTGTTCATGGCGACCATCGGGCTGGCCTACTTCCTGGAGGGTCTTGGCCAGACCATCTGGGGCACGGAAGTGCACGTCCTCGACCTTGGTATTCCCGACCGGGGCCTGTGGCTGGGGCCCATTCTGGTCAGCCAGTTCGATCTGGTCGCCGCCGCCGTCGTGGCCCTCCTCGTGGCCGGGCTCGGCGTGTTCTTCCGCACCACCACGATGGGGCGGGCGCTTCGCGGCGTGGCGGATGACCATCAGGCGGCCCTGTCGATCGGCATCCCCCTGCATCACGTTTGGGTCGCTGTCTGGTCCGTGGCGGGGTTCGTGGCCCTCGTGGCCGGCCTCGTGTGGGGCTCCAAGCTCGGCGTGCAGTTCTCCATCTCGCTGGTGGCCCTCAAGGCGATCCCGGTGATGATCATCGGCGGCTTCACCTCGATCCCGGGTGCAATCGTGGGCGGCCTGATCGTGGGGGCCAGCGAGAAGCTGGCCGAGGTGTACTTGGGCCCGTTCGTGGGCGGCGGGCTGGAAAACTGGTTCCCGTACATGCTGGCGATGCTCGTGCTGATGGTTCGGCCCGAGGGCATCTTCGGTGAAAAGATCATCGAGCGCGTGTGAGGATCTGAACGTGTTCTACCGCGAAACCGGCCAGTACAAGACGACCTACGCCGCTGATCGCGCCATCTTCCCGATCCGCCAGGACCGGATCGGGATAGCCATTCTCCTGGTGGTTGCGTTCGTGGTGATTCCGCTCTTCGCCAACGAGTACTGGCTGCGTTCCGTGCTGACGCCGGTCCTGGTGTTTTCGCTGGCCGCGATCGGCCTGAACATCCTGACCGGATATACCGGGCAGCTTTCGCTGGGAACCGCGGCGTTCATGGCCGTGGGCGCCTTCGCGGCGTACAACCTCGAGGTACGCGTGCCCGAGGTGCCGTTCCTGGTGTCCTTCGTCGTGGCGGGGCTGGCCGCGGCCGGGGTCGGAATCCTGTTCGGACTCCCGTCCCTCCGCATCAAGGGGTTTTACCTGGCGGTCGCCACCCTGGCCGCCCAGTTCTTCATCGAATGGCTCTTCACGCATGTCGGCTGGTTCACCAACTACTCCACTTCGGGCGTGATCACCGCGCCGCCGATGACCCTGCTCGGCTACAGCTTCGAGAGCGCGGAGTCCCGCTATCTGCTGACACTCTGCATCGTGGCCGGGATGGCGATCATGGCCAAGAACATGGTTCGCAGCGAACTGGGGCGGGCCTGGATGGCGGTCCGCGACATGGACGTCGCGGCCGAGGCCATCGGCATCAATCTCATGGCAACGAAGCTCACCGCGTTCGCGGTCAGTTCGTTCTACTGCGGGGTGGCGGGTGCGCTCTGGGCGTACGTCTATCTCGGGACCGTCGAGCCGCAGGCATTCGACGTGCTGCGTTCGTTCGAGATTCTGTTCATGGTGATCATCGGCGGGCTCGGCAGCATTCTCGGCTCATTCCTCGGCGCGGCATTCATCGTGCTGCTCCCGATCTTCATCGCCAACGCGAGCGGGCTGTTCGGTAGCGCGCTTTCCGCGGAAACCATTGCGCATCTTGAGTTCGTCATCTTCGGCGGCCTGATCATCCTGTTCCTTGTCGTCGAGCCTCTCGGTCTGGCGCGGCTGTGGCAAATCGTCAAGGAAAAGCTCAGACTCTGGCCGTTCCCTTACTGATTGAGAAAATCGGGAGTAAGCCATGCACAAGTGCTTGTTGGTTGCCTTGGCCGCCCTGGTCTTGGCGGGGCCGGTGCCGGCAGTGGCGCAGGACCAGTCCGGCGACGGCGCCGAGCAGTTCATCCCCATCACCAGTTACCGGACGGGTCCGTATGCGGTTGGCGGAATTCCGTTTATGGACGGGTTCGTCGATTACCTGAAGATGATCAACGCCCGTGACGGCGGTATCGAGGGCGTGCGGATCGTGTGGGAAGAGTGCGAGACCGCCTACAAGCCGGACCGCTTTGTCGAGTGTTACGAGCGGCTGAAGAATCGGGGCGAGCGCGGCGCGTCGGTCTTCAACCCGCTGGGCACGCCGCTGACGTACGCGGTTATCGACCGGTTGCCGGCCGACAAGATCCCGCTCATTACCCTCGGGTACGGCCGCACCGACGCGAGCGACGGACGGGTGTTCCCGTACGTCTTCCCGCTGATGGTGAACTACTGGAGCCAGAACACCGCCAAGATCCGTTACATCGCGAGCCTCGAGGGCGGCCTCGAGAACCTCGACGGGCTGAAGATCGCCAACGTCCACCACGATTCTGCCTACGGCAAGGAGACGGCGCCGGTCCTGGCGAAGCAGGCCGAGCGCTACGGCTTCGAGGTGCGGCATTTCCCGGTCGTGCATCCCGGCATCGACCAGAAGGCCGTCTGGCTGAACGTGCGGCGCTATCGGCCGGACTACGTGATTCTCCGCGGCTGGGGGGTCATGAACCAGACTGCCCTGAAGGAGGCTGCCCGCGTCGGGGTGCCCGCCGACAAGATCGTCGGCGTCTGGTGGTCCTGCGCCGAGCAGGACACGGTCCCGGCCGGTGACGCGGCCGTCGGCTACACCTGTTCGACCTTCCACAACAACGGGACCGACTTCCAGTTGATGCAGGACATCATCACGCACGTGCACGATGCCGGCGACGGCACGGGTCCCCGTGAGGCGGTCGGCACCGGCTTCTACAACCGCGGGGTCATCAATGCCTTCGTGACCGTTGAGGCCATTCGCACGGCGATGGGCGAGTTTGGTGCCCGGGCGCTCGGTGGTGAGGAGGTACGCTGGGGGATCGAGAACATGGAGCTCACCGACGCCGACATTGCGGCCGCCGGCGCTGCCAACCTGGTGCCGCCGATCAGCGTGAGCTGCGCCGACCACGAGGGCGGCGGCAAGGTCCTGTTCGTGCGATGGACCGGCGAGTCCTTCGAAACGGCGTCCGACTGGCTGGAGCCCGACCGCGACCTGGTGCGCGGCATGATCGAGGAGTCTGCTGCGCAGTACGCTGCCGAGAAGGGCATCACGCCTCGGACCTGCGAATCCTGATGACCGACGCTACGACAGCGACGGGCCCGGATGATGCGTCCGGCCCGCTGCTGTCAGCCAACAACATCGAGGTCGTCTACAACCGGGTGATCCTCGTGCTCAAGGGTGTGTCCCTGAGCGTGCCGCGCGGCGGGATCACGGCGCTGCTCGGTGCCAACGGCGCCGGCAAGACCACGACGCTGAAGGCCATCTCCCACATCCTGAAGGGGGAGCGGGGCGAGGTCACCCGGGGCAGCATCGTCTACGACGGCACGGAGACGGAGTCGCTCACCCCGTCCGATCTCGTGCGGAAGGGCCTCGTGCAGGTCATGGAAGGCCGCCACTGCTTCGAGCACCTGACGGTCGAGGAGAACCTCCTGCTGGGGGCGTACACCCGCAGTGAAAGCCGGGCGGAACGACGGGAACAGCTGGACAAGACCTACGCCTATTTTCCACGGCTTCGGGACCGCCGTCACACGCAGGCGGGTTACATCTCGGGCGGCGAGCAGCAGATGACGGCCATCGGCCGGGCGCTCATGGCGCGCCCGCGGATGATCCTGCTCGACGAGCCGTCCATGGGCTTGGCGCCGCAGTTGCTGGCCGAGATCTTCGGCATCGTCGACCGTCTCAACCGGGAGGAGAAGGTGAGCTTTCTCCTCGCCGAGCAGAACACCCATGCCGCGCTCAAGCATTCGGACTATGGCTACATCCTCGAGAACGGCCGGGTCGTCATGGAAGGTGCGTCCGAGCAGCTCACCGAGAACTCCGACGTGAAAGAGTTCTATCTCGGGCTTGGCGAGTCTGGCCGGCGAGGGTTCCGGGACGCCAAGCACTACCGCCGCCGGAAGCGCTGGCTGTCATAGACGCCGACCGGCGGAGCGCGCGAGCATGCCTGCCGGCAATTCGATGTGTTTCGACTGGGCAAGCCGCGGTTTGTTGAACCCTCAGCGCCGCCGACCAAGGTCAGGCAGGAAAGGCCCGCTGTCCCTTGGCGCGGTTCCTCGATCGGCCCGCAGTTGTCAGGCGTCAAGAAGGTTTCGTTGCTGTAGCCCGGGAAACATCTAGAACCCGCGGCCGCGATGAGTCCGTTCACACAGGATGTTTGGCTGCCGAGGCGCAACCCGACAAGCAGGTCTCGGCGCGGTGAACCATCCATGGTGCGAAAGGTCTCCGACGTGCTCCTGTGCATCGGAAAGGGCCTTGCGACAGCAACCGGCGCGACCGGAATCGATCGATTTTCCCTCGCGAAGGCCACAGAACCGGTGCAAGGACCGCAAGCGAGCTCACTGAGGCTATATTCTGGTGCGAGGCCGAGTCGTCGTGGAACGCGCATCCAGACAGCTGACCGAAAACTCCAGCACGAAGGAGTTTGCACTCGGTCTTGCAGGATCCGACAAGAGGGGGTTCGGGGATGCCAGGTACTACTGTTGCCGGATACGGCGGCTGCCGTAGGAGGATGCTCGCGGGCGCGAGCTTGCTCCTCCTGGCTTTGCTGTACGCCTGGCCGGTGTTGGCGCAAGGCCCCACGATCCTGCAACAGGCCAAGGAGGATGAGCCTGAAGAGGCCACGATCGCGCCCGGCACGGACTCCTTTCTCGCGACCTACCTGAACGGCGAAACGCTCCAGTACGTGTTCCCAGGTGCGGATTCGTACGAACTCGTTCCGGGCGATTTTCCAAGTGCCGACGTCTACCAGGGTGGCCAACTCGTGGGGTACGTGTTCGAGACCTATGACACGGTGCGCGGGCTGGGCTACTCGCGGCGGCCGTTTCATCTCATGGTCGGCGTGCGGACGGACGGCGTGCTCTCCGGCGTGCGGCTCCTCGCCCACGTGGAGCCGATCGCCATCCTTGGCCGGACGGACGAGGACTTCCACCAGTACCTGACGCAGTACACCGAGATCGACACCGCCCGCGGAATCAGCATGCGGCTCGGGCTGTCGGATTCGGTGCTGGAAGGCGAGGCGATCGCCATGCGAGAGACCGCCGGCGACACGTCGGATCTCGTACCCGTCGACGCCATCTCCCGGATTACGACCTCGTCGCTTCTGTTCATGGACTCCATCATGCGCGGTTCGCGCAAGGTCATGCGTGACCGGGGGTCCGTCCTGTCCGCGGATGACCTGGGCCGGGTGCTGGATCTCGAGGTCATGACGAAACAGCCGTGGGCGTCGCTGTTGGAAGACAGTTCCATAGCCACCCGCACGATTACGGTCGGGGAACTCGAGGCCGCGCTCGAGGGAGACGCCAACACGGCGCTCCCCAGGTCCATCCGCTACGCCGGTGCGGATGAGCCGGTCGCCGAGGTCTATGCGGCGTTCGTCACGCCGGCCGGCATCGGCATCAACATCCTTGATCGTCGTTGGTACGATCAGTACGTGTCCGCCGGTCGGTCGGTCGGGGACGTGGTCATTTGGGTCGGCTTCCGCGGGCCGATCGGCTTTCGGGACACGCGCGCTACTGCCGTTGCGCCGGACGTGTATGACAACCTCCGCATTCGCCAGGACGATCGCACGATCACGCTGACACCTGAGCTCTTCAAGGCGCTTCCCTTCCACCACATCGCCGATGCTCCCACCCTGGACGACCAGGGCCTGTTTTATTTCGCTCCCGGGACCGGGCCGGATCCCACACGACCATGGAGCCTGGAGTACGTGGTCGACGGTGACCTGGCCCGGGGGGCGCCGGAGGACGCCGTGCCGGCGTCCGCGGTCTTCCCGGTTACCTACGCCATCCCGGCCCGCTACGTGCGTGCCGAACCGCTGCCTCTTCCACCGATGGAGACGGCTGCGGCTGCGCTGGACAGCGGACTGGACTGGCAGGGCATTTGGCGTGACCAGCCCGTGACCGTGGCGCTGGGGTTTGCGACGGCGCTTGCGGTCATCCTGACGCTCACCTTTCAGCGCCTCATCGTCCGCAACCGTACCCTCTACCGGGTCGTCCGGATCGGTCTCCTCGTCTGGATCGTCGGCTGGCTCGGAATCGTGGCGGGCGGGCAGCTCACGGTGCTCCACCTCATGAACGTGGTCCAGGTTCCGTTCTACGGCGGCGGGTTCGCCGGATTTCTCGCGGAGCCCCTGATCGCGATCGTCGGCATCGCGGCGCTCGTGACCTTGCCGTTCTGGGGCCGCTCGCTGTTCTGCGGCTGGCTGTGTCCCTACGGGGCCATGCAGGAACTGCTGGGTCGTCTCGCCCGGACGTTCCGGGTCCGGCGGC
>JAJEGJ010000035.1 GCA_022819905.1 Alphaproteobacteria bacterium
GCACGGCCCTGGGCCGAAACCCCACCGCCATGCACGGCATCAACACGACCGGCTTGTGGATAACCTGCGGAGCTTCTGTGCAGAACCGCCGTCAGCACCGAATCACAGGCGAATCACCGCTTGACGCGAGACATGGATGCTGTCTTGAGACTGGCGTGATACAGCACCTCCAGCAACCGAGCGAACTGATACCTTGTTGGTAGCTCCACAGTTCCACCACGACAGTGCCTCAACACTCTTTGCCAACACCACTTCGAGCTAAACGCAATCAACCCCCTGTCTGCATCTCGTTCCCCGTTATGCACTAGCGCCCCCCCCGATCAACGAGGCGTTCTACATCACCGGTATCGCCGTCTACTCGGATTTCCTCTCCGTCTCCAATGGCGTCGCATACTCCAAGGAGCCCAACGACTGCCGGTAATCCGTACTCACGCGCCACAATTGCCGCGTGCGAGAGCCGGCTACCGTTCTCGACAACTACCGCTGCGACCCGACCGAAAAGGATCGTCCAAGCAGGATTGGTATTCGGAGCCACAAGCACATCGCCGTGCCTCACCTTCGCGAAGTCAGCGATGCCACGTACCACGCTGGCTGGGCCCGTCGCGCTTCCTGGACTCGCACCCAGCCCTGTGAACAATTGCTGGCTCGGACTACACACCTCGCCCAGGAATCCAGCCGGCAACCAACTGCGTTGCCGCTTCCACCGAAGAGCATCCCGACGCGCCTCCACGTTAGGGAACTCCATCCCTTGTACTAGCCCTTTTTGCAGCTCCTCCAAAGTCAGCAGGTCTGCTGTCTCGTTCGGCGGAAGCAATCTCTGCGCCTGCAGGCGTCGTGTACATTCGCTGATGGCATCTCGCAAGACTGGTAAAGGGAGGTTCGCCAGCGATTTTGAGTCCTCCCGAACAACTCTCAGTTCGCGGAGCCGATCAATACACCTATCTACTGCCTCCCATCGATCATCCTTGACCTTCTCTAGAAGTCTCTGCCGCTGCGTTCTAGCACGTTCCACCCCAACTGCCGTGAGATTACCATCGCGGTTCCCTCCCTCATTAGACTTCGCGCCCGTCTCCACGTAAGCGATCAACTCATCCTTCGCACTGTGCGCGACCGTCCCATTAATTTCCATATGGCCGAAGCGGTCGATGAACCGATCAAACTCGCCCATCCACTCCGAGCGGTGTGTCGCAGACGCAGACATATGCACCAGCTCTTCCAATGCGATGTTCATCCGTACAGTCTCGTGCTCGACACCTGCACAGAGATCGTCAAGGATCTCCTCTGATACCTCGTCCAAACCCACAAGGCGAGCTAACTCCTGGGCGCACGATTTCTCGCCATCGATCCACTCGAACATCCCGAGAAGCCGTGTCGACGTCATGTAGCCATGTAACCTGCCTGTCTCCTCTACAATCTCTAGCAAGGTGGCGGTGTCGACCTCCTGCAACACGCCGGTCCGTTCCTTTAGCGACCCCACTTCCGACCGCCAAATTGGAAGTGCTGCTTCCACCGTCGATCGTTTTTCATGCCTAGAGGGAGGTCGCAGTTCCGTTCCCGGGTCCACAGCAACGGGGACTTCGTGGAATCGAACCACCGCCGCATCGACCGATGGCGCCCCTTCCCCCTCGTCCAACATCGACAAACTGGCTTGCCAGATCTCCCGAGTGAAGAGCCCATAGTCCAGCGGCGTCACCGTTGCTGGGCAGTACTCATCCCACAAGTGAAAGTACCGACGCTGCAACTCCGTCCACCCTCCTGCAGGGCGGCCGGGCAGGACCCATGGCGGGGGACCGTCACGGGACGCGTCGCCGCTTGGCTGGGTCGTGATCGGGCGCGCCTGCAGTATGTGGACCTTTCCCCCCTTGGTTACTGCCCATTCCACGTCCTGAGGTAGGCTGAAATGTTGCTCGATCCGCTGAACCATTCCGGCGAGCTCCCGCCAAACGGAGTGCGACGGCGAAGACTCGCCCAGATGATCGATTCGAAGCTCCCTGCCGTCCAAATCCAACCAGCATCGGCCTGCAATTCGCTCGCCTCCAACAAGTTCCTCACCCAGCCCATCGATCCACTCTGCGAACAGGATATCCGACGACTCGGTTGCCGGATCACTCGAGAACACGACGCCTGCAAACTCGGCGTCTACCATCCTCTGCACGACTACCGCCATTTGGTTAGGGCACACGCCTCGCGCAGACGGCGTAGTCTTCCTCGCCGTATAGGCCGACGCATGGCCCGTGTAAGCCGACTTCCAACACTCCCGAACTGCCCCCATCAAGTCTTCGGCCGAATCAACGTTCAACACGCTGTGAAACTGCCCTGCGAAAGATGCGTCAGCCGAATCTTCCAACAGGGCCGACGAACGCACTGCCGCCTTGGAACTGCCGATGTACTTCTCCCATGCTGAACGAAGCTCGAGTGCAAGTTGCGCGCTTATTGCATGAGGATCACTGTCCAGCTTCCCTATCTCTTCCTGCGCTTCCGCCGCGACAACAAACCCGCCGGGGACCGGCAGTCCCAACGACAGCATTTCCGCTAAAGCATTGCTTTTACCGCCGAAACGAGAGACGCCGACTGCTTGGGCGAGTGGGACTACTAGCGACACTGTTCCCAACGCTCAAGCCACCGATCCAAAAGAGCGGCCAAATTGGGGTCCTTCCTCGTGAAGACTCGGTCCACAGGAACCGCCCACCGTACTGAAAGGAATGTCCCATTTGACCGGAATGGTCGCGCATTCCTGTCAGCCGCTTGCCCGAGGGGTCGGAGGTCCGACTTTGGGTGCAGTGCTGCCATCATGAGGCCTCGCTGCAACAACCATCCGCGTTTCTCGTGGACAGCGTGATCAATTGAGGGGAACTCCCCGCCTAGCAGCGCAGTCAGTGTGTCGGGCCTACTCAACTCAACCCCCTTGAACGGGGCGCACCTTTGAAAAATCTCGGCTAGCGCTTCTATCGCCAGCGCCAAACCGCCCTCCTCGAACCAAGATCGCGCGTCCGCCACAAGGAACCGGCGCCTCCTCACCGATTCTACGGCGTGTCCGCACCAAGGCTGCCCGCCGGCTCCTTGCTCCAATTCTCGGATCAGCGCCGCAAATCGCCTCCTAGCATCCTCGCGCAACCCAGCGGCGGGCCACGGTTCCAAGACACGCCCGCGCACTAGCTCCCTACCCACACCACTACTGCTGGTAGCCCGCCAGCGCTAACTGCAGCTGCTCGCTATGTCGGCCGTAGTGATTGACCGTCTCCTCCAGATGATCCAACAACGTCTTCGTTCGCCGAGTCCGATACGTCTTCAGGAAGGCCTCCTGCGGCGCTGCACGCAGCGTTGACGACATGAATCGACGAAGCCCGCAGAGCACCGCCACGCTCTCCGCAATGCTGGCCCCGCTCTTGGCTTCGCTCATCCAACGATCCCCATCGTAGTGTGGAAACGCCGGTCCCTTGGCTTCTCCTAGCACGCTTAATGACCTATAAGCAGCAACGACTTCGCTATGAACAAGGTGGTCGACAATCTGCGCCACATCGGTTTCCGTCCTGTCAGCAGCAGCCTCTTGTATCGCCACCGAGGCGTACCCTGACTGATCCAGCGTGTTCAACTGACCCTCTATCTCCTGCGTTTCACGGTCGTAGCAGTCAAGCAACAAACGCCTGAAAACCGTGACGTCGTCCTCGTGTCCGAACGTCGTCAACACGTCAGTCAGCCAGGTCACGAGCTGCCTCCCATCTGGACCAAGATCAGCTGAATCTGACCTAAGCTTCGCGCCCAGATAAGTCGCCCGATCTAGCGATCTGGTTCGCTCCTTATGAAACGAGGGCGGGGGGGCGCCGAACCGGTGACACTCAACATTTGTTGCAACGGCCATTTCGAAGAACAACGCCAAATGAACGTATACATGGAATGCGAACAGTGCCCGGTCCGTGGACCAGTTCGCCGAATTCCACGAGAAATGCCGATTCCAAGGTGCGCGAATCAAGCGTGCATTTTCACTGTCGAACCCTTCTCTAAACACGGATCTCGTCAGAACAAGATCCGACAACTTCTTGTGTGCGGCCTCGTGGAGCAGAGCTTCAGCCGCATGCCATGCCGTCCTTAGCGGGCTCGGCGACAGGAATACAGTGGAGGGTATTGCGTGCGTACTTACGTTTTGACAGACATCCGAGCGCGTCGGCTTGCTCCACTGCGATCGGTCACTTGTGTCCAGAATAGCTACCAGACGAACGTGCTCGATCAACGACGACCATAGTTCGGGCGCTAACTGTGCCAGAATCTCCTCGCCTTGCTTCAATCGCTCTCGAAGCTCCGACGATGGCTCCCTAAGTACAACTCTTCCTGAGGAGACGCCATCCGCAATCTCTCGATCAAAGAGCGCTTGAAAGTAGCTGTCCATCGCCCCGGGTGCCCCGTTGGGGTCCCAAACGTCGAAGTCTGTGCGACCGTGTTCCCCAGAGCGAATAGGCGTAGACGAGATGAGTGTCGCCGTACCCGTGCCAGCCAGTTGGTTCTGAGCCAGCGCCAAGAAAACCGCACGGTCTCCATCACTAACTTGTGATCGCCCTTCCTTGATGCCGAACAGCGCATTGTTGATGGCCCGCCGGACCACTGGCCCTGATAGACCACTCGACCTGATGCCTGATTCGCCACTCATGGCGTCTAGCGCTCTTGCCGCACTCACCTCGTACTTGGCTACTACATCTATCCCACGGGAATAATAGAGTTCTGCACGGCGTCGGATGTTTGAGCTATCCCCGAACACGGGATGGGACGCAAGCTCACTCTCAACTGTCCTTTGCACACCCGGTACCATCTCAACCAACCCAGGACGCAATGACAGCGGCGACCTCGCTACAAGGCAGGATGCTCACCGGCGTCTACATTTTTTCCCGGGCAAGTCAGCCCGCTTAGGGCTAACCGCGCGGACCTCCTCTCGGCGGCTTCTCAGTTGCAGGCGCCATGTGATGATGTAACCCAAGGCGCGCATTTCCGACCAGCTTCAATGGGTCCACGTCGGGCGCGTCCTCTACACCGTCATCACCATCCGGATCCGTTTCGCTTGTTGCCGGTGCCATGTGGTGGTGCAACGCCAACCGCGCGTTGCCGACTAGCTTCAGGGGGTCGATGTCTTCATCGAGCGTAACGTGCTTCGTCATCTGACGAACTCCAAAGTTAGGATCCTTGTAGTATGACGTTTCAATTTGCTTTGTCAATCATCCTTGTCCCCATCCGCGCCATTTCGTGTACTGGACAATCCTCCTTCAGGGCGGGTCGTAGCGGTCGGCGCCTAGTGTTTCGATTTTGAAGTACGAGAAGCTTTAAGATGATGTTCTTGTGGGATTAGCCACATGATCGTTTAATCCTCTCGTTCGGGACACAGTCTAGCCTCTTTATTGGGCCCGGCCCTGCATGGCATTCATTCGTATCGGAGGCACAGGACGCGACTCTGCGCCATCAGGGCGTACAAGTGTGCTAATGACTTACCGATGTCCTGGTATGCGATGAACGCTCACTCCCTAGGTGTTGGAACGCGCGAAAGAACAGCAGGGAGTGTGGACTTTTTGTCCAGAGATTCAATGTGTTACGTAGGTTCTCCCAGTCGCTTGGAAAATTAGAGTGGTTCACGGTCATCCGTCGCCGTGGCCGCCGTTGTACCCGCTGGGCCGAGCCGGACGCCAGCCTGCCAGGTGATCGTCCTGCGGCCGGAAGATCTCTACGCCCAGCGGATGGCAGATGGCGCGGCCACTCGAATGACCGACGCCGCAATCGCCACCGGGGCAGGTGGATAGCGCGGCCACCAGGTCGATCTCCGCAAACAGCTCGATGTAATCGCCGGCCCGGGCGGGGCTTGCCTTCATGAAGTACTGGTTGGTGTCGCGCCGGAAGCCGGTACACATGAACAGGTTCACCACGTCGTGCACGAGCATCTCTGCCTCGCCCAGCGAGAGGCCCCGCGCAGCGGCCAGCGCTCGAGTCAGGTTCGAATGACAGCAGTAGTGGTAGTCCGCGCGCGTCAGGAGATGGTTGGTGTAGGGATCGCAGCGCGTCCCGATGACGTCGTGGACGCCTGCTCCGAACTCGTCAATCCCATACCAATCGAGGGTGTCGCGGGTAATCGTTGCCATCGGGCGCAGCCACGGCAGGTTGCTCCACAGGCGATCGCCGGTGCTGACGTGCGTGGCGTGGAGCGCTCGCGTCTTCCCGCTGTAGAAGCGTTCCGACAGGTCATCCGCGTTCCACAGGTTCAAGTCGCCCACCTGCGGGCCATCCACGGTGGTGATGCGGAAAAGGTGACCGGCCGGCACGCGGAACGAGCGCGCATCTCGAGGCGGCACGGTCAGCGCGTGCACCAAGGCCATACCGCTGCGAACGGTTTCGTAGAACGTCCGGTCGTAGGGCGGCAGACGGTCCAGCGAATAGACCGTCACGGGCCTTACGGCACGCCGCGCAGCTGCATCCGCCGGCTCGGGATGTTGCGCGGATTGCATCATGGCTTGTTCCTTCCAGCGGGGTGTTCACGGGTGTAGCCCGACCCTGAGAACCAACGATTCGCTTTGTCACTGTCGGTCCGCGACCGTACCTTCCACCTGCACGCCCGAAGCCGTCGAAGGTGTGCCGGCAGCCCGGACAGCCGGCGTCGGGGCAGAGGGTGCCTTGCCGGTCTCCAAGTATGTGCGATCACGCTGTCCGGTACCGATGCCAGACCAGCATGCCCCGCTTCAGAATTCCGATGCAGCGGCCCGGTCGTAGCCCCGAGAAGCCCGGAGCAAATGCCGTGAATACGGGTGCTGCGGCGCCGCGGTCCGGAGCGCCGCCACGTCGAGCGTCTCGACGATCTCGCCGGCGCGCATCACGACCAGCGCCTCGGCCATGTGGCTGACCACGGCGAGGTCGTGGCTCACCAGCACGAAGGTAAGCGTTCGCTCGCGTCGAAGACGCTGCAGCAAGTTCAGGATTTCCGCCTGCACCGAGACGTCCAGGGCCGAGGTCGGCTCGTCGAGCAACACGACGTCCGGTTCGATGATCAGCGCGCGGGCGATGGCGACGCGCTGGCGTTGCCCGCCCGAGAGCTGGTGCGGGTAACGGAATCGGAACGAGGCATCGAGACCCACGCCGGCGAGCGCCTCGTCGATCCGGCTGTCGATCGAATCCAGGCCGTGGACCCGGGCCGGCTCGCCGAGGATCCGGTCAACGGTATGGCGCGGGTGCAGCGAGCCGTACGGATCCTGGAACACCATCTGCATCCGTCGACGCAGCGCGCGCGGGCGAATGGCCCCCAGCGATTCGCCGTGCATTCGCATCCGCCCGCGGACCTGCGCGGTGGGCGGCAGCACCCCGGCCAGCGCCCGCAGGACGGTGGTCTTCCCCGAACCGGATTCGCCAACCAGTCCGAAGCTGCCGCCCGCCTCCACCGAGAAACCGGCGTTCCGCACCGCCCGGAACGCCCGCCTCCCCCGGCCGAACGCAACCTGCAGGCCGGTGACCTCGACCGACACCGCGGGGTTCATCGGGCCCAGGCCGGATCACGGTGCAGGGTGGGCAGGTCGGCACCATCGCCGTCCACCCGCGGCTGACAGGCGAGGAGGCCCCGCGTGTACGGATGCCGCGCCCCGTGCAGCTCGGCGGCCCCAAGGGTTTCCACGACCCGGCCCGCGTACATCACGAGGACCCGGTCACAGAACGAAGCCACCAGGTTCAGGTCGTGACTGATGAAGATCAGCGCAGCCCCCCGGCGTGCGAGCATGTCGTCGAGGAGCGCCAGCACCTGCAGCTGGACCGTGACATCGAGGGCCGAGGTCGGCTCGTCGGCGATGATGAGGTCGGGCTCGGGCACCATCATCATCGCGATCATGACCCGCTGGCCCATGCCGCCCGATATCTCGTGCGGCCACGCATCGAACACGTACCGCGGCTCCCGAATCCGCACCGCCTCCAGCATGGCGAGCGCCCGGTCACGGGCCTCGCGCCGGGATACCCCGGCGTGCACGCGAAAGGCCTCGACGATCTGCTCGCCGACCGTCATGACCGGGTTCAGCGAGAACTTGGGATCCTGCAGGATCATCGAGATCCGCCGGCCGCGGAGCGCATGCCGCTCCGCTTCGCCCGCGCGCAGCAGGTCCACGTCGTCGAACGAGAGCTGCCGGGCAGACATGCGTCCGTTACGGGCCAGGAGCCCGAGCAGGGCGCGGCCGGTTTGCGATTTTCCCGACCCGGACTCGCCGACGATTCCCAGTTTTTCCCGGCCGAGCGTGAAGCTCACGTCCCGGACCGCTGCCACGGCGCCGTGCGGCGTGTCAAACGTCACGTTCAGCCCGTCGACGATCAGCAGCGGGTCGCGGCGCTCCACCACCGTCTAGTCCCTGCTCTTCGGGTCCAGCACGTCACGGAGCCCATCGCCCAGGAGGTTGAACCCGAGACTGACCACCAGGATCGCGATGCCGGGAAACGCGGGCACCCACCATTGATCCAGCAGGTACTCGCGCCCGAGCGCAATCATGGCTCCCCACTCGGGGGTCGGCGGCTGCGCCCCGAGGCCGAGAAAGCCCAGACCGGCGGCCGTCAGGATGATCCCCGCCATGTCGAGCGTCAGGCGCACGATGACCGAGGAAACGCACATCGGCGCCACGTGGCCCGCGATGATTCGCAGGTGCGGGATGCCCTGCGAGCGGGCAGCGAGGATGAAGTCGCTCCGGCGAAGCGTGAGCGCCTCGGCCCGGGCGATGCGGGCGTAGGGCGACCAGCTAGTGACCGCGATGGCCAGCACTGCGTTCTCGAGCCCGGGTCCGAGCGCGGCGACAAAGGCAAGCGCCAGGATCAGCCGCGGGAACGCGAGAAAGACATCGGTCAGCCGCATCAGGGCGCTGTCGACCCAGCCGCCGACGTAACCCGCCACGACACCGATGGCGAGGCCGATCGGCACGACGATGACCGAGACCAGCCCCACGATGTAGAGCGTGATCCGGGACCCCCACATGACCCGGTCGAAGATATCGCGGCCGAGTTCGTCGGTGCCGAACCAGTGGGCCGACCCGGGCGCGTGGAGCCGATCGCCGAGGTCGGGCGTGACGCCGGCCGATGCCGTGATCCACGGGGCGAGCAGCGCGCCGGCAACCAGCGTCGCGACGATCGCCAGACCGGCGACGGCGCTGCCGTTCCTGCGGAACACCAGCCAGGCAAGAAAGAAGCGCTGACACTGTGCCTGCCGCCGCGATTGCGGGATGTCGGTCAGGAGCCAGGCGCGAACGGCGCTCATCGCGCCCTCGGATCCACGAGGCGGTAGAGCAGGTCGGAGCCCATGTTGATCGCAACGAAGCAGATTCCCACGACGATGGTGCCGCCGAGCACCGCATTCATGTCGTTGTTGAAGAGCGACCTGGTGATGTACTGCCCGATGCCCGGCCAGGCGAAGACCGTCTCCGTGAGCACCGAGCCCTCGAGCAGGGAAGCGTAGGTGAGACCCACGATCGTGATCAGCTGCACCAGCACGTTCCGGAAGGCGTGGCGCCAGATCACGGCGCCCTCCGGCACCCCCTTGACCCGCGCCGTGAGGATGTACTCCTGTCCCAGTTGCTCCAGCATGAAATGACGGGTCATGCGAGCGAGGTACGCGAACGAGTGGATGCCGAGGATGGCCGCGGGCAGAACGAGATGCCCGATCGCGTTGCGGAAGATGTCCCATTCACGGGCGAGGGCGGAATCCACCAGGATCAGGCCCGTCACGGGTTCCACCATGCCTTCATAGAAGATGTCGATGCGGCCGGGTCCGGCCACCCAGCCCAGCTTCGCGTAGAACACGAAGAGCGCCAGCATGCCCAGCCAGAACACGGGCACGGAATACCCGAACAGCCCGACGATGCGCACCAGATGGTCGGCCCACCGACCCTGCCGGACCGCCGCCAGCACGCCCAGCGGCACGCCGGCGAAGACACCGAGCAGCGTCGCGACGGTGGCAAGTTCCAGCGTGGCGGGGAAGAACCGCAGCAGGTCGTCGATCACCGGCTGCGCCGTCATGATCGACACCCCGAGGTCGCCCACGAAGAGCTGACCGAGGTAACGCAGATACTGCACCGGCAGCGGCTGGTCGAGGCCGAGCTCCCGGTAGACCGCGTCGTACACGTCCTGGTGGGCGCGATCGCCGACGATGGCCAGCACCGGGTCGGCCGGCATGACCCGGGCGATCACGAACGTCACGGCGGTGAGACCGACAAATGTCAGGACAAGGGACAGCGCCGTGCCGGCGATTCGGCGCGGCACGTGTCCGAGGAGTGAGCTCCGACCCTCCTGCAGCTGGCTGCCGATCATCGCCTCACGCCTCACGCGGCCCCCGTGGGTCCCCGGCTACTTGGTGACGTTCCGGTAGTAGACGTGGTCGAAATTCACGCCCGACATGAAGCCCTCGACACGCCGGCGGCGCACGACCTGCTCGCTCTGCTGAAACATGATGGCGTACGGCCCTTCGGTCTGCAGGCGCTTCTGGAGTTCCAGGTACATCGCTTCGCGCGCGTCAAGGTCCCGCGTGTCGCGGGCCTCGATCGTCCGCTCGTTGATCGCCTCGGACGCCCACGCGTTTCGCCAGGCGAGCACACCTGCGAGCATGGCTTCCGGCCGGTTGTCTGGGTTGTGCGCGAAGGCGTCCGCGTTGGAATGGGGGTCCATGTAGTCCGGTGACCAGCGGGCGACGATCAGTTCGTGCTTTCGTGCTCGGTACCGGGGCCAGAGCGTCTTGCCGTCCTGCATGACGATCCGCGCGTCGATCCCGGCCTGGGCGAAGGTTGCCTGAATCGACTGCGCGATCTGCGGAAACGGCGAGCTGGTGAGCGTGTCGATCCGTATCTCGAACGGTCCGAGGCCTGCCTGACCCAGCAGGGATCTCGCCTTCTCGATGTCGAGCGCGTACGGCGTTGCCGTGTAGCTGGCCCAGAGGCCGGCCGGCCAGAACGCCTGGTGCACCGAGAACTGGCCGGCCAGGAACGAGTCCGCCATGCCCTGGTAATCGATCGCGTGTCGCAGCGCCTGGATCACGGCCGGATGGCCGAGGACCGGATGCGACGCGTTGGCCGCCAGATACACGATCGCGCCCTTTGGATAGCTGTCGACCGCGAGCTCGGCATGACCCGCCAGCGCCCGGATCTGGTCGGGCGTGAGGTTGCGGGCCATGTCGACGTCGCCCCGCTCCAGCAGCAGGCGCTGCGCCGACGGCTCGGGCACGTGGCGCAGGAAGACACGCCGCATCGCGGGCGCACCGCGCCGATACTCGGCATTTGCCTCGAGCGCAATGAACTCGTTCGCCTTCCAGCGCCCGAGCCAGAATGCGCCGGAGCCGGCGCTGTGCGACCGCAGCCAGCCCTGGCCCAGGTCGCCGTCGGTCTCGTGCGCCAGCACGCGTTCCTTGTCGATCACCGAGGCCACGCCGGCCGAAAGCGCGTTCAGGATCAGGCCTGGTGAAAGCCCCGCGGTCACGGTGATGCGCACGTGCGACCCGTCGACGACCTCGACCAGATCCCCGACGTTCTCGGCGTTCCAGCCGAATTGCGTGAAGATGAAGGCGGGGGTCTTGTTGAGCTTCACGACCCGCTCGAGCGAGAACTCGACATCCTCCGGACGCACCGGGTTGCCCGAGTGAAAGCGGAGGCCGTCCCGGATCCGGAACACGATCGTCTCCCCGTCGGCTTCGATCGCATAGCTTTCGGCAACCCCGCCGGTCAGCTCCCGCGGGTCTTCGGGCTCGAACATCATCAGGCGGTCGTACACGTTGGCGACGATTTCACCCGCCGTGAATTCGAAGACTTCGGCCGGGTCAAGCGTGATGACGTCGCCGATATCCTTGGCCATGACGAAGATGTTGTCCGGCGGATCGGCAAGGGCACTGCCGTCTTGGAGCGCCCACACGCCGCACAGGAGCAGGACCGATCGGACGATGCGGCGCATGAGGGTGTTCTCCCGCAGGGGTCGCCGCCCGGGGCAGCCGGCGCACCGTCGCGGCCGTGCGGGGCCGGCGCCGATTCGACCGCCGGCAACGGATGGCAGTCGGCCGGAGACAGTACCGCAGAACGGTCCGTTCGTCGGCCGGGACGCCACCCCGCGTGCTTGCCCCGGCGACACCGGGGGGCTATAGACACCATCACGCGGAGCATGGGCTGAGCACAGCAGGCCCGCCCATCCTGGAGCCCTGATCCATGTCCAGACAGCGCCGTCGTCTGGTCTACGAGGGCAAGGCCAAGGCACTGTTCGAAGGCCCTGAACCCGGCACGCTCGTCCAGCATTTCAAGGACGACGCCACGGCGTTCAACAACAAGAAACGCGGCACCATCAGCGGCAAGGGCGTCATCAACAACCGCATCTCGGCCCACCTGATGATGCGGCTTGGCGAGATGGACATCCCGAACCATTTTCTCCGGCCGCTGAACATGCGCGAACAACTGGTGCGCGAAGTCGAGATCATTCCCGTCGAAGTGGTGGTTCGGAACGTCGCGGCCGGCAGCTTGAGCAAGCGCCTGGACATCAAGGAAGGCACCCCCCTGCCCCGGCCGCTGATCGAGTGGTACTTCAAGAACGACGAGCTCAACGACCCGCTGGTGCTGGACGAGCACATCCTGGCCTTTGGCTGGGCCGCCGAAGACGAGCTCGACGAGATGTTCGGCTATGCACTGCGCATCAACGACTATCTCTCCGGCCTGTTCCACGCCATCAGCATCCGTCTCATCGACACCAAGTTCGAGTTCGGACGCCATTTCAGCGACGAGGGCATGCGGATCCTGCTGGCCGACGAGATCAGCCCGGACACCTCCCGCCTCTGGGATCTGGAAACCGACGACAAGCTGGACAAGGACCGCTTTCGCCGCGATCTCGGGAAGATCGAGGAGGCCTACCAGGAGGTCGCGCGCCGCCTAGGCGTGCTGCCCAAGTCCGACGGCAGCGCCGGTTCGTAGGGATCCCAGCATGAAGGCCATCGTCCACGTCGTCCTGAAGAAGGACGTGCTCGATCCGCAGGGGAAGGCCGTCGAAGCTGCGTTGCGGACACTCGGCTTCGGGGAGGTCGCGGAGGTTCGGCAGGGCAAATTCTTTGAAATCACGCTGGATGGTCATCGCGACGACGCGTCTGCGCGCCTCGACAGGATGTGCGAGGAGCTGCTGGCCAATCCGGTGATCGAGGACTACCGCATTACCATTCCCGACGCATGAAAGCCGTGGTCGTGGTGTTCCCCGGTTCGAACTGCGACCGGGACGTCGCCGTGGCCCTCGCCCGTTGCACCGGCTGTGCCCCCACCCTTGTCTGGCACGGCGCTACCAGCCTGCCTCCGTGTGACCTGGTGGTCCTGCCGGGCGGCTTCTCCTACGGCGACTACCTGCGCGCCGGTGCGATTGCCGCACATTCACCCATCATGCGATCGGTACGCGAGGCCGCGGCGCGGGGAATCGCCGTGCTCGGCATCTGCAACGGGTTCCAGATCCTCACGGAGACCGGGCTGCTGCCGGGTGCGCTGGTCCGGAACGCGGGGCTTCGGTTCGTGTGCCGGCCGGTCGATCTTCGCGTGGAAGGCGACAGCCCGTTCCTGGCCGGATTCACCCCGGGCGAGTGCATCCGCTTCCCCGTGGCGCACATGGAGGGCAACTACCAGACGGACCCGGAAACGCTGGCTGGGCTGGAAGCGGAGGGGCGCATCGTCCTGCGGTATGTCGACGCGGAGGGCGGCGTCACCGAGGCCGCGAACCCCAACGGCTCGGTCGCCGGTATCGCCGGCATCACGAGCGCCAGCCGACGCATTTTCGGCCTCATGCCACACCCGGAACGCGTCATCGGCGACGAACTCGGCGGATCGGACGGACGCAGGTTCTTCGCCGCCGTCGCGGATGCCCTGGCATGAGTGCCCCCACCGTGAACGACGCCGTACGGCTCGGCCTGTCGGCCGACGAGTACCGGCAGATCATCGCGCACCTGGGGCGACCGCCAAACGCTACCGAGCTGGGCGTGTTCTCCGCCATGTGGAACGAGCACTGCTCGTACAAGTCGTCGCGTCGCTGGCTCCGGACGCTGCCGACGACGGGTGATCAGGTCATTCACGGTCCGGGCGAGAATGCCGGCGTGGTCGACGTGGGCGACGGCTGGGCGGTCGTCTTCAAGATGGAAAGCCACAACCACCCTTCGTTCATCGAACCCTACCAAGGGGCCGCCACCGGGGTCGGCGGGATTCTGCGGGACGTGTTCACGATGGGTGCTCGGCCCGTGGCGATCCTCAACAGTCTTCGGTTCGGGGACCCGGACCACGCGAAGACACGCCATCTGGTGGGCGGCGTGGTCGGCGGAATCGGCGGCTACGGGAACTGCATGGGCATCCCGACCGTCGGCGGCGAATGCGCGTTCGACCCGGGCTACAACGGCAACATCCTCGTGAACGCGATGGCCGTCGGGCTCGTCAGGCGCGATCAGATCTTCCTCGCCAACGCCGGTCAGCCCGGCAATCCCGTGCTCTACGTGGGAGCCCGAACCGGGCGTGACGGCATTCACGGGGCCAGCATGGCCTCCGCCGGATTCTCGGACGGCGCCGAAGCCCGCCGGCCAACGGTCCAGATCGGCGACCCGTTCATGGAGAAACTGCTGCTTGAGGCCTGTCTCGAACTGATGGCTACGGGCGTGGTCATCGGCATCCAGGACATGGGGGCAGCGGGCCTGACGTCGTCGTCGGTGGAAATGGCGGCGCGGGCGGAGGTCGGAATCCGTCTTGATCTCGAGCGGGTGCCGGTGCGCGATGCGGGCATGACGCCGCTCGAGCTCATGCTGTCGGAGAGCCAGGAACGGATGCTGATGACCCTGCGCCCGGGCGCCGAAGCCGACGCCGCTGCCGTGTTCCAGAAGTGGGGACTCGATGCGGTGGTGATCGGCGCAGTCACGGACACCGGCCGGCTGGAGCTCGCCATGCATGGTGCCGCGGTGGCCGACCTGCCGATCGGACCTCTGGCCGAGGGGCTGGTCTACGAGCGCCCGACGACTCCGCTTCCTTGTTCCACGCCGGTTTCCGTGCCAGACCAGCAGGCCACCATCGATAGCCTCCTCGCCCTGATCGGATCGCCGAACCTGGCATCACGCCGGTGGATCTGGGAACAGTATGACCACGGCGTGATGGGCGACACGATCACGCCGCCGGGTTCCGATGCTGCCGTCGTACGGATCCACGGCACCGACCGGGCGCTCGCCCTGACCGCGGACTGCACCCCTCGGTACTGCGAGGCGGATCCCCGCCTCGGCGCGATCCAGGCGATCGCCGAATCGTACCGCAATCTCTCGGCCGCCGGAGCCCGCCCCCTTGCCGTCACCGACTGCCTGAACTTCGGGAGCCCTGAGGATCCCGTCGTCATGGGCACCTTCAAGGCCGCCGTCGAAGGCCTCAGCGAAGCCTGCCGCGCGCTGGGCCTCCCGATCGTGTCGGGCAATGTTTCCTTCTACAACGAGACCGACAACTGCCCGATCCCCCCGACCCCCCAGGTGGGCACCGTCGGGCTGATCGAGGACGTGGGCCGGACGGGAAAGATGGCGCCGTCGCCAGGCACTTCCGTACTCCTGGTCGGTAGCGCCGAGGGGCACTTGTCGTGCTCGCTGTACGCCCGCGAGACCCACGGTCTGACCGAGGGCGCGCCACCACCCGTCGATCTCGATGCCGAACGGCGTCATGGAGAATGGGTCCGCGAGCAGATCTCGGGCGGTCGTGCCGACGCCTGCCACGACATTTCGGACGGCGGACTGGCCGTCGCCCTCGCGGAGATGTGCATCGCGGCCGGGACCGGGGCATCCGTGCGACCGCCGGATGAAAAGCTGTCGCCCGCTTGCTTCTATTTCGGTGAGGACCAGGCCCGTTACCTGCTCGCGGCCCAATCCGAACAGGTGGACGGCCTTCTTCGGGCGGCGGCCAAAGACGCGATTCCGGTCCGGACACTCGGCCGGTTCGGCGGGCAGGAGCTTCAGTTGGCGTCGCTGGGCAGCGTGGCGGTTGACACGCTTCGGCGTCGGCACGCAGGATGGTTTCCGTCCTATATGAATGGAACCACCGAGGGGACCGGCTGATGGCGATGGATGCCCAGGAAATCGAATCGTTGATCCGGGCCGCGCTGCCCGACGCCAAGATCACGATCGAAGATCTTCGCGGTGACGGCGATCACTACGCCGCCCACGTGATCTCCGAGGCCTTCCGGGGGAAATCCCGGGTCGAACAGCACCAGATGGTTTATGGTGCCCTGCAAGGCCGGATGGGAGGGGTGCTGCACGCGCTTGCGCTCCAGACCGCCCCGCCCGACGACGTCTAACCCAGCTGCTGGAGGAGCATCTGATGGACAGTGATATCGCCAACCCCGTGCACGGGCAGATCCAGGCCGAACTTGACTCGAACGATGTCGTTCTCTTCATGAAGGGGACGCCCGTATTCCCGCAGTGCGGCTTCTCCGCGATGGTGGTGCAGATCCTCAACCATCTCGGCATCCCGTTTAAGGGGATCGATGTGCTGGCGGACGCCGGCCTCCGCGAAGGCATCAAGGAGTTCACGAACTGGCCGACCATCCCGCAGCTTTACGTCAAGGGCGAGTTCGTCGGCGGTTGCGACATCGTCCGCGAAATGTACGAACACAATGAGTTGAAGGACCACGTGACCAACAAAGGGATCGCCCTGAACGGTTAGTCGGATCCGCCACCACCACCGGCCGTCGCTGGCATCGAACGAGTAGCCGGCGACGGGCAGAACCGTTTGGGACTTACATGGGGGGATTACAAAGAACGGTTGACGACGTGACGCTGCCGCCCTTCCAAGGCTGTTCGCGGATTTGCGGAAGGGCGAGTGGACAACGGAATCGGGTTCGGAAATGAAGGCGGCGTCCGCGGGGTATTCGAGGGGACTTGTGTTGAAAGGTTGATCTCCGTTCATTTTTGCCAATAATTGTCGTAATTGACATTAAAGTTGGCAAACATGAGTGAAATCATACAGTTGAACTATGAGAGCCTCCGGGATGCCGTGGATGTCCGGGATCGGTTTGATCTGTACCGGGACGCGCGCCGGGATGCGCGTCACAGCTACGGCGGATCGATGAAATTCGAACGACGGGGAAACGCCGAGTACCTCATTCGCCGGCCCCACGGAAGCTCTACGAGAAAGTCCTGCGGTCGTCGCACTCCCGAAACGGAAGAAACGCTGCGGAAATTCCTGGCTGGAAAAGCCGAGGTTCAGGACCGGCTCGCCGCGCTCCGTCAGCAGCTTGATGACCGCGCTCGGATCCTCCGGGCCCGCGGCCTGGGGCGGGTTCCGTTACTGACGGCCAGGATCATGCGAAAACTGGAGGACCTGAACTGGCTCGGGACCTCCCTGACCGTTCTGGGGACCAACGCACTGTTTGCCTACGAGGCCAAAGCGGGGGTGCGGATCGAAGCGGGTCTGTTGGCGACGAGCGATGTGGACGTACTCTACGACGTACGGCGACGTCTGGACCTTTCCGGAGAGGTTCGTGAAACGGGTCTCGTCGGAGCGTTGCGATCCGTTGACCGATCCTTCCGGAAAACACCGAACAGGCCCTTCACAGCGGCCAACAGGGATGGATACATGGTCGACCTCCTAGAGCCTTTCGATCATGGAAGGATCATGCGCGAAGGGGGGGGCCGGCTGTCGGAGCATCCAGACGACCTTATCGCCACAACGACCGAAAGCAGCCGATGGCTGCTGAACACCCCGAAATTCGAAGCCACAGCGTTCGATGAAGTCGGCCTGCCGGTCCGGATCGTCACCATTGATCCAAGGGTTTTCGCCCTGCAGAAACAGTGGATCGTGGAAAACGACGCCACCCGCGATCCGCTCAAACGAACCCGTGACGTGGAACAGGCGCGGATCGCTGCCATGATCGTAACGCGGCATCTCGGGTTGTCCTTCGATGATCCGGCGCTGTCCGGACTACCGGGATCGTTCCGCGAACTGTCGGACCGGTGGACCGATGTTCCATCAGAAGATCTGACGGACCAGTGGTAGAAGGGCGACTGCGAGAAGACGCACCGTCAACCTTTCTTTGTGAGTCCCAACCGTTTTCGGGCGGCATGCCTCCCCGGACGTGACGTAGACGTGGCTGCGCGTTGCCGGCCGGAACCCAGCGCCTTTTTCCGTTATCAGAATTTCGCCGTCACGGAGATGGACGCGAACCCGGCTGCCGCGTCCCGGTAGCCCAGCCGCACCCCGTCGTGGACGGTGTTGTCGCTGAACCGTTCCCCGATGCGCGCGTATTCGGGAACCGGAACGTGCGACAAATGTTCAAACCCGGCACCCGCACGAACCACGTATCCCTCGGACACTGCAGCGCTCAGCATCACCTCGACGCGCGAGCGCACGGCCAACCGGGAAGCCCGCAACCGGACATCCGCCCGCACCTCGTCCACGGTCGCTGACGTCAGGACCGTTCGCTGCCGTCCCCGGTACGCTCCGGAAAGTCGGTACAGGCCCGCGTCCCCGGACGCAGACAGGCGCAGGGCCCCACCGAGCGGGATGTCCACGCGGCCACCGACCAGGGCACCCCGGTAGTCGGCATCCAGGACCTCATCGAGAGTCGTGAAGTTCTGGTCCGGCGTTCGATTCGTCGTTTCGTAGGCATGTATGTCGTTGCGCTGACCGAGGTCCATGAAACTCGGGCCGGCATACGCGACCAGACTGCTCTGTGCTCCCGTCCGCAGGGTGACACCGCCGAGCGCGTCACCCCCGAAAAACGTCACCCGGCGCTTGGTGTCGATGCGGATGGCGTCACCCCACGCGAAATTGGGCGTGTGGGGCAGCGGTGATCCGTCGATGGCCCCGATCCAACCCGCCAGCCTGAGCCCTTCCTGCATTCGAACCGCCTCGATGATGGCGCCAAGTCGGGCCTCGTCCTGAAAGAGGATGCCCCGCCGCCGCTCCCGTTCGGCTGCGGACAACTGTGTCAGCTCGTTGACGGTCACGCCGAACTGCTCCGCTTCCAAGGCGTCCCAGAGGTCGCTGGTCCGGGCGTACTCGTTGACGTGTCGGGAGCGCCGCGACGTGACGAACCCGCGCGCCTCCACAAACCCTTGTTCTGCAATCAAGTTCGACGCGGCAGTCACCGCCAGTCGGGCCACCGGGCTGGCTTGCTGCGACGCGTCGTAGTGCCCGAGAAACCCTGCCAGCGCTTCGTTGGAATCCGTCTCGATGAACGGGCTGGAGGAAGGCAGGCTGAGAAGAAAGACACCGACCTCGGCACGCACTTCCCCGGTGGCCGCGCTGCGTTCCGGAGAGGGTTGTGCTCCCGGCTCCGCGCTGGGTACGGCGAAGACGGCGATCGTGAGCAGCGCGAGCGGCAGCGCGCGGAGTCGCACGATCCTGGTCCGTCGCTTCAACGGGGCGATTGCTCCAGCCACACTGCACCTCCGTCCATCCGAGAATGACCACCAGACGCGGGAGGACCCACCGTGACCGCCGGCGGCAGATGATGCAACCTCAGGATCCGTGCCGCCCGGCCATTTCTCGCTAGCTCGCGGGATCCCGCCTGCGCGGAACATCGATCATCCGGTGCGCCCGCGGGCGCAGGGGCGCCTGCGTCGCCAGCCGGGGTGGATCGCCACCCGGCTACAGGAACCTCACGTTGGAACCTCGCTGAGCACCGCGGGCGGCGCAGCCCGGCGACGCGATGTACCGCCTGGTCCTGGTATTGAGAAGCCGCGGCAAACGTTGCCATGGCGGGCAAGCATCCAACCCGGCGACATTCCGTCGACGCGGGGGCACCCGGCTGCCGCCGGGTTCGTTCAGCGTGAGTAGTACTCGATGACCAGCTGCGGGTTCATGCGCACCGGGTACGGCACGTCTTCGAGCTTGGGCACGCGCGTGTACGTCCCGGACAGTGCCTTCTCGTCAAACCCGATGTAGTCCGGCAAGTCCCGTTCCTGGTCCTGGATCGCCTCCAGCATCAACGGGTGCTGGCGGGACCGTTCCCGGATGGACACGATGTCACCTTCCCGGCACAGATAGCTAGGGATCGTCACCCGCTTGCCGTTGACCGCGATATGCCCGTGATTGATCACCTGTCGCGCGGCGAAGACGGTCGGCACAAAATTGAGCCGGTAGACGATCGCATCCAGGCGGCTTTCCAGCAGGCCAATCAGCTGCTCGCCGGTGTCGCCGCGCATCTGCGTCGCCCGCCGGTAGTAACGCCGAAACTGCCGCTCGGAAATGTTGGCGTAGTAACCCTTGAGCTGCTGCTTGGCCATCAATTGCTCGGCGAAGTTGGACGGCTTGCTCTTGCGACGCCGGCCGTGCTCACCGGGTCCGTAGTCCCGCTTGTTTACCGGGCTCTTGGGGCGCCCCCACAAGTTGCAGCGAAGGCGACGGTCAATCTTGTGGTGCGGGTGCTTGCGCTTGCTCATGCCCCGCCGGGCTGATCACGCCCGGCCTCCGAAAGTGCGGCGGAATAATGCGTCCCGACCCGAGTCGTACGCAGCGCGCACCATACGCTCCGGGGCGCTGCTGTCAAACCGAATCGCCCCGCGACGGCCTCAATGAACTCAAGATGCCGTGCAGGGTGCGCAGCTCCTGATCGCTCAGACGGTTCCGCGTGAAAATCGCGCGCACGCTCGCCGCCATGCGCGGCGCCTTCTCCGGCGGGTACAGGAACCCGGACTCTTCGAGCATCGCCAGCAGGCGGTCCAGGAAGAACTCGAGCTCATTCCTCGCGGCCGGAGGCGCCAGTGACGTGGCCGCCGGCCCACCGCCCGCATCGCCGCTCCGGTGCCACTCGTACCCCATCAGCAGCACCGACATTGCGAGATTCAACGACCGGAAACCCGTCGCCGGGATCGAGACGATCGTATCCGCCACGCCAAGCTCGTCGTTGGCCAGGCCTGCGCTTTCCGGGCCGAACACCAGGCCCGTCCGCTCGCCTCTGGTCGCCGCCTGCCGCAGGCGCGACGCGGACCCAGCCGGGTCCAGCGTCTCGCGCGCCAGCGCGCGGGGCCGTGCCGTCAGGGCGTGCACCGTCTGCAGGTCCCGGGTCGCTGCCGGCAGATCCGCGTAGACCGACACCTCCATGCTGGCCCGCTCCAGCGCTCCCGACGCCGACGCCGTGGCCGCGGGGTCGGGCCAGGCGTGTCTCGGCCCCGCCAGTCGCAGGTCGGCGAGACCGAAATTGGCCATGGCCCGGATCGCCATGCCCACGTTTTCCGGCAGTTGAGAACGCACCAGCACCACCGCGGGCGGGCGGATGTCCGTCACTTTCGCCGCCAAATCGTCCCGGCCGGTGTGTCTTCCAGGATCACGCCGGCCTCGGCCAGCTGCGTCCGGATGCTGTCAGCCGCCGTGAAGTCGCGGCGCGCCCGCGCGGCGGCCCGGGCGGCGATCTGTTCGTCGATCGCCCGGTCTGACGGCCCGCTGTCAGATGCCCCCTGGAACCACTCGTCATGGGGAACTTCCAGCAATCCCAGCATGCGCAGCCCCGCGTGCAGCTCCGCTCCCTCGAGCCCATGCAGGGCCGCGATCGCCCGCGGCGAGTTGAGATCGTCGCCCAGGGCCTCGAGCACGGCCGGCGGCGGCGTCCCTGCGGGCGGTTCTCCGGCCACCGTCCGCCGCCATCGGTCAAGTTGCCGCCGGGCCCGGCGGAGTCCTTCCTCCGTGAAGTCGATCGGCTGGCGGTAATGCGTCGAGAGGAGGAGCAGACGGAGCGCCTCACCCGGATGGCGGCTCAGCAGATCGCGTACCGTGTAGAAGTTGCCGAGGGACTTCGCCATCTTCTCGCCTTCGGACAGCAGGTAGCCGTTGTGCATCCAGTACCGGGCGAACTCGGTACCGGGCTCGGCCGAGCAAGACTGCGCAATCTCGTTCTCGTGGTGGGGGAAGGCGAGATCGATCCCCCCTCCGTGGATGTCGAACTCGGACCCCAGATACTTCCGGCTCATCGCCGAGCACTCGATGTGCCAGCCGGGTCGCCCGCGCCCCCACGGGCTTTCCCAGCCGGGGAGGCTGGCGTCGGAGGGCTTCCAGAGGACGAAGTCGGCCGGGTCCCGCTTGTACGACTCGACCTCCACCCGCGCCCCTGCCAGTTGCTCCTCCCGGTCGCGGCCCGCCAGCCGCCCGTACTCGGCCAGCGACGGAACGTGGAACAGTACGTGCCCTTCGGCGACGTAGGCATGGCCGTGCCCGAGCAGTTCCTCGATCATCCCGATCATCTGGGGGATGTGCTCGGTCGCCCGCGGCTCCACGTCGGGCGGGCGCGCATTCAGCGCCGCCACGTCCTCCCGGAAGCGCGCCAGGGTCCGCTCCGTGAGTTCGCGGATCGTGATCTTCTCTTCCGCCGCCCGGTCGTTGATCTTGTCATCCACGTCCGTGATGTTCCGGACGTAGGTCACGCGCGGATACAGGGTCCGCAGGAACCGCACCAGAAGATCGAACACGACGACGGGGCGGGCGTTCCCGATGTGCGGGTCGTCGTAGACGGTGGGGCCGCAGACATAGATCCGGACATGCTCCGGATCGCGCGGAACAAATGGTTCGCGCTGGCGCGTGAGGGTGTTGTAGACGGTCAGTGGCATGGGTCGGTGCGTGGCTAGTCCGCAAACCGGTTGGTGATCGGGTAGCGCCGGTCCCGGCCGAATGCCCGCGTGGTGATCCGCACGCCGGGGGGTGCCTGGCGTCGCTTGTATTCGGCCCGGAGCAGCATGCCCCGGATGCGCTTCACCAGCGCCAGATCGTACCCGGCCGCCACCACCTCGGCGACCGACTCCTCGTCCTCGACCAGCCGTTCCAGCACCGCGTCCAGTACCTCGTAGGGCGGGAGAGAATCCTGATCCGTCTGATCGGGGCGGAGCTCGGCCGATGGCGGCTTCGTGATGCTGGCCTCCGGGATCGCCCGGCCGCTCGGTCCCAGAAGTTCCGGGATGCTGCTGCGGTTGCGCCAGCTTGCCAGCGCGTAGGCGGTGGTCTTGTAGACATCCTTCAGCACCGAATAGCCGCCGTTCATGTCCCCGTACAGCGTCGCGTAGCCGACGGACATCTCGCTCTTGTTGCCGGTGGTGAGCAGCATGTGCCCGAACTTGTTGGAGAACGCCATCAGGATCGTGCCCCGGAGGCGAGCTTGCACGTTCTCCTCCGTCGTATCGGGCTCGAGCCCCGCAAACTGCTCCCTGAGCAGGTCGCCCAGTGCCGTCACCGCACCCGCAATCGGCACCGTCTCGATACGCATGCCCAGCAGTTCCGCGCTCTCCGCCGCATCGTCCAGGCTGCCGGCCGACGAGAACGTCGAGGGCATGCGGACGCCGATGACCCGCTCCGGTCCCAGGGCGTCCACCGCCACGGCCGCCGACAGCGCCGAATCGATTCCCCCCGACAGGCCCAGCACGACGCCGGGGAAGCCGTTCTTGTCCACGTAGTCCCGGAGCCCCGTGACCAGGGCCTGCCAAATGGCTTCGGTCCCGTCCGGCACGGGATGGACGTCCCCGGCCTCGGGCTCCCAGCGGTCGTCGTCGCTGCGCCAGCGCGTGAGAGTCAGATCCGGGCGCCACGAGGGCGCCTGGGCAACCAGCCGCGCGTCGCCCGCCAGCACGAACGACGCCCCGTCGAACGCCAGCTCGTCCTGCCCGCCTACCTGGTTGACGTACGCCAGCGGCAAGCGGGTCTCCGTGACCCGGGAAACCGCGTGCGCCAGGCGCTGGTCGCCCTTGCGGGCGTCGAACGGTGACCCGTTGATCACCACGAGAAGGTCGGCCCCCGACTCTTCGTGGGTTTCCGCGATGTCAGGAAACCACATGTCCTCGCAGACCATCAGCCCGAGGCGCACACCCCGGAAGGCGACCGGGCCGGCCGGTGGACCCGGGCGGAACACCCGGGCCTCGTCGAAGACGCCGTAGTTGGGCAGGTGGTGCTTGAGCCGTTGCGCCCGCACCTTGCTGCCGTGGAGCAGGAGCGCCGCATTGCCGGCCCCTCCGCCCTCCAGCGCGACCGGCGCGCCCAGCACCACCCCCGGGCCCGTCTCGTCAATCTCGCCGGCCAATGACTGGACCGCGTCGCCCGCGGCCTCCACGAATGCCGGGCGCGTGATGAGGTCCTCCGGCGGGTAGCCCGTCAGCACCAGTTCCGGGAACACCACCAGGTCCGCGCCGGCAGCCCGTCCCTCGCGCCACGCGTCCAGAATCAGAGCGGAATTGTGTGCGAAATCGCCCACGGTCGGATTGACCTGGGCCATCGCGAGCGAAAACGCGGTCACCGATGGTCGCTTCAGGACGCCGACGCGGGCTTGCGGAGCAGGAATTCGCGTCCGACCTTGACCCGTTCGTCACTCCCGTACCGGACGATATCGGCGGTAGCGTAGGTCTCGGACCAGTCATCGGGCAGGTAGGAGCCGGTGCCGATCAGGTCGACCGGCACTGATGCGCTCGCCATCACCTTGCACTTCGTGGCGCTGAAACCCGAACTCGCGACGATCCGCACCTGATTCCAGCCGGCGTCGTCGAGCGTCTGCCGGAAGTGCCAGAGTGCCGCTGCGCTCACGCCGGTTCCCACCAGCCACCGCAGCTCCTGCTCGGTCCGGTAGGTACGAATGGCCGCCGGCGCGCAGCGATCGAGAATGTCGTACGAGCGGGCGGTGTCCAGTCCCTCGACGAAGCGCCCGCCATGCGTGTCGACCCGAAGCGAAAGCTCCCCGTTCCGCGCCTGCTCGGGAAACGCCTCGCAAACCGCCAGCGCGTCGGTGATCTCCCGTCCGAAATAGTCCACCAGGACCGTCAGCGGCTCCGCCGGATACTGCGCGGCGAACATCTGCGCCGCCCGGACGGTCGAGCCGGCATAGCCGATCAAGGCATGCGGCATGGTGCCGAGCCCCCGGTCCGTTGCCAGGAGCGGCGCCGTCGCGTCATTTGCCGTGCCGACGAACCCCACTGCATCGGCTTCTCGCCGCGCCCGCTCCGAGCCGACGGAAGCGCCGTAGACCATCAGTTCCTGCATTTCGGCGCCGGCACAGTGCCGCGCGTCCATCGCCAGAAACGCCACTTTCGGGAGATCGCTGCACATGCTGTACGCGTTGTAGGCAGCGACCGAAGGCGGACCCAGCTTCTGCAGGTAGATGGTCTCGAGGTCCACCAGGGCCGAGAACGGGCCCTCGAGGTAGAGAAGCGGTTCACCCGCCCCGACCCAGGCCCCTTCAGCGTGGCAGAGCTCGATGCCGAACTTGACGCCGCGCTCGGCCGCAGCCATCTCCAGCCATTCCACCGCAAGGCGCGGGCAGAAGAGAACTGGTCGACGCATGAACACCGCGTACGTCACCGAGAGATCGCCGTACTGCCGGACAATCCCGCGCGTGAGCTTGAAGTAATGATCCGTGCGCCGAGCCACGTCGTGTTCAAACAGAGACATTCCTGCCCCGTGGCACATCGGTAACGGATGGAAACGTGCCACAGCGCCTGCGGCCCGGCAACCGATCCCCGCCAGTCCCAACTGTCGCTGCCGCCCGGTGCCGCGCCGAGACCGCCCCGTCGCACGAAATTCGGCACGGCCCGGATGGATGACGGTCCGGACGCCGGTACCGTGCGTCCCCAGAGCGCGGCCGGACGGGGGCGCCGACGGACGGAGTTGCCGCCCCACCGGGCACACAATTCAATATGTAAGCCCGATTCGCATGCGCCTTGCCCTATCCTACGCGCCCGCCCGCAGGCCCCTGCCGGTCGCACCGTGCAGGGTCCGCGTTATGTTGGTGAATGATCATGTGGCATCAGATGGCTGCGTCGGCACTTGGAAGCGAGGCCAGCATGGCCGGGCCGGGGATGCGGTGCCATGGAGATTGAAGCTGCGACCGTCGATTTCGAGCCGATCTTTGCGCTCGACGGGAAACTGAAGCTCCAGTCCCAGGTGGAGCTCGCCGGAACCCAGTGCGCGTACCAGACGTACGGCACGCTGAACGCCGACCGTTCCAACGCCATCATGATCTGTCACGGGCTGACCGGTGACCAGTACGTGGCCGGCACCAACCCGCTGACGGGCCGTGCGGGCTGGTGGGACCACGTCGTCGGACCCGGGTTGGTGCTCGACACCGATCAGTACTTCGTGATCTGCACCAATGTGCTGGGGGGCTGCCTCGGAACGACGGGCCCATCGACGATCAATCCGGACACCGGACAGCCATGGAACATGGATTTCCCGGTCTTCACGGTGGCGGACATGGTCGACCTGCAGGTCCACCTGATCGATGCGCTGGGCATCGATCAGCTGTTTGCCGTCATCGGCGCTTCGATGGGCGGGATGATGGCGCTCGACTGGGCTGCGCGCCATCCGGAACGGGTGTTCGCGTCGATCCCCGTTGCCGCGTCTTGGCGCCACACCGCCCAGAACATCGCCTTCCACGAAGTGGGCCGGCGCGCCATCACCGCCGACGCGGACTGGCACGACGGCGCCTACCGCGGCCTCGGCGTCAAGCCGGAGAAGGGCCTCGCGGCAGCCCGCATGGTGGCCCACATCACATACCTCTCCGAGACCGCCTTCCAGGAAAAGTTCGGACGCGAACTGCCGAGAGACAGCAAGCTCTCGTTCGTGCTCGACCCCGAGTTCGAAGTGGAGCGGTACCTGGACCACCAGGGCAAGACCTTCGTGCAGCGCTTCGACGCCGCCAGCTACATGTACCTGACGCGGGCCATGGACTACTTCGATCTCGCTGCCCGCCACGACGGCGACCTGGCCGCGGTGTTCAAGGGCGTCGGCACCCGCTTTCTCCTCGTCTCGTTCACCAGCGACTGGCTGTTCCCGACCGCAGAGTCACGCACCATCGTGCGAGCGCTCAATGCCAATGCCGCGGACGTGAGTTTCATCGAGATCCCGGCCGACTACGGACACGACAGCTTCCTGATCGAAAGCGCCACGGACTTTCACGACGTGCTCGAGGGCTTCCTGGACGGCTCGGCTCGGCGTCGGGGGCTGAAGCCGTGAGCCGCCCATCGGTACCGCGCCGCGCCGACCTCCGTCTGATCGCGGAACTGGTGACGCCCGGCGGGCGGGTGCTCGATGTCGGGTGCGGGGACGGAACGCTCCTGGAGACGCTGGAAACCGAAAAGCAGGTGGAGGGGCAAGGGATCGAGATCCGGAACAACCGGGTCGAGGCCTGCATGCGCCGGGGGCTGACCGTCATCCAGGGCGACGCCGACACGGACCTCCCGGACTTCCCCGACCGCGCCTTCGACTACGTCATCCTCAGCCAGGCACTCCAGAACATGCACCGACCGCGAGAGGTGCTCGACCAACTGCTCCGGATCGGCCGACGCGCCATCGTGTCGTTCCCCAACCTCGGCCATTGGCGCGCGCGGCTGACGCTCCTCTGGCGCGGCCGCATGCCCATCGTGGAAACCAACGGCATGCCGCGGTCCTGGTATGACACGCCGAACATCCACCTTTGCACGATCCGTGACTTCCTCGTGATGTGCGAAACGCTCGGCATCACCGTGGAAGAGGGACATGCGGTCGGCAGGGACGGTTCGCTCCGACGGCTTGGTGCAGGTACCGCCTGGGAGACGTTGTGGACCCACCAGGCCGTGTATGTGCTGACGCGGTCCCGCCGGGCTCCTAACGGTGGATGAGGTACGGCCGAAGTTGCCTCGCCAGTCGTTCGGTCGGGATGTTCGTCGGCACGTGCAGGCGTTTCCGACCCTCGGCCAGCACGACACCGGAAAACGGCAGGGGTAACCGCTCCCAGGTCGCGGCAACCCGCAGATAAAGCGCCTGCGGCAGCGGCGGGGCGTACAGGGCACCCCAGACCTTCCGCGGCTCGAACGCGGCGGCCGCCAATCGCTGGCGAACGCCCATGGCGGTCAACGGCCGACCCTGCCGGAAAGGACTCCTGCCCAACCAGGCCCAGAGGCCAAGACGGTTGGGGACGATCAACAGGATCCGCCCCTCTGGCGCCGTCATGCGCCACACGTCGCGGAGCACGGCCGCCTCGTCCTCCGCGTTCTCCAGGGTGTGCAGCAACAAGACCCGGTCGAACACGCTGTCGGCGACGGGCAGCGCTTCCGGCTCGACCCCCACCCGCAGGCGCCGTGACGTGGCATCGTGCTCCGGCACGCCCGGATGCAGCCCCACCACCCGGTCCGCATCCGTCGCCAGCGCGGCGAGGGCGGCGCCGGCCGGTCCAAGTACCGCGACCCGAAGCCCGTGGTAGTCGCTCCAGCCCGCCTCCACTGCGGCGATCAGGAGGCGCGCCGCCTCCGAACCCCGCGGTGTCCGGTAGAAGCGAGCCGTCGCGTCCGGCGACACCGGCCTGCCTGTTGTACCCCTACGGAGCTACCTTGAACCCCTCGTCGACCGGCACCTGGTAGCCGTTGACCAGCGCATTCGTCTGGTTGGCCATGCCCGCCACGGCCAGGAGTTCGCCGATCATCGCGTCGGTCGCGCCGAGCTTCCGGGCGGCGGCGGTATGCGAGTGAACGCAGTACTCGCACGCATTCGTCGCACTGACCGCGAGGTACACGAGCTCCTTGACCAGCGGGTCGAGCGCCCCCTCTCCCATCACCTCCTTGAGCGACTCCCAGGTCCGCTCCAGGGTCGGCGGATGGTTGGCCAGCGCCTTCCAGAAGTTGTTGACCCGCTTGAGGTTACGGGTCTTCATGATGTCGTCGAAGACCGCCTGTACCTCGGCCGGTGCATCCTCGTACTCGATCAGGGGAACGGTTGCCATGATGACTGTCCTCGCGCCGGGAACCGAACTCAGTCCGTCGCCTCGATGGCCGAACGGAGCGTGGCAAACAGGCGGTCGATCTCTGCGCCGGAGATGATCAGCGGCGGCGAGACCGCGATCGTGTCCTGCGTGTAGCGCACCAGCACGCCCGCCTCGTAGCAGCGCATGAACACCTCGCGTGCACGTTCGCCGGGTTCTCCCTCCCGGGATTGCAGCTCGACGCCGACCATGAAACCGAGATTGCGTACGTCCACGACATGCTCGACGGAATCGAGCGTGTGCGCTGCCTCTTCGAAGGGAAGGGCCTTGGCGGCCGCTCCCTCGAAGATCTGTTCGTCTCGGTACAGGTCCAGCGTCGCCAGTGCTGCGGCGCAGGCAAGCGGATGTCCGGAATACGTGTACCCGTGGAACAGCTCGATGATGTTCTCCGGGCCCGTCATCAGGGCATCGTGAATCGGCTTGCGCACCCCGACGGCGCCCATCGGGACGGTCGCGTTGGTCAGACCCTTGGCGATGGTCATGAGATCCGGCTGGACGCCGAACCGGTCAGCGGCGAACGCCGCGCCCAGGCGCCCGAAGCCGCAGATCACCTCGTCGAAGATCAGCAGGATTCCGTGGTCATCACAATGGGACCGGAGCCGTTCCAGATATCCGACCGGCGGGACCAGGACCCCGGTGGAGCCGGCAACGGGCTCGACGATCACGGCGGCGATACGCTCCGCTCCGTGCCGCTCGACGATCTCCAGCAGTGCGTCGGCCCGCTCGGCCCCGTGCTCCGGCTGACCGCGGCTGAAGGCGTTCAGGTCGGGAAGATGCGTGTCCGGCAGGTGATCGACCGCCGGCAGCAGGTTGGGGAACTGGCGCTGGTTCGCCGCAATTCCGCCGACCGAGAGGCCGCCGAAGTTGACCCCGTGGTAGCCCCGCTGGCGTCCGACCAGGATGGTGCGCTCGGTGTCGCCTCGCGCCTGGTGGTAGGCCAGCGCGATCTTGAGGGCAGTGTCCACCGACTCCGACCCGGAATTCGTGAAGAACACGTGATCCATGTCACCGGGAAGGAGCTCGCGCAGGCGGCTGGCGAGCAGGAACGTCTTGGGGTGACTCATCTGGAAAGCGGTCGCGTAGTCGAGTTCCGCGACCTGGCGCTGGACCGCTTCCACGATTTCCCGGCGACAGTGGCCGGCGTTGACGGCCCAGAGGCCGGCGGAGCCGTCGAGGAGCCGCCGACCGTCCGTGGTCCGGTAGTACATTCCTTCGGCGGCTTGCAGCAAGCGGGGCGCGCGCTTGAACTGGCGGTTCGCCGTGAACGGAAGCCAGTAGGCATCGAGATCGTTTGGAGCAACCGCTTCCGAGGAGGGCGTCTCGGAGAAGGTGTGCACAAGCTTGGGGACGACGCTCATGGGAGTTCTCGCAGTGTTGATCCCGTCATTCTAGGCTTCCCGTCCACGCCCGCGCAGGCGGTCCCCGCCGAACGGGGACAGCTGCGAACATTCAGTCGTCAATTCCGGGGCTTACCCGTTGTCGTCGAGCGGCTAGCGACCGGCTTTCCCGGCCGCGTTCCGCCCCGTCGGTGACTCTCGCCCGGCGTTCCGGCTCGGCGACCGGCGGCCCTTGCGGCCGCGCTTACACGACTGCTGCCATGCCGCCGTCAAGGTTGACCGCGGTGCCGGTGATGTAGGCGGCTCGATCGGATACCAGGAACGCGACCAGATCGGCGTATTCCGCTTCTTCGCCGATGCGGCCAAGCGGCACGGACGCCGACAGCTCCTGGTAGAGCTCCTCGACAGGCCGCCCGGCGGCGCGCCGGACCCACTGCTCGCTCTTCAGCAACCCGATGCAGATGGTGTTGACCCGGATCTGGTCGGCCGCGTACTCGTTGGCAAGCGACTTGGTCAGGTTGATGCCGGCGGCCCGGGAAACGCTGGTCGGCAACGCGCGCGCCAGTGGCGCCTTGCCGCCGACGATTGTCGCGTTGACGATGCTGCCACCGCCGCGGGCGCGCATGATCGGCACCACGAGCCGGCACACGCGCACCGCCCCCATCACCTTGAGATCAAGGTCTTCCTGCCAGGCCGCGTCGTCCACTTCCTCCAGCGAGGCGGCAGCCGACTTGCCGGCGTTGTTGACCGCGATGTCCACACCGCCGAAGCGGTCCACGGCCGCCCCGACAAACCGTTCGATGTCGGCGGCCTTCGACACGTCGGCAGGTACCGCGAGGACCTCGGATCCGGTCGTGGAGGCAATCGTTTCGGCGACGTCGCGGAGATGTGCCTCCCGGCGCGCGCAGATCGCCACCTTGCAGCCTTCCGCCGCCAGTTTTTCCGCGGTCGCGCGGCCCAGCCCGTCGCTTGCGCCGGTAATGATTGCAACACGATTTTTGAGTCCCAGTTCAAGCATTCCGCTTGCTCCCCTGCAGCAGCACCCTCCGGCCGGCTCGCGGATCCGACGGACCAGGCCAGCGGCCCGCAGTCCTACCCCAGAGATGGGTGAGCCCACAAGGGCGCGGGTGCACAGGGATGCCGTGAAACGCCCGTTCCGCCCCGGCTGATACCATTCTGGACAACGTCTGTGGACGCTGACGGGAACGCCGGCAGGAGAGCGGGCCGGCGCCCGGTCGGAGACACGCAGCCCGTGCGCCTCGCCGCCGCCGTGCACGTTGGCCGGGAGGCGGCCTCCCGTCGAGCGGGGGCGCGGCCGCGCGGCTGTCAAAGCCGGCATCGTGGTCGCAAGGCGACATGGTGCGCGGGGATTGCCCCCATCACGTGGATGGTGACGGAACGATCCCGAACAACGGAAAGGGCTTGCCAATGGCACAGGACAAGATCGTCGAACTCGAGCGGAAAATCTGGGAGCTGACGAGCGAACTCACCGCATTGCGCAAGGCGAGCTCGGATACGCCCGTTCCGGACTACACCTTTCAGACCCAGGAAGGAGAAGCGACTCTGCGCGACCTGTTCGGCGGTCGAGACAAGCTGCTCGCCATCCACAACATGGGCCAAGGCTGCCGCTACTGCACATTGTGGGCTGACGGGTTCAACGGTCTGCTGCCGCATCTGGAGTCGGCGATGGCGGTGGTCCTGGTGTCGAAGGACCCGCCGGACGTCCAGCGGAAGTTCGCCAATGCGCGCGGCTGGCGTTTCCGGCTCGCCTCCCACGGCGGCGGCGACTACCTCGGCGAGCAAGGCGTCGTGAAGGGCGGCGACAACGACCCGGGCGCCGTGCTGTATCAACGCGATGGCGGCACGATCCTCCGCAGGAACGCGTGCGTGTTTGGCCCAGGCGACCTGTACTGCGCGCTGTGGGGGCTCCTAGGGCTGGCGGGCTTGGACGCCTCCGACTGGACACCCCAATTCAACTATTGGCAGCGTCCCGCGCAGCTCGACGACGGCGGTAAGGACGTGCTGGACTGAGAAGATCCGCCGGGAGCGGGCCCGCCCGCGCTCGAGAGATGGCGAAGCGCCTAGCCCCGGACATGTGCCCCTATGCTTGAACCATGAACCCACCGTGCGCAGTGACGGCCCTGCTGGCCGGCGGCGAGAGTGACGGGCCGGCGCTCGTCGAGCCGGGTCGCGCCACCATCACGTACAACGACTTGCAGCAGTTGATCACGGCCACCCGCGCCGAGCTGCACAGGTGCGGCATCGGACGGGGGATGCGGATCGCGCTCCAGCTGGCCAACGGGCCCGTCATGGCAACGGCATTCCTGGCCGCCAGCGCCACCGGGACCGCCGCCCCCCTCAATCCGGCGCTCCGCCGGGAGGAATGCGACTTCTACCTCGCCGACACCAGGGCGGCGGCGCTGATCGCCGACGCCGAGGCGGACGGTCCCGCGGTCGCGGCGGCAGAAGCACTCGATATCCCGGTGATCCGCGTGCACGCGGATGTGGCCACGGCCGGCGGATTTCGCGTGGAAGGCCCGAACGGCGCTGCCCCACCCGACCGCGCGCCCGCAACGTTCGACGATGTCGCGTTGCTACTGCATACGTCGGGCACGACGGCGCGGCCGAAGCTGGTGCCCCTGACGCACGCGAACCTGCAGGCGTCCGCCCGCAATATCGCCAGCACCCTGGAACTGACGTCCGGGGACCGCTGCCTGAACGTGATGCCGCTCTTTCACATCCATGGCCTTGTCGCCTGTCTTGCCGCGCCGTTGTCCGCCGGTGGATCGGTGGTCGTGCCGCCGGGCTTTGATGCGTTCACCTTCTTCCGCTGGCTCATCGACGCGGCTCCGACCTGGTACTCCGCGGTCCCGACGATGCACCAGGCGATCCTCACGCGCGCCGCACGGAACCGGGCCGCCATCGGCAACAGCCCGCTGCGCTTCATCCGCTCGAGCAGCGCCTCCCTGCCCCCGATCGTCATGACTGAGCTGGAGGAGACCTTTGGGATACCGGTGATCGAAAGCTACGGGATGACCGAGGCCGCCCACCAGATGGCCT
This sequence comes from Alphaproteobacteria bacterium, assembly GCA_022819905.1. Taxonomy (GTDB): domain Bacteria; phylum Pseudomonadota; class Alphaproteobacteria; order TMED109; family TMED109; genus VXPW01. The sequence goes on from JAJEGJ010000035.1 coordinate 33,087, forward strand.
CGAACCCGCTGCCGCCGGCCGTCCGGAAGCCGGGCTCCGTGGGCCTGGCTGCGGGACCGGACGTCGCCATCATGGATCCGGACGGAAACCTGTTGGCGCGCGAAACTGTCGGCGAAGTGGTCATCCGGGGCTCCAACGTCACGGCCGGCTATCTCGAGCGCCCGGAAGCCAACGCCGAAGCGTTCACCGACGGGTGGTTCAGGACCGGCGACCTCGGACGGCTGGACGACGACGGCTATCTGTTCCTCGAAGGCCGGATCAAGGAAATCGTCAATCGTGGCGGCGAAAAGATCAGTCCGCGCGAAATCGACGAGGCCCTGCTGGCGCATCCTGACGTGGCGCAGGCGGTCGCGTTCGCGGTGCCGCACCCCAAGCTCGGCGAAGATCTCGCGGCGGCGGTCGTGGCCGCCGACGGCAGGGAGCCGACACCGGAGGAACTCCGGCAGTTTGTCGCGGAGCGCGTGGCGGCGTTCAAGGTGCCTCGCAAGGTGCTGATCGTCGACGAGATCCCCAAGGGACCAACCGGCAAGCTTCAGCGAATCGGGCTCGCCAGGCAGCTCGGGCTCGCATCGTGAAGGTCTGCGTGTTCGGGGCGGGCGCCATCGGCGGCCTCGTGGGCGCCCGGCTCGCACGGAACGGTGTCGATGTCTCGCTGATCGCCCGGGGGCCGCACCTCGCGGCCATGCGCGAACGGGGCTTGCGCTGCAGCGGGATCGACCCCGACGACGACTTCACCGTGCAGCTTCCGGCGACGGACGATCCGGCAGAACTCGGCGTCCAGGACGTCGTGGTCGTGGGCCTGAAAGCGCACTCGGCGGCCGAAGCCGCCGACACGATGACCCCGCTCCTCGGTCCCGACACGGCCGTGGTGCCGGCCGTCAACGGCTTTCCGTGGTGGTATTTCCACGGGTTCGGAGATCCGTACGAGGGACACCAGGTCCATGCCGTCGACCCCGGGGGCGCGCAGTGGAAGGCGATCGGTCCCGACCGGGTGGTGGGTTGCGTGGTGTATCCCGCGGCCGACCTGCCCGCCCCCGGCCACGTGCGCCATACCGAGGGCAGCCGCATGCTGGTCGGAGAACCGGACGGCGCGGTCAGCGACCGCGCCCGGGGCATTGGACGCATGCTGACCGAGGCCGGCTTCCGGGCGCCGGTTCGCCGCAACCTGCGGAGCGACGTCTGGATGAAACTCTGGGGCAACCTCGCGTTCAACCCGGTCAGCGCCCTTACGGGCGGAACGCTGGAGGAGCTTGCCGCTGATCCGGCAGTGCGCAGCGTCATCCGGGCGATGATGCAGGAAGGCGAGCAGGTCGCGAACGCGCTCGGCGTCAAGTTCCCGCTTGACATCGAGACCCGGATCGATGGCGCCGGCGCCGTCGGGCCGCACAAGTCCTCGACGCTGCAGGATCTGGAGCAGGGCCGGCCACTCGAGATCGACGCCCTGACCCTTGCCGTCTCCGAAGTCGGGAAGCTGGTCGGAGTCGAGACTCCGACGATCGACCTTGTCTACGCCCTGGTCCGGCAGCGTGCGGTCACGAAGGGATGCATGCCGGCGTGAGTGCCGCTGGTCGCCCGCCGACCGCCTCGTCCAAGGTCCCGCAACTCTTCGACCGAACCGCGGTGCGGCGACGCCTGGCGCGCAGCGCGCGCATGGAACCGCCCGACCTGCTCCGTGCTTCGGCCCGGATGCTCCTGGAGCGGCTTGACGAGTTTCAGCATTCGCCGAAAGCGTGCCTCCTGCTGGGTGCGCGGCATCGCTCGCTGGTCCACGCGGTCCATTGTCACGCCCGGATCGGTCACCTGACAGTCCTCGCCCCGGATGCCGTCTGCATGTTCGCCGCCCCAGCCGATGCCGTCGTCGGCGACGAGGAACTCCTTCCCTTCGCCGCCGAGGCCTTCGATGCGGTGCTGGCGCCGCTGGCGTTGCATCGGGTGAACGACCTCCCCGGCGCCTTCGTCCAAATTCGTCGCATTCTTCGCCCCGGCGGGTTGTTCCTGGCGACGCTCCCCGCAGAGGAGACGCTGCGTGAACTCCGGGAGGTCCTGCTGGAGGCCGAGGCGGCCACCACTGGCGGGGCGGCACTCCGGGTGCCGCCGTTCGCCGATGTGCAGACGTTGGGCAACCTGCTGCCGCGGGCCGGATTTGCCATGCCCGTCGCCGACATCGACCGCCGACAGCTCGGCTTCCGAAGCGTGGGCGTCCTGCTGCGGACGTTGGCCCGCGCCGGAGAGCGGGGCGGGCTGCGCGCGTCGGGGGAAGACCGTCTCGAGCGGCCGACGTTCCTGGAGGCTTGCCGTCTCTACGAGGCGCGTTACCCGCAGCCCGGCGGCGGCATCACCGCATCGCTGGATCTCGTGACGTTGACGGGCAGCGTGCCGCCAGAGCCGAGCTAGGCGGCCGCCAGCGGTTCCAGTTCGCGGCATCGGCTCAGCGCTGGTGCCGCGGCGTAGGATGGCTGAGGCAGCCCGCCGGGGTCATGCCCCGGATGATGTCAGGCGGACAGCAGGGCCCTCAGGTGCGGAGTCAGCGGTTGATCGGCGGCCGGCATCGCCAGCGTGTCGAGCTGGGCCGTCGACACCCACGCCAGTTCCTGCAGCTCGCGCGGCCTGGGCTCCCCGATCCAGCGACGCAGGACAAACACGGGCATCAGGAGATGCATGGCATCGTACCCGTGGCTCGCGAAGGTCAGCGGCTCCAGGTCAGCCGGCTCCGCCACCAGGCCGAGCTCCTCCGCCAGTTCCCGCACTAGGGCGGCCTCCGGCGTCTCCCCATGTTCGACCTTGCCGCCGGGCAACTCCCAGAGTCCGGCCATCGGTTTCCCGGGAGGGCGGCGCGTCAGCAGGAGCCGCGCCTCGGCGTTCACCAGTGCTCCGGCAACCACCAGTACCAGCGGCAGATCAGCTCCGGTAGTCGGCATTGATAGCGATGTATCCGTGCGTGAGGTCGCAGGTCCAGACCGTGGCGTCCGCGGTTCCGGCACCCAGGGACACTTCCAGGGAGATCTCGGAACCCTGCATGTGGTCGGCCACGGGAGCTTCGTCGTAGCCGGGCACGACGCTGCCGCCGCGCGCAACCGGGATCCCGCCGATGCTGATCCCGACGCGCTCCGCGCGCACGGGCACGCCGGCCTTGCCCACCGCCATCACGATACGGCCCCAGTTTGCGTCTTCCCCCGCGACCGCGGTCTTCACCAACGGCGAATTGGCGATGGAGAACGCCACGGCGCGCGCGTGGGCCTGACGAGCGGCATCCCGAACCGTCACCGTCACCAGCTTGGTGGCGCCTTCTCCGTCCCGGACGATCTGGCGCGCCAGATCTGCCATCACGCCCTCGAGCGCCTCGCGGAACGCGGCGAGCCGGACATCGTCCGCCGATTCGATGGGTGTCTCGGCCGGCGCCGCGCGGGTCGCGAACAAGGCGCACGTGTCGCTCGTGGACGTGTCGCTGTCGACGGTGATGGAATTGAACGTCCGGTCCGTCAGCGGGCCAAGCAGGTCGTCGAGGACGTGGCCCGGGAGATCCGCATCGGTGAACACGAAGGCGAGCATGGTCCCCATGTCCGGCGCAATCATCCCCGAGCCCTTCGCGATGCCGCCGATGGCCACCCGGCGGCCGTCGATGCTGGTCTCCGCACACGCTCCCTTCGGGAACGTGTCCGTCGTCATGATCGCTTCTGCGGCGGCCTCCCAACCCGCTTCGCCGCCGGCAGCGATCACCGGCACGGCCTTCACGATTTCCGGCAACGGCAACGGCTCGCCGATGACCCCGGTCGACGCCACGTAGACCTCGTGCGGCTTGCAGCCGAGGACGTCAGCGACGGCTTCGGCCGTGGTCCGCACCGCGGCGCGGCCCGGCTGGCCGGTGAAGGCATTGGCATTGCCCGAATTCACCACCAGGCCGCGGGCCCGGCGATGACGCCGTACCCGCTTGCACCAGAGCACCGCCGGCGACGCCGTGCGCGACCGGGTCAAGCGTACGGCGGCGGTCGCGGCTTCCGGCAGGCTGGCGATCAGCAGGTCGTTCCGCCCCGGCGTGCGGATGCCGCAGTGGCCCGACGCGAGGACGACGCCCGGTATGTCCGGCATGTCCGGAAAGCGGGGCGGGGCGAGAGGGGCGCGTTCAGACATCACATCAACCGAGCGGCAGCCCGAGCACGGGGTTCTGGCTCGGCAACGCCTTCGCGGGACGAATGCCCTTCCGGGTTTCCGGACGCCATCGACACGCGCCGAGCGGGCGCGCATTGTAGGGGCTCGCGTGGCGGAATCCGAAAACATGCTACGATAAAGCCCGCCTGCGACGGGTTCGGTTCGGCCCTGGTTCAGGCGGGACAGGGCGGGGACTTCCGTCTTCCGTGACAGCGGCAGAGCACGGGGTCGATCCCCGGGTGACCGAAGCCGTGCCTTCGCGCGCCGCCGGAACGGTATCGGAAGTCGTTCCCGGCGGTCCTATATAGGTCCCCATCGAAAGCTGTTGCCGGGGCTCGCGCTCCCCCGGAAAAGGCCGCAATGTTAAGTGCTGTTGCCCAGCGCATCTTCGGGACACCGAACGAGCGCACACTTCGCAAATATCACCAGGCTGTCGAGCACATCAATACGCTCGAGGCCGATGCGCGCGCCTGCACCGACGAGGCTCTGCGGGCACGCACCGGCCAGTTCCGCGAACGGCTCGACGGCGGTGAATCCCTCGACGATCTCCTGCCCGAGGCGTTTGCCACCGTCCGCGAGGCGGCGCAGCGGACGCTCGGACAGCGCCCCTTCGACGTGCAGCTCATCGGCGGCATCGTGCTCCACCAGGGGAGCATCGCGGAGATGAAGACCGGCGAAGGCAAGACGCTCGTCGCGACGCTGCCCGCGTACCTCAACGCGCTCGCCGGGAGCGTGCACATCGTGACCGTCAACGACTACCTGGCCCGCCGGGACGCCGGCTGGATGGGCGCGATCTACAACTTCCTCGGGCTCGAGGTCGGCTGCATCGTTCCGGGCCTCAACGACGAGGAACGGCGGGCCGCCTACCAAGCCGACATCACCTACGGCACCAACAACGAGTTCGGGTTCGACTACCTCCGCGACAACATGAAGCACCGGCTGGCCGACATGGTTCAGCGGCCGTTTCTGTTTGCGATTGTCGACGAGGTCGACAGCATCCTCATCGACGAAGCCCGCACGCCCCTGATCATCTCGGGCCCGGCCGAGGACACGTCGGAGCTCTATCGCGGCGTCGACCGGGTGATCCCCGGCCTCCGGCCCGAGGACTACGAGGTCGACGAGAAGTCGCGGGCCGCCTCGTTCACCGAGACCGGCAGCCAGCACGTCGAGGAGCTCGCGCGCGCGGCCGGGCTGATGAAGGACGGGGGCCTCTACGATCCCGACAACGTGAGCGTCCTGCACCATCTGCATCAGGCACTGCGGGCGCATCTGCTATTCCAGCGAGACCGCGACTACATCGTCCGCAACGGCGAAGTGGTGATCATCGACGAGTTCACCGGTCGGATGATGGAGGGGCGGCGGTATTCCGACGGCCTGCACCAGGCGATCGAGGCCAAGGAGCGGGTGGAGGTCAAGCGCGAGAACCAGACCTTCGCGTCGGTCACGTTCCAGAACTATTTCCGCCTCTATCCGAAACTTTCCGGCATGACCGGCACGGCCGTCACCGAGGCCAGCGAGTTCGGCCAGATCTACGGCGTGGACGTCGTCGAGGTGCCGACCCACCGCACCATGATCCGCGAGGATTGCGACGACGAGGTGTACCGGACGGCCACCGAGAAATGGACGGCGATCTCCGACGAGATCCGGGCTGCCCGCACCCGCCAGCAGCCGGTCCTGGTCGGCACCACGAGCATCGAGAAATCCGAGGATCTGTCCAAGCGCTTGAAAAAGGCCAAGATCCCCCACCAGGTCCTGAATGCCCGCTATCACGAACGCGAAGCCGCCATCATCGCGCAGGCTGGCGTCCCGGGCACGGTGACCATCGCGACCAACATGGCCGGCCGCGGAACCGACATTCAGCTCGGCGGGAACCTGGAAATGCGCCTGGCCGCCGTCGCCGACGATGACGGCCATGTGGACGAGAAGCGGGCGGAGGCGATCACGACGGAGATCGAATCCGCCAAGCAACTGGCGCTTTCCGCGGGCGGCCTCTACGTGCTGGGGACCGAGCGGCACGAGAGCCGCCGCATCGACAACCAGCTCCGGGGCCGCTCCGGCCGCCAGGGCGATCCCGGGATGTCGAAATTCTTCCTGTCGCTGGAAGACGACCTGATGCGGATCTTCGGCGGCGAACGGCTGGAGAACATGCTGTCCCGCCTGGGCCTGGAGGACGGCGAGGCAATCGTCCACCCCTGGGTCAACCGTGCCATCGAGAAAGCACAGGTGAAGGTCGAGCAGCGCAACTTCGAGATCCGCAAGAACCTGCTGAAGTTCGACGACGTGATGAACGAGCAGCGGAAGGTGATCTACGAGCAGCGGCGCGAGCTCATGGAGGGGGGCGACGTCGCCGACACGGTCGTCGACATGCGGCGGGACATCGTCGAGGAGCTGCTCGAGCGGTTTGTGCCGCCGAAGGCCTACGCCGAACAGTGGGAAATCGAGCCGCTCACGCGGACCCTGCGCATGCTGTCGGGCCTGACGCTGCCGATCGCGGAGTGGGCGGCGGCCGAGGGCGCGGACGAGGAAACGCTGCGGGGCCAGATCAACGAAGCGCTGGACGCGCACATGGCGACCCAGGAAACCCGGATCGGCGCCGATGTCTTCCGGACCCTGGAAAAGCAGCTGCTGTTGCAGATCCTCGACGGCCTCTGGAAGGAGCACCTGCAGGCCCTGGAGCATCTGCGCCAGGGCATCGGCCTCCGCGCCTACGGTCAGCGTGACCCGTTGAACGAGTACAAGCGCGAAGCCTTCGAACTCTTCGACCGCATGCTGAACGCCATGCGCCACACGCTCACCCGGATTCTCCTGTCATTTCCGGTGGAGCAGATGCAGGCGCGCGCCGCTCCACCGCCGCCCCCGCCACCGATGGCGCCGGCCGAACGGGTCCCGGCGATGGCACAGGCCGGCGGCGCGCTCCGCTCGCGGCGCCGCGTGGGGCGGAATGATCCCTGCCCGTGTGGCTCGGGCCGCAAGTACAAGCACTGTCACGGGCGGGCCTAGCCGGGGCGGACGGCGGCCAGGATGTAGTTCACCGACACGTCGTCGCTGATTTCCCAGCCCCCGTCAAGCGCGCGATAGCTCAATCCCCGAATCGCCGTCACCTGCAGGCCTTCCGCCTCGAGCGGCCCCGCGAATTCGGACGGCCGGACAAACTGCGAGAACCGGTGCGTGCCGCGCGGCAGCAGCCCCAGGACGTACTCGGCGCCCACAATGGCCTTGGCCAGCGCCGCGAGCGTCCGGTTCAGCGTGGATCCGACGAGCACGCCGCCGGGCGCCAGGCACGTCGCCGCCTGGCGCAGGAACGCCGCCGGGTCTGGAACATGCTCCACCACCTCAAGCGCGGTCACCAGGTCGAACCGGCGGCGGCGCGCAGCGAGGTCGGCCAGGGACGAGTCCCGGTAGTCGATCTCCAGCCCTTCGACGGCAGCGTGGCGGCGCGCCACCTCCAGCTGGGCTGACGCCGCGTCGATCGCGGTCACGCGCGCGCCCATGCGGGCCAGCGGCTCGGCCACCAGGCCCGCGCCGCAGCCGATGTCGAGCGCCCGTATGCGGCGCAGGGGAGCGCGCCCACGGGCATCCGAACCCCGGGTCGCGGCGACCTGATCGCGGATGAATGTGAGCCGCGCCGGGTTCATGGCGTGGAGCGGCGCCATGGGGCCGTTCGGGTCCCACCACTCGGCCGCAAGCTTGTCGAAGCGGGCGATTTCGTCCGGATCGACGTCGACGGACGATGCGTCGGCATGGGCCATGACGGACTCCTTCGCAGGATTCCTCTTCCTGTCGGCGCTCGCAGCCACGGCAGGAGTCGAATCCGCGCCCGTACTATGCCATTTTCTGACGGTGCGGCCCCGCATGCGGACTCGGCCGTTTCCATGACAACACTGGTCCGGACCGCGGGATCCGCGGCACCCGGCGGGTCCGGCGCAGATGGCACGCATCGTCTTCAAGTTCGGCGGAACCTCCGTTTCGGACGTGGCCCACGTTCGGCGCGTAGCGACCCGCGTCGTCAAGGCCTTTCGGGCCGGCGACGAAGCCGCGGTGGTGGTATCCGCGATGGCCGGAACGACGGATCAGCTGGACCACTGGACGCGCGAGATCGGCGGCATGATGGACGCGCGCGAGTACGACACCGTCGTCGCCGCCGGCGAGCAGATCACCGCCGGCCTGATGGCACTGGCGCTCCAGTCGGAAGGATTGATGGCCCGGTCCTGGCTGGGATGGCAATTGCCGATCGAAACCGACGACGCCCATGCCCGCGCCCGCATTCGTCACATTCATGCCGCCGAGATCGAAGACCGACTTGCCCGCCGCGAAATCCCGGTGCTGGCGGGATTCCAGGGCATTGCGTCGACCGGCCGCATCACGACCCTCGGGCGCGGAGGCTCCGATACCTCCGCGGTGGCCATCGCCGCGGCCCTCAACGCCGACCGGTGCGACATCTACACGGATGTCGAGGGAGTCTTTACCGCGGACCCGAGGATTGTTCCGTCGGCACGGCGGATTGAACGCATTGCCTACGAGGAGATGGTCGAACTGGCCTCGCTCGGCGCGCGGGTCCTGGAGACCCGGGCGGTAGAAATGGCCATGCGCAACGGCGTGAGCGTCCAGGTACGCTCAAGCTTCCACGACACGCCCGGCACGCTGCTGGTGGACGAGGACGAGATCATGGAACAGGACGTAGTCACCGGGGTCACGTACAGCCGTGACGAAGCCAAGCTCACGTTGACGGGTGTTCACGACAAGCCGGGCGTCTCGGCCAGCATCTTCGGACCACTCGCGGCGGAGGGCGTGAACGTCGACATGATCGTGCAGTCGGGCTCGCACGGGGGGGAACGGATCAACTACACGTTCACCGTCGTCGAACGCGACATGGAGCGCGCGGTCCGCGCCATCGAGGACGCCCGGAACGAGATCGGGTTCGATTCGATCGTGGCCGACGCGAATGTCGCAAAGGTCTCGATCGTGGGGCTGGGCATGCGCACCCGACCCGGCGTTGCGCAGACGATGTTCGCCACACTGGCCGAACGTGGCATCAATCTCCAGGTCATCTCCACCTCGGAACTGAAGATCAGCGTGCTCATCGACGAGACCGCGACCGAGGAAGCCGTTCGTGCCCTGCACGCCGCCTACGGGCTCGATTCGGCATAGCACACCCCGGCCGGCGCATGACCGGCGAATCAAGGGCACAATGGGCCTCCTGCCATGACCGGGATCAGGCGTTCCGACACGCCGAGGAGGTCAGCCATGCCAACGCCGCCCGCGCCGCCCGAACCGCGCCGCCTCCTGGCCCGCGTGCAGAAGATCATGGGCGGCCGGAGATCGGCCAATGCCCGCCTCGGGCAGGTGGTTCGAGAAGTGGCCGAGGCGATGGGCTCGGACGTGTGCTCATGCTACCTCCGTCGGGCCGGCGACCTGCTGGAGCTGTTCGCCACGCAGGGTCTTGACCGCCGGGCGGTCCACCAAACCCGGCTGCGCCTGGGCGAAGGACTGGTCGGCGCGGTCGCTGCCCGCGGGGAGCCCCTGGTGATCGAGGATGCGCCCTCGCATCCCCGCTTCGCCTTTCGGCCGGAGACCGGCGAGGAACCATTCCATGCGTTCCTGGGCGTGCCGCTGCTGCGCGGCGGGCGATCGGTCGGGGTGCTCGTCATCCAGAGCCGCGAAACCCGCACCTACGTCGACGCCGACATCGAGACCCTGCAAACCGTGGCCACGGTGCTGGCCGACCTCGTCAGCCGCGAGCGCCTCGTGGACCCGGTGGAACTGGCCGAGGCCAGCGGGAACGTCATGCTCCCCCGTCGGTTCCAGGGGACACCGCTGGCGGGCGGGGTCGGGCTCGGTCAGGTTGTCCATCACGGCCCGGCGACGGTGTCACGCAACACGGTCGCCGAGGATCCCGACGTCGAGCGGGCGCGGCTGCGCACCGCGATCGCCGAACTGACTGCCGATCTCGACCACATGGCCGCCACCGTCGAATCGACGGGCGGCCGGGTCGAACGCGAGATCCTCGACGCCTTTCGACTGTTCGTGGCCAGTTCCGGCTGGATTCGCCGCATGCACGAGCATGTCGAAGCGGGATTGACGGCAGACGGCGCGGTCATCCAGGTGCAGGAGGAGACGCGCGCCCGGATGCTGCACTTGCCGGACGCCTATCTCCGCGAGCGTCTCGCCGACTTCGATGACCTGGCCAACCGCCTGCGCTCCCTGCTGGCCAATGACAGCGAGCGTGAGCCCTATCCGGAAGACGTGGTGGTGGTGGCCCGCGAAATCGGGCCGGCGGCCCTGCTGGAGTACGGGATCGAGCGAATCCGGGGACTGGTGCTGGAAGGCGGTTCCCCATCCATGCACGTCTCCATTCTGGCGCGCAGCCTCGGCATTCCTGTCGTGGGGCAGGTGCGGGAGGCGACGCTGCATTGCGAGGAGGCCACCCTCCTCGCCCTGAACGGTGATTCCGGCGAAGTGTTCATCGACCCGCCGGAAGACGTGTTGGAACAGTTCCGAAGCCTGCTCCGGGCCGGCACCGCCGACGCCGAGTGGCACGAGCAGATCCGCCTGTTCCCGGCATCCACCCTCGACGGAGTCTCGGTCTCGCTGCAGATCAACGCGGGGTTTGCCGCGGACGCGGACCAGATCGTGGCCACCGGCGCCGACGGCATCGGGCTGTACCGCACCGAGCTGTCGTTCCTGCTGCAGCGCACGCATCTTGACGCAGACCGGCAGGAGGCGCTCTACGGCGAAGTGCTGAGGCGCGCGGCCGGCCATCCGGTGACGTTTCGCACGCTGGACCTCGGCGGCGACAAACGCATCGACTCCCTCGAGACCTACCGGCACGGAGCCCGCAACCCGGCGCTCGGGTGGCGCGGGGTCCGGACGGCGTTCGACCAGCCGCAACTCCTCAAGGAACAGCTCCGCGCGCTGCTCCGCGCGCACGCGGGCCGGCCCATGCGCGTGATGTTCCCGATGGTGGCCAACGGGACGGACCTCGAACGCGCGCGCGCCGTGCTTAGGCACGCGCTGGCCGCCCACAAGGCAGACGGCGGCGTCCCCCCCAATCGCCTGCAGGTCGGGGTCATGATCGAGGTGCCGGCGCTCGTCTGGCAGGCCGGAACCGTCCTGCGCGACGTCGATTTCGTATCCGTGGGGACCAACGACTTCACGGCGTTCCTGTACGCCCGGGACCGGGGCGATCCGGTACTTACCCAGCGGTACCCGTTCCTGTCGGGTCCGCCGCTGACCGCGCTCCGAACCCTGGTCAAGAGCGCCCGCCACCGGAACGTCGAGTTGTCGGTCTGCGGGGAGGTAGCCGGCCAGCCGCTGGCCGCCCTGGCGCTGATCGCCATCGGCGTGCGCAGCCTGTCCATGAGCCCGGCATCGGTCGGTCCCGTCAAGACCGCCATCCGGAGCTTCTGGATGGGGAAAGCCGAGTCTTACCTGAAACGGCTCATCCGCACTTCCCCCGGTAACTTCCGACCCCAGTTTCAGAATTTTGTGCGGGACCACGGAGTTCGCATCTAGCGCCCGGCTGCTGTATGCTGGCGCACTGCCACGGGCGACGCCCGCTGAGATGCAGGGTAGTGAACGCTCCTGCGCGGCGGCCGTTGCATGTGAACATGGGTGACTGGGCCACGATCGGTCGTTATGCCGGTAATTTCCCCCGCCGTAGTTGCAAATCAGCTCCAACTGCGGCTGCCCCGGACCCCCTCGACAGCAATCGGAAACAAGCTCGCGGAGGCGGGCGAGTTGCTGCGGAGCACGCGGGAACAGCTTGGCCTTTCCCTGGCCGAGGTGAACCGGGACCTGCGTATATCCCGAACCCAGCTCACCTACATGGAGGCAGGGGAATTCGAACGAATCTCCTCTGTCCCCGCTCTTCGCGACGGCCACGTGCGCACGTACGCGCTGTACCTCGGCCTTGACCTGCAGCCGATCATGGATGCCGTGCACAGCCAGGCCGCGGATGACGCGACCGCGGAGCACGAACCCCTCTATCCGCCGCCGCCGCGCCGCAACCCCCTGGCCTACGTGATGATGGGCATTTCGCTGGTCATCCTGGTCCTCCTGATCATGGCGTGGGACCGCTTGTCGACAGTGGAAGCCTACTTGCCGGCGGACGGCGTCGAGGCCGCCGGCCTTGAATCGCCCACGGCGACCGTACCTTCAAGCTCGCTGCAACGAATAGGGATACAGAGCGAGTTCAGCGAGTGATTTCTCCCGGCCAGGCAAGTGCGCCGCCCGAACGTCGTCGTTCGCGCCCCATCAAGGTGGGGCCGGTGACGGTCGGCGGGGACGCGCCGATCTCCGTTCAATCGATGACCAACACCCCGACGGCGGACGCGGCTGCCACGCTGGCGCAGGTCAAGGCGCTCGCCACCGCCGGTGCCGACATTGTCCGGGTTTCGTGCCCCGACGAGCCGTCGACCGAAGCGCTTCGGACCATCGTTCGCGACTCCCCCGTCCCCATCGTCGCGGACATCCACTTCCACTATCGCCGCGCGATCGAGGCGGCCGAAGCCGGGGCGGCGTGCCTGCGGGTCAATCCGGGAAACATCGGTGGCCGCGAACGGGTCGGGGAAGTCGTGCGCGCAGCCCGCGATCACGGGTGCTCCATCCGGATCGGCGTGAACGCCGGATCGCTCGAGCGCGACCTGCTGGAGCGATACCACGAACCGACGGCGCCAGCCATGGTCGAGAGCGCGATGCGCCACGCGGCCATGCTGGAAGACCAGCAATTCTTCGACTACAAGATCAGCGCCAAGGCGTCGAGCGTCCGCCTTGCGGTCGAGGCCTATCGCGCCCTGGCCGAGGCCACCGACGCGCCATTGCACCTGGGGATCACCGAATCCGGAGGTCGTGACACGGGCTCCGTGCGCTCGGCGGTTGGCCTCGGCATGCTGCTGGCCGACGGCATCGGCGACACGATCCGCGTCTCGTTGTCGGCGGACCCGGTAGAAGAGGTTCGTGTCGGCAACGAGATTCTCAAGTCGCTCGGCCTCCGGCACCGGGGCGTGACCGTGATCGCCTGTCCGAGTTGCGCCCGCCAGCAGTTTCCCGTCATCGACACGGTTCGCCGCATCGAGGAACGACTGCAGCACATCGCGCAGCCGATCACGGTGTCCATCATTGGTTGCGTGGTCAACGGTCCGGGGGAAGCCCGCACCTCCGATGTCGGCGTGACCGGCGGCGGCCGCGGGGTGCACCAGCTCTACGTGGACGGGGAACCGCACACCCGGCTTCAGGGCGACGACTTCGTCGAACACGTAGCCCAGCTAGTGGAGGAGCGCGCACGAGTTCTTGAAGACCATGCCGCAAAAGCCTGAGAGCGCGTCATGGCTAGAGGATTGCAGCCGGTGCGCGGGACCCATGACCTGTTCGGAGACGACAAACGCCGATTTGACCACATCGTAGCCGCCGCCCGATCGGTCGCCGCCACCTACGGCTATGCGCCGATGGCGACGCCGGCGTTCGAGTTCACCGAGGTGTTCCGCCGCACGCTGGGCGAGACTTCCGACATCGTCACCAAGGAGATGTACACGTTCGCCTCCGGTTCCGGCGAGGAGGTGACGTTGCGCCCGGAAGGCACGGCTCCGGTGGCGCGCGCCCTGGTTTCGGGCGGACGGTTACAGGTGCTGCCGGCGCGGCTGTTCTACGACGGGCCCATGTTCCGGCGCGAGCGGCCGCAGAAGGGCCGGATGCGCCAGTTCCACCAGGTCGGCATCGAGTTGATCGGCGAGCCGTCGCCGGTGGGCGATGTCGAGGTGATCGCGGCCGGCGCGCGCCTGCTCGAGCGGCTCGGGCTGACGGCTTCGGTCGCGTTGCACCTCCACACCCTCGGTAACGGCGCCAGCCGCGACCGTTACCGCACCGCGCTTGTGACCTACCTCGACCAGCACCGTGGACGCCTGTCCGCCGACTCGCAGCGGCGACTGGACCGGAACCCTCTGCGAGTGCTGGATTCAAAGGCTCCGGAGGATCGCGAGGTCGCGGATGAAGCCCCGCGCCTCCTCGATTACCTCGATCCGGACTCGGCCAGGTTCTTCGCCGAAGTCCGGTCCCAGCTCGACGCATTGAACATCGGCTACGAGATCGATCCGCTGCTGGTGCGCGGTCTCGACTACTACATGCATACGACCTTCGAGTTCGTCACGGATCGGCTTGGGGCCCAGGGCGCCGTTCTGGCCGGCGGCCGCTACGACGGTCTCACGGAGCGGATGGGCGGGCCTCCCCTTGCCGGAACCGGCTGGGCGGCGGGAATCGAGCGTCTCAGCATGCTGAGCGGTGACAACTTGCCGGCGACGCCTCGACCCGTACTTGTCGCCCGCGTTTCGGAGGACGCCACGACGCAGGCGCTCCGGTGCGCCGAGGCCCTGCGAGATGCGGGCTTGGCCGCCGAGCTCGCACTGCAGGGAAGTCTCAAGCGCCAGCTGCGGCACGCGGACAGGATCGGAGCCCGGGCCGCCGTTCTCCTGGGGAAACGCGAGCTCGAGGCGGGCGTGGTCTCGGTGCGGGATCTGGACTCCGGGGACCAATCCGAGGTTCCGTTCGCGCAGCTTCCGGGCCACGTACTGGAGATGATCGACGGTGGCTGAACCGGGCCTCGAGGATGCATTCGAAGGGATCCTGAAGCGCCGGCGGGAGCTGGAGGCCGCGCTCGGCGACCCCGCCCTCAACCATGACCGCCGGGGACAGATTGCGCGCGAGCATGCCCAGCTCCAGCCGATCGCCGAGAAAATCGACGAGTACGCCAGCCTCGCGACGGAGCGCAGCGGGCTCGACGAGATCCTGGCCGACCCGGACACGGACCCGGCGCTGCGGACGCTTGCCGAAGAGGATCACGCCCGGATCCAGGCAAGCATCGACACCTGCGGAAAGGACATTCGCGAGCTCCTGGTACCGGCGGACGAAGCCAACATGCGGGACGTCATCCTCGAGGTGCGGGCCGGCACCGGTGGCGATGAAGCCGCCCTCTTCGCTCGCGATCTCTTCCGCATGTACGAACGGTACGCCGAAGCCCACAGCTGGAAGTTCCGGATCCTCTCGCTCAGCGAAAACGCTCTCGGCGGCGCCCGCGAGGCAATGGCGGAAGTGGTGGGGCGGGGCGCCTATGGCCGGCTGCGGCACGAATCCGGCGTGCATCGCGTGCAACGGGTCCCCACGACGGAAGCGTCGGGGCGCATCCACACCTCGGCAGCGACGGTGGCCGTCCTTCCGAAGGCTGAAGACGTCGACGTGGTCATCGAGCCCGGAGACCTCCGGATCGACACCTTCCGCGCCCAGGGTGCGGGCGGCCAGCATGTCAACAAGACCGACAGTGCAGTCCGGATCACGCACCTCCCGACCAATACGGTCGTGGTGTGCCAGGACGAGAAATCGCAGCACCGGAACCGGGAAAAGGCGATGAGCGTCCTGCGGGCCCGCCTGTATGAGCAGGAACGCCGCGCGCAGGAACAGGAACAGGCGGACCAGCGCAGGACCCAGGTCGGCTCAGGGGACCGTTCCGAACGTGTGCGGACCTACAATTTTCCGCAGGACAGGATTACCGACCACCGGATCAACCTCACGGTGCATCGCATCGAGCAGGTGCTGAGCGGGGAGACGCTGGACCGGCTGGTAGAGGCCCTGATGGCCGAAGAGAAACGCCAGCGGCTGGCCGGCGGCGCCTGACCCAACCCGTGCGCCTCACGATCGAAGCGGCGATTCAGCACGCGCAGGCCGTGCTGCGGAATGCCGGAGTCGACGGTCCGAGGCGTGAGGCTCGCCTGCTGGTGGGGCTTGCCACGGGCTTGGACGCCTTCCTCGCCTCCGACACACGGTTGTCGTCGGACGCCGCAGGACGGCTTGAAGTGTTGGTCGCGCGGCGCGCGGCGCGCGAACCCTATGCGCACCTGGCTGAAGAGCGGGAGTTCATGGGGCTGCGTTTCTTTGTGTCCGGAGCGGCACTTGTCCCCCGGCCGGAAACGGAATGTCTCGTCGAAGCCCTTGTCCGGGACCGGCCGGCGCGGCACGTCCTCGATCTCGGCACCGGCACCGGGGCGATGCTGCTGTCGCTCCTCGACCAGTGGCCCGACGCGCGCGGGGTCGGCGTGGACCGATCCGTGGCGGCGCTGGCCGTCGCCGGTCGCAATGTGGCGGCGCTGGGACTCCGTGGGCGCGCCTTGCTGCTGGCGTCCGACTGGGCCGGTGCCCTCCGGGCGGCCCCGACCTTTGACCTCGCGGTCTGCAATCCGCCCTACGTGCGGACCGACGAGATCGGGACCCTGGATCCTGAGGTGCGCGACTACGAGCCGCGCCTGGCCCTCGATGGAGGTTCGGACGGTCTTGATTCCGTGCGAGCACTGCTCCCCCGGCTGGTCCGGATGCTGGATCCCGGCGCCCGTGCCGCGTTCGAGACGGACCCTCGCCTGTGGGAAGGACTGGCGACGCTCGTGGAGCGGTATGGCGGGCGCGACATCAGCTGCATCACGGACCTGGCAGGCCGCCGTCGCGGCCTGATTGCGCGGTTTCCGGGATTGACGGGCTGAATCCGCCGCTCGAATCATCGTCGTCAACGGATCGCATCTTCATGTATAGTACGCCCAATTGGTCCTCGTATCGGTGCTGGCCGAATTGCTGTTGAACGGCCCCGCGTACTTCCGATCGACTCGTGTTTTGCCAAATGCATGTGCCTCGCGCACGGACCATGCAAGCAGACTCATTCTCAAGATCCAACAGGAGTAGCACGACCCCACATGTACGACCGACCTAAATCCCCCGCTGGTCCGCGCCGCCATCGCGGTCGACCTCAGGCTCGACGCGGCAGCGGTCCAAACCAGACGTTCGAAAGTAACGGCGGCCCGGGCATCAAGGTACGGGGATCGGCCCGCCAAGTTGCGGATCGTTACCACGGCCTGGCGCGCGACGCGCTCTCGTCCGGGGACCGCGTTGCCGCGGAGAACTTCCTGCAGCATGCCGAGCATTACCAAAGGATCCAGGCCACGTTGAACGCGCCTGCCCCGACCAACCCGGTGCGTTCCAATGGCCGCGCCGACCGGCGCCACGACGGGGACGCCCGGCCTCAGAGCGAAGAGCCCCTCCCGGCCGACGGTCCCTTCCGCTGACCAGCCGCCTGGCGCCCGCGTGATCACCCGGATGCCGCGCCGTCCATCACCGGCGGTGCTGATCCCGGACGGCGGACGCCGCCTTTAGCCACACCCGTTCCGGCTGTCGGTCTGGCGACGTGTCGCCCGCCCGTATCGCTTCGGCACGAACCGGCATCTGCGCGTACAACGGGCCAAGGGCGCCGATTGGGGACGTCGCGGGGATGGAACCGATGCCCCGGCGGATTGCTCGCTCAGCCGGCGCCCCGTAGATGCCAGGTGAAACCCCGCAGGCGGATCAGCCGCTCGACCTTCGACGGGGTCGCTCGCCCGTTCACGCTGACAAAGCGTGGTCTGGAACGCGCACCGGAGTCAGGTTGACGAACCGATAGGAAGTCCGCCCGCAGCTCGGGGCGCGTGGTCCGCACCCGGCGAGATTCCGGCCCCGAGGCGACGGCGGGTCCGTTGGATCACTGCCGCCCACTCGGTTCCGCAGCCTTCGGAGCGAGCTCCACGAGACATGGTCGATTTCCCTTGCCGGGACGGGAATCACCCGTGCGGCGATCGTACCGATCGGCCGGCCGGCCGCCGGCCGGGCCCTCCGAAACCGCTTCACGTTGCGAACGGGCCAAGCCTCCCCATATGAAAGACGCGGCTCCTGAACGGCTGCGCCACGTGCTGCAGGTCGGCACACAAGGGAAACTCGTATGGATCTTCAGTCGCTGAGCGAACGCTGCCAGGGCCTGGTGCAGTCCGCGCTGACACGCGCACGGGCCGCCGGCCACCAGTCGTTCATTCCGGAACACCTGCTGCGGGAGCTGCTGTCCGACCCGGCCGGTCTGGCAGCCAACCTCATGCGAAGCGCAGGTGCCTCCCCGGAACAGGCGCTGGCGGGGTGTGACGAGCAGCTCGCGGCACTGCCGGTCGTGGATGGACCGGGCGCCGGGCACCTCACGCCCCATCCGGAGACGTTGCGGGTGTTGGAACAAGCCAACAAAGCGGCGACAGCCACGGGCGACCGCTTCGTCACGGCAGAACGCCTGCTGGCCGCGCTCGCCGTGCTCAAGAACTCATCGGCCGCCCGGATCCTGCTGGCGGCGGGTCTTGAGCCGTCCCGGCTGGAAGCGGCGATCGAACAGCTTCGCAAGGGCCGCACCGCCGACAGTGCGCAGGCGGAAAGCGGCTACGAGGCGCTCCGCCGGTTCACCCGGGACCTTACGAGCGAGGCCAGAGAGGGGCGCGTGGACGCCGTCATCGGGCGCGACGAGGAAATCCGGCGCGTCATGCAGATTCTTTCGCGCCGCACCAAGAACAACCCGGTGCTGATCGGCGAGCCAGGGGTTGGGAAGACGGCCATCGTGGAAGGATTGGCGATGCGGGTTGTCAATGGCGATGTCCCGGAAGCCCTGCGCGACGCCCGCATCTTCTCACTTGACCTCGGTGCCCTGGTCGCCGGCGCGAAGTACCAGGGCGAGTTCGAGGAACGGCTGAAGGCCGTGTTGGCCGAAGTCGAACATGAGACCGGCATCGTCCTCTTCATCGATGAGATGCACACCCTGATCGGCGCCGGCGCACCGTCCGGTTCAACCGACGCATCCAACCTCCTCAAGCCGGCGCTCGCACGGGGCGTACTGCACTGTGTCGGAGCCACGACGCTCGACGAGTACCGCAAGCACGTGGAAAAGGACGCCGCGCTCGCGCGCCGCTTCCAGCCGGTGTACGTGGCCGCGCCTTCCGTCGAGGACACCGTTTCGATCCTGCGTGGCATCAAGGAGAAATACGACCTTCATCACGGCGTGACGATTTCCGATGCGGCGCTGGTTGCGGCAGCGACCCTCTCGGACCGCTACATCAGCGACCGCTTCCTGCCGGACAAGGCCATCGACCTGATCGACGAGGCCGCCTCCCGCAAACGCATGGAACTCGACAGCAAGCCGGAGGCGCTGGACGAGCTTGACCGCCGGATTGTTCAGCTGAAGATTGAGCGTGAAGCGCTCCGAAAGGAGAGCGATTCCCGAGCCGCCAAACGCCTCTCGAAACTGGAAGACGAACTTGCGGCCCTCGAGGAGCGGGCCTCGGAGCAAAAGGCGGAGTGGGTGGCAGCAAAGGACGTCATGGCCGCCAACCACAAGCTCAAGGAGCGGCTCGACAAGGCCCGGTCGGAACTGCAGTTGGCCCAGCGGGACGGCAACCTGGCCCGAGCCGGCGAGTTGGCGCACGGAACGATTCCGACGCTGCAGGCGAGGCTGGCCGAGTCGGATCAGAAGGGTGCCGGCAGCTTGACTGGGACGGCCGTCCTGGATTCCGATGTCGCGTCGGTCGTGGCGCGGTGGACCGGCATTCCCACGGAGAACCTGCTCGCGAGCGAAGCCGAACGGCTCGTGCGTCTCGAATCGGTACTGCAGTCTCGGGTCGTGGGACAGGACGATGCCCTGAGCGCGGTCGCCAACGCCGTCCGGCGTGCCAAGGCAGGTCTGCAGGACCCCAATCGACCGCTGGGATCCTTTCTGTTCCTCGGCCCGACCGGCGTCGGCAAGACAGAGCTTGCCAAGGCGCTGGCGGAGTTCCTGTTCAGCGATGAGCGTGCGCTGCTCCGGTTCGACATGTCGGAGTACATGGAGCGGCACTCCGTGGCTCGGATGCTGGGAGCGCCGCCGGGGTACGTCGGCTACGAGGACGGAGGCACGCTTACGGAAGCCGTGCGGCGGCGCCCCTACCAGGTCATCCTGTTCGACGAAATCGAGAAGGCGCACCCGGACGTCTTCAACGTGCTGCTCCAGGTACTGGATGACGGGTGCCTGACCGACGGCCAGGGCCATGTGGTCAACTTCCGGAATACGCTCGTGATCCTGACCTCGAATCTCGGCAGCCAGTTTCTCGGTGACGATTCCATGGAAGCTGATGCCAAGCGGCTCGCCGTCATGGAGGCGGTCCGGGCCCAGTTCCGGCCCGAGTTCCTGAACCGGCTCGACGAGATCATCCTGTTCCGCAGTCTCGCAGAGGAGCACATGGGTCGAATCGTCAACATCCAGCTCGACCGCCTCATCAAGCGGGCATCCCGGCAAGACCTCGCGATCGACGTGACCGAGGGCGCGCGCGAGTGGCTGGCACGGCGAGGCTACGACCCGGCGTACGGTGCCCGGCCGCTCAAACGCGTGATCCAGCGCGAAGTCGAGAATCCGCTCGCGGCGCTCGTGCTGGCCGGCGGCATTCGCGAAGGCAGCCCGGTTCGCGTGTCATGCGACGGCGACTCGCTCTTGCTGCAATAGGGAGCTTCGAACCGAGCCGGGGCGGCGCCCGGCCCCGGGGGGAACCCCTTTAGTTGAAGGCCGCGGCGCCCGCCGACGGACGGACGGCCAACCGGGCGGCCCCCGGACCGAAGTCGTTCCAGGCTTCGTCAATCTGGTTGCGCTCGCTCAGGAACGCCGCGAAGCCATCACCTTCAAGGAACACGGGGCTCGGCAGGTCGATGCTCTGCGGATTGACCTGCTTGTTCCGATACAGGACCTCGTAGTGCAGGTGCGGACCCGTAGACCGGCCGGTTGAGCCGACGCGTCCGATCACCTGTCCCTGTGTCACACGCGTTCCCTGCTGGAGACCCTTGGCGTACCGGGATAGATGCGCGTAGGCCGTCTTGTACTCGCTGTTGTGCCGGATCCGGATGTACTTGCCGTAGGCGCCGTACCGGCCGATCCGCTCGACCACCCCGTCCCCTGCGGCATAGACGGGCGTGCCCGTCGGCGCGGCAAAGTCCATCCCCCGATGCATTCGATTGAAGCCCAGGATCGGATGACGGCGCATACCGAAGCGCGAGGAGATGCGCGCGCCGTCGATCGGCGTGCGCATCAGGGCCTTGGCAGCGCTCCGGCCCTCGCCATCGAAGTAGCCTGCCGGCGCGTTCACAGGATCGTAGTAGTACAGCGAGCGTTTCTCGCCACGGACAACCATGGCCGCATACACGATCCGCCCGTGGTCGACCATCTTGCTGTCGACCACCTGACCCTCGTACATGACCTCGACTTCATCGCCGGGCTGCAGGTCCCGCTGGAAATCGACGTCGAAACTGAATATTCGCACCAGTTGCTCCAGCACCGGAAGCGGCAGCCCCATGTGGCTGGCAGCCTGGTACAGGCTGGTGTCGATGGTGCCGACGGTGCGGTTGAACACGACATGAAATGCGCGTTCCACCCGGTGGGTGACGTAGGCACCGTCCTCGAGGACCGCCTCGACACTGCGCAGCGGATCCAGTTGTATGGCGAACCCTTCCAGCGGCCGGGCTCCCTTGTCACCGGCGCCGACGGCGACGTTCAGAACCTGCCCGATGTCGAGCGTTCGGGGATCGAATTCCCCGCTGATGGCCCGGACTGCCTTGTCAACGTGCAGTCGGTTCGCACCCGTGCCAACGAGCATCTTGGCCAGCGTGTCGCCCTGCCTGGCTTTGACCTCGAAACGTTCCACGTGGTCCCCGTCCGGAAGGCTGGAAAAGGAGCGGACCGGATCGGCGTCCAGCGACGGGTCGGGCCCCAGGTCGGCGGCGAATCCCTGCTGTGGCGCGGGCGCAAGCGCCGCGAGTTGCGCTTCGGCCTGCGCGGTATCTGTCCAGGCCGCCTTGTATCGACCGCGTGCGTCCCTGAGGACCAGAACACCGCGCTGTTTCTTTGCCAGGGTTTCCAGGAAAAAGCCCGACAGCGGCTCGTCTGCGGGCGCGCGCGGATAGATCAGCTTCTGGCCAGGTTGAAGCCGGTCGAGGCGTCCGACCTTCCCGAAGGCGGCAGCCGCAGCGTGCGCGTGGGTACGCCGTTCTCCGATTCCGGCCAGCACGGACAGCAGGAAATCTCCCGATCGAATATGGGTCTGTGCAAGCGCATTCTGCAGGCGCTCTTCCTGGACCGCAGCCTGTTGGTCTTCGAGATCCCGTGGCCATGCCCGACTCGCCAGGCGTTCAGCCGTGACGCCGACCTGCGCCCAGTTGACCCGCTGCGCCGTCCATTCGCCGGTTGCAGTGCGCGCCACCAAAACCGCCTTCCGGCGGCGGTCGGACACCGCAAAGTACGTTACCGCGCCGCCCTCCACGCCGTATGAAAAACGCTGGCCGGCGATGATGGACGTCGGCCGTTTTTCCCTGGCGAAGGCGCGAACGGCGCCGCGAATCTCGGTGAGCGACATCCCGGCTCGCTGCAGGTGCAGGCCCAGCGTGTCGCCGCGCTTGAACGTCTCGTCCACGCGGCGGCCGATCCCCCTGGGAGCCAGGCGATCGCTGACGCCGGCGAACTCGTCGGCCTGACCGGTCGGCGTTGCACGCGTCGGCTCGACCGGAGGCGGAGGGGGGGCAGGCTCGACCGCTGCCACGTCGGCCACCGGGCGGAAGACGCCGAACGCATCGCGGCGCATGTCCGCATTGCGCCCGCGATTGGGGAGCGCGACTGCCTCCAGGACAGCCTTTCCGTCCTGTGCCGAAAATTCGACGTCGATCGGTTCACCGATTGCCAGTCGGCGCAAGTTGACATGGTTCCGCAGACCCGTCGCGGCACGGTGCGCGTCATCACGCGTGGCGCCCGCCCGCAACAGTGCCATGACCAGGTTATCGCCCCGCCTGAGCTCGAGCCGTCTGGATCCCGCACGCGCCGTCTCCGGCTTCGTGCCGACGGCGGCTTCGATCCAGTCGGCCGCTTCCTCATCTACGTAGACGCCGCCCCGAACCCGGTCGCTCTCGCCTTCCCGGACGGCTACAACCGTCCGTCCGCGACGCAGGGGAATGGCAACCGCGCGCAAGGCCGAGTCCCCGGCAATCGGTACCGCCCGGTACAGGATGACAACCTGTCCGGCAGCCATGCGCCGCAAGTTGAGATGACGCCGCAACGTGCGGACAAAGAGCTCGCCTTCTACTCGAGAGATTCCCTCGCGCGTAAACAGTCGCGACAGGGTTTCGCCGGGGGCCAGTGCATCGGAGTGCACGGCCATGCCATCAATGTTGGTGAGCGGCTCGCGCGCAGAAGTCCCTGTCGTAACCAGTACAGACGCAGCAAAAACAACAGCGATCAGCGTGACCTGGATACGCATGCGAAGTCCGGGCAGGCAACACACAACGCGGGCGCACGGCCCAGGTCCGAGCAAACACCTGAACCATCGTCTAAAGCCCAAATGGATCATGCGGATACGAAAGTGCCGTGTCAACGGGGCGGCAACGGCTCAGCAGGTATGCGGGGGAACTGGCGCAGCTTGTCGCCGGCGGCGTGCACGGGGCGTCGGAAATGTCAGTGCGGTTCCCGGCCAGCCGCCGCCCGAAAGGCGGCGCGCGCAGCCGCCAGGTCGGGAGCGCGGAGGTCCGGGAAGAACGACTGCCGGGACGCGGGCGGCGCAGGCGCCCGTTCCCATCACGACGGACCCGGCGCCCGCGCATGAACGCGGTCAAGAAACGCCAGCATTCGGTCGTTCGCGAGGTCCGGCTGCTCAAAATGCACGAAATGGCCCGCCGAATCGGCCAGCTCGATCGTCAGGTTCGAGAAATAGTCTTCGAGCCCGTCGGTCCACTCACTCCGCAATACGGGATCGTGTCGCCCCCAGAGAACGTAGGCCGGGACGTGGATGACCCGCGGGGCCGGCGCCTCACCCGCAATTGCGCGGCGGCGCTCCTCCGCGATCGATCGGTACCAGTTGAAGCCGCCTTGGAGCGCTCCCGGCTGCATGAAGTTGTCGACCCACGCCTCCAGGTCTTGGTCGAACGCATGCGGGTCGTGGCTCCAGTGACGCAGAAAATGCGAGAGATAGGTGCGGCAGGTGTCTCGACTGGTACCGACGAGCTCGGCCGCCCATTCCATCTGGTGAAACGTCTGGTACCAAATCTCACGGAACTGGCCGTGCTGCAGCCAGCGCCCGCCGATGCCGTCGTACGGGCAGTTGAAGAAGAACAGGCCTCGCAGGCGCTCCGGATGCGCGCGCGCCAGCATCTGCCCCACGAACGCCCCGACGTCATGCCCGATCACGGTGAACGCGCCGGCCCAGTTCGCGCCATCCGGTTGCCCGCCCAGATGATCGGCAAGAGCCAGCAGGTCATCGGCATAGGCCTGCGGCGCACACACGTGCCCGGGTTTCGAACTACGGCCGAAGCCCCGCAGATCGGGTGCCACGACGTCATAACGCTCCGCCAGGGCCGGAAGGTTCTTCCGCCACGTGCGGCTGAACTCGGGCCACCCGTGCACCAGCATGACCGGCGGGCCTTGGCGGTTGCGGCCGCGAAGAAAATGGAGCCCAACTTCCCCGAGCCGGACATCGTGGCGTGTCCAGGCGTGCGTCTCGTCTGCGTGCATGACCGTTATCCGTACCGCGCGCCAAGCTCCGTGATGGCGGCGGTCAGCGCATTCCGGATCGGCGGCTCCGTTCCGGCGTGTCCGGTGCCCGGCACGACCGTGAGCTCCGATTCAGGCCACGCCCGTGCGATGGCGGCGGCGGCGGCAGGCGGACACAGCAGATCGTAGCGTCCCTGCACGATTCGCCCGGGAATCCCCCGAAGCCGATCGGCGTTCCGCACGAGCTGATCGGGCTCCAGAAAGAAATCATTCTTTATGTAGTGCCATTCCACATACGGCGTGTTCGGCCCTTTCCCGTCGTCGGAGCCGGGCCCCCGGTCGAGGCGGGCCGGCAGCTTCGGCTCCGGCGGCGTAATCGTCGAGAGTGTCCCTTCGTATACCGCCCAGGCCTCGGCAGCGGGCAGATGGATTCTTGGGTCCGGATCTTCAAGCCGTCGCCCGTAGGCGCGGATGGGGTCCTCCCTTTCGGGTTCGGGCAGAAGGTCCCGAAACGCCGCCCACAACTCAGGCCGGAAGATTTCAGCCGCACCGCGAAACGCCCATTGGCACTCCTTGCGAGTTCCCAGGAAGACGGCCCGGAGGACAATCCCGAGAACGCGCTCGGGAAAGGCCTGTGCGTAGGCGAGCGCCAGGGTGCTTCCCCAGGACCCCCCGACCACGAGCCATCGGTCAATGCCCAAATGTCTGCGGACCCGCTCGAGGTCGTTCACCAGATGCGCGGTGGTATTGGCAGAGAGGCCGCGTTTTGGACGCGACCGGCCCGCACCACGCTGATCGAACAGCACGATCCGGAAACGGGCGGCATCGAACAGCCGCGCGTGGGCCGGCTGACATCCGCTGCCGGGCCCCCCGTGCAGGTACACGGCCGGGATTCCGCCTTCACTTCCGTACGTCCGTACGTGCAGTACGTGCCCCTCGCCCACCGCGAGGTCCGCCTGCTGGCTGTGATCGGTGTCCACTACCGCACCCTACGCGAAAAAACCGGATCCGTGCGGACTCGACGCCTGCGGCGGCGCACGGGTTGTCCAGCAGTTGCCGATCCGGTATTTAGGCTTGAATTCTCCCGCCTGCAGTTACGATGGTCGAGACCATGAAGAAGGACATTCACCCCGATTATCACGAGATCACCGTGGTCATGACCGATGGAACCGAGTTCGCGACACGGTCGACGTGGGGCAAGCCCGGGGACACCCTCAAACTGGACGTGGATCCGCTGACCCATCCCGCGTGGACCGGTGGTCCGGTGCAGTTGCGCGAGTCCGGCGGCCAGGTGGCGCGATTCAACCGTCGGTTTGCCGGACTGAAGCTGTAGGCCCCGCGCTCAGTTCTTTCCCCGCTCCCTCGTTGCCAACCATCAGGCGCTGGACAGCGGCGAGAATCCCGGCCGGAACCGCCACCGTCTGCTCCTGGCGTTCCCGGGCCACGAACACGTGGACGAAATAACCGATCGCGGCGGGGTCGGGATCGCCACGTCGAAATAAGCCGATATCGAAAATGAGGCTCTTCCG
Source organism: Alphaproteobacteria bacterium (assembly GCA_022819905.1). GTDB lineage: Bacteria > Pseudomonadota > Alphaproteobacteria > TMED109 > TMED109 > VXPW01. Next base: position 59,118 of record JAJEGJ010000035.1, read on the forward strand.
CCCGACATGTGCCGCACGGACCCCGGCATCGACGGGATCGGGATAGCGGAGCTGCTTGAAGTACCGGCACCGCGTTTCGGGCGTGATGCCGATCGCCTCCGACGTGGCGGGATCCCACCCGGCATCCTCTGCGTAGAACCGGTTCACGACCGTGTCAAACAGCTGATAGTGCACCACATTGTTCATGTGGCCGTAGATGTCATTGTCCCCCCAGCGGGTCTGAAGCTCCCGCCAGTACGGATAGTGCGCACGCAGCGCCCGCGGCTCCGGGACGGCCGTGTTCATGGTTGCGCTTCAAAGGCCGTCCGGACCGCCTGGAGCGTCTGCTCGGGCGCCTCGGTCATCATCATGTGCCCGCACTCCGGAATTTCCTCGAACACGGCGCCGGGAATGGCGAGACTCAATTTCCGGCCGGCCCTGGCCGGTGTCATGCGATCATCGGCGCCGCTGATCACCCGCGTCGGCATCGTGACAGCTGCGGCTGCAATCGGACCCTCTTCGTAGGCGTTGCAGAGGGCAAGCGCCGCATGCAGCGTGCCGGCCGGGGCACGCGCCAGCAGGCGGAGCGCGCCGCCGGTCATCCACATCCCCGGATTGCGCCCGCCTCCCAGTCGCGCAGCGGCCGCGTGCCCCCATTCCGTCATCATCGCCGCCGCTGCGGTCGGTCGCTCGGCGGCCGCCTCGAGGAGGTTCGGGTGCACGGGCATGGCCGGCGCCGCCCCGAACAGGGCCAGGGCGCTGACCCGTTCCGGATGCCGGCGGGCGCTTTCAAGCGCTGCCAGGGCGCCCATGCTGTGGCCGGCCACGCAGGCGACGTTGGCCCCGAGTTCCGATAACACGGCCATCGTCCAGTCGGCGAGATCGGTGACCGTCGCCGCGGGCGGTCCGTCGCTTCGACCGTGGCCGGGAAAGTCGGGCGCGCAGACCGCGTAGCCGTGATGGGCGAACCACCGCGCCGGAAGACTCCACACGCTGTGATCCATCCCCGCACCGTGCAGGAGGACCACCGCCGGCATATCGGGCACGAACGGTCGGCCGCCGTCCGCCAAGTAGACTGCCCGCCCGGCTACCCGAATCTTCATGCGCGTGTCGCGGCGTCCAGCCCGCGCTTGAGATCGGCCTGCAGGTCGTCAATGTGCTCGAGACCCACCGACAATCGGACCAGCCCTTCGTCCACGCCCGCCTCGCGCAGACCCACCTCGTCGAGTTGCGCGTGCGTCGTGCTGGCCGGGTGAATCACCAGCGATTTCGCGTCGCCCACGTTCGCGAGGTGCGAGAACAAGGACAGCTTGGCGATCAGTGCCCGGCCCCCATCGCGTCCCCCGGGCGCGCCAAACGAAATGATGGCGCCGGACCCATGGGGCAGCAGCCGCTCGGCCAGCGCATGGTCAGGGTGCGATTCGAGGCCCGGCCACGCGACCCAGGGCACGTCCTCCCGGGCTTCCAGCATCTCGGCCACTGCCCGGGCGTTCGCCACATGGCGGTCCATGCGCGGCCCCAGGGTCTCGACGCCGAGCAGGATGTAGAACGCGTGCTGGGGGCTCATGCAGGCTCCGAAGTCGCGGAGCCCCTCGGCTCGGGCCCGGGCGGCAAATGCAGCCGGACCGAATTCGTCGGCAAAGCGAATGCCATGGTATCCGGCATAGGGCTCCGTGATCGTGGGATACCGCCCGCTTCCCACCCAGTCGAAATTCCCGCCGTCGATTAGCGCGCCGCCGATGGCCACGCCGTGGCCGCCGAGAAACTTTGTCGCCGAATGCATCACGATGTCAGCGCCATGTTCGATCGGGCGCAACAAGTGCGGGGTTGCAAACGTGTTGTCGACGAGGAGCGGGACCTCCGCTGCATGAGCGATGTCGGCGACCGCCTCCAGGTCCAGCACTTCAAGGCCCGGATTGCCAATCGTCTCGGCGAAGACCAGTCGGGTTTCCGGCCGGATGGCCTTGCGCATCGCGGCGTGATCCCGCGGATCGACGAAGGTGGTCGAGATCCCGAAACGCGGAAGAGTGAGATCCAGCAGGTTGCGGCTGCCGCCATACAGGGCGCCGGAGGAGACGATGTGATCGCCGGCGGACAGCAGGGTCGCGATTGCCAGGTGGAGCGCCGCCTGACCGCTCGCGGTACAGATGCCCGCGACACCCCCTTCGAGCGCTGCAAGGCGCTCTTCCAGCGCGGCAACCGTCGGGTTGGAGATGCGGCTGTAGATGTGGCCGGCGCGCTCCAGGTTGAACAGCGACGCCGCGTGGTCAGCGTCCTCGAAGACGTAGCTGGTGGTCTGGTAGACCGGCTGGGCGCGGGCGCCGTACTGCGGGTCCGGGCGCTGGCCCGCGTGCACAGCAAGGGTGTCTAGGTGGTAGTCGCCAGTTCTGGACATAGAGAACTCAGGTCAGCAGCGTGAACAGGGAATGCCTGGCCGGCTCAGCGGTCAGGACCGGAAAACCTGCTCGGCGGCGGCAGTGGCCCGCTGTTTCCGTTCCAGCTCCTGCTGCGTGCGCGAACGTTCCCGGTCGAGTTCGAACAGGTACTGCTTCAGTGCGTCAACCGAAAGCGGTTCCAGGTTCCGCGGGAAATTGGCCGCGGGCTTCGGGACCAGGATGTCGTCTTCCATCGCCATTGGGCCACTTTACCCACAGGCGCCGACAGCCGCCAGAATGCGGACATCAGTGGATACTCGTCTGGCATACTGCGCGCTTCATCAGCCATTTCGGACAACTTTGATGGTCCTTCCCGCCCAGATGGATGCGATTGAGGTCGTTGCGCCCGGCGGTCCGGACGTGCTGGTCCCGTGCCGGCGGCCAGTCCCCGAACCCGGCCATGACGAAGTCCTGATTCAGGTGCAGGCGGCTGGCGTCAACCGCCCGGATGTCATGCAGCGGCAGGGATTGTATCCGGCGCCGCCCGGGGCGAGCGACCTGCCGGGGCTTGAAGTTGCCGGCGAAATCGTGAAGGCCGGGGCCGGTGTCGACCGTGTCTCGGCGGGCCAGTCGGTCGCTGCGCTCGTGGCGGGAGGCGGCTACGCGGAGTACTGCGTCGCACCGGATGCGCAGGTGCTGCCGGTACCGGAAGGTGTTTCCGTCGTGGACGCTGCCGGTCTGCCCGAGACGTTCAACACGGTCTGGGCCAATGTGTTCGAGCGCGGGCGCCTGCAGGCCGGCGAAACGTTGCTGGTGCACGGCGGCGCTTCGGGAATCGGCACGACCGCCATCCAACTCGGGCGGGCGTTTGGGGCGCGGGTGTTCGCGACCGCCGGCAGCGACGATCGGGCGCGGGCCTGCGAGGGCCTCGGTGCGGAACGGGGCATCAATTACAAGACGGAGGATTTCGTCGCGGCAGTCCTTGGAAGCACCGGCGACGCGGGCGTCGACCTGATATTGGACATGGTCGGAGGCGCCTATTTCGCCCGGAACCTCGATGCGCTGAAGGTCGAGGGGAGACTGGCAATCATCGCCTTCCTCGGCGGTTTCAAGGTGGAAGCGAACCTGCTCCCGCTGCTGCAGAAGCGGCTTACCGTCACCGCCTCCACCCTCCGTCCCCGCAGTGTCGCCGAGAAGGGCCGACTGCGGGATGCATTGCTGGAGCATGTCTGGCCCCTGTTCGTCACGGGGCGCGTTCGGCCGGTGACGGCCCGCACGTTTCCCCTCCAACAGGCGGCCGCCGCGCACCGGGAAATGGAGGCCGGCAGCTGCGTCGGGAAAATCCTGCTGACGGTCGGTTGAGACGCCGGCGACCCGCGATTTTCCGGCAGCACGCCCGCACCGCTCGCGGCGGTCAGCTGAGCGGAAACTCGGCGAGCCGGGGCCGGCCGGGGCAAGTTCCGCAGCGGCCCGGACCCGCCGACGCAGACCTTCCTCAGCCGGGTCGGGCGGCCGAGATGGCACTCCGAAGCGCCTCCTCGTCGAGCCAGCCCGGATAGGCCTTCTGGTTGACCAGGAAGAACGGCGTCCCCTGAACCCCGACGGCCTCGCCGACCGCCGCGTTGCGCTCCAGGGCGGCCACGATTGACGCATCCTCCATGTCCCGCGCCAGTTGCGCGACATCAAGGTCGATCTCCGCGGCAATCTCCATCACCCGGGTGTCCGTCAGCGCTCCGCGATGCTGCATCAGCGCGCGGTGGAGTTCGAAATAGGCACCCTGCTTGTCGGCAGCCAGGGCTGCAAGCGCGGCCGTTCGGGAACTCGGGGCCAGGATCGGGAACTCCACGAAGACGAACCGTACGTCGGTCTCGCTGTCCAGGACCTGAAGGATGGCGTCCATCGACCGCTTGCAGTAGCCGCAGTTGTAGTCAAAGAACTCCACCACCGTGATGGCGTCCGAGTCCGCGGCACCAACGGCCGGCGAACCTTCCACGATCGTCTCGTAATTGGTGGCAAGCGCCGCATCCTGCTGTCGCTTGGCCTCTTCCGCCAGCTGCCGCTGGTGCTTTTCGACGGCTTCGTAGATGACGTTGGGGTTCTCGTTCAGGTACTCGCGGACAATCGTTTCCACGTCCTGTCGGTTCAGCTCGGCGGCCCCGAGCGGGCCGCCGAGGAGCGCCGCCAGCATCAGCGCGCCAAGCGCAGCGAAGGTTCTCAGCATGGGTGTTTCTCCGAGCAGTTCCAGGATGACAATTTAGCGCCGGGTTGCTCCCGATGAGTCCTTCAGCAGCAGGCCGATGTCGTCGGCGCGCTGATAGGCGGGCGAATCAGGGGGCAGGTGCTTGAGCGCTCGCTCGGCAAAACGCCGGGCATCGGCAGCGCGGCCACGGATGAGTGCGTGTTCGGCCGTCGCGAGCATGGCCAACCCGTCGTTGCCGGCGCGACCATGCGCGGCCGCGATGAGACGCCAGGCCTTGGCGTTCGCCGGTTCCAGGTCCAGGACGCGTTCGAGCACGCCTATCATGTCTGAAAGACTTGAATCATCACCGGTTTCCAGCTCCGCCTGCGCGAAGCCAACCAGGATCAGGGCCGCCTCCGGCGCCAGTTCCGCGGCCCGCCGATAGCTCTCGGAGGCTTCCCGGACCCGGCCGTTCTCAAGGAGGATCTGGCCGCGCAGCTCGTGGAAGTAATGGTCTTCGGGGCTCTGGGCGATAAGTTCGTCAATCCACGACAACGCCGCGGTCAGGTCTGACTTGCGGTAGTACGCGATGGCGCGCGCGTACCGCCCGGCGACGCTGTCATCTCCGCCATAGCGCTGCAGCGTTTGTTCGGGCGGGTCGGTAAAGGCAACAATCTTGGCAACGAGGCGGTCGTAGGCGGCTAGCTCGGCGGCGCGTTCGGCAGACTGCGGCACCTGCTCACCGCGCGTCCAATCCAGGATCTGCTGGATTCGCTCCTGTGTCAGCGGATGGGTGCGAGCGTACGGATCGAGGAGCTCCAGCGTTTGCTCCTTGGCTTGCAGCGCGACCAGCAGGTCCACCAACGGGCGTGCCGGCCGACCCACCGCCGCCAGGTACTGCAGCGCCGCCAGGTCCGCCGCGTACTCCGCCGAGCGCGAGTGCTGGAGGAACATCCTGCTGGCAATGTTCTCGCCCAGCGACATGCCGGCAGCCCCGAGCGAGATGGCATCGTCCCCTCCGCCAAGCGCGCTCGCGCCAATTGTGATCAGTGTGGTGGCCAGCCCGGCGATCGCCGCATTTTCCGCCGCCTCGCGGGTCCGCACGAGATGGCCTGCGGCAATGTGCCCGGCCTCATGGGCGATCACGCCCACGAGGGCATCCGGGGTTCCGGCACGGACAATCAGGCCCGTGTGGAGGAAAATGTTCTGGCCGCCCGCGACGAATGCGTTGATCGTCGGCTCGTTCACGAAATACAGATCGACCGAGCTTGCATCCAGGCCGGCGGCCGTAAACACGGGATCCGCCCACGCGCGCACGTGCGTTTCGATTTCCGCGTCCCGAACCAAAGGGAGCCCCTGCGCCGACACTGCCGAAACGCTGGTCGCGACGACAACGCCTGCGGCCAGGAGCACCGCTCCCAACCGCCCGGCGCGCGCGGGCGCTGATGCCGGATCCCGCTGACCCCTGCGGTCCACGGACGGTATTCGGTAAACCTGCAGGCTCCGGGCCGGACCCGCGGTCACCGCGGTTCGACCCAAGCACGGGAGCACCGTCGCGCCGGTTTCCGACGCGGGCACAGCGTCATCCTGCCGTCCCGGTCGCGATCCTTCCATCGCGCATCATGTCGAGCAAAGCGGTCGCGGCCGCGGCTGGAGCCATGCGGCCCGAACGAACCTCGGCTTCCCAGCCGGCCACGTCCGATTGGGATTCCGCATGAACATCCCGGAAGGATTCCCGCAGCGCGAGATTCACGTAGCTCCAAACGGCCTCCGCCGCCTGGCGGGCTCGGACGTCGTCCCGGCTCCCGTCGCTCGTGGTGGCCGCCTCGAACGCCTGGATACGTTCCCAGGCGTGGTCGATGCCCGTCCCATCGACCGCCGAGCAAGCGAACACCTCAGGCTTCCACGACGCCGACGGCGGAGACATCAGCCGGAGTGCCCGCTTGTACTCGCCGACGGTGAGTTCCGCGGCCCGCTTCAGGTCTCCGTCCGCCTTGTTGACCAGGATGAAGTCCGCGATCTCCACGATCCCGCGCTTGATGCCCTGCAGGTTGTCGCCAGCCCCGGGCTGCACCAGCAGGGCAACCAGGTCGACCACCTCGCGTACGGCAAGCTCTGCCTGGCCAACCCCCATGGTCTCGATCAAGATGACGTCGAATCCGGCCGCCTCGCACAGCGTGACCGATTCCCGCACGCCGCGGGCAATGCCTCCGTGCAGACCCCCCGACGGGCTCGGACGGATGTAGGCGTTGTCGGACCGGCCCAAGCGCTCCATCCGGGTCTTGTCACCGAGAATGGAGCCCCCGGAGATCGTGCTCGAGGGATCCACCGCAAGCACGGCTACACGTTTCCCCTGGCCAATCGCATGAAGCCCGATCGCTTCAGAAAAGGTCGACTTTCCGACCCCGGGCGGACCCGAGATGCCGATCCGGATGGCGGTACCGGCATTGGCGAAAACCGCCTGAACCAGTCCGGCTGCTGCCGCCCGGTCACGTGGATGACGGGATTCGACCAGGGTTATCCCGCGCGAGAGCGCCCGCCGATGGCCGCCGAGGATTTGCTCGGCCAGTTCCTGGGTCGCTGACGAAGCGGTGGCCGGCGCCGGCAAGGCCGGACCCGCTTCGTGGCCGGCCTCGGTGGTGCCTCCCGTCGGGCCGGCAGGGCCGTCCGGTTCGGTATCGCGGGCGGGAAGGCGGCGGGCGTAGATGATCCACCCGATCGCGCACGCCAATGCCAGCGGCGCGAATATGGCGGCTACCAAGTTCAGGTCGCTAGCCACCCCCGTCCGCCTCTCAGCGTCCGTCTTGGGCTTCGATCAACGTCAGCACGCGGGCGGCTGCCTCGGGAACCGGCGTCCCCGGACCGAAGATGGCGCCCACCCCGGCGTCCCGCAGCGCGTCGTGGTCCGCCGCAGGGATCACGCCGCCGCAGATCACGTGAATGTCATCGGCCCGTTCTTGTCTCAGCGCAGCAATCAGCTCCGGCACCAGGGTCAGGTGGCCGGCCGCCAGCGTCGACACGCCGACTACGTGGACGTCGTTCTCGACCGCCTGCCGGGCGACCTCCGCCGGCGTCCCGAACAGGCCGCCGACGTCCACGTCGAAGCCGACGTCTGCGAACGACGTCGCGATCACCTTCGCGCCCCGGTCGTGCCCGTCCTGTCCAAGTTTCGCGACTAGGATCCGAGGCCGGCGGCCATGGCGTTCGGCGAACCGCGACGTGCGGCCGCGCAACGCGGTGAGTTCGTCGTCACTGGTCCTGGCCCGGGAATAGGCCCCGCCAGCCACCTGCACCAGCGCCGTGTGGCGGCCGAAGACGCGCTCCATGGCGAGAGAGATCTCGCCCACGGTCGCCCGGGCGCGGGCCGCGTCCACGCTGAGCGCCAGCAGGTTGGCCTCGTCGGCCGCCGCTCCCGCGCTCAGTGCATCGAGCGCCCGCTGGCAGGCCCCCGGGTCCCGTTCTGCCCGCACCGACTGCAAGCGCTCGACCTGGCGCACCCGCACCTCTTCCGTATCGATGGCCCGTACCTCCACGCCGGTCTCCTGATCGGTGCGATACCGGTTCACGCCCACCAGAACATCACGCCCTTCGTCCAGACGCGCCTGACGGCTGGCGGCGGAGGTTTCGATGCGGAGTTTCGGCATTCCGCTCTCCACGGCCCGCGTCATGCCGCCCAGCTCCTCGACCTCGTCGATCAACGCGCCCGCCGAGCGAACCAGTTGTTCCGTCAGGTGTTCCACGTAGTACGAACCGCCGAGCGGATCGATCGTCCGCGTCATGCCGGCTTCTTCCTGGAGGATCAGTTGCGTGTTCCGCGCAATCCTGGCCGACGTATCCGTGGGCAGAGCGATGGCCTCGTCAAACGCATTCGTGTGAAGGGACTGGGTACCGCCCAGGACGGCCGCCAGTGCCTCGACCGTCGTGCGCACCACGTTGTTCAGGGGGTCCTGCTCCGCCAGCGACACGCCCGAAGTCTGGCAGTGCATGCGGAGCATCAACGAACGGGGGTCGCGCGGCGAGAACATCCGCGCCATGCGTTCGGCCCACAGCACCCGGGCGGCGCGCAGCTTGGCGGCCTCCATGAAGAAATTCATGCCGATGCCGAAGAAGAACGACAGCCGCGGCGCGAACTGATCGACCTCGAGCCCGCGCCCGAGCGCGGTCCGCACGTATTCGAGTCCATCCGCCAGCGTGAATGCCAGCTCCTGCACTGCCGTCGCGCCGGCTTCGTGCATGTGGTAGCCGGAAATCGAGATGGAATTGAACCGGGGCATGTGGGAGGCGGTGTAGGCGATCACGTCGGCCACGATTCGCATCGATGGTCCGGGCGGATAGATGTACGTGTTCCGGACCATGAACTCCTTGAGGATGTCGTTCTGAATCGTGCCGGTGAGGGCCGCGGGAGCGACTCCCTGTTCCTCGGCCGCGACGATGTACGCCGCCATCACCGGCAGCACCGCCCCGTTCATGGTCATGGATACGCTCATCTGGTCGAGCGGAATGCCGTCGAACAGGATCTTCATGTCCTCGACCGAATCGATCGCCACACCCGCCTTTCCGACATCGCCCTGCACCCGAGGATGGTCGGAGTCGTACCCGCGGTGGGTGGCGAGATCGAAGGCCACGGAAAGGCCCTTCTGACCGGCGGCGAGATTTCGCCGGTAGAACGCATTGGACTCCTCGGCCGTGGAGAAGCCCGCATACTGGCGGATGGTCCACGGTCGGCCCGTGAACATGGTGGCCCTCGGACCCCGCAGGAAGGGAGCGAAGCCCGGCAGCCCCTTCGGGAGGCCCGGATCACCGATGTCGGCGGTCGTATAGAGCGGCTTGACGTCGATGCCTTCCGGCGTCGCTTGCACATGCCCGTCGGGGTCGCCGCCATACTCCCGGCGCGCGCGCTCGGCCCATTCGGCGAGGTCAGGAACCGTGAACGGATCGGTCATGGCTGAATTCGCAGTGCCTGTGGATCGGAATCCGAACCGCGTCGGGGCTCGGTACCGCGCACGAGCCCGGCGCGAAGGTTAGTGATCGGCCCGGTCGACCCACGGAAGCGGGCAGACCGGCACGCCTTCCTCACGCAACTCCCGGGCTTCCTCGCAGGTGGCCTCGCCGTAAATGCTCTTCTCTTCGCGCTCCCCCGCGTACATGGCCCGGGCCTCGGCCGGAAAGCGATCACCCACGTAGGTGCTGTTCTTTTCGACCGTCCGGCGGAGCTTGCGCAGGGCCTGCAGCATCGCAGCCTGCTCCTGCTTGCGCTCCGGTTCCCGGTCCTGGCCGCGGGCCGGCCGCTGCGCCATCGGCGCCTTCTTCACCTTCACCGTATCGCATACAGGACAGCGAATCTGGCCCTTGGCGGCCTGCTGGTCATAGTCAGCTCCGCTCGGAAACCAGCCTTCGAAAACGTGGCCGCTGTCGCATTCGAGGTCGAATAGGATCACTGGACGCGTTCGCCCCATTGCCAGACTGTTGCATTCTAGACCAATTGGCAGGAACGAGGCCATGCGGGAAATGAGCTCCGAGGAGGGTGCGCGGGCCCGGCACCCCGGGACCGCACCTTCGCCGTGGATCGTGCGACACGGACGCGCCGTCGGCCGGGGGCGCACCGTGCTCGACATCGCCTGCGGGAGCGGGCGCCATGTGCGGCATTTCCTGGCCCAAGATTGTCACGTTACCGGCGTCGACAGGGGCCCGGACGCCGCAGCCGGTATCCGCTGCGGCCGTTTCGAACGCATCGTGCAGGATCTCGAAAACGGGAGTCCCTGGCCGTTCCCGGAGCGCGCCTTCGATGCGGTCATCGTGACCAACTACCTGCATCGGCCGCTCTTCCCCCACATCGTCGCCGCCGTCGCCGTCGGGGGCAGGCTGCTGTACGAGACGTTCGCCGTGGGAAACGAGCGGTTCGGCCGGCCCCGCGACCCCAGGTTTCTGCTGCGGCGCGGCGAACTGCTGGCCGCGGTCGGCGATTCCCTGCGCGTGCTCGCATACGAAGATGTCGTGACGCCGCGGCCCGCCCGCGTCCAGCGAATCGCGGCCATCCGCGACACTGCTGGTTCAGCCGCCCGCGTCGCGGCGCCGTGATCGCTGGCCGGCGCCAGCTGCCGGCCGCTGCCTCGCGTGGCCGATCGCCGTCAGCCGGTCGGCGGCGGCTCTGACCAGCGGCGGGGCACCGCCAGGCTCGGAATCATGTCTCGGGCCCCCGTGACGGCAGCCGGATCCAGGTCCGCCACGACCAGGTCCGGCTCGTCCCCGGCCGCGGCGACCACCTGACCCCACGGGTCCACCACCATTGTGTGTCCCCACGTCCGGCGCCGCCCGTAATGAATGCCGCACTGCGCCGGCGCGAAGACCCAGCTTCCCGTCTCGATCGCCCGGGCGCGGAGGAGCGTTTCCCAGTGCGCGCGCCCCGTGGGGCGCGTGAATGCCGAGGGGACGGAGAGAAACCAGGCGCCCGCCTTGGCAAGTGACTGATAGAGCTCAGGAAACCGGACGTCGTAGCAAATGGTCATGCCCAGCAGCCCCCAAGGCGTCACGGCCGTGACGGCGCGGGTGCCCGACCGATAGCGCTCGGATTCCCGGTAGCTTTCGCCTGACCCGGGATTGGCGTCGAACATGTGAATCTTGTCGTACCGCCGCGCCACCGTTCCGTCAGCGTTGATCAGCAGCGACCGATTGGCCAATCTGCCGTCCGAATCGTCCGGCTCGGCCGCGAGCGAGCCCAGCAGCACCCAGATCCCGGCTTCACGTGCCGCCGCGCACACGGCGCGGGTGGCGGGATGGGATTCTTCAGGAGCGGCCGCCGCCTGCATGGCGCTGGCCGGGGCAAGCAACGGCGCGTTCTCCGGGAATGCCACCAGGTCCGCCCCGGCAGCCCGGGCGGCATGCACCTGCTGCTCGATGATGCCCAGGTTCGCGGGGAGATCTGGCGTGCTGGTGAGCTGCGCGCAGGCCAGGCGGAAAGGTCTGGAGCGCTCAGACATCCCCGAGCAACCGGTCGAGTTCGCCCGATGCCGCGGCGGCGGCGAGCTCGTCGGAACCGCCGACATGGAAGCCGTTGATGAATATCTGGGGGGCCGTTCGCGCGCCGCCGGCCGCCGCCGTCATCTCCGCCCGAAGCTCCGGGTTGCCGGTCACGTCGATCTCCCGGAAGGCGATTCCGCGGTCGCCGAGCAGGCGTTTCGCCCGATAGCAGAACCCGCACAGCATCTGCGTGTAGACAACGACGTCGGGAGCCGTGCCCATGGTGCCTCCTATGTGCCGATGGCCGCGCCGTCCTTGCGAGGGTCAGAGCCCGCCGAGAGGACCCCGTTGTCGGGATCGATCGAAATGGCCTGGCCGCCGCCGAACGGCAGGTCAGGGACGTCTACCGCGTGTCCGAGGCGCTCCAGCGCGTCTCGCGTCGAGCGGGGCACCCCCCGCTCACAACTCAGCACACCGTCGAAATGGAATGCCCGCGGGCAATCCAGCGCCTCCTGCACATCCATGCCAAAGTCCAGGACATTGGTCAAAAAGTGCGCCTGGCCGACCGGCTGGAAGTGCCCGCCCATCACGCCGAAGGGCATCCAGGCGCGATCGCCCCGCACCGCCATCGCGGGGATGATCGTATGCATCGGGCGCTTGCCCGGCATGAGTTCGTTTGGATGGCCGGGCCCGAGTGAAAAGCCCGCTCCTCGATTGTGCAGCATCACGCCGGATCCCGGTGCAAGTATCCCGCTTCCGAACGAATGGAACAGCGAATTGATGAACGACACCGCGTTGCGGTCGGCATCCACCACGGTGAGGTAGACCGTGTCCCGGTGTTCGGGCAACGCCGGGGGCGCAAGGCCCGGCGTCATCCGCTGCACGTCGATCCGCGCGCGGAGCGCGTCGGCGTGGGCGTCGCTGAGCAGGGCCTCCACGGGCACCTCGGCGTGCTCCGGATCCGCCAGCCGCGCCGCGCGTTCGCAGTAGGCCAGGCGTGTCGCTTCGGCCTCAAGGTGGAAGCGCTCCGGGCCCAGGGGGTCCAGCCTCGCCAGATCGAACCCGCTCAGCACGTTCAGCATCAGCAGCGCGATGATGCCTTGCCCGCTGGGCGGGCACTCGTACACATCCACCCCGCGATACCGTGTACGTATCGGCGTCACGTAGTTGACGGCTGCCGCCGCAAAGTCGTCCTCCGTGTGCACGCCGCCCGCTGTCCGCAACTTGCCGACGATGTCCTGCGCCACCGGCCCCTCGTAGAAGGCCCTTGCCCCGTGACTGGCGACGGCCTGCATGGTCTCGCCAAGACGCGGCTGACGATGCACCTCTCCCGCGCGGGGCGGAAGTCCCTGCGGGAGAAACACGGCCGCGGCATCCGGGTCCGCCTGCAGCTTGTCGCGTTCGCGGCTCCAGGCGTCCGCGATCACGTCGCCGACCGGGTAGCCCTCGATCGCATAGGCGATGGCCGGCGCGAGCACGCGGTCGAGGTCCAGACGGCCGTGGTCCGCCAACAGGCGCTCCCAGGCGCGCACGGCACCGGGGACGGTCACCGCGTGCGGGCTGGTAAACGGGATCGCCCCGAGCCCGGCGTCCCGGAGCGCGCCGGCCGACGCCGCCGCGGGCGCCCGCCCCGAACCGTTCAGGGCGATGACTTCACCGCCGCCGGCCGGTGCGTACAAGCAGAAGACGTCACCCCCGATGCCGGTTGAATGGGGCTCCACCACCGCCAGGACGGCGGCCGCGGTGACCGCCGCGTCGATCGCGTTGCCGCCCTCGCGCAGCACGTCGACGGCAGCCAGGGTGGCCAATGGATGGGACGTCGCGGCAGCGGCGTTGGTTCCGCGCACCGGGGAGCGGCCAGGCTGGTGAAGGTCACGCATGGGATCTGGGTCCAAGTGAAATCGACGGACACGTCGAGCACGAATGCCCCGGCACGCCCCGGGGCATTCTATTGGCAAGAAGCGGGAGCGGTTGTGTGGCCGGTGGGGTGCCGATGGGTGTCCCTTCCGGGGCTCGCTGGCGCCCCCGGTGCCGTCTCGTTCTGAGCACCGCCGGGGGCCCAGGCGGTCTCGATTCGGGGGATCGGGCGCCTCGCGCCGGCGTTCCTGCGGCCCCGGCGAGCCGCAAAACCGGTGTCATGTGATGGCCGGCCGGCCGCCCGCGACGGCCGCATTCAAGCATTGCATATCTTGACCCGTTGATATCCCGCCTCTACAGTCGTCAATGCATCCTGAGGGGTTGACGCACCCCACCAACCTGCAGCCCGTGCAAGGTGGTTTCCCGCTGGGGAGATGCGGCCGGACGGCAATCACGGGCGTCAGCCTCCTCAGCGCCGCGCCGAAGGAGGTTCGCATGTTGCACGGCTCCGGGCCCGCTTCTCCGGGCAGGCGCACGGTCTCGCCGTGCCGGAGCGGTTTGCCCGGCACGTCGCCATCAGCACCAGTCCACTGCGCCGGCCTTCGGCAGCCGGGGCCACTACACGGCCTCCCGACGGGTTCCACCGAATCGGAACCACTGTCCGGAACGCGATGACGCGACCGTCCATCAGCTTCGAGTTTTTCCCGCCCGCGGATGCGGGCGCCGTGCAACGCCTGCAGCGGGTGATGAATCTGCTGGTTCAGCTCGGACCCGACTTCTTTTCGGTCACCTACGGTGCCGACGGCTCCACCCGCTCGCGCACCGAAGGGCTCGTGTGCTGGATCCGCCAGGAGCTTCCCGTGCCCCCGGCCGCTCACCTGACCTGCGTCGGGTCAACCCGGTCCCAGACGAACGCCCTGGCCCGGCGCTGGTGGTCGCTGGGAATCCGGCACATCGTGGCACTTCGTGGTGACCCGCCGAAAGGCGCCGACCGGTATCGCCCGGAACCGGACGGCTACCGCCATGCGGCCGATCTCGTGCGCGGCATCCGCGCTGCCGCCGATTTCGAGATTTCGGTGGCAGGCTATCCGGAGCCGCACCCCGAATCTCCGTCACCGGCAGCGGATATCGAGAACCTGAAGGCCAAGGTGGATGCCGGTGCCGATCGGGTGCTCACGCAATACTTCTTCGACAATGCCTGTTTCCTGCGCTTCCGGGACCGATGCCGCGCCGCCGGCATTACGGCGCCGATCGTGCCCGGGATCCTTCCGGTCACCGATTTCGCCCGGGTCGCGGAATTCAGCCGCCGCTGCGGCGTGACGATCCCGTCGCACATGGCCGCGACCTTCGAGCCCCTGGACACCGACGCCCGTACCCGCGAAATGATCGCCGCGGGCGCGGCGGTGTCGCAATGCGAGAATCTCCGGCGCGAGGGGGTGAACGCGTTTCACTTTTACACGCTGAACCGCGCCCGGCTCAGTTACGCGATCTGCTGGTGGCTGGGCCTCCGCGGACGCCTGGCGGCGCCGTCGGCCGGGGCGGCGGACCCGGACGCATGAGCCGACCGGCGGCGGACACGGCCGTGCGGCGGCGAGAGCTGGAGCGCCGTCTCCGCGAACGGATTCTGATACTGGACGGCGCGTTCGGCACCATGTTGCAGGAGCGGGGTCTCGAGGAGCGTGACTACCGGGGGGACCGCTTCCGGGAGCATCCGCACAACCTTGCGGGCAACTTCGACATCCTCTGCCTGACTCGCCCGGACGTGGTGGCGGATGTTCACGACGCCTATCTCGGCGTGGGCGCCGACATCATCGAAACCTGCACCTTCAGCGCGACGTCCATCGCCCAGGCGGACTACGGAACCGGGGATCTGGCCCGAGAGATCAACTGCGCCGCGGCCCGCATCGCCCGGGAGGTCGCCGCCCGCCACGAAGCCGACGGTCCGGCACGCTTCGTGGCCGGAGCCCTGGGCCCGACCAATCGGACAGCGTCAGTTTCACCGGTGGTCGAGGACCCTGCCGCCCGCAACGTCACGTACGACGAGCTCCGCCAGGCGTATGGGACGGCCGCACTCGGCTTGGTCGAGGGCGGCGCGGACATGCTGCTGGTCGAGACGGTGTTTGACACCCTGAACGGCAAGGCCGCGCTGCACGCCATCGCCGAGGTGTTTGATCGCACCGGGGTTCGACTGCCGGTCATGATCTCCGGCACGATTACGGACGCGTCGGGGCGGACGCTGACCGGCCAGACACCGGCCGCCTTCTGGGCGTCCGTGCGCCATGCCCGGCCGTTTTCGATCGGGTTCAACTGCGCCCTGGGGGCGCGGGAACTTCGCCCGCACCTCCAGGAGATCGCCCACCTCGCCGACCGGCCGGTATGTCTCTATCCGAATGCGGGGCTCCCGAACGCCTTCGGCGGCTACGACGAAACGCCGACGAGCATGGCCGCCGACCTCGGCGAGTTCGCCGAGAACGGGTGGTTGAACATCGCGGGCGGTTGCTGCGGGACCACGCCCGAGCACATCGCCGCCATCCGGGAAGCCGTCATGGACAAGGCTCCGCGGACGGCCGCGCCGTCGATGTCGTACTGCTTCCTGTCCGGACTGGAGCCGCTCGCCATCAACCAGGACACCGGCTTCGTCAACGTCGGCGAGCGCACCAACGTCACGGGTTCGGCCCGGTTTCGGCGACTCGTGCTGGACGGGGATTTCGACGCGGCGCTGGAGGTGGCCCGCGATCAGGTCCGGAACGGCGCCCAGATCATCGACATCAATCTCGACGAGGCGATGCTCGATGTGGAGGCGGCGATGACGCGGTTTCTCCGCCTGATTGCCGCGGAGCCGGAAATCAGCCGGGTGCCCCTGATGCTGGATTCCTCGAGCTGGTCCGTGCTTGAGGCGGGCCTCAGGAACGTCCAGGGCAAGCCCATCGTGAACTCGATCAGCCTCAAGGAAGGCGAGGCGGAGTTCCGCCAGCAGGCGGAAGCGGTCCTGCGACACGGTGCTGCCGTCGTGGTGATGGCCTTCGACGAACAGGGACAGGCGGACACGCCCGAACGAAAGGTCGAGATCTGTGGGCGCGCGTACCGGATTCTGGTGGACGAGGTTGGCTTCCCACCTGAGGACATCATCTTCGATCCCAACATCTTTGCCGTGGCCACTGGCATCGAGGAGCACGACGACTACGCGGTCGCCTTTCTGGAGGCCTGCCGTCAGATCAAGGCAACACTGCCCGGAAGCCTCGTGTCCGGGGGTCTCTCCAACCTCTCCTTTTCGTTCCGCGGCAACGACGGCGTCCGCAAGGCCATGCACTCGGTGTTCCTCTACCACGCCATCGCGGCCGGACTCGACATGGCGATCGTCAACGCGGGGCAGCTCGCCGTCTACGCGGACCTTCCCGCGGCCCTCCGGGAAACGGTGGAGGACGTCGTCCTCAACCGACGACCGGACGCCGCGCAGCGCCTGCTGGAGATGGCCGCCGGATCAGCCCGTGCCCTCGAGACCGAAGACGAAACGGACCCCGAATGGCGCCGCAAGCCCGTCGGCGAGCGGCTGATGCATTCCCTGGTCGAGGGAATCACCGAATTCATCGTCGAGGACGTCGAGATTGCCCGCCAGCAAGTGGAGGATCCGCTCGACGTCATCGAGGGCCCGTTGATGGACGGCATGAGCCGGGTGGGCGACCTGTTCGGTTCGGGGCAGATGTTCCTGCCCCAGGTCGTCAAGAGCGCCCGGGTCATGAAGCAGGCAGTGAACCACCTGGAGCCGTTCATCGAAGCGCGCAAGCAGGGGCGGGCCCGCGCCCGGGGGCGAATCGTGCTGGCCACCGTGAAAGGTGACGTGCACGACATCGGCAAGAACATCGTCGGCGTCGTGCTCGGGTGCAACCACTTCGAGGTCATCGACCTTGGCGTCATGGTGCCATCCGCGGCGATCCTGGAGGCCGCCCGTGATCACGACGCCGACATGGTGGGCCTGTCAGGGCTGATCACGCCGTCGCTCCGTGAAATGACCCTGGTCGCCGGCGAGATGGAGCGCGAAGCGCTCCGCATCCCGCTCCTGATCGGCGGTGCGACCACGTCCAAGGCCCATACCGCGGTGAAGATCGCGCCGGAGTACTCCGGCCCGGTCGTGCATGTGGCCGACGCGTCGCGCGCTGTCACCGTCGCCTCCAGCCTTGCCAGCAGCACGCGCGCCCCGACGCTGGTTGCTGAAGTGCAGGAGGAATACGGAAGGATCCGCGAGCAGCACGGGGATCGACGCGAACGTTCCAACCGCTTGCCGCTCGAGGAGGCGCGGAAGCGGCGAATCCGCATTGACTGGAGCAACGGGATCCCGCCGCCTCCCCGCGACACCGATCTGCTCCACTTCGCGGCCTACGACCTCGATGAACTGGCGGAGCGAATCGACTGGACGCCGTTCTTCCACACCTGGGAGCTCGCGGGCAAATGGCCCCAGATTCTCGATGACCCGGTGGTCGGCGAGGCCGCCCAGGGCCTCTTCCGGGATGCCCAGGCCATGTTGCGGCGGATCGTGGACGAGCGGTTGCTGGAAGCTCGGGGGGTCACCCGGATGTTTCCGGCCAACGCCGTCGATGACGATGTCGAGGTGTACGCCGACTCCACCCGCTCGGACGTGCGGGCGCGGTTCGTCTTCCTTCGCCAGCAGATGGACAAGTCCGCCGGCCGTCCCAACCTTTGTCTGGCCGACTTCGTTGCCCCCAAGACAACCGGGCTTGGCGACCACATCGGCGCGTTCGCGGTCACGGCCGGCATCGGTCTGGACGCCGCGAGGGAAGGCCAGGATGCGTACGCCGAGATCCTTCTCCAGTCGCTGGCCGACCGCCTCGCCGAAGCCTTCGCGGAACGCATGCACGAAAGGGTGCGGAAGGAGTTCTGGGGTTACGCGCCCGAGGAGCACCTGGACAACGAGGCCTTGATCGACGAGGCGTATCAGGGCATCCGTCCGGCTCCGGGATATCCGGCCTGTCCCGATCACAGCGAGAAGCGCACGCTGTTTCAATTGTTGGAGGCCGACACCCGCGCCGGCATCACCCTCACCAACAGTTTCGCGATGATGCCAGCCGCGTCGGTCTCCGGTCTCTACTTCGCCCATCCGGAGACGAGATACTTCGGCGTCGGCCGGATCGGCCGAGACCAGGTGGAGGACTACGCCCGGCGAAAGGGATTCGCCGTGGCGGAAGCAGAGGAAACGCTGGCCGCCAATCTCGGGTACGCCCCGGAGAACTGCTAGGCCCCGGATCGCGGCGACGTGCGCCGGGCGGGTTCGCGACCGTCGTGCCGCCCTGTGCTCGCTTGACGATTCCGTGAGAGGCGGTTAGCGTCCGAATTGCCCGTTTCCACGGGTATTGGTGCGGGAATCAGCAGATCGTGGCGGACGACACGCCCAACGGCCGCGATGTTCCGCCGGATCTTTCCCGTCTCGCGGATCGCCTGGCCGATGACACGTCGTCTTCGTCCGGCAACGTTCGATCTGACCGAGGCGCTCGCGGTAAGGCTTTCGGCGGGGCGCTAAAGGTATCTTCCGAAATGATTGCGGGAATCGCCCTGGGCGGCGGGACCGGCTGGTTGCTTGATGACTGGCTGGACACGTCGCCGACGTTGTTGATCATCTGCGTCGGGCTCGGGTTCGCCGCTGGTCTCCGCAACGTGTTTCGCACTGCCCAAGGTTTCAGCCGGCGGCAACCGGACCAAGAACAGAATCCTCCGCCCCAAGATCCGCCCTCCGGAACGTAATGCTCAATGGCAACCGACAGCAGCGCGAGTGGTGACGCGGCCCACGGGCCGCTCGAACAGTTCGAGATCGTCGCCCTCGAACCCATTCAGATCGGGGGGCTCGACCTCTCGTTTACCAATTCAGCTCTCTGGATGCTGATCGCAGTCGCCACCATTGCCGTGGTGTTCGCCGGCGGGATGCGGCGGCGCGCGATCATTCCCGGGCGATGGCAAGCGGCGGTGGAACTGACCTACCGGTTCGTGGCCAACATGCTGCAGGACAACGTCGGCCCACAGGGGGCTCGCTACTTCCCTTTTATTTTCAGCCTGTTCCTGTTCATCCTCTTCGGCAATCTCCTGGGGATGGTGCCCTACAGCTTCACGTACACCAGCCACATTGCCGTGACGTTCGCCATGGCGGCCGTGGTATTCGTCGGCGTGACCGTCATCGGGCTGATGCGACACGGAGTCCGGTTCCTCTCGCTCTTCGTCCCGTCCGGTGTCCCGATGGCGCTCATCCCGTTGATGGTTCCGATCGAGATCATCAGCTATTTCGTCCGTCCGGTCAGCCTTTCTCTGCGCCTGTTCGCCAACATGATGGCCGGGCATACGATGCTCAAGGTCTTTGGGGGCTTTGTCGGCCTCCTGCTGTCCGCCGGCCTCGGGTTCCTGGCGCCGGTGTCCATCATCCTGATCGTGATCCTGACCGGCTTTGAGCTGCTGGTAGCGGCCATTCAGGCGTATGTCTTCGCGGTCCTGAGCTGCCTGTACCTGAGTGACGCGCTGGACCTTCACCACTAAGTTCCGTTCCTCATTTCACTTTCACCCTGACTCCCGAAAGGATCTTCCCGTGGAAACAGAAGCTGCCAGGCTGATTGGCGCCGGTCTCGCCACCATCGCGCTCGCCGGAGCCGGTATCGGCATCGGCAACATCTTCGGAAACTACGTTTCCGCCGCCATTCGTAATCCGTCAGCCGCGCCGAAGGTCTTTGGCAACGTGCTGTTGGGATTTGCCCTGACGGAGGCGATCGCGCTGTTCGCACTGCTGATCGCGTTCCTGATTCTCTTCGCCGTCTAGCCTGAATTGCCGCCGATGGCTCGCCGCTTCCCCGTTGTTTGCTCGATTGCGTCCGCCTCGTTGCTTCCGGCTGTGGCGTCCGCGGAGAGCAACATGCCGCAGCTTCGCGTGGAGACGTTCGCGTCCCAGATTTTCTGGTTGGTGGTTACGTTCTCGCTGCTCTACGTGGTGATCAGCCGAATCGTGCTGCCGCAGGTGCGAACCACATTGCGGGCCCGCGAAACGCGGATCGGGGCTGACAGGGAACAGGCAGACGAGCTTCGCAAGGAAGCCGAGGCCGCGCACCACCGCGGGAGTGACGCGCTGGCGGCCGCCCGCGCCGACAGCGACCGGCTGCTCCGGGAAGCGCACGACAAGGCGGCCGTGGCCTTCCGGACGGAGACCCAGCGCCTGCAGGAGGCCCTGGAAAACGAGAGAGTCGAGGCGGAGGCCCGCATCGAAGCGAGCCGCGCAGTGGCGCTGCGGGACGCCGAGGCCGCGGCCGTGGACCTCGTGCGGTCGCTCACCGGCAGCCTGACGTCCGTGCAGATCGGGGACGCGGCATTGTCCCGCGTCGTCGCACAGGCCGCGCGGGAAACGACGCCATGACGTGGTCCGTGCTCGCCCAGGATCCGTCCTTCTGGGTCGCGGTATCGTTCGTCCTGTTCGTGGGTGCCTTCGGGCGCCTGCTGTTCCGGAAGCTTGCCGCTGTTCTGGATGCACACCGGAACGCGGTGCGCGATGAACTGGACAGCGCGGCCGCTCTCCATGCCGAAGCGCAGTCCCTCCGTGACCGCTACACCGACGAGGCCGCGGAGGCCGAGAAAACGGCCGGGGAGATTCGCGCCCGGGCGCAAGAGACCGCCGGGCAAATCGCCACAGATTCAGATCAGCGACTGCAGGCACACCTCTCCCGGATGCGCGCCCGCGCCACGGAAGAGATTGCCCGCACCGAGGAGGCCGCGCGGCAGATGTACCGGGAGCGGGTGGCCGACCTGGTGCTGGAAGCGTCGACTCGCCTGCTGCGCGAACGGATCGATGCCGAGACACAGCTCGCCCTCGTTCAGCAGACAGTTGACAGCCTTGGACAGTCACTGAAGCAGCGGCAAGCGTGAGGCCTCCTGCGGTGAACTTGCCACGGGCCTGCCCCAAATGATGTCCATGTCCGAGACCCCGAAAGTCAAGACGCCCTGGCATGGCACCACGGTGCTGTCGGTTCGGCGGGCTGGAGCGGTGGTCATTGCCGGAGACGGGCAGGTCACCCAGGGCGACACCGTCATCAAGGCCAACGCCCGCAAGGTGCGCCGCCTTGCCGGCGGTGCCGTGCTGGCGGGATTCGCGGGCGCGACCGCCGACGCCTTCACCCTCTTCGACCGGCTGGACGCCAAGCTCGAGCGGCATCCGGGCCAGTTGATGCGGGCATGTGTTGAATTGGCGCGCGACTGGCGAACCGACCGGTACCTTCGCCGCCTGGAGGCGGTCATGGCAGTTGCGGATCGCGAAGTGTCCCTGCTGGTATCCGGCGTCGGGGATGTGGTGGAACCGGCGGACGGCCTCATCGGCATCGGCTCTGGCGGCGGTTTCGCCCTGGCTGCGGCCCGCGCCCTGAGCGAAGTCGAGGGGCTGGATGCCGAGGAGATCGCCCGGCGGTCGCTGGTCGTCGCTGCGGAACTTTGCATCTACACGAACCACCAGATTTCCGTCGAAGTCATCCGCCAATGACCGCGTTCACACCACGCGAGATCGTCGCGGAACTCGACCGCTTCATCGTCGGCCAGCGGGCCGCCAAGCGGTCGGTGGCCATCGCGCTTCGGAATCGCTGGCGCCGCCAGCAGCTGGAACCGCCGCTGCGGGAGGAAATCCTCCCCAAGAACATCCTGATGATGGGGCCCACCGGTGTGGGCAAGACCGAAATTGCGCGCCGTCTGGCGAAGCTGGCGCAAGCTCCGTTCATCAAGGTGGAGGCGACGAAGTTCACGGAAGTGGGCTACGTCGGCCGCGACGTCGAGTCGATCATCCGCGATTTGGTCGAAAGCGCGATCATGATCACGCGGACCAGATTGCAGCATGAGGTGGCAACGCGCGCCGAGGCAGCCGCCGAGAAACGCGTGATCGACGTGCTTGCGGGGCCGTCGGCCTCGCGTGACACCCGCCAAAAGATGCGCGAGAAACTTCGGTCCGGCCAACTTGACGAGCAGGAAATCGAGATCGAGGTGAGCGAGAGCCCCGGCGGGTTTCCCTCATTCGAACTGCCGGGCGTGCCCGGAACACACGTCGGCATGGTCAACCTAGGGGAACTGCTGGGCAAGTCGTTCGGCAATGTCACGCAGAAGCGTCGCATGACGGTGGGCGAAAGCCATAACGTCCTGATCGAGGAAGAAAGCAACCGGCTGATCGACGACGATGAACTGCATCGCACCGCAATCGACGCGGTGGAACAGAACGGAATCGTGTTCCTGGACGAGATCGACAAGATCACGCGCGCTGAAGACCGAGCCGGAGCGGATGTAAGCCGAGAGGGCGTGCAACGCGACCTTCTGCCGCTGATCGAGGGCACGGTGGTACCCACGAAGCACGGTCAGGTCAGAACCGGTCACATCCTGTTCATCGCCTCCGGAGCTTTTCACCTCGCCAAACCGTCCGACCTGCTGCCCGAACTGCAGGGCCGCCTCCCCATCAGGGTGAGCCTGGACCCGTTGTCCGAAGCCGACCTGGTTCGCATCCTCACCGAACCGGAGAACAGCCTGACCCGGCAATATGAGGCATTGCTCGCGACCGACGGCGTCAAGCTGGAATTCCAGGACGACGGCATCAGCGCCCTGGCCAAATTGGCAGCCGAGGCCAATCACACGGTCGAGAATATCGGCGCGCGCCGACTCCACACGATTTGCGAGCGGCTGCTTGAGGACATCAGTTTTTCAGCCACAGATCGGTCGGATGAAGTAGTGACCATCGACGAGCAGTTTGTGCTCAACACCCTCAGCGACGAAATTGACCAGAGCGATCTGAACCGATTTATTCTGTGATGCGCTGACCCGCGCAAGCTTCAGATCGCCGGAAGCCTTTGATGGCGGGAACGGCGGCGCGGCGATCCCTCCCCCCTTCCTCTGCCGGACGCGACTCGGCATCGGCGGATCAGGGAGGGGCAGCGCCCGCACCATTCCGCCGTCCGCGCATCCCGCCCGAACCGCCCTGCAATATATTGTGCCTTGGCGCAGCAGAGGATACGGCGCATGACGGAAGAGAGGCTTGAAGACCACCCGCAGCGCTATGCGCTGTCGAACGAGTTGCATGCCCGTCCTTTCCCTGAATTGCGCGCCCCGTGCCACGCCGTAGTACTCGCCATCAAACAGGCTGGCCAGGCTGAGAACCGCGACCCGGAAGCCGACCGAGCGCATCTCCATGACCTGTTGAACCGACACGGAGCGGATCATCCCCCTCCGGATGGCAATCATTTTTCGGGCCGACTCGGCCGCAATCTGCTGAAGTGGGAGCGTCACACCGAATTCGTGACCTATACGATCTATGCCGATGGCGTGGCCGGGGTTCCGTTTACCGGCTCCATCTCGACGACGTTCCCTCGTGACTGGCTCAACCAGGCCCCCGGCAAGGTTCTCACGTCCGTGCTGGTCCGGGTCGAGCTTGCCGATTCAGTGCCCGAGCTCGGCGAGGCCGACTATGCCCGGATGCGGGATTGGTTCGTGCCGGAAAGCCTCGCCATGTCCAGCGTTGTCGACCAGCAGGCCATAGCTGCCAGCGACTTCCGCATCGATACGGCGGGGCACGTTCGGTTTGCGTTGTTGGCGCGGTCCGATATCGGCCCGCGCCGACTCGGGCGAATCGTCCAACGACTTGTGGAAATCGAGACCTACAAGTCCATGGCAATGTTGGCCTTGCCGGTGGCGCGTGAGGTAGCCGCGCGCGTCGCGGAACTCGATCGGGAAATGACCTCGCTGGTCCGAACCATGGTCACGTCCGGCGGAGGCGAAGCCGAGACGCTCGACAGGCTTCTCTCGATGTCCGCGGAAATCGAGGCCCTCTCATCGTCCTCGGCGTTCCGTTTCGGCGCCGCCGAAGCCTACGCGGCCATTGTGCACGAACGCATCGGTGCGCTACGGGAAGAACGCGTATTGGGGCGGCAAACCCTGGCAGAGTTCATGTTGCGGCGTTTTGATCCCGCGATGCGAACCTGCAGCTCCGCCAAGAGCCGGCTGGACGAACTCTCTCAGCGTGCGACGCGAGCCGCCACGCTGCTGCGCACGCGTGTCGAAGTGAACATCGCGGCACAGAACCGCAGCCTTCTCAAGAGCATGGATCGCCGTGCCGCCCTCCAGTTGCGGCTGCAGCAAATGGTCGAGGGGCTATCGGTCGTCGCCATCAGCTACTACGCCGTCAGTCTCACCGGATACGTCCTCGCCCCGATTTCCCGGCACCTGGACGCCGACGAGGCGCAACTTCAGGCCATGGTGGCAGTCCCGATCATCGGCATCGTTTGGTGGATGATCCGGAGGCTGCGCCTGCGAGCGACCGAACGCCTGTAACCGGTCATGACTGCAGATCTCCATGACAGCCTATATGATCACTTTTTGATCGTTCTATGATCTTCAGTGGGCGGCGCGTAGCTGTGTCGGCGCACACCGTTGTCAGATCGCTCTACCGCCTGCCCTCCATCTATTCGGCACCCTCGAAAGACACGTCATGACGTCGAGCCTGATCTCTCCCTCACTCTTTGATTTCCTGCGTGACCTCAAGGCCAACAATGACCGGCCATGGTTCGAGGCGAACAAGGAGCGCTACCGGTCGGAAGTGCGTGACCCGATGCTTGAATTCATCGGTGCGTTTGCGGAGCCGCTCTCTGAAATCAGCCCGCATTTTCGCGCCGACACGCGGCCAAATGGCGGCTCGCTGTTCCGGATCTACCGCGACACGCGCTTCTCCAAGGACAAGACACCCTACAAGGTCAACGTCGGCGCACACTTTCGTCATGTCGCTGGCCGGGACGCGCACGCGCCAGGCTTCTATCTCCATCTGGAGCCGGACGCGTGCTTCGCCGGCTGCGGCGTATGGCGTCCCGATAGCGGAGCGCTCGGACACATTCGTGACGCAATCGTTGATCGTTCAGAGGAATGGATGTCCATTACGACCGATTCCTCCTTTCAGGACATCTTTGAACTCAGGGGCCAGTCGCTCAAGCGGCCGCCACGAGGTTACGATCCCGAGCACCCGTTGATGGAGGACCTCAAGCGCAAGGACTTCATTGCATTGGCAACCTTCTCCGAGTCTGATGCGGTCAAGCCTGGGTTCTTCCGTCAATTTGTCTCCATAGCCCAAAAGGGCTCCAGCTTCGTTCGATTCTTGTCGCGCGCCGTTGGAGTTCCCTGCTAGAGCTCCCGCTACACACCTTTGGGAAAGTCGACCATGACCGACACCTGGGAAGTCACCGCGGTCCGTTACGGAACGCATGCGAACCGGAAGCGACACGAAAACTTCATCGGGGCGGATCCGCACGATGGAAACATGCCGCTCGACTACTTCGTTTGGCTGATACGAAATGAAGAGCGGTCAATAGTGGTGGATGTCGGCTTCGATGAGGCCGAGGGCAAGCGGCGCGGCCGCACCGTGACACGGGCCCCGCGCGACGGACTGGCCATGCTCGGGGTCGATAGCGCCAAGGTGCGCGACGTCATCATCACACACCTGCACTACGACCATGCGGGCACGATCGATCATTTCGCCGAGGCCAACTTCCACCTGCAGGAGCGAGAGATGCACTTCGCGACGGGCCCGCACATGGCACGCCGGGCGTTCGCCACGCCGTACACGCCGGATCACGTGTGCAACCTGGTCCGAAAGGCCTTCCAGGGAAGGGTCGTGTTTCATGACGGCGATCGGGAAATCGCCCCTGGCGTGTCCGTACATCTTCTTGGCGGCCACACCATGGGCTTGCAATGCGTCCGGGTGCGAACTCGAAGAGGATGGGTGGTGCTTGCCTCCGATGCAGCGCATTTCTTTGAAAACATGGAACAATCTGCACCGTTTCCGATCGTCTTTTCCGTGGCGGACATGCTCAAGGGGCATGATCGTATTGCCGGCCTCGCCGACAGCGCCGACCACATCGTTCCCGGCCATGATCCGCTGGTGACAACCATCTACCCGGCATACAGCGATGCCTTGAAGGGGATTGTCTTCCGGCTGGACGTCGATCCCAGCAGCCGCTAGAGCCAGGCCCGGCCCCACCTTGGTCGTTCGGTGCCTTCCTGCCGACGTCCGACCGATGCCGGGTTCGTTACAGCGGTCCCTGGCCCCGTGATATGTCGGGCCCCATGTTTCGGGGCTTATATCTAATGGTTGACAGCTAGGCCCGCGCCGCCATGATCGGCGCTTTCCGGTCGTGGGGACTAGTTGTGATTCTTACCGAGGAAGATCGCCGTCTTGTGGAAGCGTCCTACGAGGGGACGCCAGAGACGATATTCGTCATGCGTCTGGGTCGAGAGCTTGCCAACCTTCGGAACGTCCGCGACGGTCAATCTCTTGCAACGCTTCTGATGACACGCCTAACTGATCCATCCTTGCCAGAACAGCTTCCCGTAGAGAACAAGGATCGTTTCCGGGATCTTCAGAAGCTGTTCCTGTTGGCATTTGCCCGCTTTTCCGGCGTTCTGCCGGAGACGCCTCCGGAAACGAAGCACTAGGCCGGTTTCGGACCAGGGCGGACCCCAGTTCGGCAGGCGTGGCGTCGGTCGCAGGCGGGTACTTCATCCCCGCATATTACCACATCATCCTTGACTCCCTGCCCTACCCGCCACACGCTGCCAACGCTTACTGACATGGGACCTCGGCCATAGGTCGGGTCGCCCGCTGAATACAAGAGCTGCCTACCGGCGGGGTTTGCGCCTCGCCGGTCGCGAATAGGCGGGACTACATGATTCCCATGTTAGTAAGCACGGCCCGGCGCTCGTCGGTGCCGTCGCTTCGACGGGGACCAGTCCCATGAACTCTCGTTATTTCGCCGCGATTGCGGCAGTCCTAATCCTTGCCGCCTGCGGCGGGGGAGGGGGCGGAAGCCCTACCGCTACCACACCTCCGGACACTTCGCAGCCGCCTACGTCTCAAATGCCAACAGTCGATACGGCTTTTTCCGCTGATCCTACATCGGCAGCCTCCGCGGCCGAACAAGCGGCCACTGCTATGCCAGCCTTCGGCAGCGTCACCCAGACCTCGAATGTCAATGTGTCTGGCGCCACGACCGACGCCGCCCAAGTGACGATCAGCAGAGACCGGGCCACTCTTCGCGTCCGGCGCCGCGACGGCAGCGGGTTCTCACTCAATACCGTCGATCACCTGGTCGATGGGGGAACATACGTGTCGCCTGTCACCGGGAGGGACTGGGACGAAGGTCTGCTCATCGACTATGGCGCCAACAGCGCCACCGTCATGTACGGAGCCATTGACTACGACTCCAACGATCCGACCGACTGGATGGCCGGCGGCTACTGGATGCACGTGCGCGGTAACCTTCAGGCCGGAACGGTGACGGGGGTTGAAGTCGGCGCATTTGTCGATGGACCGGAAATTTCCCGTCCGGCCAGCGTGCCTGTCAGCGGCACTGCGAGCTACAACGGTATCGCTGCGGGCATCTATGCCAGCCAGTACGGCACCGACGTTCCTGGTGGCACGCTAGGCACGATCGAGGTTGGTTCATACTCGGGAGCCTTCCACGCAGTTGCAGATTTCTCGCGCGGGATCGTGTCGGGATCGGTGAGCAATATCACCGTCGATGCCGTTGCCACCGAACCGGATGGCAGCGTGTACTCAGGTAATGCCAGCGTCCCCACAAGATTGGAAATCGGGGCGGCCGCCATCGGTTCCGATGGAACATTCACCGGAACAAATGTCAGGCTGGTCGACCCGCGCTTCAGCTTTTCAAGTAACGAGGGATCGTGGGGCGGCCGGTTTTCAACCATTGATGATGTAACTGGCGACCCGCGCGCTGTAGCGGGCACACATGGCGGCAGTGCGACAACGACCGGCGGAACCGCAGTCAGGTTCATCGGCGCGCAGTTTGGAGCCACGCCGAACTTCTAAGCTGAAGGAGCACTGCATGTAGTATGAGGGCGGCGGATGCGATCAACATCCGCCGCCCTATCAACCTCCAGAAGAAAGGAGGTCTGCCATGGACGGTGGTCTTAAAGCACTAAGAGACGACCCGCTTCCCCACATAACCAGAAGGGCGTAAGGGAGGGTACCATGGCGTTGGAGTGCGTGAGCCTCCAACGCCATGGTAGGCTATCGTCAAAAATAGTACAAATTCCTTTTATTACAGTGCGTTACAGTCTGTATATCTTGTTCCTGATTTCTTGCTCCGTCTCATCCAGCTTGCTGGCTGTTGCTTCGACATCCCTAAGATGACCGGCCAGTTGCTCTAGATCGGCAGAAGAAATCTCTCTGGTTTCCAGAAGAACCCTAATATCTCCGTACGCAGCGGTAATCTTGTCCATCAACCGGTGTATTTCGTCCTTTAGACGGATGGCACGCCCACGCTCCAGATCTTCCTCATCCTGTTTGTTATCGTTTGTCATCACCGGCCTCCCGCAGTCTTCCGTTCTCTCGTAACAGCCGGTCGATCTCGTCGTCCTGGCTGGCGATCCACTGGTCGATAAAGGGCGCAAGCTCCTTCAAAGCCTCCGCCGGCAGCGATGCAAGCAGCATCCACGCCTCCGTGTGTGGCGGAGGTCTTGCGCAACCAGAATTCTGTTTGTACGATTCTCACGTGCACAAAAATCTCGTTGCGGGCTAACGCCCCGCAGTGTTTCCGGCCCCGGTGCGAGAACACCGGGGCCGGCTCCTTTTCTGAGGCTAGCGAATCAGATCGGGATACCGCAACCGGCGGCCGACCATCCCGGCCACGATGCTCTGCATCTGCCTGATCGTGTCCAGAGCCCGCATGTTGTGCTTGCCCGCGAACTGCTGGATGTATCGGTTCAGATGCTTCTCGCTGATCTTGTGGAATGTGCCCTTGTGCGCCCGCTTGAGCATCGACCAGAAAGACTCGATTCCGTTGGTGTGGACATCGCCACGGACATATTCGCCAGCGCCGTGCTTGACGGCCTCATGCTCGAAGTACGGCATGTCCTTGTAGGCTGACGCCTCGTCTGTGTAGACCTTCGCGCCGTTGATCACGCGGTCCTCGATGAAGAACTGCAATGTCAGGCGGTCGGTCCCCTCGACCACTTCCGCGCTGACCTGGTTGGTGGCCCGGTCCTTCACGCCGGCCACTGCGACCTTGCCGGCGCGGCCCTGCCCGAACAGCTCCTTGCGCTTCGACTTCGGCATGTTCTTGCGCAGGCCGCCCATGTAGGTCTCATCAGCCTCGGCCGGGCCGGTGAAATTCGCGTTCTTGCTGGTGGCCCACGCCTCGCGGATGCGATGCAGCATGAACCATGCGGTCTTCTGGGTTACGTCGATGTCGCGGTGCAACTTCATGGAGCTGATGCCCTTGAGGCTGGTCGCCTCCAGGTAGATCGCGAACACCCACTTGAGCAGTGGCACGTTCGACCCTTCCATCAGGCTCCCGGTCCGCACGCTGAAGTACTTCTTGCAGTCGCGGCAGCGGTAGGGCGACTTGGCGTGCTTCGCTTCGTGGGTGTTCGTGGAGCCGCAGCGGGGGCAGTAGCGGCCAGTCGGCCACTTCGACGCCTCGAACCATGCCCTGGCGGATT
This sequence comes from Alphaproteobacteria bacterium, assembly GCA_022819905.1. GTDB lineage: Bacteria > Pseudomonadota > Alphaproteobacteria > TMED109 > TMED109 > VXPW01. Next base: position 88,974 of record JAJEGJ010000035.1, read on the forward strand.
CCTCGTCGGGAAACAGCCGCATGAGATCCATCAGGGAGACGCCAGATCGTTCGTGTTTTCCGGGGGGAGAGTGGGCCATGACCTTCTCCTGTCAGCCCACACAGACTAGGCCATCAATCGGCCTTTGTCAACCATTGTATATAATCCCCCATGTTTCACGTGAAACATTTGGCTGCAGACACCGGCACGTCCGCTTATGCCCGGATAGACAGCTTCCTTAGGTGAGCGACGACCGCCGTCAAAGCCGCCGGGGTTACACCGGGTAAACGTGAAGCTGACGCCAGAGTCGACGGGCGGCCCGCCTGCAATGCCTCGGTTGCCTCGGCGGACAGCCCTCCCACTGAGCCGTAGTCAATGCTGTCGGGAAGCCGGACGGCTGCATCGCGCCGGTAGGCACGAATGTCCTCGTCTTGTCGCGCCCTGTAGGGAGCGTACAGCGCGTCGGCCTCCAGGATGCCATGCAGCGACGCGTCAATGGCGTTCAGCTCTGGGCAGATCTGCGCAAGTTTTGCAATGGTCACGTCGGTATAGCCGAGATATTTCATGGCCGATCGGCGTCCGCCGTCATCAGAAGCTGCGATGCCTTGTCGCCGTACCGACGAAGTACTGACCCGAGTTTCCTGCAGCAGCTGGCGCGCCGCCCCAAGCTTGGCTGACTTCTCGGCAAACATGCGTGACCGCAAGGTTCCGACAGCGCCTGCCGCCTGCCCTTTTCGGGTCAGGCGTTCGTCGGCGTTGTCAGCCCGCAAATGCAGCCGATATTCCGAGCGCGACGTAAGCATGCGGTAAGGCTCCGGTGCGCCCCTGGTCGTGAGGTCATCGATCAAGACACCGATATATGCCTCGGCCCGGTCCAACACGAACGCGGGTTGGCCTGACGAACGACCTGCCGCGTTGATGCCGGCGACCACACCTTGTGCGGCAGCCTCTTCGTAACCGGTCGTGCCATTGATCTGGCCCGCAAAATACAGCCCGCGGATCCGCTTGGTTTCCAACGTTGGATGCAGTTCCCGAGGGTCGACGTAGTCGTACTCGATGGCGTACCCCGGACGAACCACCCGCACGGATTCCAGTCCCTTGATCAACGAAAGCATCTGTTCCTGGACGGGCGCCGGTAATGACGTAGAAATTCCGTTGGGATAAATCGTTGAATCCTCGTAACCTTCCGGCTCGAGAAAGATCTGGTGCCGCGGCCGCGAAGCGAACCGCACGACCTTGTCCTCGATTGATGGGCAGTATCGTGGTCCGCTTCCCTCGATTTGGCCCGAATGCATCGGTGTCCGGTGCAGGTTGTCCCGCACCAGGCGATGCATCGCATCGTTCGTCCAAGTGATGTGGCACGGGATCTGCGGTCGGTGAATTCGCTGAGTCATCAGCGACAATGGTTCCGGTACAGGATCTCCTTCCTGCACCTCCAGATCGCTCCAGCGGATGGTGGTACCGTCCAGACGAGGCGGTGTGCCGGTCTTCAACCGGCCCATTTGAAATCCGGACGCAGCGAGACGTTCGGCAAGCCGCGTGGCAGGAGCCTCGCCGGCACGACCAGCCGGTGTCCGCGACTCGCCTACGTGAATCATGCCCCTCAAAAACGTTCCAGTGGCTATGACGACTGCGCCCGCCCGGAGCGCCCTCCCGTCCTCCATCACGATGCCAGTTACTTGCCCGTCCCGATCTTGCACGAGATCTTCAACGGATCCTTCCACGATCTCGAGATTCGCCTGTTCGCGCAGCAATCCCTGCATGGCTGCGAGATACAGCTTCCGGTCCGCCTGGCACCTGGGTCCGTGCACCGCCGGCCCGCGACTGCGGTTTAGTACGCGGAACTGCATGCCGGCCATGTCTGCAGCGCGGGCAATCAGTCCATCCAACGCATCGACCTCTCGCATGAGATGACCTTTGCCCACCCCGCCAAATGCCGGGTTGCACGACATGGCGCCGACGGTAGAGAACCTGTGGGTGACCAGACCCGTTCGGGCCCCCATGCGCGCGGCGGCTGCAGCTGCCTCGCAGCCGGCGTGCCCGCCACCGACCACCAAGACATCGAACCGCTGTGGGTTGATCAGATTCTTCCGCATTGGAACCTGTCTGCTGGTTGGACGACGCTCCCGCAAAGGCCGGGGAACGTCAAGGCAAACCGATGTTTCGGGAACTATATCGATTACTGCCCAAACCGGGGGCTACCAGCGGTTCCAAGACCGCCACCACGCCCACGTCGCCGCGATGCAGACCGCGACGAACAGCAACACCAGGATCGAACCCGCCAGCACATCGAGAATTTCAACCATACGCTAATCCCCACTCGGGTTGGTCAACCCAACCCATCAGTGTCCACGGGATCCAAGCGATTGGGGCACCAAGGCAGCCAATTCCCGATGTTTCACGTGAAACATTGCCAGGCTTTCCAGCCAAATGCTCTTCGCGAAACCTTGCGGCAGGAAGGACGATATTCCCTCGCGTTTCACGGAGTCCCGGCGTCTCGCCAGTTGAAGTGTCATCTGCGAGTGGTGACGACGCTACGTAGTGGCGACATTCTCCCATTTTCCGCTGCGGGAGGACTCGAACAGGGCATCGAGCACTCTCATGTTGGCGATGGCGTCCTCGATGGGATACGGAATCTGGCGCCCCTCCAGGAGGCAGGCGGCGACATCTTCACCCTGGCTGGTGTACTGGTCAACTGGCGGGATTTCGACCATCTCGTCCGGCACGGGCCCCGGATAGCTGCCGCCTCCAACAAACACGCGGCATGCACGGTCCGGCTCCATTACAAATGGGAATTCCACTCGCAGCCATGCTTTCGTGCCGAGCACGATCAGGCTCTGGTGGCGGGCCACCTGGGTGGAACAGATGAAGCTGGCCTGGCCAGCAGGAAACTCCAGAATCGCGGACGCCAATCGGTCCGTTCCGAAAGTAGGATCAAGTTCCAGCAGCGCATTGACGCGCGTCGGCTCCGAATCAAACACAAACCTTGAAATAACAGTAGGATAACAGCCTATATCGTACACTCCGCCGCCGCCGGTCTCTCGTTGGTTTCGAATGTCCAGTGGGTCATGATTGGAATAGGCGAAGACGCCCTGAACGGCGCGCACTTCACCCAGGCGTCCGGAGGAAACAATTTCACGCACTCTCTTCCACTGCGGATGATGCCGCACCATGAACGCTTCTTGGACCTGGCGTCCGGTACGGTCGCGCACATCAAGCAGTGTTTCGGCTTCTGTCGCTGTCAGCGCAATCGGTTTTTCGCAAAGAACGTGCTTGCCCGCCTCAAGAGCCCGCACCGTCCACGGCACATGCAGATGGTTGGGTAACGGATTGTAAATTGCGTCGATGGCACGATCATCGAGGAGTTCCTGGTAACTCCCGTAACTGCGGGGGATGTCCAGAGAGTTGGCGGCGGCCTGGGCGCGCGCCAGATCACGGGAGGCAATCGCCTCGATCGAGCAATGCTCACCTGCCTGCATGGCCGGGATGACCTTCTCGGTAGCGATGCGCGCGACGCCCAGAACTCCCCACCGGATCGATGTCATAGCCTGCTCCCGCCATATCTGTCGCATCCAGCGTGACAGAGTTACAGTCCGGTTTCTAGTCTCGATCACCTCGCAGCAGTCTCACAGGCAACCCTATGAAAATCATCAAAGTTTCCGCCGATTGGCTTCACGTGCCCATCGCCACGGAGCGCCAGCATCGTTCAGACTTTGGAGCCGTCGATTCTTTCGATTCTGCTTTGGTCAGGATCGAAACCGAAGATGGTGTAACTGGATTTGGGGAAGCCAAGGCGCAGGTGGGTAGCGTTGCCAATTGCCAGGCCCTGTGTTCTCTTATCGAAGCGGAACTCGGCCCCGTACTGGTCGGGCAGGACGCCCGTGACATCTCGCGTCTCTGGGACGTCATGTACAACGGGTCGCGCGCTCACTACGCGATCCAGCGAGGCCACGTGTTTCCGATCATGGGACGCCGGGGCATCACCATGGCCGCGATCAGCGGGATCGATCTTGCGCTGTGGGACCTCCTCGGAAAATCGCTCGGGGTGCCGGTCTGGCGATTGCTGGGTGGCCGGCGTCAGGAGCGGATGCCGGCATATGCCTCCGGGGGTTGGGCGCCAGCAGACAAGATCGCGGCTGAACTTCAAGGGTTTATCGATCGGGGCAGTTTCTCCGCCGTAAAGATGCGGGTCGGCGCAGGCGACGGGACCCTCGCGCATTCGATCGCTCGCGTGCACGCCGCACGCGAGGGCCTCGGGCCTTCGATCGGTATCATGTGCGATGCACACGGAACGTGGACCTCATCTGAAGCCAAGCGCTTCTGCCGAGCCGTGGCGGACTGCCACATCGACTGGCTGGAAGAACCCGTAACTGCCGATGACAAGACCGGCCTCGCGGACGTGAGAGCCGCGACCGACATACCGATCGCGACCGGGGAATCGGAATTCACGCGATTTGCCTTCCGCGACCTGGCCTTGCTTCGCGCAGCGGACATCTTCCAGCCCGACCCTTCCATTGCGGGCGGCATCACGGAATTGATGCGGATCGAGGCGCTGGCAAGCGCGCACCAGATCCGATTTGCCCCTCACATGTGGGGTGGCGCCCTGACGTTCGCGGCCGGCATGCATGTCGCCGCGGCGGCAAGCAGCGGATTCATCCTGGAGTACTCCCTCGGCGCCAACCCGCTGCTGCACGAGCTCGCGGTCGAAGACTTTGCCGTCGTCGACGGGATGGTCGAAATCCCGGAACGGCCTGGACTGGGCGTCTCCATTGATGAGGACTTTGTCGCCCGCTATCGCGCGAACTAACGGTTTCCCGTTTCGCGCCAGACCCAGGCTCGCTTCCGGGCGCCCACGCCATGACACCCCGCACGCCGCAGGATCAAGTAACCATGCGTTATTTCGAGGACTTCGCTCCGGGCGACGAATTTGATCTCGGAACCTACCGGATTGCTCGAGAAGAGATCGTTGCGTTTGCCCGGCAGTTTGACCCGCAACCATTCCACGTCGATGAACGCGCTGCAGCGGATTCCATCTACGGAGGGATCATCGCCAGCGGCTGGCATACGATCTCCCTGTATATGCGGTTGTTCGTGGAGAGGCTGCTGCACAACGCGGCCAGCCTCGGTTCGCCGGGCGTCGACAAAGTTCGCTGGCGCCACCCGGTCCGACCCGACGATGTGCTGACAGCCAGGGCGACGGTGCAGGAGGTCACGCCATCGCGGAGCAGGCCTGATCGCGGCAACGTGCGGTGGGCCTACGAGATGCGCAACCAGGACGGTGTGGTCGTGATGACGATGGAAGGAATCGGGATGTTTCAGCGGAAGCGCTGATGAGGCGGGCGCCGACAGGAAGCGCCGAGCAGGCCGCGGCCCGTCAGACCTCGAGCCACTCCTTGCGAACCTGCTCGTTCGCCCGAAACTCGCCGACGGAACCTTCAAATACGATCTTTCCGTGTCCCATCACGTGCACCCGATGAGAGATATCGAGTGCAATGTCAAGCTTTTGCTCAACCAGCAGAATCGCGACGCCCCGTTTGGCAATTTCCGCCAGCAAGCCTGAGACCTGTTCGACCAGCTTCGGCGCCAGCCCTTCGGTCGGCTCGTCAATCATGATGAGATCGGGGTCGCCCATGAGTGTGCGACAGATCGTCAGCATCTGCTGCTCACCGCCCGAAATTACGGATCCCAACGCATCCGCCCGCTCGGCCAGGTTCGGGAACATCCGGAACATGTCGTCGATCGACCACCGCCCCTGTTCACGCATGTTCTTGATCCCGAGTATCAGGTTCTGCCGGACCGTCAACGTCGGGAAAATGTTGCGGTTCTCCGGGACGTATCCGATTCCTCGGCGGGCAATTTCATGCATCTTGCGGCCGGCGATCGGTTCGCCCTTGAACATGATCGTTCCTACAGGTTCCACCTCGCCGGTGATTGCCTTCAGCGTCGTTGACCTCCCGACGCCGTTGCGTCCCAACAGGCTGACTATCTCTCCCGCGCCGACGTTGAGACTTACGCCCTGAATAATATGGCTTTTTCCGTAGTACGCGTGCAAATCCCGGACTTCCAGCATCAGCTCGCTCCCGTGCCCAAGTAGGCCTCCTGTACGGCCGCGGAGGAGCGGATCTCGCTTGGCGAGCCGGTGGCAATGATCTCGCCATACACCAGGACTGAAATCCGATCTGCCAGATCAAACACGACGCCCATGTCGTGCTCCACGATCACGAGCGTCTTGCCTTCCGAGATTCGGCGGATGAGCGACACCGCTTGCTCGATTTCCGAGTGGCTCATGCCTGCCGTGGGCTCGTCGAGCAGGATCACGTTCGCACCGCCAGCCACCGCGATTCCGAGTTCCAGGGCACGTTGGTCGGCGTACGAGAGGAGGCCCGCGGGAAGGTCTCGCTTCCCCCACAAGCCGATGTCCTTGAGGATCAACGCGGTCCGGTCGTTCAGGTCACGCAGGCGGCCCACGAGCTTCCACCAGGCATACCGGTGACCCAACGCGAACAGGCAGCCGCACCGGACATTGTCCAACACGCTCATCCGCGCAAAGATGTTGGTGACCTGAAACGATCGGGTCAATCCCAATCGGTTGATTTCGAAGGCTTTCTTGTTGGTGATGTCGGTATCATACAGGTGGATACCGCCGGCAGACGGAGGAAACCGCCCACTGATCAGGTTGTAGAGCGTCGACTTGCCTGCCCCGTTCGGCCCGATGATCGCGTGTCGCTCGCCATCCCGGATCTCCAGGTCGACTCCCCGAATAATCTCCGTCGCACCAAAGCTCTTCCGAACGCCGGTCAGTGTCAGGGCGCTGTTCATCCGCGTGGCAATACGCGCGCGTCGGCGATGGCGGTATTCCAGGCCGAAACGGCGCTCGGTAAGGTCTTGCGGACCGCGAACCCGCCGGCAACGGCGATGCCGGTAAAGACGATCCAGGGGGCCGCAGAAAACGGGTCGCTCTCAATGCCGAAGATGACGAGTTCTGTTTCCGTGCTCAGACGCGAGCTGCGGAAATACAGCATCTCGATCAAGCCGATACAGCCCAGGACCGACGCGACCAGGGCGGCGAAGAATCGCGCGTAGGGGATCAGCAACGGCGCCAGGAGACGCGCATGCACGCGCCAAATGGGCTGATGCATGGTGATCAGCCCGGCCAGGCCGCCCGGGAAGAACATGATGACCGCCACGAACATGACCCCGAGATAAAGGACCCATGCCTCGGTGACGCCGGTCAGTGTGCTCTGCAGGAAATAGAGCAGCGTGGCGCCGATTATGGGGCCGACGAAGCTCCCGGTGCCGCCGATGTAGACCATGAACAGGACCAGGCCCGACTGAAGCACGCTTACCTGCTCGAAACCGACATGCTCGATATTCACGGCATGCAGCGCGCCGGCGATCCCCGCGAAGAAGGAAGACAGCGAGAACGCCAGCCAGCGAATCCGCTGGCTGGAATACCCGATGAACTCCACGCGCTCGGGATTGTCACGGACCGCATTGGAGATGCGCCCGAACGGGGTTCGGGTGAGCAGGAACATCGCCAGCGTGCAGAGCAGACACCATCCGGCGATCAGGTAATAGACCTCGATGTTGGGCCCGTAGGTGACACCGAACAATTCCTCGCCGATCACACGGTCGGTCTGGATTCCGTCTTCACCGTTGAAGATGGCCACCAGCACCAGCGTCAGGGCGGTAACCATTTCCCCGAACCCCAGTGAGATCATCGCGAACGTGGTCCCGGCGCGGCGGGTGGAGACGTAGCCAATCAGGATTCCGAAGAACAGACCGACAAAGCCACCCAGCAGCGGGATCAGCGTGACCGGGATGTAGGGGACTTCCTCTTCGTAGATGAAATTCAGGTAGTGAACGGTGAAATAGCCGGCGAGGCCGAAATACACGGCGTGGCCGAACGACAGCATCCCTCCCTGGCCCAGGAGCATGTTGTAGGCCAGGGCAAACACGATGAGCAGCCCGATCTGGCTCATCAAGGTCAGTGCGAAGCCGGACGAAAACACGTGCGGCAGCGCCATCATCACGATTGCACCGGCGATCCACGGAGCCAGCCTGCCCATCAGCACGCTCATACGTCGCGGGTACCGAATAGACCGCGGGGCTTGAAGATCAGCATCAGGACGAGCATCAGGTACGGAAGCACCGGGGCTACCTGCGCGGTCGTGATGCGCGTGAAGTCCCGCAACATGCTTGTGGTGTCGATCTCCAGCCCGAGGGCCAGAACGAGGCTGCCGACTCCGTAGTCGTAAAAGATGGCGAGCCTGGTAACGATCCCGATGATCAGGGCCGCGACCAGGGCCCCTCCGAGAGAGCCCAGACCGCCAATGACGATGACCACGAAGACAATGGGCCCGAGTTGGATGGCCATCGCCGGTTCGGTGCCCAGGACGTTTCCGCCGACCACTCCGGCTACTCCGGCCAGAGCGCAGCCGAACCCGAACGTCCACATGAAGATACGCGGAATGTCGTGTCCCAGCGTCGCGACGTGGGTCGGATCGGACACCGCGGCGCGGATGATCAGTCCGATGCGCGTATAGGTCAGCAAGGCAAACAGGGCGACGAAGATGGCCACCGACACCACGAGCATGAAGACTCGATAGATCGAGTAGTCGAACCCCTGCCATGTGAACAGGGCGCCCGCCATGGCATCGGGGATTTCGTACGGGACCGGGACCCGTCCCCAGATCATCTGCACCAGTTCTTCGATTACATAGGCCACCCCGAACGTAAACAGCAGTTCAGCGACATGGCCGTATCGATGGACAGGTCGTAGTCCCCAGCGTTCGATTCCCGCCCCCACCATGCCGACGATCACGGGCGCCACGATCAACGCTGCCCAGAAGTTCAGTCCCTCACTGATCTGATATGCAAAGTAGGCACCCAGCATGAAGAAGCTGGCGTGGGCGAAATTCAACACCCCCATCATGCTGAAGATCAGCGTGAGTCCACTCGCCAGCAGAAACAACAGCATGCCGTACAGCACGCCGTTGAACATCGCGAAGATGAAGCTTTCCACCTGAATCCGCCCAGACCGAGTTGCCTGGCGCTTGGCCAGCTGCGACGTGGAGCGCGTCAGCCGATCACGGGCGCTTCATCTCACATGTGGTCGGGAGCTCGATCGCGTCCGACATGATCCAGCCATCCGTCGCAAACGCTACTTCGTAATTGTCGCCTTCGTAGATGTACGGTCGCTCCAGGTCTTCGGCCATGGTGCTGATGACCATCGGGAAGATGATCTGATGGTCCTCGCCGCGCATCACCAGCGGTCCGGCCGGACCGTCCATCGTCATGCCTTCCATCGCGGCAGCAACCAGGGCGGGATCATCGCTCCCCGCTTTATCCAGCGCAGCGGCGAAGAACTCGATCGTCCATCGCATGCGTTCCGAATAAATGCTCTTGCCCGTCTGCTGACGCCAACGGTCGTAGGTGTCCAGGAGTTCAGCAGGCTGCTGGTCATACAACGGATCATTCTCGTGCATTTCCGTGACCTGCTTCAGTCGCGTCGCGATACCATCTTTCGCGCCAATGCCGGCGACTGAGCTCGGGATGCCCGCGTAAATGGTGTAGAAGGATGCATCGAGGTTGGCTTCGGAAGCTGCCTTGACGAATCGCACAAGGTCGGGGCCCCAGTTACCCGTCAGGACGGTGTCGGCGCCGGCTGCCTTGATCTTCGCGATGTACGGGGTGAAATCGAGCACCTTCCCGAACGGCACGATCAGCTCGTCGCCAACCAGTTCAATACCGGGCGCCCGCTCGCCGAGCATCTGCTGTGCCGCGGCCTGAAAGGCCTGCCCGTAGGCATAGTTCTGGTTGAGCATGTACAGCTTCTGAACCGACGGATCACGGCCAAGCTGCGTAACCAGCGCAGCCACCTTCATGTCCACGTTCGCGTCGAAGCGAAAATGCCAAAACGAACACAGCTCATTCGTGAACGAGGTCGTAACTGCGGAATGATTGAGGTAGAGAATGGCCTGGTCCGGGTTTCGGCGGTTATGGCGCTGCAGGAACTTGATGATGTTGAGCGCGTGGTTTGACCCCACGCCCTGGCTCACGAAGCGGATCTCATCGTCGATGACCTTGCGAAGCTGCTGCGTTGTTTTCTCCGCGTTCATCGCATTGTCGAGTGGAACGATCTCGATGTGACGGCCGCCGAGAACGCCGCCGCGCTCGTTCACTTCGTTTGCAAAGAATTCAAAGATTTCGAGCGTGTCGCGGCCGACGGCGGCGATCGGACCGGAGAACGGTTCAATCAATCCCAATTTGACCGTGTCCGCACCGCGAGCGGAGAACGCGACCACGACGACCGGCAACATTACCGCGAACGTGCGGACCAACTTGATCAAGGCCATGGTCGTTCTCCCAATCGGTATCCGCTCTGTTTCCGGCGCTAGAGCAAACCATACCCGGATAGGGTCTTCAAGGCACCCGAACCAGCCGCGCGATGCCGTCGCCAAGGGTGCCGGTCGCACCAGATTGCGACGGTTTCCCGGCCCTCGGATTCCCGGTTGGCGCACGTCCGCACCGGGCGGCGGCGGCGTGCGCGCCCGCCTATTTTCCGATGCAAAAGTTGGAAAACACCCGGTCGAGGACGTCTTCCACGTCGACGCGGCCCGTGATCCGGCCCAATGCATGCACCGCGGCGCGCAGCTCTTCCGCGGCCAACTCCGTCGAAACCGAGTGCTGGACGTTTCGCAGCGCATCAGCCGCCCGCTTCAGCGCTTCGCGGTGGCGCACGCGCGTGAGGGCCAATCCTTCCTCCGGGTGTCCAACTCCCGCGGCGACCACCGCCTCCAGCGCGTCCAGCAGCCCGTCGATGCCGCTACCGGTACGGCAGGAGATCGCGAGATCGCCGGGCTGGACGCGCGGATCCTGCATCGGCGAGCGGAGATCGGACTTGTTCCACACCCGCACCGATTGCGCCGCCGCATCTTCGAACTGCGGCGTCTCCCCGGTGGAAAGATCACCCAGAACCAGCATCACATCCGCTTGCTTGGCCCAATTCAGTGCACGTCGAATGCCCTCTCGCTCGATCGCGTCGCCGGACTTCCGGATTCCGGCGGTGTCCGCAAGTGTGACCGGCCATCCTCCAAGGTTCATGTGCACCTCGATGATGTCGCGCGTCGTGCCGGCGGTGGCGGAAACGATCGCCGCTTCCCGCCGTGCCAGCAGGTTCACCAAGCTGGACTTCCCTGAATTCGGTGGGCCGAGCACGGCGACCCGAAATCCTTCACGCAGCCGCTCCCCGCGACGGTCGTCGTCGAGGTGCGCCGTGATGTCATGGGCAAGCGACTGCGCCTTGCCCGGCTGTAGCGGCACCGACCCCACGTCGGCTTCGTCGATGAAGTCGAGGGAGGCTTCCGTTTCAGCCAGGCATTCGATTGCCCGGGAACGCCACGAATCGTAGAGCTCGCTCAGGCCGCCCTGAACCTGACGAACCGCCTGGATGCGCTGGAAGCGGGTCTCCGCGGCCACCAGGTCGGCGATCCCTTCGGCCTGAACGAGATCGAGTTTGCCGTTCGCGAAGGCTCTTCGCGAAAACTCGCCGGGGTCGGCCGGCCGGACGTCGGGCAGCCGACAGAGTTCGTCGATCACGCCGTCGATGACGGCCCGGCTGCCATGAACATGCAGTTCGCCGACGTCCTCGCCCGTGAAGCTGTCGGGCCCCGGAAAGAACACGGCAAGCCCCTCGTCGAGGGGTACGGTCCGGTCAGTTTCCCGCAACGTGACGCGGGTCAGGCGGCGCGGACAAAGTTCCTTCCCGCACAAGCGGTGCAGCGCTGCCTTGGTGGCCGGACCGGAAATGCGGATGATGCAGATGGCGCTCGGTGGCGGGCCGCTCGCCGGAGCAACAATCGTGTCTCCCGCCAAGGGTACGCCGTCCGCGGCTAGCCAGCGGGCTCTGCGGGCGGCAACTTGAGGCGGCTCACCTCCTTGCCGCCGCGGAGGTGGGTCTCGATGACTTCGTCCACATCGCTTCGCGTCTTGCATGAGTACCAGACGCCGTCCGGATAGATCACCATGACCGGTCCGTGCTCGCATCGGTCGAGGCAGCCGGACGCATTGATCCGCACGCGTTCGAGCTTGAGCTCGCGCACCTTGGCCTTCATGTAGGTCCGAAGGTCCGTACCGCCCCGGTCATGACAACATCCTTTCGTATGGCCGGGCGCCCGGACATTCGTGCAACAGAACACATGTGAACGGAAATAGAGCTCATCGGTGACATCCTGGCCCGTCATCGTCATTCTCCGGCGGCGACCGTCTTCCACTCGCACAGGTTAGCGGAAATACAGGCGCGGGAATGCCGCCCGCAGCCGGGTTCCCGGCCCGCGATGCGACGTCTGAAGCGTGCCTGTCCCATCGGACGGAACCCCGGGGACGGGACAAGTCCGGTCGGTGCCATTCGTCCCGCGTCCGGGCCCCGTGGCCCTGCGGCACAACGGAAAGGGGTCGGGGGCATGGACCGCTGGTCCATAATGCTCTCGAGACTCTGCGGGCCTGGAGGCAGTCAACATGAATCGCCTAGGCGGTGAAACCAGCCCGTACCTGCTCCAGCACCGTGACAACCCTGTCCACTGGTGGCCCTGGTGCGACGCCGCGTTCGAAGAGGCCAGCTCCTCCTCGAGGCCCATACTGCTGTCGATCGGTTATGCCGCCTGTCACTGGTGTCATGTGATGGCGCACGAGTCGTTTGAGAATGCGTCCATCGCATCCGTCATGAACGAGCATTTCGTCAATATCAAGGTTGATCGAGAAGAGCGGCCGGACATCGACCACCTGTACATGTCGGCATTGCACGCCTTGGGGCAGCGTGGCGGATGGCCTCTGACCATGTTCCTCACGCCCGAACGTCTGCCGTTTTGGGGCGGCACCTACTTCCCGCCCGTCCCCCGGTACGGCCAGCCAGGATTTCCCGACCTGCTGGCGGCTGTTGCCGACACCTATGCGCGCGACCCCGAAAGAGTGACGACGAACACCCTCGCGCTTCGCGCAAACCTGGAGCAGCTATCGGCGGCACATTCCGGGGCTTTGCCGTCACCTTCGGAGCTGGACGGCGCGACGGGGCAGATCGCTGCGCAACTGGATCCGAAGCTTGGTGGTTTCATCGGGGCGCCGAAGTTCCCCAACTTTCCCGTACTGGAGTTTGCCTGGCGCCAAGCCCGTACTGGTGATGCCCGGCACCAACGAGTCGTCACGGCGCTCGAGCGCATGTCGGCGGGCGGCATCTACGATCACCTCGGCGGGGGACTCGCCCGGTACGCGGTCGACGAACGGTGGCTGGTCCCGCATTTCGAGAAAATGCTCTACGACAACGCCGGCTATGTGCGCCTCCTCACCGCCGTCTGGCGGTCCACTCGCAAGCCGGTCTTCGCCCGCCGGGTCGGCGAAACCATCAGCTGGATGCTCGATGAGATGCGCGTGGCTGAAGGCGGGTTTGCAAGTTCGCTGGACGCGGACAGCGAAGGCGAAGAGGGCCGATATTACGTCTGGACCGCGTCTGAAATCGACGACGTACTGGGCCCCGATTCGCACCGGTTCCGCATGGCCTACGGTGTCCGCGAGGAGGGGAACTGGGAAGGGAAAAACATCCTCAACCAACTGGATTCGGCGCCTGCGGAAGACGACGCTGAATTGGCCCCGCTCCGCCAGGCGCTGCTCGCGCGTCGCGGGACTCGCGTTCGCCCGTCCTTCGACGATAAGGTCCTAGCCGACTGGAACGGCCTCGCGATTGCGGCGCTCGCGGAAGCGGGAGCAGTGTTCGCCGAACCAGCCTGGGCCACGGCGGCACGCGAGGCGTTTTCGTTCGTGGACAGGGAGATGACGAAACCTGACGGACGGCTTTTTCACAGCTGGCGCGCCGGCCAAGCCCAGCACATGGGCATGCTGGACGACTACGCGTTCCTCGCCGACGGGGCGTTGGCGCTTCTGACGGCGGATGGCGACGAGCGCTGGCTGCATCGGGCCGAGCAGCTGATGGACATGGTGCTCGCGCACTTCCGGGCGAACGATGGCGGCCTGTGGCGGACGGCCGATGACAGCGAGAAGCTCATCGCCCGGCCCCGCTCAGGTCACGACGACGCCACGCCGTCCGGCGCCGGCGTGGCGGCCGATGTCATGGCCCGGCTTTGGCACCTCACGTTCGACGGGCGCTGGAAGGCCGCCGCAGAACAGGCCCTGACGTCGATGTCCGGAGCAGCCGTCAGGGCGCCTGCCGCCTACCCATCGCTGCTGGCTGCAGCGGATACGCTCGCCAGCAACATGGAAATCGTCATCGAAGCTTCGGAACCCGACACGCCGGGCGTTCGCGAACTCCTGACGGCCGCCTGGCGGGCACCTCAGCCCGCAAGGACGGTGCGGGTTGTCGCTGGGCGCGCCGACCTGCCGGACGGTCACGCGGCCGCCATGCTTGACGGCGACGGCGGGTCTCCCCGCGCGTATGCCTGCCATCGGAACACCTGCTCGCTGCCGGTCAGCAGCGGTGCGGCGCTCTCCCAACTCCTGGACCGGCTGCAGGCGGACGCCGTCGCGCCGGGATGACCTGACCGGTCTCCGCGCCTCCGGGGTGCGGGAGTGCCCATTCTGCGGTAGGTTGCGCGCCCTTCTGGCTTCCCGATCAGGAAACCGTCCATGCCTTCCCGCTACGTGCGCATTCCCTCCCGCGAGGGTGAGGAATTCACCGCCTATTTTACCGCGCCGCCCGGCAAAGTTTCGCCCGGCATTGTCGTCATCCAAGAGATCTTCGGAATCAATCCGGCCATGCGAGCGGTTGCCGAGCAGTACGCCGCGCTCGGGTTCGCAGTCGCCGTGCCCGACCTGTTCTGGCGGCAGGAGCCGGAGGTTGAGATCACGGACCAATCCGAGGAGGAATGGGCCCGCGCGTTCGAACTGTACAAGGGGTTCGACGAGACCAAGGGATTTGAAGACGTCGCCATGACCCTCCGGTGGCTTCGGCATCAAGACGAGTGCACTGGCGCGTCCGCGACGTTGGGTTTCTGTCTCGGCGGAAAACTTTCTTATCTTGCCGCTTGCGGGCTGGATATCGAGGCTGCCGTCGGTTACTACGGGGTCGGAATCGAAACTGCCCTGAACCAGGCCCGCATGATTCGTGGGCCACTGCTGCTCCACGTCGCGACCGAGGACGAGTACTGCCCCCCGGAAGCGCAAAAGCAGATTCACGAGGCACTCGATGAGCATCCGAAGGTCACCGTCGAGACCTACGCCGGCTGCAACCACGCGTTCGCACGCCCGGGGGGCGAGCACTACGACCGGGAGGCTGCCGCGCTCGCCGATGAGCGCACCCTCGCGCATCTGAACACGTACCTTCGTCCCAAGCCAAGAATTTTTTCCGCACCGGAGGACTCCGCATGACCAATATGGCCGTCTGCATCCACGAACAGGGAGGACCCGAAGTTCTTCAGTGGGAGGAATATCCCGTGGGGGACCTGCAGGAAGGCGAGGTTCGCGTCCGTCACACCGCCGTCGGCCTCAATTTCATCGACACGTACATGCGCTCGGGCATTTATCCGTTACCGGACTTGCCGCGGCCCATCGGTCTCGAGGCTGCCGGCGTGGTCGAGGAGGTCGGTCCCGGCGTCACGGGACTTCACGCCGGTGATCGGGTCGCCTACGCCTCTCCTCCCCCTGGTGCCTACAGCCAAACCCGCCGGATGCCCAGCGACCGGGTCGTCAAGGTCCCGGATTCCGTGACCGACGAGCAAGCCGCCGCCATGATGCTGAAGGGGATGACCGCCGAGTACCTGTTGCGGCGGACATTTCGTGTCGAGCCGGGGATGACGGTGCTCTTCCACTCCGCAGCCGGAGGCGTGGGCCTGATTGCCTGCCAGTGGCTGAAGGCGCTGGGCGCGACCGTGATTGGAACCGTCGGTACCGAGGAAAAAGCGGAGCTCGCGCGCGCCCACGGGTGTGACTACCCGATCCTTTTCGATCGGGTGGACTGGGTCGAGGAAGTCAAGAACATCACCGACGGCGAGGGTGTTCCAGTCGTCTACGACAGCATCGGAAAGACCACGCTGTCCAAATCCATTGAGTGTCTCGCAATGCATGGCATGGCGGTGCTCTTCGGTCAGTCCTCCGGCCCCACCGATCCGATCAATCTTGCGGTCCTGGCCGCCGGTTCCAACTTCATCACGCGCCCGACGCTGATGACCTACACGAAGAAGCGCGAAGACCTGGAAGCCAGCGCCGCTGCGCTGTTCGGTGTCGTGGGTAACGGCCAGGTCCGGATTGAGATCAACCAGCGCTATGCATTGGCCGAAGCGCAGCAGGCCCACCGAGATCTCGAGGGAAGGAAGACAACGGGATCAACGCTCCTGATCCCGTAGATTCGCCGAATTGGTGGTGTCGGTGTCGCGGCAAGTACCGGGACCGGCACCACGAATTCCCGTCTTCAGCTACTGGTTCATCGTGTCGAAGAATTCGGCATTGTTCTTGGTCGGCCGAAGTCTCTCTAACAGGAATTCCATTGCGTCTGATGTCCCCATGGGCGACAGAATTCGCCGCAATACCCACATCTTCGTGAGGTCCTCGGCCTCGACCAGCAATTCTTCTTTCCGTGTCCCGGATTTCGCGATGTCGATCGCCGGAAACACGCGCTTGTCCGCAAGCTTCCGATCGAGCACGATTTCCGAGTTACCCGTGCCCTTGAATTCCTCGAAGATCACCTCGTCCATCCGCGATCCGGTTTCGATCAGCGCGGTGGCGATGATGGTCAGCGATCCGCCGCCTTCTATGTTCCTGGCAGCCCCGAAGAACCGTTTCGGGCGCTGCAGCGCATTCGAATCGACTCCACCGGTCAGCACCTTGCCGGAACTTGGGACCACGGTGTTATAGGCACGTGCCAAACGCGTAATCGAATCCAGCAGGATTACCACGTCATAACCGTTTTCAACCAGCCGCTTGGCCTTTCGGTTCACCATCTCGGTCACCTGGACATGTCGTGTCGCGGGTTCGTCGAATGTGGAGCTCACCACCTCTCCCCGAACGGAACGTCGCATGTCGGTGACTTCCTCCGGGCGCTCGTCGATGAGCAGGACAATCAGGTAGATTTCGGGATGGTTTTCCTCGATCGCATGGGCGATATTCTGCAGAACCACCGTCTTTCCGGTTCTTGGCGGTGCAACGATCAGGCCTCGCTGCCCCTTGCCGAGCGGCGCCACCAGCTCGATCACCCGGCAGGTATTGTCCCCCGCCGGCAATCCTGCCTCCACTTCCAGCTTGATCGCGCTGTCCGGATATAGCGGCGTGAGATTGTCGAAATTAACGCGACTCCGAACTTCCTCGGGTGTCCTGAAGTTGATCTTCGTGGGTTTGAGCAAAGAAAAGTAACGTTCTCCTTCACCTGGCTGGCTGATCTCCCCTTCAACTGTATCTCCGGTTCGTAGACCGAGACGTTTTATTTGCGCTGGTGATACATAAATGTCGTCAGAGCCAGACAAGTAATTGGATTCAGGTGAACGCAAGAACCCGAACCCGTCTTGCATGACCTCGATTACTCCCTCGCCGTAGATCGGCTCTTCCCGGTCTGCCCGCGCCCGCAAAATCGCGTACATGATGTCCTGTTTTCGCAGGTTACCGGCGTTCTCGACCCCTTCGGTTTCAGCAAAGGCAAGGAGATCGGAAGGCGATTTACGTTTCAGTTCCTGGAGGTGCATGATCAACAACCCATGACGTAGAGATTCAGCAGCAGCAGTAGGAAGGTGTCGCTGGCTGCGGGGTGGCATAACCGACGATGAAGCGGAGAACCAACCGCTTCGCTCGGAAACCGGAAGCGGACCAATAGGGCCGAGGTGCCGCTAAACAGGCCCGATCGATGTGATGGGATCCGGCCTTGCAGGCGATAACGCTACCAAGGCACCGGAACGAGTCAACCAGCGCTCTGACCGTCAGACGCGATCGCCTGCTCCAAGGCCACGCTCGGAGATCGTGGACCCCCACACCGGCAATACGGTAATGCCGCCCGCACGATATATGCGTTCTTCACCCAAGATGCAAATTAAAACTCTAGATAGTTTGTATAAATAGTCGATTATAGTTGATCTGTTGGTTGTCAGAATCAGATATTTTTGCGGGGTTTTTCCAAAGAACAAGACGACGGGTTCGGCTGATCAAATCTTTGTGGATAAACGTCGGAAAACGATCGTAAATCATTGTCCAACAGACGGGTGAGTGTCTGCGGGCTAACCGACGAAATCTGTGCGGAACCGCTCGCGGCGCAGTTTTAACGGTTTCGTCGTTGCTGCCGGCCGTATCGTATAACCTGTGCGGAACCCTTAAGGGGTTGAGGAATATCCGGCGGCGGAATCACGCAAGGCTTTCTTCGGAATTTTTCCACAGATGCGCAAGGCTTTTTCCAGTAACCCTTTCCACATTCATCTCGTGTCGGATTCCACAGGTGAGACCGTTAGCACTGTCGCCCGCGCTGCTGCTACGTATTTTCGGGATGTCGAAACGGTCGAACACACCGCAATCCTTGTCCGGACTCGCTCCCAGCTGAAGCGCGTCCTGAAGCAGGTCGATGAACATCGCGGGATTGCCCTTTACACGTTGGCGGATTCCGAACTCCGCACAGTTTTCGAGACGGAGTGCCGTCGCATGCGGGTACCGGCGCTGGCGATACTCGATCCCGTGGTGGCCACGCTGGCCACGGTACTGGGCGTGGAACCGGCTGCGAGCCAACCGGGTGCCCAACACAGGATTGACCGGGAGTATTTCCGACGGATTCAGGCGATGGAGTTCGCGCTGACCCACGATGACGGTCAACTTGCCGCCCAGGCGGAAGATGCGGACGTGATGCTGGTAGGGGTTTCCAGGACATCGAAGACGCCTACCTCGATGTACCTGGCCAACCGGGGCGTTCGCGTTGCCAACGTGCCGGTGGTTCCCGGTATCGAACTTCCGCGCTGGATCATGGAAGGCACCGGGAACGCGCTGATCGTGGCCTTGACAACGTCTCCCGACAGGTTGTCCGTGCTCCGGCGCGCCCGGCTTTCCACCATCGGTGTGGAGGCCGATGCAAGTTATTCCGACCGCGTTCGCATTCGAGACGAGGTCATCGAAGCGAACCGGATGTATGCCCGCATGGGCTGGCCCACCATTGATGTGACGGGTAGATCGATCGAGGAAACATCAGCGTCGGTCCTGGAGCTCATGCGCAAGCGGCGGGACTCCTGATGACCCAAGTAGCTTCGGCGGAACCATCAGCCGATGGAACCCGGCTGGCCGGGGTCGTCGGTTGGCCGGTGGTTCACTCGTTGTCTCCCGTGATTCACTCCTACTGGATTCGGAAACACCGGCTGAATGCGGCCTACGTACCGTTGCCGGTGCGCCCGGGTCACCTGGCGACAGCGCTCCGGGCCCTGCCGGCTCTGGGATTCCGCGGCTGCAACGTGACGGTTCCCCACAAGGTGGAAGCGCGTGCTCTCGTCGACGAGGAAAGTCCATTGGCAGGCACGGTGGGAGCTGTGAACACGATCTTCGTGCGGGAAGGACGCCTGATCGGAGCCAACACCGATGTGGGCGGCTTTGTCGAGGGATTGCATGAGCAACGGCCGGAATGGCACCGGTCGGGCAGACGAGCCGTTGTCGTCGGTGCGGGTGGAGCTGCACGCGCGATCGTCGCGGGATTGCGCGCCGAGCATGACGGCGAAATCGTGATAGCCAACCGCACATTGGCCAAGGCTGAGCACATCGCCGCCCAGTTCGAGGGCGTGCGTGCGGTGGACCTTCGCGCACTCGAGGCTGAGCTCGCCGGCGCGGGCCTGCTGGTCAATGCATCGACACTCGGAATGGGCAGCGGTCCGGTCCTGGATCCTGACCTTACCGGCCTGGCCGACGAAGCGGTCGTGGCGGACATCGTGTACGTGCCGCTCGAGACGGCGTTGCTGCGCGCGGCGTCGCGTCGGGGATTGGGGACCGTGGACGGTCTAGGAATGCTCCTTCATCAGGCAGTCCCCGGCTTCGAGGGGTGGTTCGGTGTGCGCCCGGTAGTGGATCAGGACCTTCGAAAGCACGTGCTCGCAACGCTGGAGAAGTAGTGGTTGTTCTTGGACTTACCGGCACCGTCGCAATGGGAAAGAGCCGGACAGCGGGGCTTTGTGCTCGCCTCGGTGTGCCAGTATTCGATTCTGATGCCGTGGCCCGCAGCGTTACCGCGCCGGGCGGAGCGGCCACGGCCGCCGTGCTGGCCGCCTTTCCCGAGGCTGTGTCCGGCAACGCGATCGACCGGGCAGCACTGGCTCGACGGGTGTTCTCCGACCGTGCTGCGCTCAGGCAGCTGGAGACAATCGTGCACCCATACGTAGCTCAGGCTCGAAATGTCTGGCTGCGTCGCTGGGCGCTGGCCCGGACCGCTATCGTCGTGCTGGACGTGCCGTTGCTCTTCGAGACGGGCGGAGACATGCACTGTGACGCCGTGTTGGTTGTTGCTGCTCCACGATTCCTCCAGCGACAACGGGTACTGCAGCGCCCGAACATGGACGAAGCCCGGCTGCGCGGAATCCTGGGGCGGCAGATGTCGACGTTGGAACAGCAACGGCGGGCCGATGCCGTCATTCCAACCGGGCAGGGGCTCCGGGTGGCGTTGAGGGCGCTCCGCCGGGCGCTGCGTCGGCATGGACCGCGCAGGACCGGCCGGCCGAGGCCGATTCGATGAGACCGCGTTCGGCCGACGGAATTCGCGTCCAGGGGGGGCGGTGATGACGGCTCGACTGCTGGCGGTGGACACGGAAACGACAGGCCTTCGTCCGGATGAAGGGCACCGGGTCGTCGAAATCGGCTGTGTCGAATTACGCAACAATGTGCCGACCGGCCGTACCTGGCACACGTTCGTGAATCCGAAGCGCGACATTCCCGAGAAGGCCCGACAAGTCCACGGCCTTTCGGAAGAGTTCCTGGCCGACAAGCCGACCTTCGAGGAGATTGCGGACCAGTTCGTCGAGTTCCTGGGGGAATCGCCGCTGCTCTTCCACAATGCCCCGTTCGATCTTGGCTTCCTGGACGCCGAGCTGTCGAGGGTAGGCCTTGGAGGCGTGTCGTCCGGCCGGGAAATCCTGGACACGATGGAACTCGCCGGTGGATTCGTATCGCTGAACAACCTGTGCCGCCGCCACGGGATCGACCTTGCGGTGCGCCGCCACCGACACGGCGCCCTGATTGACGCGCAGTTGCTGGCGGAGGTCTACATCGAAATGACCGGAGGGCGCCAGGGGTCATTCCTGCTCGACACCACACCGGCCGCCGCCGGGCTTCAGGCGGAGACGGCGGCCGAGGCGAATTGGCCGGAGCGGCGGTATGCGCCTGACGAGAAAGAAGCGCGAGCGCACCGCGCGATGCTTCAAGGCTTGTCGAACCCTATCTGGAAGAAGTACCTCGACTGAATCGTTTGCCGAGCTCTCGAGGAAAGCGGGACTCCGCCGGCCGCACGCGCCGCGGGAGCCTTGTGTTACATTGATGCCCGTTGGCGGGGACAATCGCTGGACGGCCAGCTTCGAGGAATTACCGCGCTCCCATGCAGTATTTCGACATCCTCCTGTTCGCGGTGATCACGGGCTTCCTGCTGATCCGCTTGCACCGAGTGCTGGGCCGCCGCACGGGCCACGAAAGCCCGCCCCCCGAGGCGCCGTCGAGTTCCGACTCGCAAGGTCAGGCCGATTCGCCGGTAGCAGGGGAGATCGAGGCAGAAGCCGAGATGCCGGAAGCCCCGGAGACCGGACGTGCCGGTGCGCAGGGCCAGGCTACAGGCCTGGCGGCAGTGCAGGCTGCCGATTCGTCGTTCGAACCGGAACATTTCCTGGCAGGTGCGCGGCAGGCATTCGCAATGATCGTTGGAGCGTTTGCTGCCGGCGAGCGCGAACCGCTGCAGCGGCTGCTCTCCGCTTCGGTGTACCGCAGTTTTGAAGCCTCCATCACTGACCGGGAACGGGACGGCAACGTGATGGAAGTCAGGGACATCAAGGTCGTGCACGCGTCGATCGAAAGTGCCTGGATGGAGAACACGCACGCTGTGGTTCGGGTCGAATTCGAGAGCGAGAAGGTCGAGGTGATCCGTGATTCCGCCGGCGCGGTCGTTGACGGAGACCCTGACATTCCCGGCCGTGCGAATGATCTCTGGACCTTCTCCAGGGATGTCAGCCAGGGCGACCCAAACTGGATTCTCATTCGCACCGGCGAATGAGGCTGGCAAGAGAACCCGGAATCGGTCGACTACTGGCAGCCAGTGGCTGGCTCGCGCTTGCCATTCTGCTGGTTGGTTGCATGCCGGAGTCGAGGTTCACGGGGGCGGCGGTGCCGGCCCCGCCCGAATCCGCGTCAACTGTAACCTTCGCCGATCTCCCCAGGTGGCAGGGCGACAATCAGGCCGAGGCCCTCGCTGCCTTGACCAACAGTTGCAGCAAGCTGGCGACAATGTCGCCTGAGACCGATCTCGGCGGAGTGGCCGGCCCGGTCCGCCACATGCAGCAGGTTTGCTTGGCCCTGCAAGGGGCGTCGATCACGAGCGCAACGGAAGGGCGGGCCTTTTTTGAACGCTGGTTTGCTCCGGTGTCCCTGCCGGCGGATTCCGAAGCGGACGCCCTGTTTACCGGTTACTTCGAACCCGAGGTTGCCGGTCGGCTGACTCCGGCTCCGGGCGCGGAGCCACTGTACGGGCGACCGCCGGAACTGGTGGAAGTTGATCTTGGTGAATTTCGGCCGTCGCTTCGCGGCACCCGGTTGGCGGGGCACGTCGACAACGGGCAGCTGGTGCCGATGCCCGACCGGGCATCGATTCAGAATGGCGCGCTGGCCGGCCGGAACCTGGAGCTGGTCTGGATTCTCGACCCGGTGGAAGCGTTTTTCCTGCACATCCAGGGATCCGGGCGCGTCCGCCTGGCCGATGGCTCGGTCATGCACGTCGGCTACGCCGGCTCCAACGGGCATCCGTACTACGCGATCGGAAGGACGTTGCTGCGGCGCGGGGCCATCGACGCCAGCGAAATGTCACTTCAGTCCATCGCCGCCTGGCTGCGGGAGCACCCCGAGGAGATGCGGTCGCTGATGGCGGAGAACACGTCCTACGTGTTCTTCGAGGCCCGCTCGGCGGCAGGGCCGATTGGCGCGGCGGGCGTGCCCCTCACCCCACGACGTTCGATCGCGGTGGATCCGGCTCACATCCCGCTGCATCTGCCGGTCTGGGTCGAGACCCGTGTCCCGGTTCCTGACGGGGGCGATGCGGTCTTCGCGCAGTTGATGCTGGCGCAGGACACCGGCGCCGCAATTCGTGGACGGCAGCGCGGGGATCTGTTCTTCGGACATGGAGCACAGGCCCGGGAACAGGCGGGACCCATGCGCGCTTCCGGTCGGATCTGGGTTCTGGTCCCGCGATCTCACATCAATGCGAGCCGGGGGCCAAAGTAAGTCGCAGGGAGGACCGGATGCTATCCGGACACGCGGTGCCCCTTGGCACAGACCTGCACTCTCAGCACCGCGCGGTCGCTGACGTCCACGGGCGTGAGCTCAAGCCCATTGTGTTCCAGATGCTCGCCTTCGCTCGGGAACTCGCCGGCGACGGCAATCACCAGGCCGCCGATGCTCTCCACGTCCTCGAATCGACCCGTCCGCAGATGCATGCCGACCTGCTCTTCGAACTCCTTGATCGGGTACCGCCCGTCTACTTCGTAGATCCCCTTCGCGACTTCCACGAGGTCCGGCGGGGGAGTCTGGTCGTGTTCATCCTCGATTTCGCCGACGATCTCCTCGAGCAGGTCTTCAATCGTGACCAGCCCGTCGGTACCTCCGTGCTCGTCGGCAACGATCGCAATGTGGCAACGTTCACTTTGCATCTGGCCGAGGAGTTCCGTGACCGGTGTCGAGGGCGCGACCGTGAGAATGGGCCGCATGATGTCGGAGAGCTGAAACCCGTTGCTCTTGTCCCACCACGACAGCAAATCCTTCATGTGAATCATGCCGATGATGTCGTCGAGATCGCGGTCGAACACCGGTAGGCGGGAGTGTCCCGCTTGCCGGCCCGTGTCGATCAGCTGCTTGATCGAAGCGGTCGCGGGCACCGCAACGATCTCGCTGCGTGTCACCATGACTTCTTCGACGTCAATGGTGCCGAGGCGGAGGAGCTGACGGAGAATCCCCGCTTGTTTCGGCGTCAGATCGTGGAACTGGCCGACCGTCTCGACGGTATGCCGGATGCGCCCGTCCCGGCCGGTGGGTCGCCCGCGCATCTTCCAGTAGCGATCGGCAATAAATGTCCAGAACGGAGGTCTGGACTGGATATGGGCAGGCTCAGTCACTTGGGGCCGGCACCCGGTTCCAGATATGGATCGCCGATACCGAAATCGGCAAGCATCAAGCGTTCAGTGTCTTCCATGCACTTCGCGGACGGATCGGTGTCGTGCCGAAATCCTACCAAATGGAGCATGCCATGAACTGCGAGATGCGCAAGGTGGTGGCTCAGGGGCAGGCCCCGCTCGCGCGCTTCCCGCTCGGTGGTCTCGAACCCGATCGCGACGTCACCCAGCTCCGGGTCCGCTTCGTCGGGTGAAACCGTGTCTTCTTGCGGAAACGAAAGGACGTTGGTGGGTTGGTCGATGTTGCGCCAGCAGCGGTTCAACCTTTGCATCTCGGCATCGCTGGTGAGACGAAGATTGGCACGTTCCGAGCCATGTCCTCGGATCGCCCGGGCTGCGCAGGCCTGCGCCAGCCCCGTGAGTTGGGGGTCGTCCCAGCGCGGATCCGCAATTTGAAGCACGACGCGGCTCATGCTTTGGGCTTGCGCGGAGCGACCTTGCCGCCCGCATCGGCCTGCTCGTACGCCCGCACGATTTCGGAAACGAGCGGCGGCCGGATCACGTCCCGGTCGTTGAAGCGCACCTGGGCCACGTCCTTGAGGCCCGCGGTGACCTGCAGTGCTTCGGCCAACCCGGACCGACTGCCGGGCGGAAGGTCGATCTGGGAGAGGTCTCCGGTGACGGCCATCCTTGCCCCTTCGCCCAGTCGCGTAAGGAACATCTTCATTTGAATGGTGGTGGCGTTCTGAGCTTCGTCGAGGATGATGAAGGCGTTCGTGAGTGTACGGCCCCGCATGAAGCCGAGCGGGGCAATTTCGATCACGCCCTTTTCCATGCGCCGCGCCAGCCAGTCGCGGTGCAGCATGTCGCCGAGAGCATCATGCAGGGGTCGAAGGTACGGATCGATCTTCTCGCGGAGATCCCCGGGCAAGAAGCCCAGTCGCTCGCCGGCTTCGACGGCGGGCCGTGACAGCACGATTCGTTCGATCGCGCCGCTCCGGAGTTCGGCGGCCGCCACCGCCACCGCCAGGTAGGTCTTGCCGGTACCGGCGGCGCCAACACCGAACGTAAGCGGCTTGGTGCGCAGGGCCCGGATGTATTCCGTTTGGTGGACGGTGCGCGGAAAGACGCTTCGTTTGGCGGTCTTGATGGTGTCGCCCGCCCGGGAGGGCGCCCCGCCCATGCGGAAGGCGGCTTCGATTTCCGGTCTGCCCACCCGCTGACCGGTCTCGAGCAGGCGATAAAGGTCGGCGAGCATGTCCCGGGCCCGCTTCGCCTCCGCACCGGTGATTGACAGGGTGTTGCCGCGGCTCGACACCGTCACGTCCAACATGCGCTCGACCTGGTGCAGGTTGCCGTCTTTTTCGCCGAAGAGTTCGGCGAGCAGGGCATTGTCTTGGAACGAGACTTGAACGGCTTCGCTTTGCTTGCTCATCCTGTGGCGTTCTCGCAGTCGATTGCCAGGACTCCCGCCAGGCCGTGCGGACCTGCCCGCGTGACGACGACGGGCTGGATGGTGCCCAGGAAGGATTCGTCCGCATCGACATGGACCGCGTGCATCCAGGGACTGCGTCCGGTGAGTTGCCCGGCGAGGCGGCCGCGACGCTCGAACAGGACGGGCACGGTCGCGTTTTCGAAACCGCGATTGAAGCTGTGCTGCTGGTCGGCGAGCAGCGCCTGAAGGATCGAAAGGCGGCGGGCCTTGTCCGGCTCGGCCACTTGGTGCGGCAGGACGGCGGCCGGCGTTCCTGGCCGGCGGCTGTAGCGGAAGGAATACGCGGCCGCAAACGAGGTTTCCTCGACCAACCGCAGCGTCGCTTCGAAGTCGTGCTCCGTTTCTCCGGGAAACCCCACGATGAAGTCCGACGACAGCGCGAGATCAGGCCTCACCTCCCGCAATGCGCGGACGGTCGCCCTGAAGGATGCGGCGGTGTGAGCCCGGTTCATCGCCCGCAGGACCCGATCCGATCCCGACTGGACGGGGAGATGCAGGTACGGCATCAGGGGCTCCAGATCGCCGTGGGCGCGGATGAGCTCATCCGTCATGTTGGCGGGATGCGAAGTGGTGTAACGCAGCCGCGCGATGCCGTCGATCTCCGCAAGTCTTCGCAGCAGACCGGCCAGCGAAACTTCCCTGCCGCCCGCGTCCAAGCCGTGGTAGGCGTTCACGTTCTGCCCGAGCAGACACAGTTCGCTGGCGCCCTGGTCCACGAGTGTTTCCGCCTCCCTGACCACGTCTTCAACGGGGCGCGAGTATTCCGCCCCGCGCGTGTACGGCACCACGCAAAACGTGCAAAACCGGTCACACCCTTCCTGGACGGAGAGAAAGGCAGCCGGCCCCGAACCACTACGGGCGGGCAGCTCGTCAAACTTGCGCACCGCCGGGAAGTCCGTGCAAATGGCCGGTGCCTTGCCTGCGCGGTCGGCTCGGGCCAGGAGCTCGGGCAGCCGGTGGTAGGTCTGTGGGCCGACCACGATGTCGACTTCGGGACGCCGGCGGCGAATTTCCGCCCCTTCCGCCTGGGCCACGCAGCCGGCGACGACGAAGCGCACGCGGCGACTCGCGCGGCGGGCGGTAGCCCGGAGCGGTACCAGCCGGCCCAGATCTGAGTAGACCTTCTCCGCAGCTTTCTCGCGGATATGGCAGGTATTCAGGACGATCAGGTCGGCAGCCTCGGGGGCCTCGGTACGGGTGTAACCGAGCGGGGCCAGCATCTCCGCCATCCGCTCCGAATCGTAGACGTTCATCTGGCAGCCGTACGTACGAATGTACACCCGGCGTGCGGTTGACGGTTCAGTCATGCGGCAGACGGCTGACTCCCGGTCGCGGCGCCCCGGGCGCGGCCGGCCAGCGCCCGCGCCAGCCCATCAGCAACGCTCCGTTCCGCCAGCCGGGCAAGTTGCTTCCGATCGGAAATCTCGGGCAACGGCGGGTGAAAGCTCACGGTGACCTCCATATGCCCCAGGCCCAGCAGCCTCCACACGTGCGGGAGCAGGTCCATCCCACCGTACCAAGTGATGAGCGGGCGATTTCGGCGATCGAGCGGCAGGCCGTTGAGCCCGCTGTAGCAAATCGACACCGGCTGCACCGTCAGGCCGCGTAGAACCTCTCGTTCGGCGAAATTGAACAGCGCGGACCGAAAGCGAAGTACGCGATTGCCGTCGCCGCTGGTGCCTTCAGGAAAGAGGACAATGTTGTCGCTGTCCGCCAGTCGACGGGTCAGCTCAGCACCGTGGGCGACGGCCTGGCTGCGACGACGGTCGATGAAAATGCTTCGCTGCAGTTTCGCGAGCCACCCGAAGAAGAACCACCCGGCGATTTCCGCCTTTGCCACGAACGACACCGGCGCCAGCGACGAGAGCACGACAATGTCCAGCCATGAGGTGTGGTTGCTGGCAAACAGGGTAGGGGGCTTGTTGCTGGGGCGGCCGATGCGCCGAACCCGGATCCCGAACAGGTGCAGGAGTCCCCGGTGGAAGAAGACCGGGATCCGACGCGACAGGCGAGAACCGCTGGCGAGTGCCGCCAGGTGCACGGGCAGGAGCAGCAGGAACCAGATCAAGAAAGCAACACTCCGAAACGTCGCGCGCGCATGCGAGGCCGCGAGGTCTTCTGCCATCGCCTAGTTGTACTCGCTCACTCCGGCTTCCCGCTCGTAGTGCTGGCGGTACCGTTTGCTGACCAGTTCGGTCTTCACGACCATGCAGACGTCGACCGTGCCAAACTGCCAGTCGATGACGGCGCCATCCCCGACGAACCCGCCAAGCCGGATGTAACCCTTGACGAGGCCCGGCAGCGCCTTCAGGCCGTCGCGCGACGTGAAAGCGTCCGGTGCTAGGCGATCCATCGGAACCCTGAGATTCTCGAGCGCCCGGGGCCGCAGGTCCGGGGGCGCCAGATGGGCGTGGTGCAGGTAGCTGAGTGGAAGCGCGAGTTCGTCTGGATCGGTCCCGCTGAGGCTGGCGCAGCCGAACATCAGCTGCACGTCGTGGTGGAAGACGTAGTGGGCGATGCCGCGCCACAGCAACTGGGCCGTGGCCCCAGTTCGATAGCTCGGGTGGATGCACATGCGGCCGAGCTCGACGAGAACCCCGGTCTGTCCGAGAATCGGCGCCAGGTCGTACTCCGTATTGGTGTAGAGCTCGCTCGAGGGCGTTTCCGCGCCGCACCGGTGCAGCCGGTAGGTGCCGATGACGGATCCGCCCGAGCCATGATCGAGCACCAGTAGGTGCTCCCACAGCGGGTCATAACGGTCAAAATCGCGCTGGCGTTTCCGCATCTCCGGCGAGGGTTTGGCCGACATTTCCTCGTAGAAGATCCGGTACCGAAGCGCCTGGGCGGCGTCCACCTCGTCGGCCTTCGTGGCTAGGCGTACCTCAAGGTTTCCGGCCCGCGCGACTGGCACTGCGCTGTGGCGGGGAGCGCACGGCGGCATCCCTCAGTCCTGCTCCGGCTTGTTGATCCGGGTTCCGTACAATTCGTGCCGATGGCCGGTCAGGCGGTACCCCAGCTCGCGGGCGACGGTTTCCTGCAGGTCCTCAATCTCTTCGTTCACGAATTCTATGACTTCGCCGGTGTCGACATCGATCAGATGGTCATGATGGGCGCGTTGGATCTCCTCGTAGCGCGCGCGACCATCACCGAAGTCATGCTTCTCCAGAATTCCCGCTTCCTCAAGCAGCCGCATCGTTCGGTACACCGTCGCCAGGCTGATGCGTCCTTCGATCCGCGACGCCCTGCGGTAGACGTCTTCGGCTGCGGGGTGGTCATCCGATTCAGCGAGAACTTGCACGATGACCCGGCGTTGCGAGGTCATCTTCAGGCCTCTGTCAGTGCAAAGTTTTTCCAAGTCTGAAGCGGTGGAGGACAACGTTCCTGGCAGTTCCGTTGGTGTCCGGGGCCCACAGTATAGATGGGATGTGCCCGTGAGCAGAAAATGCGGGCGATATACTGGGATATTGTGCCTGTTTCCTCCGCCGAGATTCCGCCGGCAGTTTCGGTCGTGACGCTGGATATCACTGACGACGTCTGTCCGATGACGTTCGTCCGCACGCGGATCGCGCTGGACCGGTTGCCCGTCGACGGCGTACTTGTGGTCCTGCTGACCGACGGAGAGCCGCTCGAGAACGTGCCACGTTCCGCAGCGGAGCTCGGATACCGAGTGGACCCGCCCGAGCCGCATCCCTCCGGGTCCGGCATTTGGCGGATTACCATCCGCCACCAGTCTCAGGCGACCTCCGGCGGCTGACGCCAATCTGCGGGCGGGGTGGCGTCCGCGGGCCGCAGATACAGCGGCTTGGGACCGCTTGTGTAGCCATGCCCCCGACGCCCCTGAAGGGCCTGGCTGAGGGTCACGGCCAGGGCCTTTGGACTCGGGGTGGAGATGTCGGTCCGCGGTATCCCGCGACCCAGGACGTCCCGCAGGATGGCCGCGCCACTTCCGACGAGGAGCCGCGTCCCCTCGGGGCAAAGCGAGCCGGCGGTATCCGCGGCTGAACGCAGCGGCGGTCCGACCGGCGTGCCGTCCGGCCGGAAGTGACGGAGGTACAGTTCGCCCCGCCGCGCATCGATCGCGGCGGTAACGGGGGCTTCGGCGGACGGCCCGGTGATTGCCGTGCGGGCGAGTGCGTCCAGCGTCGGCACCCCGACCGCGGGCAGGTCCGCTGCCAGCCCCATCGCCCGCGCGGCGGCGATCCCGGACCGAATGCCGGTAAAGGTGCCGGGTCCGCGGGTACAGCCGATTCCTTCAAGGGCCCCGAAACCCATTCCTGCGGCAGCCATCAGGTCGCGCAGCAACGGGACCAGCCGGTCGGCGTGTCCGCGCGGGCAGCGCTCGCTGTGCTCGGCAATGACCTGTTCCCCGTGAGCCAGGCCCGCGGTCAGGTGGTC
>JAJEGJ010000093.1 GCA_022819905.1 Alphaproteobacteria bacterium
CGATATTGCTCGATGTCATCGCGGATTTCCTGTTCGACGGCTGCAAGAGCCCGGAAGCGCAACCTGAGCTGCTCGGGCAACCAGATTCGCGGAAGATCTTCGTAACGGCGTCTGTACCCGAACCACCGACCCATCTGGAGCAGCGTGTCGTACTGGTTCGCCGTACGCAGGAAATAGCTGACCATCAGTCCTTCAAGCGTCAGGCCGCGGGCCAGGATCGTCCCGCCGACGACTATGTATGTCTTTGGCTGCCCCTCGTAGTCGATGCGATCATCACTGGCCCCGTTCTCTACCGGAAACTCGATCGTATCGAGTACTGCCGGCAGGCAGCCGAAGATCTGATCGATCGAAATCGGGGGTGCGTGGGTGATTTCGGCCGGCAAACGGCCCTGTTCGGCGATCCAGATTTGCTCGATTCGCTGGCCGATATCCGATTCGTGATCAACGATATTCTCGCGGTTGACGTCTACCCAGCCCTGAATGAGCGCGGCCATGCGCTCGTGCGCACTCACGTAGGCAGATGTGTGAACAAGCATGGTCATGTGCCTCGTCCGGTCACCACGCACGTGTCGCGCGGCGCAACAGGCGAGGAAATACAGGATCGCTGTCTCCAGGCTGTTCGTCATTTCGGGCTGGAAAGAGTCCCGCTCTCCGCGCGTCCGTGGTTGCAGGAGCGCCACTTCCTCGTCGGGGACGTCACGGATCATGTCCAGACCCTCTTCTTCCGGCTGGACATCGTCGGGATCCGACGGCGTTGCTCCGAAAAGCCTCTCGGCGCCGAAATAGCCGTCCGAACGTGGAAGTGCCGTGATGAAATCACGGGGGTAAAGGTCGTCGAGTTCCTGCCCGTCGATGCGGTAGGGATTGATCAGCACGTTCGCGAAGGGTGTGGCGGTATAACCCACGTACGACACTTTGGGCAGAAGCGAGAGAAGCTCCCGGATGCGGCCGTTGATTGCCGTCATGTCAAGTTCACCACGTGCCGAATTGATGCTTGCCTGATCACATTCATCGTCGATGATCAGTATTCGGAGCCGCCTCCGGACTGCGGGAAGCGTTCGCTCCACCGCGGTCCTTAACTCCTCCAGCGGTGAGACATTCTTCTTGATGACCGCCAGTTGCTTCTTGTCAAGATGGGAGAGGAATCCGCCGTGGGGAGGTGCGCGAAAATCCTGATCAAGTTCGTTAGGGCTATGGATGTGCCAGTTGATCGGATGGCGACAAACGAGATCGCTGTACAGCCGGAGCTGCGTCTGGTAGCGGAGCTTGTTGGTCAGGCCGGCAAGGACGATAACGGTGTCATAGCCTGCGTCGAGGGCTTTCGCCGCAACGGCCGTCATGTTCGCGGTCTTGCCGGCTTGCACATGGCCGACAACCAGCCCCCTGCACGAAAATTGCTCCTGTGCCGGGTTCTCCAGCAGCGACACCACCTCGTTAGAGGCCTCGTCGATGCCCTCTACGTCCTCGGCCTGCCATTCCTTTTCGTTCAACAGAAAGGCGCGGACTGCCGGCCAGTGAAGGTCACTCGGCTTGGGTCCGAAATACCATCGGGGTCTCGATCGC
Organism: Alphaproteobacteria bacterium; assembly: GCA_022819905.1. Lineage (GTDB taxonomy): Bacteria > Pseudomonadota > Alphaproteobacteria > TMED109 > TMED109 > VXPW01. Next base: position 1,564 of record JAJEGJ010000093.1, read on the forward strand.
CGCACAGAGTGGTGATGAAGTACTTCAATATCTTCCATCTGTCGTGCCACGAGTTCCCGCGCCTCTGCGAGTTCGTCGGACAGCACATGCGAAAGTCCGGGCGACAGCTTGTCCAGGCCTGTGCGCACCTGTTCGGTCGCCTTGTCCAAATCCTCTACTTCGGGCATGACCTGCCAGATCTGATTGAAGAGTTGATCGACCTGGGGTCCCGGCACAGAAAACTCCTGAATTCGTTTTGCCTAACGCGACTGGTACTAAGCGTGCCTACGCATACAGCGGTAACCACTCTCAACCGAGCAAGCGGGCGAAGTTAGCACGCCAATAGGTGTCAGCCCATATTCCTCGCATGCAGTTGCCGGTTCCGGACGTCGTCCCATTGCGCTGGTGCCGCAACACTTCAGTGATCGCCAAGACAAGCGCGCCAGCGCGTGCGCCATCGTGTCCTCCTCGGTTTTCGAGGCAGTAAGTCCACGGTTACAAGATGTTTCTGACTACCGCCCGGCGCCACTTTCGAGGGAAAGTAATTGGAGCCGGCCATATTCCGGGTCACCGCGCCCAACCTATCGATCGAAGCGGTCACGAAGCCGTCTTGATCGCTCGAGAAAGGGGAGCCTCCCTGCCTTCAAGGAGGTCATAGACGACCTGGTGAGTTGCCGGGCCTCGTCAGTCGGCAATTTGCGTCGACAACTGCCCCACACATGGGCCGAGCCCTTGAAAAGGAAGCTCGGGATCCGAAACGGGTGTCAATGAAATCTGTGCTCGCGAGCCGTACGGCCGCACTTCCCATCAAGCCAAGGCCGACATGTGCCGAGCGGGACAGTGACATTGAACGGGATACCAACGCGCCGTCTTCTGAACGTTGGTGGAACGTCCGCGCAAACGGAGGGCAAGAGGCGAAGTCCATGAGTCAATATTGTGCAAGCAGCAAGAATAACCCGAGCACTGCCATCACGACGTGCAGACCGCTCCAAAGCCGGTTGGCCCGCAGCCGGCCTCCGAGCACAGGGTGTCTTGCCTCGTGTTCGTTCCGCGCGCGACACCGCCGTTCGTTCACAGCGTTTTCACCGACCTTGCTGAATTCCGATATCACATCTCGGTAACTTCCGGACACAGCGTGGTGCAGCTTGGTTCGTTCGTAGTGCTTGCGGCTCATCAACAGTCCGTAGACGTTGATTAGGATCACAAATAACGCCAGCACCCAGCGCTGATCAGAAGTTACATCGGCAGCGAACAGGCCGAGCGCGGCGGCGGTGACGATGACCACAATGTTTGTCGAAACAGAGCGTAGCGACTCGTGGTGCCGGGCGTGCCGGGTCTGCTCCTCGTACATCCGTACCCAGATGTCGAGACGATCGTTCTTCGATTTTTCCATGTTCACATCAATCCTTGCAACGATGCCTCTCCGCGCGTGATAGACAGGACGACGTCAAGCAGGATGGCCTCGCGACGAACATCGCGGCCGAGATTGACATGGAGGACCAGCGACTGATCGGCGGCAGGGCGTCTGACAGCTTCAAAATTGAGCCAGTCGACGCCTGGACACTGTAGTTTGTACTAGGGCTGCTGCACGGGCCTCTGAACACCAGCTTGATGCCAATTCCGGCAATTATTTTGCCCATTCGCCACGCCGGACGTCGGAGGGCTTGGTGACTTGACAGACAGCGTGTGTTCACGTGAAGGCTGAAATTTTGCGTCGCAAGCTGACCCCTTCCCTCCGGGGCGCGTGCCCCGGCTCTGTAGCATGAGCTGGTAGCGGCGGCTACATACGCGCCCGGGTTTCGACCTCCCGAATGAACTCGCCGAGATTCCAGAGCCAGGCGCGCTGGCCGTCCGTGTAGCTGTCCTGGATCGGCTTTGGCACAACCAGTTGCAGATCCGAATTCGCCATCTGGGTTGTCTGCTGTTCGGAGATTCCGGGCTCAAGCGTCAGAAGATGCTTTCGCGGAATCTTGGCTGCCTCAGCCAGAACCTGCCGCCACCGGTCCTTGCAGGTCGATTTTGCGCCCAGCATGGTCAGGCGCGGGTGACCGGCTGCAGGTGCTCTCCGATAGGCCTCCAAGCTGGGAAACAGGAAGTCAGGCCTTTGCCCGTTTTCGGTCACCGCACCACGGACATGCTCGATCCCGCGGGCCCGGAATATCGCTTCCAGGTGATGTTCCAGCGACTGGCCCATGCGCGATTTACGTCTGTTCTGGACACTCAGCGAGAAGCGCAGGAAACCGTCCACATCGGTTGCCCCGTTTCCGCCCGCGAAGCCCTCCCTGAGGCGTGCCGCCACAATCCTCCGTTCGAGACGCCGGAACAGCGCCTCCTCGTGGCCCAGCCACGCCACCAGGGCCGCATCGGGATCGTCCTCGGCCCGTGCCTCGGGCAGCGTATGCCGCGCAAGGTGTGAAAGTTCGGCAGTCTTCGGAAATTCCATGCCGAACGGTGCGACGATGCGGTCAAGCCTGCCGGCGTCCGGCTCCTCGAATTCAATCCCGATCTCGTCAAGGATGAAACGGGCGGCAAAATCCAGTTCCGGCTCGTCGCCTGCGACCTCGCGCGACACGAAGGACCGGCCCTCGGGCTGCAGACCGAAGAGCCAGGAGAGCTGCCGCTCGCTGGTGGAACCTCCCGGGGCGACGATGAAGTAGAGCAGCCGTTCGTTCGTGAGAGCAAGAAACAGCGCGTCGCCTTCCTGCATGGCTTCCGTGACCGGATTGGCGCGATAGTAGAGGCGCCATTCCGGCCCCCGGTCTGGCCGGTTTTCCCTTGTGTCGTAATGGGTCGCCCTGCCCTGGGCGGTGAAGCCTTCCTGTTCCCGCCCCAGCCACACATAGGTCACGGAGAATTCCTGCCTGGTTTCGCCGAGGAACTGGTCACGCATGGGACGTGTCGTGCCGATCTCGTGCTGGTTGGACCGTGCCGGCTCGGCATCCACGGCGGTCAGGCGCTTGACGCCCGCCCCCGCGAAACAGTCACGAAGCTGCCCGCGTCTCATCGCCCGTCAGCTCCGTTTCTGCCCGGTCCGATTCCAGCCACGCCGCGCAGCACCCCGCAACGGTCGCCATGGGAAGGCGCGTCCGCCCCTTCAGGGCACACTCCCAGATTGTGGCCACGCGCCATCCGCGCTCCAGGAGGGATGACCGGTGCCTGCGATCCCGGGCAATGTTGGAGTTGATCTTCCGCTGCCAGAAGTCGCGTCGGGTCTTCGGCCACCTGAAAAGGTGGCAGTCGTGGCCGTGCCAGAAGCAGCCGTGCACGAGAATGACGGCCCGGTACTTCGGAAACACGAGATCGGGCTTCCCCGGCAGGTCCCTGCGGTGCAGGCGAAACCGGAAGCCGAGGCGATGCAGTGCCGACCGGATCACCAGTTCCGGTTTGGTGTCCTTGCCCCTGATCCCCGCCATCATCCGGCTTCGGACCTCCGGCGCGACGATGTCGGCTGGCACAGGTCAGCCGCCGATGCCCGGTTCGGCGAACAGGAACTCGTGCTGGTGCGGAGGGAATGGCCGACGTCCGTCGAGTGCAAGCATGTCCAGGATGTACGGCTTCATGAGCTGGGCGATGGCGCGGACAACGGGCACGACCACGGCGTTGCCGAACTGGCGATAGGCTTGGGTGTCGGACACCGGGATCCGGAATTCCGCCTGTCCCGGTTTCTCGAAACCCATCAGGCGCGCGCACTCCCGCGGGGTCAGGCGCCGCGGGCGTTTTCCCTTCTGCCGGATCAGGATCTCCGATCCGTCCTTGTAGTAACGGGCGGAAAGGGTGCGTGCCACATCGTCCGGGCCGAACAGGGAATAGCCGAAGCCGTTGCCCGCTTGCCGGTGTCTTCGCTTGTAGTCCTGCAGGTAGTTCCACAGATGCCGGGACAGCGTGTACTTGGGGTCGACCTTGTCGTCGAGGATGGCCCGGAGCGTGGGAGCGGGCCCTGCCGGTAAGGCCAGTTCATCGAAATTGAAGGCCGTAGGTTCCCTGAACCCCACGACAAAGATCCGCTGGCGTTTCTGCGGGACCCAAGGGGAGGAGTCGATGACGCGTGTGCTGACGCTGTAGCCGAGTTCCTTCTCGAGTGCGTGCATGATGGTGGCGAACGTCCTGCCACGGTCATGCCGCTCCAGGTTCTTCACGTTCTCAAGCAGGAAAGCCGCCGGCCGGTGATGATCGAGGATCGTCACAAGATCGTAGAACAGCGTCCCCTGGGTCTCGCACAGGAATCCGTGGGGACGGCCAAGTGCGTTCTTCTTCGACACGCCGGCGATGGAGAAGGGCTGGCACGGAAAGCCGGCCAGCAGCACGTCGTGTTCGGGTACCGCACCGGGATTCTCGGAATAGGGCCGGATGTCGTCGGCAAACAGGTGCGGGCTGTCCACGGACTCCGGGAAGTTCGCGGTATAGGTTTCCTTGCAGAACCGGTCCCACTCGGACGTGAACACGCACTGCCCGCCGATGTCCTCGAACGGCTGGCGCAGGCCGCCGATCCCGGCAAACAGGTCGACGAAGCGGAAGCCCTCGGACCGGATCAGGGGACAGCGCGCGTTCGTGATTTCGCGAAGCTTGTCAAGTTTCAGCGGGTCAATGCGTCTTGGCTCTCCCTTGACGTAGCGACGCACGGTTCTGGCACTCACTCCCAGCATCCCGGCAGCCTCTTCGATCCCCAGCCCGGCCCGGGTCATCAATTCAGAAAATTCCATGGAATCCTGTATCTCCATACCATTACTTCTGTGTCATTTTTTGACAATATGTCGCAAATCATCCCAGTATGCAATTGGAAATTCGTACTCGGGGTTGGCAGGTCTCACGCTTTCCTGAGCACCCAGACGACCTTGCCGACCACGTGCACGTCCTGCACCGGGACGGCGTAGGGCTCGTAGACCGGGTTCGCGGAAATCAGCCGGAGTTCGGCGGGGTCGCTGCCGGTGACAGCCTCGAGCCGCTTGACGACGAGCCCGAGCCCGTCCCACAGCACGGCCATCTCGCCGGTGCCCGGCACGCGGCGCGAGATGTCCACGATGAGCCGGTCGCCCTCGCCGACCAGGGGTTCCATGGAGTCGCCCCGCGCCCGGAGGATGCGGAGGTTTTCCGGAGAGACCCCGCCCTCGTGGCGCAGCATGTCCTCGGGGAGCCTCCAGTGCGCGATCTCCGGCGGGTTGTCCGCGCCGGTGGTCCCGCCCCCGGCTGCGGCATCGACCTCGATCTCGGGAATTTCCGCCAGCAAGGCGCCGGCAGGAATCGCGGGCCTGCCGTAGGCCGGGACTTCCGGTCCGACCGGCTCGGCGGGCCACAGGTCGGACGGCGTGCAGCCGAGCAGCCCGGCCAGCACCTCGCGGTCGCTTCGGCGGAGGGTCGCGGGCGAACCTCGCGTGAGGAACTGCTGGAGGTAGCTCGCGTTCTTCCCCATCGCAAGCGACGCCTCGCGCATGGGGATCCCGTTCTGCCGGAGCAGATGCCGCACCGTCTCGCGCACGGGATCGCGTGTCATCACGGTCTTCCTGTCGTCTCGTCCCGATCGTAGGATATTTTCTTTCGATTTCCTTTGCAAATCCGTGTCGCTCTGGTTACGTTGCTCCGTCATGACGCACCTAGCCACCTTCCCGCACGACGCAATTAAGGGCTGGATAGCGCGTCAGGCCGCGAGCGGGCGCTGCTTCGGTGAGGTCGCGATCGGCGATCCGTGCTTGGAGGCTGAACTGCGACTCGGCCGTTCGGTCCAGCTCCGGACAGCGGCCCGGCTGCTCGCCTTCATGGAGATGGAATCGCTCGATCCGGTGTTCCGCCGCGAGCTGGGGGCCTTTCTGGCTGCGTCGGGCGGACATCGAACCCTTCTTTGCGGCGCTGCCGCGCTGCCGGGTGGCGATGGAGACGTGCGGCGGTGCCCACCACTGGGGCCGGCTCCTGCGGGGGCAGGGACACGAGGTGAAGCTGATCCCGGCGCAGTTTGTTCGGCCGTACGTCAAGTCGAACAAGACCGATGCGTCGGACGCCGAGGCGATCTGCGAGGCCGTGCAGCGGCCGGGGATGCGGTTCGCGGCGGTGAAGGAGCTTGACGTGCAGGCGCTGCATCGGACGCGGCGCCTGCTGGTCAAGCAGCGCATCGCCGCCAAGTCCGTCAACCGGGTGGCCATGGCCAGCCGGAACGCGCGGATCGCTTGGGCGATGGTGCGCCGGGACGCACTCTACCAACGCGGGATGACCGCTGCCCCGGCCGCCTGAACCGCGGCCGGGACGGCGCGTCCCACGTACCCTGCAAGAGACAGCATGATGGCACCAGTGGACACACCAGGGATCCGGGGAACCCGTACACCCCCTGGAGCTTCGAGCTCGAGGCATAGATTGGGACCCGATCCGCGGAATCCATCAGGGCCAGCGATCCTTCGACCAGGTGATCGCACCAACAGGCCGAATACAAGACCGCAGGTCCGTATCGGCGCCACCATGCCGGTTCACTCTTGCAAGCGCGGGGGCATCCATACAAGGGGGTGTAGCCGACGAAGCGTCCCAGGCCTGACAGCCCCAGGAGGACCTTCGACAGACCACTCTCATGTATCGCCGCGGCGCTCCTCGCAGGCGGCAGCGATGTCAGCGACGATGTCCTCCATGATGTCGTCCTCGCTGCGTCCGGCATCCTCCGGAGGAGGTTCGAGGCGCGCGAGAGCCGCGGACACCCAGCGGGCGCCGGCGTCGTGGTCCACCACCTCCTTGGGACGAAGAAGAATGCCGTCTGCGACGACGCTGGCCTCCAAGACGTCGCCCTCGTGCAAGTCCAGATTCTTGAGGAGCTTCGCGGGGATCGTGACCTGAAACCTCGGTTTCACGGTGACCAGCGGCACTGCAGTCCTCAATTGGTCGAAAGTCGGGAACTCCGCAATTGGTAACGCGTGACGCTGTGGCCGTCCATCATGCGGCGACCGCAGATCGCCACGCGGTCAAGCGAAGCTGGAGAGCGCCGCATCGGTCTCGGCCTGATCCCAATGACCTTCGGTCCTGCTCGACCGCGCAGGTTTCCGCTAGGCCCAACACGAACAATGCCTCGACCCGGCGCGCCCCCGGAACCGGGACTGCTACGGCCCCACATCGCGCTGACGCAGTAAGGACTATTCCTTACACTGGCGCGGGACAAAGGAGGAGCATCGATCATGTTGATCATCCACGAAATCGCCGCGATGACCGCGAAGGGCCAGATCACCATGCCCAGGACGATTCTTCAGGCGCTGGGGGTGGATGTCGGCGCCAAGGTGGCATTCGAACTCCAGGAGGACGGACAGGTCGTCGTCAGCCGAGCCGACCCCGAGCATGAAGACCCGGCGATCGGCGCGTTCCTCGACCTGCTTGCCGGCGATATCCAGGCCGGTGGGCACGTTCAGGCGATTCCGGACGATCTGGCGCGGGACATGCTCGACCATGCAGGGCGTGAAGCGGGAATGGAAGAGGACATCGAAGGCGACGTCGATCTTTGATGCAGCGCCACGGATGGACGCTGCTGTTCCACGATTGCCTCATCGACCAATTGCGCAAGCTCCATCACGCAGCCCGGCGCGCACAACGACGCGATCCGACGGGTTTCGCATCCAACGCGAACGTCAAGCTGTTCCACGCATTGAGCCGGCTGATGCTGGAGGTCATCCCGCAGGATCCGTCCCGGGACACGTACCGCCAGAGCACCACGCTCGGCCGGCGCCATCGCCATTGGCGGCGCGCCAGGATCTGCCGGCGATCCCGTTTGTTTTTCCGCTACGACACCCGGACCAAGGTGATCGTCTACGCGTGGGTCAATGACCAGTCGACGCTGCGCTCCTCGGGGAGCGGGACCGATCCGTACACGGTCTTCGCCAGGATGCTCGCGCTGGGACAGCCGCCCGACGACCGGGTCTCATTGATGGCCGCATCCAGGCAGGGCTGGCAAGCAGGAAAATAACCGCCTTCCGAAGGTGGAAGCCCGCGAAGGGGCGGTCATTGTCTCGACATGCGCATCGAGATCGGCCAAGCGAAGCGGCTTGCCGAGGCCGCGCCTCCTCCGGCGACCGGCAGCGCCGCTGATGATCGCGACCGCGCCGGTGCGGTGGCTCTTGTTTGGCCCTCGCCCGGGCTGATGCGGTGACATGATCGACGCCCTCGGCATTGCATACGGCCAATCCCGTAAAGATCGCCTACCGGAGTGGATGCCCCCCAACAGGGAACTTCGTGCGTGCCGGCTCAATGGTCAGGCCACTGCGGCATCCGTTTCCGGTATCTGCAAACGTGGCGGGTATTGAGTGGTTTCCCCTCAGGGCGCGAGCATTCGTACCGAGCTGTCCTGAGCCTGCTCGATAAAGCGGCGATCGAATGTGAGCATGGCGTCGCATCGCGCCGCGGCGCCCAGATGCAGCGAACCGGCGACGTTCATGCCGGCTCCCGCGCGGTCAAGGGCTGCAGCAAGCAGGTCCGGATTCTTGACCGCAACGCCCGGCAACCCCGCGAAGGGCCGGAGTGCCACCGCGACTTCTTCAGGAGCAAAACCGTAGACGCTCCGCAGGACCCGTTCGCTTTCCAGAAGAACCGTCGTGCTCGCAAACACCGCCCGGCCGTCTACCGCGGCCTGCGCCCTCGCGGACTGGTCCGGATCGTCGCCGGTCAGGTACCGGACCATGACGTTGGCGTTAATTGCCCGCGTGCCGACGTTTCGCTTCCGCCACAATGCCCGCCTCCATCTCCGACAGGGACCGTGGGGCGCCGTTGCATGCGAGCCGGCCAAACACTTCTTCTGGCCAAGTTTCCGGAAACCCCGGCGCCGGCTTCAGCAGCACTCCCCCAGAAGTGGTTTCGACGGCAAGCCGGGTTCCGGGACCCCAGCCCAATGCCCGGCAAATCGCGCTGGGCAGGATGACCTGGCCCTTGGTCGAGACGGTAGTGATGAGCGGTTCCGGCATCGCGAGGCTTCCAATTCAGCAGGAAGTAAGGCAGGAGCACGACACATTCTGTGTTTCGGCCCAGACGACGTGGACACGCGTGCCCATTGTGTGAACCTGTCGTTCCGGCAGGGAGTTCAGCAGTCTGCCGATTCTCACCAACGCTGCCACCTTGCTTGAGCTGGCAGCGGCCCGCCGTCCGTTCCTTCTCCGGTACAGTGGGCCGCGCCAGCAGATTGCCGCGGTAACCGTCTGGCGTCACGTGGCGACTTTCGGCGGTATTCGGGGGATCGTTTTTTCCTGCCAAAAAAACGACACTCCGCTGCCGATTCGGTTTCTGTCCCCATTAGATCGTCTTGAACAGGCTGGAGCTCGGTCGCAGGAAGCCAACTAGCATGGGGCTAGTTTCATGACCACTTGAGGCTGTTCTGGTCACCGTCACTCTGGCTCAGGCAAAAGCGCGCCTTAGCGAACTTTTGGCCCAGGTGGAAGCCGGCGAACAGGTGCTCATCACCCGTCGCGGCAAGGCGGTGGCGCACCTCTCTCCCGCCGTCCGCCCCAAGAAACCGCTGCCCCTGCGGGAACTGGCCGAGTTTCGAGCGGGCATGCCTCGGTTGCGGCGACCCGCCGCTGATCTGATGCGCGAGGCCCGGGACGAACGGTTGTGAGACCGGCAGCTGACTCGAAAGCGCTACTTTGGCACCAGCTTTCTCGTTCCCCTCGTTCTGCCCATTCACGCCCGGTACCGTGCCGTTTGCCGGCTTCGGTGCAGGCATCGCGAAAGCCACTGGGCGGGTCGAGTAGTGTCCCTCCGGTGTCGACGGTCAGCGCCTTGACGCGCACCAAACTCATGGGATCAGCACGGCTGCACCCAGCGTTGTGCCGTGCTCAATGGCTTCATCGGTCTTGACTGCGTCCTCGACTGCGTCCTCGAGCACCTGTTCGTAGTTGACGTCCGCATCCAGCGCGCCGTCGGCAATCGCCGTGAACAGGTCAGGCGCGGTCCCTTCCAGATCAGAGCGCTTGGCGACATCGCGCCTGATCGAGGGTCAGGCGGATCGGCGGTCTGTCGCTACCGGGCGTCATTCTGCACTCCGCACCGTCGCCGTCGGCGCACCAGTCGGACGTGCTCGCCACCAAGCGGTAGCTGGCGCAGGCAGCATGATCGAGACGGTTCGGCAGGTACGGCTGTCCGGGCCCAGCGACCCGAACCGGGCAAGGTGCCGGGCCGAATCCGGGAGGGGCTGCCTTGTGTGTTACATTATTACGAGCGCTGGGAGACGCCACGTGTATCTTCGGCAGGTCCGCCGAGGGAGAGAGCAAGCGATGCCGCTTACCACGAACAAGCCGCGGCTCGGGCTGACACCAGCTGCTGCCGCCGCGTGAAGACGTATGACGGACAGTCATTCTGAAGTGTCCCCCCAACCCGAGACGGCACCCCTTCCGGGGCAGGTTCCGGCGATCGAGCTGGCTGCCGCGACCGTCGGTTACGGCGGTGCCCCGGTGCTGGAATCGCTGGACTGGCGGGTCGAACGCGGCGAACACTGGCTCGTCATTGGTCCCAGCGGCGCCGGTAAGTCCACTCTCCTGCACTTGCTGGCCGGATTCTTGACCCCTGCCTCGGGGACCGCAAGGGTTTTGGGCATGGATCTGGCGACCCTGGCTACCCCCGCGCGGGACCGTTTCCGGGGCGGGAACATGGCCATCGTCTTTCAACGCCAGCATCTGGTCCAGGCACTCAACGTGACGCAGAACCTGGGCCTCGCCCGACAGTTGGCAGGGTTGGACCCGGGCCCGGAGATCGTGCGCGCTACGCTCGGCCGGCTCGGCGTCGACGCGTTTGCCCGGACCCGGCCGGGGGAATTGAGCGTCGGGGAAGCCCAGCGCGTGGCGCTGGCACGGGCGCTGGTCGTGGAGCCGAAGATCCTGCTGGCGGACGAGCCCACAGCGAGCTTGGATGATCGGAACGCCGAGACCGTGGCGGAACTCCTGGCGCAGGAGGCGGAACGCCTCGGCTCCACTCTCGTGATAACCACCCACGACGCCCGCGTACGCGAAAGGTTTGCGAAGCGCCTGGTTCTCGGAGGCGTAGGGAGCCCGTGAGCACCTGGAGCCTGGCATGGGCCTGGATCCGGTTCCGGCCGTTGGGTGCCGCGCTGAACGTTGCGCTGCTCGGCCTCGGGACCGCGACCATTGCCCTGCTGATGATTGCGGTCCAGCAGTTCGAGCAGAGGCTCGCCGCGGACGCGGACGCCGTCGACATGGTGGTCGGCGCGAAGGGCAGCCCTATGCAGCTGGTGCTCTCGACAGTGTTCCATGTCGACGCGCCGGTCGGCAATGTCCCCGCGGAAGAGGGCCAGTTTCTCGAGCAGCACTCGATGATTAAGCGGGCCATCCCGATGGCGCTGGGAGACGGGTTCCGGGGATTCCGGATTGTTGGGACGGATTCGAGTTACCTCGATTTGTACGGAGCGGAGCTGGCCGAGGGCCGGCTGTGGGACGCGCCGCTGGAAGTCGTCTTAGGGGCAGTTTCGGCCGCGCAGACCGGCTTGAGGCTGGGCGACCGCTTCGTCGGGGAACACGGGCTCGGCGAGGCCGGCGGGTCGGTCCACGACGACTTTCCTTATGACGTGGTGGGCGTGCTGGCTCCAACGGGGAGCGTAGTGGACCGTCTCGTGTTTACGTCGGCGGCAACGGTTCAGATCGTGCACGGTATGGACACCGACCACGATCACGTGCATGACCATGAAGATCACGCGGATGACGAGGACCACGCAGACGAAGATCACGCCGACCATGCGGACGGTGCGGAGCTTCGATCGCCCGAGATTACGGCTTTCCTGGTCGAGTTTTCCACGCCAATGGCGGCGGTGGCGCTACCTCGTGAAATCAACCAGTCCACGGTGATGCAAGCGGCGCGTCCGGCGTACGAAATTCAGCGACTGTTGCGGCTGATCGGGTTTGGTGCCGACGTTGTACGGGCGTTTGCGGTGGTTCTGGTAATCGGGGCGGTGCTCGGCTTGTTTACCGCGCTCTTCCAAGCCCACGAGGAGCGGCGTGCAGACCTCGCGGTCATGCGGGTATTAGGGGCCACGCAGCGCCGGCTGTTCTGGCAGATCGTGGTCGAGAGTCTTATATTGACCGTCGCCGGTATAGCACTGGGGCTGGTGCTCGCCCACGGCGTGGCTTGGGGTGCAAGCCTATGGTTGTGGGAGTACAGCCAGATTCTGGTGTCGTTCGCGTGGGCCGACGGGGAAATTGTATTGGTTCTGACGGTACTTGGGCTCGGCGTTCTGGCAGCGCTTCCGTCTGCCATCAGGGCCGCCGGAATCGATATACCCAGGGTGTTGTCCGGCGGCTGAGACTGTGGCACGGGGGAGACCAAACATGCAAAGTTGTCGGGCTTTCCCGGGAGCCGTAGTGGCAGCGGTGGTCATCGGCTGCGCAACGTGGGCCGTGGCGCAGGATTACAGTCAGGACTACGGGCCGGAGCCATCGTCGGTGCCGGCCGACAACGCAGACGCACCGGCCGGCGATGAGCCGCACGAGCGCATAGATTACCGAGAGGCGCTTGAACTCGGCATTACACCAGCATTGCCGGAGATTGAAGGCGCCGTTTCGTGGGATCTGTTGATCACGAGCACGTTGGGTTACGACGAGCGGTTTGACGAACTGCGTCCCATGTTTCCGCCAGAAGTGCGGGCGCTGGCGGGGACCCAGGTCAAGATTGTCGGCTTTAACATCCCGCTCGACAGCTCGGGGCGTCGGATCCTGCTGAGCCTGATCTCGCCTTCGTGTCCGTTTTGCCTGCCGGGCGGGCCGGAGACCATGGTCGAGGTCGAAGCGGAGGAGTCGATCGGGATGGCACTGGAACCGATCGTTCTGGAAGGGACGTTCGAACTGATTGGCGATGGAGTCTGGGGGGGGCGCTATTTCTACCGTTTGACTGGCGCCCGGCAAGTTTCCTGATCGGCCCATCGTCGTCGTACCGGTACCCGGTACGGAATCCGGTCGTGAGCGCGTTGGTCCATTCGTAATCTGCGGCGCTGAGCTGTTCAGGTTTTCGGGGGCTTGAGCGTCGCTGCGGCGGGCGGCCTAGGTGGGGTTCAAGGTGATCGGGCCGGAGCGCCGGACCTGCCTGCCTGGTTGAGCACAGAGACCTCGAAATTCTTCAGGACGGGACGAACGATCTCGCCTCGACATCCTTTTGCATCAGCCGCGACGACGCCGGGCGATTCCTCGACGGGTATCTGGATACAGGCGTGTTCGCAGGGGACCGATTCGCGTCGCTCGATGTCGAAGGAGTGGGCGGACTGCTTCAGATTCCAGTTGCCCGCGGAAAGGCCGCGCGACCCGATCTGAAGCTGGGAAGACGCGAGGACCACGGGCGTGATCCGGCGTCTGTCGCGCACTGCCGCGTCCCGTGCCTCGATCGTGTGTCCAGCTCGCCCTGCCGTGTCCCGGTTGCACTCCTGGCAGCCGCACCCGCGGTGGGCGAGTCCCGTACCGGAAGCCCTGACTTTGCAGATTGATCGGGCCCGCGCGTCGAACGGGCGTCGAATTCCGCGTTCGGGATAGACACCGTCAGGAGCGAGGTGAGGCGCGACACCGAGGTCCGGTGTGCCGCCGTCGGGCGACGTATTGCGGCAGGTCAATTTTGGAAATCGTGTCAGGAAGATGCACGCACACTTGGACAAGGAGCTTGCTATTTCTCCCGGATATCGAGCCCCCACCGGAAAAAATTTATATGGTATCTGCTCTGGAAACTTCCGTTGGGTGGTTCCGACGGTTCCCGGATGGAGGAAATCACATGAAACTTCGAGTGTTGTTGCCGATCGCGGCAGCGTTCGTGCTGGTGGGTTCGGCCCACGCAGGTAACAATCCGGTTGACGAGAACTGGTGGCCCAGTGAGTTCGGAGCCGATGACGAAGCGGGCTCTACGAACTGGATCACACCTGAGAAGCGCATGTCAGCCGCCGCGCTGGTCAAGACCGGCCGGGTGGCCACCTTGGGCATGCCTTACCACAACACGACGCCGCTGTTCCCTGGACGCGTGCTGTCCCTCACGATCCCAGGTGGTGGCGTACCCACGCACGACCTGGCCTGGTCAGGCGATGGCTACCGTCAAACCTTCATGGACGAACTGATGACGGCCAACATCGGTCAGGTCGGCACCCAGTTCGACTCCCTCGCCCATCCCATGATCAAGGTCGAGGGCCAGGAAGGCTGGAAGGATGGCAACTATCTCTACAACGGCGTTCGCCTAGAGGACGTCGGCGGACCGTACGGCCTCAAGAAGAACGGCACCGAGAACGTCGGGTCCTTTTTCACGCGCGGCATCCTGATCGATCTCGTGGCCTTGAAGGGCGGGAATCTGCCGATCGGCTACCCGATCACCATGGATGACTACAACGCGGCGCTGGCCGCGCAGGGCATCGAAGATGCCGGCCAGGGCGACGTGGTGCTCTTCCGGACCGGGTGGAACGACATCTGGCGGGACAACCACAACCTGCCTACGGGTGAAGCGATCGCGAACAACGCGGCATTCAATTCCGGCGGTCCGGGGGTTACCCCCGAGGTCTGCGACCACCTCGCTGCGAAGAAGATCGCGATGCTGGGTGCCGACAACTGGGGCATCGAACCGTACGACTTCGCCGGCCAAGGCGACTGGCCGACGCCGTTCGCCGAGGTCAAGGACTGGGCGTACTGCCACATGAACCTGTCAGTGCGCCGCGGGATCTACCTGTTCGAGAACCTCGATCTCAAGCAGGTGGGCGAGGACCAGGCGTACGAGTTCCTGTTCTCGTGGGCTCCGCTCAAGCTCGTGGGCGCCACCGGTGCACCGGGTAACCCGATCGCCGCTTACTGAGGATGCACTGATGCTGGAGACCGCGATCGTCGACGGTCTCCAGCATCATTCTGGTGCAATTCTCGGAAAGGTTGACAGATGAAGCCTCGACGTTGGCTGACCGCGGTCGTTGGATGTGCGGTGGTGGTGATGGCGTCCGGCTCGACGCTCGCTCAGCAGGACCAAAGCAATCTCTTCCCGGTGCCGGAGGTCGAGGACGCGCTCTCCTGGCGATCACTTGGAAAGGCGGAAGTCCAATTCGAGGGTGATCGCGCGCGCACGGTGGTCCCCGAGGAACTGTTGGAGCAGGAGGGGGAGACGGTCAAGGCGGTCGGATTTCTTCTGCCGCTAAGCCCGTCTGGTGACCGTCAGTTCCTGATGGAGACGTCGCCCCACTGCCCGTTCTGCTTGCCGATGACACGGGCAGGTCTGATCGAGCTGACCAGTGATGAGCCCATCGGTTTCTTGCTCCGTGCCGTCGTGGTCGAGGGGCGTTTCGACATTGCCGACGACACGGTCGAGGGATCCCTGTACCGAATGACGAACGTGGAGCTTCTTGATGAATAACCGCGTTCGGCGCGCCTTCCCGCTTGCGCTGATCACTGCCGGGATGGTTGCAGTGGCCATTTCGGCGGCCGAGGCGGCCACCCGAATCGATTGCCCGGGCCAAGTTCTGTACCGGTTCCACTATTCCGACGGCAAACTCGCGGCGAGCGCGGAGGCCGACTGGGGCTTGAAGATCCGCCGCGGTGAAGGTGAGCGAACAGTGGGGTTGCCGAAGCTGTACGTCCGTCAAGGCGAGTTGGTCTGTGAGTACGAGCTGCCGAACGGTGCTTTCGCTCTGGTAAGTCGTCCAGGTCCGGACGGCGCCACTTGCACTGCCGGTGCGGACGACTCGCTCTCGTTTGCGTATTTCGCCTGCGAGTGACGTGCACAGGGCGCGCCCGGCGCGCCCACTGGCGACCTCGGGAACGACGGCGGGGAGCGCGACCTGCCCGCGCGGCCGGCAGCACGTTCAGGAGCAGCGGGTTACCGCCCGGTCATGTCTCGGAGGCGACGCGGGCGAGTTCGATCAGGCCATCCATCTCCAGGTCGTATGGGCCCGATTGCCCACGCGGGGGCGCATCCCCTGAATCCCGACCCCACTCGTCAGGTCTTCGGATGAGCGCCGTCCTGAAGCCGACCGAGCGCGCCGCATCCAGATCATACGGGTGGCTGGCGACCATCAGGCATTGGCCCGGCGTCAACTGCAGCCGTTCGGCGGCACGGCGATAGGCTTCGGGCAGGAGCTTGTAGACACCGAGTCCCTCGCAGGAGAGGACGGCGTCCCAGTTCAACCCGTTGCAGCGCGCCGTATCGATGATCAGCCGGTAGGACAGGATCGTGAAGGACACGACGACGTGGGTCCCGCGGAGGGTCCGCAGACCCTCGCGAACGTCAGGCCAGGCGGTGAAGCGGTGCGGCGCTTCCCAGGCGATCGCATGCCGGTCCTCGGCATCGAACGCTTCGAGTCCTTCTTCAGCACAAAGCGCGTCGAGACAAAACCGGTGGGCGTCGTCGATGTTGTGGGTAGGCGGCTCGTCGCGCCCCTGGTCGAGCATGGCCGCCAGCGACCGCCGCCGAAGGCCGTTTGCCAGTTGCGCCCAGTCACGCTCGATGCCGTGGCGTTGGCCGGCTTGGGCCAAGGCGTCGCGAAAGCCGCTGTGCCAGTCGAGCAGGGTGCCACCGGTGTCGAACGTCAGCGCCTCGATGCCAGCCAGGTTCATGGGATCAGCACCGTGGCGCCTCGGGTCGTGCCGGACTCGATGGCTTCATGCGCCTTGACCGCATCCTTGAGCGCGTATTCGTAGTTGACGTTCGCATCCAGAATCCCGTCGGCAATCGCCTTGAACAGTTCATGCGCGGTCCGCTCGAGGTCACCGCGCTTGGCGACATAGTGCATGATCGCCGGTCTGGTGATGAAGAGCGAACCCCGGCGGCCGAGGTCCTGGATGATGTCCACCGGATCGGGCGGGCCGGAGACATGGCCATAGGCAGCGCACACGCCCATGGGCCGCAAGCTGTCGAGCGACTGCTGCAAGGTGTCCTTGCCGATGGCTTCGTAGACCACGGCGCAGCCCTCGCCGTCCGTGACCTCGCGGACCACGTCGACGAAGCTCTCCCGCGACCGAACGACCGGGTGATCGCATCCGGCCGCGCGGGCGACTTCGGCTTTCTCCCCGGTGCTGACGGTGCCCACGACGGTCGCACCGAGCGCCTTGGCCCACTGGCAAAGGATCAGCCCCATTCCACCCGCAGCCGCATGGACCAGGATTGTGTCGCCCGGTTGCACCGCATACGTCCGGTGCAGGAGATATTGTGCGGTAATGCCCTTCAGCAGCAGCGCCGCCACTTCGCGTTCACCGAGCCCGTCGGGTAGGTGCAGGAGCTTGTCGGCGGGATAGTTGCGAATCTCCGAGTAACTGCCCAGAGGCGGGATGCAATAGGCCACGCGATCGCCGTTACGGAACTCGGTGACACCTTCCCCCACGCCTTCGACGATTCCTACTCCCTCGAACCCGATCACCACCGGGCAGGGCGGCACCGGCCAGGGATGCGAAACTCCGGCGCGGTGATACGTGTCCGCGAAGTTCAGGCCGATCGCCGTATGCCGCAGCCGTACGTCGCCAGCGCCGGGTCCAGGCACCGGCCAGTCCTCCCACCGCATGGCGTTGGGGGGCCCAAGCTCATGGATTACTTGTGCTTTGGACATGTCGTCTCCGCGATCAATCGGCTCCGCACGGATCCGCTTGATCTTTGCCGGGGGATAGGGCTGAAGACCGTTCAGAACGAAAATCTTGCCAATGTGTGCCCTGGCGAGTTGGTGTAGCCGTGCCAGACTAAACGTGTCCACTGTTCGTGGGCGGCAGAGAGTTCAGGCGAGTGTGTGTCACGGAGGGTGGCCTGGGCGTTCGTCATTGGCGGGTGAAGCGTCGGGGAGAACCGAACCGAGTACGCAATCATGGCGGCGCGAGGAACAGAAGCGGGGGCGATCGTCGTCCGGCCGCGTTGAACGATCCGCAATTGGCGAACGAGCTCATGCCGCCATCACCAGGTCATAGCTCGTGTTCTTGCTGCCTCCCGGATTGCGGCGAAGGATTCCGCGCTCGAGCAGTGCATTGATGTCGCGTTGCGCCGTCGGAATCGAGCACTTGCCGATCGATGCCCATTTCCTTGCCGTCAGCTTGCCTTCAAATCCATCGAGAAACCTGTTGAGCACCGCCTTCTGCCGCTGGGTGAAGGGCTCGCGGGCGTAGCGTTGCCAGAAGCCGGCCTTGCGCAGAACATCGGCGCAAGCCGACTCCGCGCCATCGATCGCTCGCGAAAAACAGTTGAGGAACCAGACCAGCCAGTCGGTGACGTTGAGCGTGCCTTTCTGCGCGCTTTCGAGCGCGTCGTAATAGCTGGACCGTCCCTTCCGGATTTGACTCGACATGCTGTAGAAGCGCTGTCCTGACTCCTCCGACTGGGCCAGCGCCTGATCGGCGACCGCGCGCGCGATGCGACCGTTACCGTCGTCGAACGGGTGGATGGTCACGAACCATAGGTGTGCCAAGCCTGCGCGTAACAAGCCTTCGGGTCCGTCCCGAAGCTTGAACCATTCCAGGAACGCCTGCATCTCGGCGTCGAGCCGCGGGGCCGGCGGAGCCTGACAATGCACTCGCTGACGACCGATTGGCCCGGACACGACCTGCATCGGCCCTTCCGCGTCGTCGCGCCACGCACCTGTCTTGACCCTGTGCATTCCCGAATAGCCGGTCGGAAACAGCGCCGCCTGCCAGCCGAACAACCTTTCGGGTGTCAGCAATGCCTCGTAGTTCTCCGTAGCGTCGAGCATCATTTCGACGACACCTTCGGTCCGCCGGTCCGCCGGCGCGATTGCCGCCGCGGGCAGGCCGAGGCGGCGCGCGAGCGACGATCGCACGCTGTCCCGGTCCAGGATCTCACCTTCGATCTCCGAACTCTTGACGACATCTTCCGTGAGCGCGACGAGCTGCGCTTCGAGCTTCAAGTCGAAGCCGAGGCCTGCCATTCTTCCGAGAAGCCGGCCTTGCTTCAGGCGCGCGGCTGCAAGCGGCTCAAGCAGCTCCTTGTTGTTCCAAGTGAGGTGGGGCCAGTCTTGTTGCTCCCAGATGTACATGATTCTCCTCATATCATGAGGAGAAGGTAGCGCCGTTCTCACCATTGCGCAAGCAGATTCTCCTTGCTTGGTGAGGAGAATCACTCGACATTCGCTTCAATGCCCAATGCACCGACTCAAGTTGGTGAGTACTGAGAGCTTGAGTGGCTGAACAGGTGGGGGAATTTCTCGCCGGCTGTCGGATGAAGAAGGCGTCAATTGATTCCTTCGCAATCAAAGGAAAGCCGATCACCGTCCTCGGCCGGATGCAAGCCAATAGCGGCGCTTTCTGGCCTTTAGGCTGACAGGCGATAGCTTCCTCGCATCAAGCACCGAATCCGTCTGATCAGTTCGCAGGTCGGCATGTCAACTTGATCGCGCAATCCATCGCTTAGCTGCATGCTCACGGTGCGCGTGATGATTGGCCTCAACGACTGCGGCCAGGTCGGCCCGTTGCACATGACTAGCTTGGTGATGGCAAGCGACAATTGTGGATGTGATCGCATCCCATCGGGAATCCGACCCGCACGGAAGCGCAGGGCAACATGCAGCGCACCCGGCGCGACAGCACAGTAGGAATCGACGGAAAGCCGACGCAGGCTCACGACGCCCATTCGTCTGACGGCGAATTCCCGTTTGGGCCACGGTACCGCACGCTTCCCTTCGCCCTATTTCGTCAAATCGGGCACCGCGTTTCACCGTCCCCACCATAAGTCGCACGTCCCCACCACCGAGTCAGCTCACTTGATCATCCGTCGCCGAGAGACCCCCCAATGCCGCATGACTACGTCACCAAGATCCTGAGGGCACGTGTCTACGACGCGGCCCGTGAGACGCCGCTCGAGTTGGCGCCCAAACTGTCGTCCAAGCTCGGGAGCGAGGTGTGGCTCAAGCGCGAGGATCTCCAGCCGGTCTT
The DNA here is from genome assembly GCA_022819905.1 of Alphaproteobacteria bacterium. Lineage (GTDB taxonomy): Bacteria > Pseudomonadota > Alphaproteobacteria > TMED109 > TMED109 > VXPW01. Next base: position 21,357 of record JAJEGJ010000093.1, read on the forward strand.
CTCCTTCAAGATCCGGGGTGCCCACAACAAGCTCGCGTCCCTGACCGCGGATGAACGGGCGCAAGGGGTCATCGCGGCGTCGGCCGGCAACCATGCGCAGGGCGTCGCGCTGGCTGCGCGGAAGCTCGGCATTCGCGCGCTCATCGTCATGCCGGAGACTGCTCCGCGCATCAAGGTGGAAGCGGTGGAGAGGCTCGGCGCCGAAGTGCTGCTCGCCGGCGAAGCGTACGACAGCGCCAGGGAACGGGCTGAAGTTCTGGCGGCCGAGCGCGGGCTGATCCTCGTATCCCCGTTCGACGACGAGCACATCATTGCCGGTCAGGGCACGGTGGGAATGGAGATCGTCCGCCAGCAGGGCGATCCGTTCGACGCGATCTTCGTCGAGGTGGGAGGCGGGGGACTGATCGCCGGCATCTCCGCCTACATCAAGTCGCTCTGGCCGGAGACGCGTGTCATCGGTGTCGAGCCGCATGATTCTCCAACGCTGCATGCGGCCCTCGCGGCCGGCGAGCGGGTAGTCCTGGAGCGCGTCGGGATCTTTGCCGACGGCGTGGCGGTCAAGCAGGTGGGGGAGGAGCCCTTCCGGGTTGCGCGCGAATGCGTCGACGAGGTCGTGCTTGTCTCCACCGACGAGATCTGTGCAGCGATCAGGGACATCTTCGAGGACACCCGCGCGATCGCCGAACCGGCCGGTGCGCTCGCCGTGGCCGGACTGAAGCGGTACATCGAACGCGAGGGCGTGAACGGCGGCCGGTTCGCGGCGATCGTGAGCGGCGCGAACGTGAACTTCGACCGCCTGCGCCACATTGCCCAGCGAGCCGAGCTTGGCGAGAACCGCGAACGATTGCTGGCGGTGACCATCCCGGAGCATCCGGGAAGTCTGCTCAGGTTCTGCGAGCAGATCGGGGACCGTTCGATCACCGAGTTCAATTACCGGTATGTCGGCGGCACGACCGCACACATCTTCGTGGGCCTGGAGGTCAGCGATTCGGCCGCCGACAAGCGGGCTCTCGTCGATGGACTGGAGGGCAACGGCTACCCGGTTCTCGATCTGACCGACAACGAGATGGCCAAGGTCCACGTGCGCTACATGGTGGGCGGGCACGGACCCGGGGAGCTCGACGAAGTGCTGTACCGCTTCAACTTCCCGGAACGTCCCGGGGCGCTGCTGCTCTTCCTGAGCCGGATGGGCGCCAAGCCGTGGAACATCACGATGTTCCACTATCGCAACCACGGTGCGGCCTTCGGACGGGTCCTGATCGGCCTCCAGGTGCCATCTGCCGAACGCGGCGATTTCCAGTCGTTTCTGAAAGAGGTGGGGTACGAGTACCGGGAGGAGACAGAGAATCCGGCGTACCGGATGTTTCTGCGGTGAGTGGGACAGGCGGAGGACTTGACCGGTCAGTCCCGGCTGACGCCTTCCCGACCCTGAAGCGGCGAGGGCCGCGCAGCGGCAGAGCTGACGTCACGAATTTCACCTACGTGCCCCGCAAGGCGACCGGCGGTCTGCGCAGGACCTCGCCTCAGTGAACTTCCGGGTCTGGCCCGATGTTTGCGGGCCCGGCCTGCCTTTCTGAAGGAAGCCTGGGCGCAACCCTGACGCGTCATGCGACAGGGGGCTGGATGCTAGCCCCTGTCGTTCCCCACGGCCTCCACGAAGGCGCCGATCAGGTTGTCCGAAGCGGTGATGATGTGCTCGGGGCCCGGGAAGCGGCCCTCGCGGACGTCCGCCACGAACTCCTGGAAGCCGGCCACCCGCTCCGCCTGCATTTCCTCCTTCATCTTGTAGAGGTGACGATACTGCTTCGAGTGCCGGGGATAGGGCGGGGGATTGTTGCCGAGGATGTCTTCGGCGAACAGGAACTGGATGTCGCCGCCGCTGCCCGCGCCGATCGACGAGGTGAGGAGCTTGGTGCGCTTGCTGATCTCGACCAAAAGCTCGGCGGGAATCACCTCGACCTCGACCGCGTAGGCGCCGGCGTTCTCGAGGGCCTTGATTTCCTGGTAGACCCACATCGCCTCGTCGAGGGTCTTGCCGACCGCTCGGAGGCCCCCCGTCCAGGTGCTCTTTCGCGGAACGAGACCCGCGTGCCCCTGGATTGGAATGCCGGCGTCGGCCGCTGCCGCCACGAAACTGGGACTCCATTGGCACATGATCGCGTCGGCCCCGATCGCCATGGCCTGATAGCCGAGGCGCACCGCCTCCGTCTCGCTTGCGGCTGCAACCAGCGGAACGGAGAACGCCATGAACGTGTTGGGCGCCGCCTGCCGGATCGCTGCCGCGAGATCGGGTTGCCCGGGGTCGAAACGCACCTTCATGGTGTCGACGCCCGCCTCCTCGGCGGCCGCCGCCTCCTCCGGTGAGAATGGCAGCGTCTCGACGAGCACACGCTTTCCCTTCTGGTCGCGAAGGTCCCTGACGGTGTAGTTGCGGGTTCCGTACGCGCCGCCCAGGGTCATGACCCGTTTCAGACCCCGCTCCGCCGCATCTCTTGGCGGAATGCCTCCGTCTCCGGTCGCGTGACTCGCCATGGCTCCACTCCTTCGCGATCTCTGCGACGCGAACAGTACCAACTTGCCACATCCCGTTCACCCGCAGCATGCTGAAGGGCGGGCCGCATGGCGCGACTCCCTCGGTATCGCGATTGGGCGATGCAACGGCGCGCATGCCCTCAGTGGTCGGAGCGACAACGCACGGAACGCCATCAGGGAGTGCTCAGGTCTTCAACAGAAAGATCTACGGAATGCGTTGTTCTCTTTCGCAATACAATGGATTGGTACGGCTATGGCCTACGCCATGGCGATCCTCAGCGCGCGAGAGGACTGATCACGATGTACTTGTCCTTGGTAGTTCTCTTGGGCGTCACAGCGCTCTACGCGGGGTACAATCTCCTCGTCAAGGTCTCGAGCGGGTACGTCCCTGACACCGCGACTACACCCATTCTCGCCACCATTTCCCTCCAGGCGGCAGCGCTCGCAGTGTCGCTGGCATTCGCCGCGGGGCTGGTGGTGCAGGGCGGTCATGTTCTTGGCGTCTCACGGACTGCCGTCCTTTGGGCGGTGGCGGCAGGGTTCTGCATCGGCGCCGCGGAGATCGGCTACTTCTACCTCTTTCGGGGGGTTGGTGGCAGCGAGCCAATGGAGGCAAACGTCGCGATACCGGTCATCGTGAGTGGTGCGATCGTCCTGACCGTGATTGTGTCTTGGCTCGTTCTCCGCGAGCCCTTTACCTGGACAAGACTGTTGGGCGCTGCACTGGTCGCAGGTGGTGTCGTGGTCCTGTTCGCGGACTCCGCAAGAACTGCATCAGGACCGTAACTGCTCCAATCAGCGATTTCCCAACTTAGCGTCCCCGGGCAGACCACCTCCAGGCTATGCCGGCCGGGCCGCAGCCGGTCCGTTTGGCAGAACGATGCGAGCGCATATCCGCGGAGCACTTGTCGCCGCGATGCGACCGCGGCCCGAACCGGAGTCCGCGATCTCGGGTGGGATATCCGGAGGCCCGGCCCGACCTATTCCGCGGGCGGAAGCGTGCAGATGGCTTCGTAGGGGTGGCGCGTGGTGATCAGTCCGTTATACGCGAAGATGTCGAGCGTGGCTTCGTACGCCGCGCGAGTGATCTCGATGTGTGGCGTCCAGCAGCCGAGGGCCTGATAGGTGCGGATGCACCGAGCCAGCACGGCTTCGTCGATCGCAGGGAAGTACGGTTTCTCGGAAGCTGCAATCTCCTCGGCTGGCGCCGAATGAATGTAGGCACGCGTCTTTCGGTAGGCACGCATGAACGCCGCTGCCATGTCCGTTTCCAGCCACGCGGGTAGGGATGCGAGGCTCGAGAACCCGCACGGTCCGATGACGGGCCCGACCTGGGCTACCACGTGCCCGACGCCATCTGCCTCGAGCTGCTGGGGGAAGGGGCCCTGCTGTTGCACGTAGGTGCCCTGGCCCTCCCGGAACGCGGCGTCGACGGCAGCGGCGCCGCCGGGGTGGATCGCGTTGATGCGCGAATAGTCGATGCCGGCCCGATGGCAGGCGTACTTGAACATCGCAAGCGGCTGGCCGCCCCCGAACAGGACCGCGTCCGCTCCCTCGAGTTTCCGCCACGAGAAATCGGAATCCGGTTCGCGCGCAGTCAGGAAGAAGCCGTCCATCTCGTTCACCTGGGCGAAGTGGGTGACGGTTGGCGTCTCGCCGCGCTCCAGAGGGCCGAATCCCTGGCTGAGGGCCGATTGCACCACGTGCGCAGAGCCGTCCTCAAGGGCTGAGATCGCACTCACCCCCGGCGGAGAGACCGACCATTCCGGGTCAAGCCCTTCTTCGCGAAGGAAGCCGCCGGCCATCGTCGCGATGAGCGGCGAGTAGAAAGCTGAGAACAGCGTGAACTGGATGTTGATACGGGTCATGCAGATGACTTCCGGGAAGAGCCGTGGTCTAGGCCGATGGAGATGGGCGCCACACTGCCGGATCATACCGCTCGCAACCCATGCCCTAGGCCATTGACGGTGATGGGATGGTTTCCTCGAGATGAACCCGTGTGTGCAGCATGCTGGCTCGAATTTCAGCATTCGGTTGGCGGTGGTCGAAGGGTGAGGGCTAAATCCAGCCCCTGTCCCTGAGGTCGGCGCTGAAGGTGCGGCTTACCGGAACCTCGCTTCCGTTCACCAGGTGGAGCACGATCCGCCCGTTCCGGCGTCCGACCCGCTCGAGAGCTGCGCGCGCGATCCAGTGAGAGCGATGCACCTGCGCCCCGTCCAGGTCCTCGACTTCGCGCAGCGCGTCCCGGAACCGCATCAGGAGGAGGTCGCTGCCCCGGTCGGTATGGACCTCCAGATAGTGGTCCTGCATATGAAGGTGCAGCAGGTTCTGCCCGAGCCGGGCCGGGATGCGCTTCAGGAAGGC
>JAJEGJ010000064.1 GCA_022819905.1 Alphaproteobacteria bacterium
CGCCTATTGCCGCCGGCATGGCGTCGGGCACGACCGGATCGGCAAGCTGATCGTCGCCACCACCGAGGTGCAGCGGGACACGCTCGGCGCGATTGCCCGTCAGGCTGCAGCCAATGGCGTGGAGGATCTCCGCGTGCTGGAGCGTGCCGAGATCCGGCGCATCGAACCCGCATTGCGCGCCGTGGCGGCGCTCCATTCACCGTCGACCGGCATCGTCGACAGCCATGGCCTCATGCTGGCCTTCCAGGGCGACGCGGAAGACCACGGCACCCTCATCGCGTTCCGGTCACGGGTGACCGGCGGGGCCGTGCGCGCAGACGGGATCGAGCTGCGCGTGGAGGACGCCTCCGGCATCGCGACCACGTTCCAGGCCGGCATTGTCGTCAACAGCGCCGGGCTCGATGCCCAGGGACTTGCCCACACCATCGGCGGGGTGCCGGACCACGCCATCCCGCCCCTGTACTACGCACGCGGGTGCTATTTCACGATGTCGGACCGGTCCCCGTTTTCGCACCTGATCTATCCGGTTCCGGAAGACGGCGGTCTCGGCGTCCACGTCACGCTGGACCTTGCCGGCCAGTGCCGCTTCGGCCCGGACGTCGAGTGGATCGACACCCTCGACTACACGATCGACCCGGCCCGCGCCGAACGCTTCTATCCCGTGATCCGGACCTACTGGCCCGATCTCCGGGACGGCGCCCTCATGCCCGGTTACGCGGGCGTCCGGCCCAAGGTGGCGGGACCGGGAGAGCCGGCCGGCGATTTCCTTGTGGTGGGACCACGGCAGCACGGAGTTTCCGGCCTGGTGCATCTCTTCGGCATCGAATCCCCTGGACTGACGTCGGCATTGAGCCTCGCCGACGAAGTCTGCGAGGAACTGGGACTTACACCGAGGGAACCGTAACCGCGGCCAGCGCCCCCACCCTTCCATTGTCTGCTACCACGTCCACACGTGCCGGGAGGGCAAGCGCGAGCAATTCTTGATGGCGGAAAGGCGCGCGTGCCTCGGCAGGCGCCGGACGAGGTCGAAATCATTCGATTAATAGGCAGTAAGTAGCCTATTACGGTGAAACATCGTTGTAATAGACCTTCTAACGCCTCTTTTCACTGTTCTATTTTACTGGTAATGTACGGCCCATAATGCCCATCTATAGGGTATAAGAGGCCAAATAATGCTTCTTGAAGACAAATGAAGACATCTCGACACATCGAATCCGAGATCGGCTCCCGTCTGGCGCGGTTGCGGCTGTCTCGCAACGTGACACAAGCCACGTTGGCAGAGGACGCCGGAATCAGTCTCCGAACCCTGCGGCGACTCGAGGCCGGCGATCCATCAACCTTCGACACGTTCCTGCGTGTCGCCCTGGCTCTGGATCTGGGCGAAGCCATCCTCGGCGCGGTACCCACGGGTCAGATCCGACCCATCGAGCGCGTCTCGCGGACTGGTTCTGAGCGTCGGCGCGCCCGTCCGCGACCGCCGGAACGCAAGGATCCGACCTGGACATGGGGTGACGACCCGGGTGACTAACGCAAACGTCATGCTCTGGGGCCGACGCATCGGAGCGGTGTCCTGGGATGAAACGCGCGCACTTGGGGTCTTCCAGTACGACCCGGATTTCGTCGGCGCCGGCATAGAGGTGGCGCCTCTGACGATGCCCGCCAGAGAAACACCCTACGAATTCCCGGCTCTCAATAGGGATACTTTCAGGGGGCTGCCTGGGATGCTTGCAGATGCCCTACCGGACAGGTTCGGCAACCGACTCATTGATGCTTGGCTGGCGGAAACCGGCAAGAAACCGAAATCCTTCAATTCGGTCGACCGACTCTGCTATATCGGCCGTCGTGGCGTCGGCGCTCTCGAGTTCGAGCCCGACCTTCGGCGACGGTCTGGAGCGAAGAAACTGGAGATCGACCGACTGGTCGATCTGGCGAATCGGGTGCTCGACGAACGCGCAAACCTCGCCGGGCGCCTGGACGGCAAGAACGACGCCGATGCCCTTGAGGACATTCTGAGCGTTGGTACGTCGGCAGGCGGCGCACGACCCAAAGCCGTTCTCGCCTGGAACCCGAAGACCGGCGAATTCCGATCCGGTCAACTTGAGGTCGACGAGGGCTTCGAGCACTGGCTCCTGAAGTTCGACGGCGTGCAGAACAGCGGGGACAGGGAACTGGCCGATCACGAAGGGTTCGGCAAGATCGAATACGCCTACGCCAGCATGGCGCGCGCTGCCGGCATCACGATGTCGGAATGCCGGCTCCACCACGAGGGCGGCCGCAGCCATTTCATGACGAGAAGGTTTGATCGAGATCCTGTCGGCCGCAGGCTCCACATGCAGTCACTCGGCGCGATGCAGCATTTCGACTTCAACGACCCATCGGCCTATTCCTACGAGCAGGCCATCGTGACGATCCAGGACCTGCGTCTCGGGATGCGTGCCGTCGAAGAGCAGTACCGCCGAGCGGTCTTCAATGTCATCGCGCGCAATCAGGATGACCACGTGAAGAACATCTCTTTCCTGATGGACCGGTCAGGACAATGGTCGTTGTCCCCGGCCTACGACGTCGCCTATGCCTACAATCCGCAAGGCACATGGACCCGCCAACATCTGTTGAGCCTGGCAGGCCGCCGGAACAATTTTGGGCGCGACGATTTCCTTCACTTTGCCGCCACTGTTGGCGTGAAGAAGCGCAAGGCACAGACAATACTGGACGAAGTGAGCGCCGCTGTTCGGGATTGGGGCAAACTCGCCGAAGCAGCCGGGGTCACGCCCCGTGACGTGGTACGGATCGAGAAGACCTTCAGATCGAACCTGATGTCGGGCCGATAGAGAAGCACCGTTCGAATTCCGGATACCCCTAGAAAGTCGGCTTCACCGCCTTGCCTATGGGGGTTCTGGGTTTGGGCCGACTGGCGAGTTCCAGCCGGACCGCACGGGTGACGTCGGCTGGATCAGCGTCCCCCTGACACGTCGAGCGACGCCCCGGTGGAATAGGAAGCCTCATCGGACAGTAGATAGAGAACGGCCGCCGCCACTTCCTCCGGGCTGCCAGCGCGTTTCAACGGCAGCGAGGGCGCGATCTCTTCCAAGCGTCCCTCTGGGTGGATGTCGGTGTCGATGATGCCGGGCCGGACGCCGTTCACTCGGATCCCGAGATCCGCGCACTCCATGGCCAGCCCCGTGGTCAGGGTGTCCACCGCGCCCTTCGACGCGCCGTAGTGGACCCAGAGGAACGGGTTCGCGAGGCGCGCCGCGACCGATGAGATGTTGACAATGGCGCCCCCCGCCCCGCCCCGGCGGGTGGACATCCGGCGAATGGCCTCCCGGGCGCACAGGAAATAGCCGGAGATGTTCACCGCGAAACAGCGTTCGAGGATATCGCCGGTGACTTCCTCGATCAGGCACTGCCCGCCCACCACGCCGGCATTGTTGACCAAGGCGGTGACGGCCCCGAGTTCGCGGTCGCACGTCTCGAACAACCGCTCAATCTCGGGTTCGGATCCCGTGTCAGCCTGGACGGCGACCGCCCGCTGGCCCGCCTTTTCGATATCGGCAACGACCGCTCGAGCCAAGGCCTCGTTGCTGTAGTAGTTCACGCAAACATCGTAGCCGGCTGCTCCGGCGGCTCGGGCCACGGCAGCGCCGATCCCGCGGCTCGCCCCTGTCACCATCAATATGTTCGGCATGGTTGTTGATCCTCCCACCGCATGGCGGCCCGGACCATACAGGCATCGTCGGTCCATGTGTTGACAGCCAACCAGTCATCGCTGCAAGGAGTCAGGCTGGGTCGTTCCTGCATGGGCCCGGTCTGTTCCAGAACAGGAACCGGAAGAAATGGTGCGTTATCTCAGGAGGTGGGACAACGGGTTCTGCATGTGAGAGGACAAGACAATGAGCCGCTATGCATCGTTCTTCGCCGCATCGATGCTCACCTTGGTCGAGCCGCACGCCATCTTTGCCGCAACCGACGAGGGCTTCGCAGTCGCCACGTTCGCAGGCGGGTGTTTCTGGTGCGTGGAGTCGGACTTCGACACGGTGCCGGGGGTGGTGGAAACGATATCCGGGTACACCGGCGGGACCGTTGAGAATCCGACCTACAGGCAGGTCACCAAGGGGGGCACCGGACATCGGGAGGCGGTGCAAATCCGCTACGACCCCAAGCAGGTCTCCTACGAACGGCTGCTGCACATCTTCTGGCGCAGCGTCGACCCCACCGACGACGGCGGGCAATTCTGCGACCGCGGGGAGAGCTACCAGACTGCGATCTTCGTCGGGAACGAGGAGGAGCGGCGCCTCGCCGAGACCTCGAGGGAGATGCTGCAGGATTCGATGGTGCTGGATGCGCCCGTCGTCACGCCGATCGAGCCGGCAGGCGTGTTCTACCCGGCCGAGGACTACCACCAGGACTACTACACGAAAAACCCGATCCGCTATCGGTTCTACCGGTTTTCGTGCGGGCGCGACTCACGCGTGAAGCAAGTCTGGGGCGGTCAGGCGCACGAAGGCATCGGGCGGCGCTGACGACAGGTTTTATGCGGGAGGTGTTGCCCTGGTGACTTCGCGCGAGGAGCAACGAGGTCCCGCGATAGCGGGACTGCGTGCAGCCTTCACACAGAAGCAACCGCCTACAAGGAGGCCATGTGCAACACTCCTTTGCCTCAATTGCATTCGCACTGGACGAAGGGCAGCTGACGTTCGGGAGGTTGCCAAGGCACGCGCAAGTGCAGACAACCGCCCAGCACGCACATCTGGTCCGAGACACTGCGAGAGCCCCCGCTATCCGCGTCGATGATTGCATCGGGCGGAAGCTGGAGGTCTCTGAAAGGGCGTCGTCGACCTGAGAACGACGCCATCAACTGGCCGTCCACGAATAGCAACCAGGCTGCGTCCTGAGGAGATCATTCTGCGCCCTTGCCCGAAACGCTCCAGGTTTCTCGGTGCAAATGTGATAAACTCTCTGCATTAATCTACATAAGCAGAGTAAATGTCACTTACACCAGCCAAGCAGCGCGACACGGCCCTGCACCTCTTTGGTCAGAGGGGGCTCGTGCGCATGGCCGATCTACGCGACGCAGGCGTCGGGCCCGAGACCGTCGCCCGCCTGGTTCGCGACGGGATTGCCTCGCGGGTGGCCCGAGGCCTCTACGAACTGGCCGACACGATTCCGGCTCCCCAGCGCAGCCTTGCAGAAGCCTCAGCCCGTGTGCCAAAGGGCGTGATCTGCCTCACATCCGCGCTGCAATTTCACGAACTGACACTCCAAATGCCCTCCGCCGTCTGGATCGCCATCAATCGCACCGGATGGAAGCCCCAGGTCGACTACCCCCCGATCCACTTCGTGCGGTTCAGCGACCACGCCCTCGCGGGCGGGGTGAAGCGGCATCTCATCGAAGGAATTGACGTCCCGATATTCGAACCCGCCAAGTCGATCGTCGACTGCTTTCGCTATCGCAACAAGATCGGACTCGACATCGCGCTGGAAGCGCTCCGAGAGGGGCTCCGCAGTGGGCGCGTTACACCCGACCAGCTCTGGGAATTCGCCCGCAGGGCGCGTGTCTGGTCCGTGATGCGGCCCTATGTCGAAGCGATGGTCGCCGATGGCAAGTGAGCTTCGCAATACCGGAGCCTCTGTGCGCGCCCGGCTTCTCCAGCGCGCCCGTATCGAAGGGACCGATTTTCAGATCCTCCTCATGCGTTACGCGCTTGAGCGATTGCTCTACCGACTCAGCGTCTCTGACCAGCGCGAGCGGTTCATCCTGAATGGTGCAATGCTCTTCGCGGTCTGGCAGAACTATCCCTTCCGGCCGACCCGCGACATCGACTTGCTGGGTCTTGGCGACTCCGACCCTGCAATGGTTGCGGCAAGCATTCGCGCCATCACCTCTGTGGCCGTGCCTGACGATGGAGTCGTCTTCGACGATACCGGCGTCGAAGCCGCGCCAATCCGCGGGAAGGCGAATATCCTGGCGTCCGCGTCAGAACTGGCGCCACCATCGCCGGAGCCCGACTGCCCATCCAGATCGATGTCGGTTTCGGCGACGCGATCTCGCCTGAGGCAATCGAGATCGAATACCCGACCCTTCTCGAGGCGCCTGCGCCCATCCTACGCGCTTATCCGCCTGAAACCGTCGTTGCCGAGAAAACCGAAGCGATCGTCTCACTCGGTATCGCGAACAGCCGCATGAAGGACTTCTATGACCTCTGGATGATTGCGCAGACCTTCACGTTTGAATACGGCAACCTGACAAAAGCCCTCCAACAAACCTTCGAGCGACGCCGAACCCCCTTGCCGGAGCAAATCCCCGTCGGCCTCAGTCACAGTTTTGCTCTTGATAGGGAGTCCCAGTGGCGAGCATTCCTGGCGCGCAACCGGCATGCAGCGACGTCCGCTTCACTCGTCAAGATCATCAATGATCTACGCACCTTCCTGCAGCCCCTGCTGGCCCGCACAAAGGTTGCATCGTGGCCTTGCGGAGGCCCCTGGACTCGTGTGGACGTTGCCCCGTGACCTCGCGGGCCCCAAGCAAACAACCGGAAACAGGGGTTGATCCCCGTGAAGTGTCTTCGTCGGAAAACCGGGCACACGCTTTCGTCCAGCAGGCGGCCGGAATCCCCTGGCCGCGGACCTGATCCTTGCAACCGTTGGGCTGGCGTGACGTGGTCGGCCGCTTGAATGTGCCCGCTCGCGAAGGTCATTCAAGAAAAGGTGGGGCCTGTCAGGCCCGACGCCTTCCGTTCAGCCGGGCTCAAACCAGCTCGGCCGATCTGCGAATAAACCTTGCCCCCTGGCCTGGTACGCGGAGCGGGTTTGACAAGTGACCGCAACAACCCAACATTGCAGGTATGGATACTTCCGTCGAAGCGCCGATCCGGCTCACCGAGCGGGCCCGACAGCGGCTTTCCTTCATTCTGAGTCAGCCTGAGCTAGCCGCGAAATTCGTCAGGATCGCCATTCAGGGCGGTGGCTGCTCCGGTTTCTCCTACGACTTCTCGCTTGATGACGCGCTGGACGGCCAGGAAGATGTTGTTATCTCGCAACGGACGGACGGGACGGGTGCCGGTCTGGTGATCGACTCGATGTCGATGATCTACGTGGCAGGGAGCGAGATCGACTGGGTCGAAAGCCCCGGCGGCGCAATGTTCAACATCGAAAATCCCAACGCGACAGCGAGTTGTGGCTGCGGCACGTCCTTCGCGATCGACTGATCGCTCCGCATGAAAATCGCCAGCTGGAACGTGAATTCGATCCGGATTCGGATCGAGCACGTAGCCGACTGGCTGCGCGACGCAGAACCCGACGTACTCGCGTTGCAGGAACTGAAGGCCACCAGCGAACAGGTGCCCATCGACGTGCTGGAGGCCTGCGGCTACACCGTGGCAGTGGCGGGCCAGAAAGGCTTCAATGGTGTTGCGCTGGTGTCCCGCTACCCCCTGGAGGACGTGGTTACCGGGCTTCCCGGCAACGATCGCGACGACGCTGCCCGGTACATTGAGGCGTGGGTTGACGCGCCCGAAGGGCGCGGCGTTCGGGTGGGATGCATCTACCTTCCGAACGGCAACCCGGTCGAAAGTCCCAAGTTCCCCTACAAGCTGGACTGGATGGCGCACTTGCAGGTCCAGGCCCAGCGACTGTTGGAGCTCGAGGAGGCAGTCGTGCTCGCAGGCGACTTCAACGTCTGCCCGACCGACCGCGATCTGGCGGACCCGGCATCCATGCAGGATGATGCGTTGTGTCGCCCAGAATCACGTGCGCGGTTCCGGAGCCTCCTGCACCTAGGCTACACCGACGCCTACCGGGACCTGCACCCGGACTCCGAGGAGGTGTACACGTATTGGGACTATGGGCGGGCGTTCGATGACAACCGAGGTCTCAGGATCGATCACCTGCTGCTCTCGCCGCAGGCGGCCGACCGGCTCGAGACGTGCGACGTCGATATCCGCCCGCGCACACGAAAACGCCCGTCGGATCATGCGCCGATCTGGTGCGTCCTTGCGTGAGGGAATCGCCGCCGTCCAGACAAACGGCCGGGCCGGACGGTCGAAGACGGAGCTTCCGCTGTATTCTCGGGGCAGGCACACGCTGATCGGTGCCCGTTCCCAACTCCGGTAATTCCATGACCAACCAGGCTCCCTCCTCGCCCGGAACCATGTGGGGCGGCCGGTTCGATTCGGGACCGGTCGAGCTGATGCAGCGCATCAACGCCTCACACCCGTTCGACCGCAAGCTCTGGCAGCAGGACATCCGGCAGTCGCGAGCGCATGCCGAGATGCTCAAGGGCCAGGGATTGATCAGTGCGTCCGACCATCAGGCCATCGTCGAGGGCCTGACCCAGGTCGAGGCCGAAATCGCATCCGGAGCCTTCTCCTGGAGCGACGAACTCGAAGACATCCACATGCACGTGGAACACCGTCTGACGGAAATCGCCGGCCCGGCAGGCAAGCGGCTGCACACCGCGCGTTCGCGGAACGACCAGGTGGCGACCTCCATGCGATTGTGGGTCCGCGACACGCTCGACCAACTTGATGCTGGCCTGCGCGCCCTGCAATCGGCACTGCTCGATCACGCCGACCGGCACGCCGGCTCGATCATGCCGGGATTCACGCATCTGCAGCCGGCCCAACCGGTCACGCTCGGCCACCACCTGCTCGCCTACGTCGAGATGCTGGATCGGGACCGGGGACGGATCCGCGATGCGCGCGACCGGCTGAACGAATGTCCACTTGGAGCGGCAGCCTTGGCCGGCACGCCGTTTCCCGTCGACCGCGAGGAAACGGCGCAAGCGCTCGGCTTCCGACAGCCCATGCGGAATTCGATCGACGCGGTCTCCGACCGTGACTTCGTGCTGGAAGTCCTGTCGACGGCCGTCATCGCTGCCGTGCACCTTTCGCGCCTGGCCGAGGAACTGGTGCTGTGGTCCACGCCGGCGTTCGGCTTCGTCTCGCTGCCGGACGCGTTCTCGACCGGATCGTCGATCATGCCGCAGAAGCGGAATCCGGACGCCGCGGAGCTCGTGCGCGGCAAGTCGGGACGGATTCTCGGTGCGTTCGTGGCCATCGCCACGGTCCTCAAGGCCCTGCCGCTTGCCTACGCAAAGGACCTCCAGGAGGACAAGGAACCCCTGTTCGACGCGGCCGATGCGCTGGCCGTGTCGGTGGCCGCGCTGACCGGGATGATGGAAGCCTTGTCGTTCAACACCGCCGCCATGCGAGCGATGGCCGAGGTCGGACATCCCACGGCCACCGATCTGGCAGATTGGCTGGTCAGCAAGGCCGAGATGCCGTTCCGGGACGCCCACGCAGCCGCCGGACGTGCCGTCAGGCTGGCGGAGGAGCGGAGCTGCCGGCTCGACGAGCTGTCCCTGTCCGATCTTCAGTCGGTGGTTCCCGAAGCGAACGCCGACGTGTTCGACGTGCTCGGCATCGAAGCATCGCTGGGCCGCCGCACCAGCGCCGGAGGAGCAGCCCCAGCCCTGGTTCGCTTGGCCGCGGCGGCAGCGCGGGCGAGGCTCACGTGACCCGGCTGTCCGCCGTGTTGGGCATCGCCTTGCTGTTGCTGGCCGGTTGCGGCAGAGCCGGCGACCTGGTCCGGCCGCAAGGCAGTGAGCACGATCCCGCCCCGCCGGGGCTGGAAACCGACCCGCCGTACCAGTTCTGATTTCCGTGCATCACTTTCACTACGACGAAGCAGGAATCCTGTGCGCGGAAGGCGTGCCATTGCCGGATATCGCCCGCGAAGTCGGAACCCCGGTCTATGTCTACGCGGCGGCAACGCTGCGCCGTCATTACGGCGTCTTTCGGGATGCGCTCGACGGTCTGGATTCGCTGATCGCGTACTCCCTCAAGGCGAATCCCAACCTGTCGGTATTGCGGCTGCTGGCCGATCTCGGCGCCGGCGCCGACGTGGTGTCTGGCGGCGAACTGGACCGGGCCCGGCGGGCAGGAATTCCGGGCGAGCGCATCGTGTTTTCCGGGGTGGGCAAGACGGAGAGCGAAATCGGCGAGGCGGTGGCCGCGGACATCCTCCAGTTCAATGTCGAATCCGACGCCGAACTCGCGGTCATCAATCGCGTTGCCTGCGAGGCCAACCGGCGCGCCCCGATCGCCTTCCGGGTCAACCCGGACGTGACGGCGGGCGGCCACGAGAAAATCGCCACCGGCCATCGGCACACCAAGTTCGGCGTGCCGATCACGCGGTCGCGTGAACTCTACGCCAAGGCGCGGGAGATGCCGGGCATCGTCGTGACCGGGATCGACGTGCACATCGGGTCGCAGATCCTTGACGTAGTGCCGTTCCGTTCGGCGTTTCGTGCGGTTGCCGAGCTCGCGAGTAACCTGCGGGCCGACGGGCACGACATCCGGATCATCGACGTCGGCGGTGGCATCGGCATTCCCTACGGAGACCAGCCGGGTCTCGCGCTCGAGACGTACGCCGACACGGTACGCGACACGCTGGGAACGGACACCCGGCTCGTCTTCGAGCCCGGCCGGCTGATTGTCGGCAACGCCGGGATGTTGTTGTCCTCCGTGCTCTATATGAAGGAGGACTCCGAGCGCCGATTCGTCATCCTCGATGCCGCCATGAACGATCTCTTGCGTCCCACCCTGTACGGTGCCCAGCACCAGCCGGTCGCGGTGACGAAGCCCGGGGCACGGGCCAACCAGCATCCGTGTGACCTGGTAGGGCCAGTCTGCGAATCCGGGGACGTCTTCGCGGAAGGCGCGCTGATGCCGCCGCTTGCACCCGGTGACCTGGTGGCATTCAGCACCGCCGGTGCCTACGGAGCCGTCATGGCGTCCGAGTACAATTCCCGTCCGCTCGTCCCCGAGGTCATGGTTTCCGGTAACCGTTTCGGGATCATCCGCAGGCGTCCCACCCGCGAGGAATCACTGTCGCTCGAGGTCCTGTTCAGCGCCGAGCCCGCCACAGCCGATTGCAGTCCATGAACCAGCTCTCCACCCTGCCCGGCAGCATTGCCTTTCGCGTTGCCGTGTCGCGGGCCCTGCTCTGGATCGAACGTGCCGTACCGGCCTTCCTGCCGGCGGCGCTGGTCGTTGCCGCGTTCATCGTCCTCAGCCTGTTCGGGTTGTGGACCGCGCTTCCGGGCTGGCTCCACCTGCTGCTGCTGATCGTGTTTGCCGCCGGTCTGCTGTTGGCAGTCGGACGCGCGATCCTTGGCCTGCGCTATCCGAGCCCAGCGGAGGGCATCCGAAGGCTGGAACGCACGAACAATGCGCCGCACCGGCCCGTGACGACGCTGGTCGACCCGCCGGCCGCGTTGATCGATTCGGCCCGAAGAGCGTGGTCCCTGCACCTCGAGCGCACCCTCATCCGGGCCCGACGGCTCCGGCTCCGCCGTCCTCGGCAGTTGTTTGTGCGCGGTGACCCGCTGGCCCTGCGCTGGGCCCTCTCAATCCTTCTCGTTGCCGGATTCGCCGCCTTCGGCAACAAGACGGCGGCGCGCGTGGCCGACGCGTTCCAACCGAACTTCTCCAGCCCCAGCACCGTGCCCGGAACGCTGACCGCCTGGGTGGCGCCACCGGGCTACACCGCCTTGCCGTCCATACCACTCGAAGCCGGGCCCAGCGGCGTCGACGGCACCGTTGTCGAAGTACCGGACGGCAGCGTGCTCCTGGTCCGCGTGCACGGCGGATCGGGAGAATCCGAAGCGGAGATAGCTGCCGGGGCCCAGCTCTCCTTTGTCCAGCTGGATGCCGCCAACGCCGCGCTCGAGGTGCCGATCGACGAAGGCGGCCCGGTAACGATCCGCCAGGGATCAGAGATCCTGGCCCACTGGGTGTTCGAGGTCAGCCCCGACGAAGCGCCGGAGGCCCGGTTCGCCCACCCGCCATCCGGAACGGCGCGCGGCTCGCTGCAGCTCGACGTCGCGGCCAGTGACGACTACGGGGTCCGGTCGCTGGAGACGGTGATCCGCTGGCACGGAGAGGAAGCCGTCGCCGCCGAGGGACCCATCCGGCTCGAACTCCCCGTCTCCTCGCGGCGCACCCGCGAGATCGAGCATGTCACCTATCACGACCTCGCGTCGCATATCTGGGCCGGCGAACCGGTGCAGATGGAACTTGCCGCCACCGACGCGCGTGGCCAGACTGGTACCGATACCGTCGAGACCAGGCTTCCCGCGCGCCGTTTCGACCACCCGATCGCTGCCACGATCATCACGGAACGCAAGAAATTCGCGTTTGAACAGGCGCCTCCACGGCTCGTTGGTCACAATCTGAAAGCGCTGGCCACCGCCGGCGCCACCTACGGCGATGTGCCCCGGGTTCGCGACGCGCTCGTCGAGGCCGCCGCCCTGATGTCCGCGGAGCCCGCGCCGGAAACGCGCCGACGTGCCATCGACCTCCTGTGGGAGGCGGCGGTCTGGGTTGAAGAAGGAACCTTCGCCCAAGCGGATGCAGCGTTCCGGGATGCCCAGGACCAGCTCGCCGAGGCCTTGCGGCAGGACAGCCGGCCCGAGGCGCTCGAGCAGTTGCTCTCCGACCTCGGCGAGAACCTGATGGACTATCTCGAGGAAATGGAAGAGGCCTTCCCGCCACCGGACCAAGACGAGGATTCAGGGGCTTCGGTACCGGGCGGCTTCGATGCGGACCAGAGTGCCACGCGCCGTGAACTTCAGAACAAGGTGGATGAAATCGTGGACCTCGCCACGACCGGGGCCCCGGAAGAAGCGGAAGACGCCCTCGATGACCTGCGCGACATCACCGAGAACATGGAACGCGCCGGCGAGCGGATGCTCGCCGAGTCGGACCAGCGACTCGACCAGCGGCAGGCGATGATGCAGCAGATGCAGGAGATGATGGAGCAGCAGGAACAGCTGATGGAGCAGAGCTTCTATCAGTCAGCCCGGGCCGGTGTCGCCGATCAGAAGTCGCCGGGATCAGGGAGTTTTGACCCTCCGGAAGACCGCCAGAACCGGCTCCGCCGGGAACTCGGCGAGATGATGCGGCGGCTCGGAGAAGAAGGTGAGGAGATCCCGTCCGAACTGGGTGAAGCCGAACAGGCGATGCGGCAAGCTGCTCAGGAATTGCAGCGCAGTCGGCCGGGGCAGGCCTCCGAAGCCCAGGGGAAAGCGATCGATCTTCTCCGTCTGGGGTACGAACAGGTCCGGCCCATGCCGGGCGGACTGGGCCCCAGCCAGGTAGCCGGCGAGCGGCCGGGCGAACACAACCGACAGTCGCGCGACCCGCTCGGACGCGTGCCGCCCGGCGACGGTGCTTCCCCCACCGGCGACGTGGGCATCCCGAAGAAGCTCGAACGGCGCCGGGCGCGCGAGATCGTCGAGGAACTCCGGTTACGCGCTGGCGACGCCACCCGGCCGGAACTCGACCGGGACTATGCGACGCGACTCCTCGACTGGTATTGAGTTCCAACGCAGCTAATCCGGCCACACGGACGCCACCGGCCGGACACGGCGGCTACGCGGAGCGATCCTCGTCGAATGCGCGGGGACTGCTGCCGTGCGGGAACAGCCGCGTGACGTGCCCCATCTTTCGACCGGGCCGGCTGATCTTCTTGCCATAGAGATGCAGGCGGACGCTGCCGTCCCCCAGATAGCGGCTCCAGGCATCCACGTCGTTTCCGATCATGTTCTCCATTACCGCATCGTGCAGCCGGTCCACGCTCCCCAGCGGGAGTCCGCAGCACACCCGGACCTGCTGCTCGAACTGACTGGTCTCCGCCGCATCGATCGTCCAGTGTCCGGAGTTGTGCGGACGCGGGGCGATTTCGTTGACGACAACGCCGCCGTCCGCCAGCACGAACATCTCCACGGCGAGCACGCCGACGCAGTCCAGTTCGCGGACCACCGTACGGGCCGCCGAAACCGCGGTGTCCGCCGTGGACTGGGAAATCTTCGCCGGCACGATAGACGTCCGAAGGATGCCACCGGCATGCCGGTTCTCAGCCGGCTCGTACGCTGCTTCCTCCCCGTCCTGCGAACGGGCGATGATCACCGACACCTCACACGCGAAGTCGATCCAGCGCTCCAGGACGACTGGTACGTGCCCCAGGCGTTCCCAGGCCGCCGATAGGTCGTGCGCTGACTTGACCCGCACTTGGCCTTTTCCGTCGTAGCCTTCCCGGCGGGTCTTGAGAACCGCCGGAAATCCAACCTCCGTCGCGAGCTGAAGTTCCTCAGGGGTCTCGATTCCCCGGTACGGTGCAACCGGTAAGTCTGCCTTCGAGAGGAAGTTCTTTTCGGCGAGTCGGTCTTGCGCGATTGCGAGCACGTTGGGGCCCGGACGGACCGCGACCCGTTCGGCAACGACCTTGGCTGCGGCGAGGGGGACGTTCTCAAACTCGTACGTGACGACCTGAACGGAGTTGGCAAAGCGCTCGAGGGCGGCCTGGTCAGAAAACGAGGCGACAGTGACGGCGGCCGCAACCTCTCCCGCCGGTGTGTGCTGCTGGTCAGTGAATACGTGCGTGCGGTACCCCATGCGGGCGGCAGCCATGGCCATCATCCGGCCGAGCTGCCCGCCGCCCAAGAGGCCGAGGGTTGAACCCGGCGGCCAGTGGAGTTCCGGAACTGAGGAGAAGCGGAGTGGCCGATTCACGCCCCGTCGTCCGGCTCGTGCGCCACGTTCTCGGTCTGAGTTTTCCGCCAGGCCCGAAGCTTTTCTTCCAGTTCCGCGTCGGTGCCGCTGAGGACGGCGACCGCAAGCAGGGCGGCGTTGATGGCACCAGCCTTGCCGACGGCCAGTGTCCCGACCGGTATTCCCGCCGGCATCTGGACGATCGAGAGCAAGCTGTCGACACCGTCGCCGAAAGCCGTCGGAATGGGAACGGCAAACACCGGGACCGTCGTCATCGCCGCTGTCATGCCGGGCAAGTGCGCCGCCCCGCCGGCGCCGGCGATCACGACTGCGAGACCGCGGTCACGCGCCGTGCGGGCGTATTCATAGAGACGTTCCGGAGTGCGATGCGCGGAAATGATCCGCCGCTCGTGCGGAACGCCAAACTTCTCCAGCAGTTCTGCAGCGTGCTGCAGTATGGGCCAGTCGGACTGGCTGCCCATGATGACCCCGACCTTGGGAGGCTGCCCGCCAGCCATAGTCCTTCCCTTCTAACCACCGTCATCCGGGAGCGTCACGAGCGGACCCCCCGTGAAGCAGTCAACCGTCAACAGCCTCAGGCGATGATGTCTGGAGGCGTACGTTCGAAGGCCGCAATCCGATCCATAACATTGCGTTTTTCTTCCCGCAATCGCCGTATCTTGGCGAAATCGCTGATCGCGCCCCTCGATTGTTCCGTAATCAGGCGATCGAGTTCTTCGGATCGCTCGCGCAGCGCAGCCAACTCGTCTGCATGATCTGTACTGCTGCTCATACGCTTCGTCTCCCTTTGCAGGGCTCGGCAAATTGTATACCAGAGCGTCGGGCTCCGGTTTGCGATCCCGCCGTGAATCCATGCTATGCAGGGAAACGTGCCGGGCCCGGGGGCGGTTGAACAGCCGATGGCAGTAATTCGCGGCGGGACAGTGGAATCGTGACGTACATCGAATCGCTGGCTGCACCGTTCCTGCGAACGCTCGGACCTGAAGCCGCGCACCACTTGGCGCTTCGGGCACTGGAAGCCGGGATGGTCAGCCCTTCCGGCATGGAGCCGGACGCCGTGCTGGCCAACGAGGTTGCTGGAATTCCCTTCCCGTCACCCCTCGGACTGGCCGCCGGCTTCGACAAGGACGCACGGGCAGTTCCGGCGCTGGGACGGATCGGGTTCGGACACGTCGAAGTCGGTACCGTCACGCCGAAGCCCCAGCCCGGCAATCCGCGCCCGAGGATCTTTCGGTTGCGGGCACAGGAAGCGATGATTAATCGGCTCGGATTCCCTAGCGAGGGGTTGGATGCGATCGCCGCGCGCCTCGCCAGGCGCCCCGAGGACCTGATTGTTGGGGCCAACGTCGGCTGCAACCGGGTAACCGCAGATCCGATCGCCGACATTGTCGAAGGCATCAATCGATTGGGGGGATTGATCGACTACTGCTGCGTCAACGTGTCATCGCCCAACACTCCCGGGCTGCGCGACCTCCAGACAGGATCAGCTCTGGACCAGCTGCTCCGGCGAATCCGCCAGGCCAGAGATGATGTTGTTGGGAAGACCGGCTGCCCGCTCCCGTTGTTCCTGAAGATCGCGCCGGATCTGACCGCGCCACAGGTACGCGATCTGGCCGACCGGCTCGTCCGCCAGCCGGTCGACGCGCTGGCGGTGTCCAATACCACCGTCGCGCGGCCGGCGACGCTGACGGGTCGGCACCGGGCGGAGACTGGCGGCCTCAGCGGGCCGCCGCTGTTCGAACCCTCGACGCGACTTCTGGCGACACTGCACCAGTCGCTACCCCGATCCATCAGTCTCGTGGGCGTCGGGGGGATTGCCAGCGCCGCCGACGCCTGGCGGAAGATCGAGGCCGGGGCAAGTCTGGTCCAGCTCTATACGGCCTTCGTTTACCAGGGAACCGAACTGATCAATCGCATCCACAGAGGATTGGCCGAGTTCGTCAGGGAGTCCGGTTCGCGATCATTGGCCGCAGCCGTCGGCACCCGCTCGGAAGAGATCAGCGAGACCCAAGCGAATGCCTGACACGCCACCGCCGCCGGTCTACGACTCGCTGGCAGCCCCGGAACTCGCGACGAAGGCGTACGTGCTCGATGTATGGGGAGTACTCTGGGACGGTATCCAGGCCTATCCCGACGCGGCAGCCTGTCTGCTCGAACTTCGGCGGCAAGACAAGCGGGTTCTCCTGCTCTCTAATGCGCCGCGCCCAAGCCACAGCGTGGTTCACGGTCTGGCCGGGATCGGCATCGCGGACCATCTCTTTGATGGCATCCTGACTTCCGGTGATCTGTGCAGGGAGGCCTGCGCCAACGGCGGCGACGAGTTCGGCACCGCGTATCACTACCTCGGGCTCGAAAAGGATCGAGCCTTGCTCGAAGGCCTGCCGTTTCGGGAAGCCGCGGAGCTTACTGCCGCGGACTTCATCCTGAACCTCGGTACCCGGCAGCTTGGTGAGTCGGCAGAGGCGTATCGCGCCGAGTTGTCACTGGCACGCGATCGGGATCTGCCCATGCTCTGTGCCAATCCGGACCGGATCATCGTGCGTTCAGATGGAAGCTCCGTCGACTGTGCGGGCGCGCTGGCGGACCTGTACGCGGCGCTCGGGGGCTCGGTACGATCATTCGGGAAGCCTCTGCGTCCCACGTATGACGCGTGTCTTGAGCGCCTGCGGGGTTGGTTGCCTGATCTGGTCCCAGGCGCCGTGCTGGCGGTCGGCGATTCCCTCACGACGGACATCCGCGGAGCCCAGGCCGCTGGGTTTCGCACCGCTCTGGTGGCCGGGGGAATCCACGGACAGGAACTCGGTTTGCGACGACATGGCGACCGTCCCGACCCGCAACGGATTGCCGCACTGACCGATCGGATCGGGGTCCGTCCGGACGCCGTCCTGTCGACATTCCAGTGGAGTGCAACACGATAGCGGCGGCTGCGGTGGCTATCGTGTGCCACTGGACGCTGGAGTTGCGTCCGCGGAACACCAGCCCCTCCCCGTCGGCGTGCTTCCACGGAACACCGATGCCGCCAATCGCATTGACGGTCTATCAAATCCCGTCAATATCTTGACTGGCATTCGCCACCAAGCGAGCGCGTTGCTGCAAGTCACGAATTGAATTTCCGATAGTCGTCGACTATAGGTCCCGATATGGCGACCGATACTTGCGAACTTCAATCCCGCGTCCGCTACGAACCGGATGACCGGCCACCCGCGTTGCTGGCGGCGGGTCTGGGGCTGCAACTCACCATCCTGACCATTTCCGGGATCGTCATCACGCCGCTGATCGTGATCCAAGCTGCCGGCGGCTCCGACACGTACATGATGTGGGCGGTCTTCGGGTCGGTGGTGGTCAGTGGAATCAGCACGATTCTCCAGGCTGTCAGGGTCGGTCGCATCGGCGCCGGTTACGTGCTCTTGATGGGGACCTCCGGCGCCTTCATCGCCATCTGCATTACCGCCATCGCGGAGGGCGGGCCGGCGATGCTGGCGACGCTGGTCATCATCTCCTCACTCTTCCAGTTCGTACTGGCAAGGCGGTTGTCACTGTTCCGCCGGGTGCTGACTCCGACCGTCGCGGGCACCGTCATCATGCTGATTCCGGTGACCGTGATGCCAATCATCTTCGACCTGCTCGGGCGGGTTCCGGACGGGACGCCAGCCGAGGCGGCGCCGTTAAGTGCGCTTGTCACGCTGCTCATCATCGTCGGGATCGCCGTCAAGGCGACCGGCGTGCTCCGACTGTGGGCGCCTGTCATCGGTGTCATCGCCGGGTCGCTGGTTGGCGGGTACTTCGGGATCTACGATACGGCCAGGATTTCCGATGCACCGTGGATCGGTTTTCCGGACGCAAGCGCCTGGCCCGGCTTTGATTTGAGTTTCGGTGCGACATTTTGGACATTGCTGCCGGGTTTCGTCTTCGTGACGCTGATCGGCGCCATCGAAACCGTGGGCGATTCCGTGGCGATCCAGCGGGTTTCGTGGCGCCGCCCTCGGGCAGTCAACTTCCGTTCGGTCCAGGGGGCCGTCACGGCAGACGGTGTGGGGAACCTCCTGTCGGGCTGCATCGGGACGGTTCCGAACACCACGTACTCCTCGAGCGTCTCGGTCACCGAATTGACGGGCGTCGGCGCGCGTACGGTGGGCATCGCCGCGGGAACGATTTTCCTCGCGCTTGCGTGTTTCCCAAAGTTGCTGTCGCTGATCCTTGCGATCCCGAGTCCCGTCGCCGGGGCGTACGTCAGCGTCCTGCTTGCCATTCTCTTCGTGGTGGGCATGAAGGTCCTGATTCAGGAAGGAATCGACTACCGGAACGGCATGATTGCCGGCGTGTCGTTCTGGGTCGGGGCCGGCTTCCAGAACGGCGTGATCTTTCCCGAAGTCTTCGCGGAGTTTGCGGGCGGCCTGCTGCAAAACGGCATGACGGCCGGAGGGCTGACGGCACTGCTGCTGACCCTGTTCGTCGAACTCGCCGAACCCCGCCGCTGGCGCATCGAGGTGCCCTTCCAGGTTTCCGTTCTGCCCAAGGTCAGGGAATTTCTTCAGGCGTTTGCAACGCGGAGCGGCTGGGGGGAGACGATGATGAACCGTCTTGACAGCGCGAGCGAGGAGACCTTGCTGACCCTGCTCCGGCAATACGGCGACGAAGACCGCGGGGGCGACGCTGCGCGTCGCTTGCTGCTGGTCGCGCACAAGGAAAGCGACGAAGCGGTTCTGGAATTCATCGCGTCAACCGGTGAGGCGAATCTCCAGGACCAGATCGCACTGCTCAGTGAACGCGCCACCGAAGCCCCAGTCGAGCACGAAGTTTCCCTCAGGCTCTTGCGGCACGTGGCCTCATCGGTTCACCATCAGCAGTACCATGACACCGACATCGTGACCGTGCGGGTCAAGGTCCCCAGCGAGTTAGAACCCTAGAACCGGCCGTCCCAGCCGATTGACCTCCGGCGACGTGTACCCGGCGTTCTCCCGGCGGCGCATCAATGGGTGCGGCCATCGATCAGCATGACCAGCGTCGGGAGAACGAACAGGATGAACAGCGCCGAGAGCACGAGCCCACCCAACATGCTCACCACGAACGGCACCAGGAAAATCAATTCGTCGCCCCGTTCGTAGAGCAGCGGCGACAGCCCGAGCACGGTCGTCAGGCTCGTCAGGAACACGGCCCGGAATCGATGCCGGGCGGCCGCCGAAGCGGCCGCAATGGCTGGCAGCATCCGGTTCTCTCGACGCAGCAGGTTGTATCGATCCATGAGCACCAACGCGTCATTCACGACAACTCCTGACACGCCGATCATTCCGAAGATGGATATTGCCGTCAGATCCCAGCCCAGAATCCAGTGACCGAATACCGCGCCCGCAAACGAGAGAAGTATCCCGACCACAGCGACCAGGGGCTTCCAGTAGCTGCGCAGGAACGCGGCCATGAAAGCGTACATCGCGATCAACACGATGGGAACCAGGACCCCCAGCGTCGTCAGCATCGTTCTTTCGTCTCGGGCGCCGCCTTCGGTTTCGACCTTCAAACCGGGGTATTTTGCCAGCAAGTCCGGCACGAACTCGGTGTTGACGTGTCGTCGTGCCTGAATCGGCGTGATGACTGAAGGATCGGCTTGCGCGTTCACGACTGCCGCCTGCTGACCATCGATCCGCTTTAGCGTGCCCAGTTCGCGCGTCTCGGTAAGTCGCGTGACCATCGACAGAGGCATCTCGTCGTTGGTGACCCTGTCATTCAGGCCTGCCCGCAGGCCGGGGCCAACCTGGAAGATCCGCTCACGAGCCAGCTCACCCAGGCTCGTTCGGCGCTCCGGCGGATACCTCACCATGACCTTCAGTTCTTCGTGGCCACGCTGAAGGCGCTGGACTTCGATGCCGTGAAAGTTGGCACGCAGCTGTGCCCCGACCAACGCAGCGCTCATCCCTGCTGCCTCCGCGGCCGGTGTCAGCTCGACCTCGACGTGCCGCTTGCCAACAGACAGGCTGTCGGACACGCCATAGATGCCGGGAATGGTCGCCAGGTATTCCCGCAACTCCGCGACCACTTCCTTCAGCGTTTTCAGGTCTTCGTGCTTGAATGCGTAGGCGACACCCGGCTTGGTGCGCACCCTGGTGGTTTCGTAATCAACCGATTCCAGATAGGACGTGTCCCCGACGTTGTGGCGCCACAGCTGCGCGATCTCCCAGGGGGAAGCCATGCGAATCGGCCGATCGTTGAGATGCAGCCGTACCGACGCGACGTGACTGCGCGGACGGTCCTCCTTGCCGGCCCTGGACGAGGCCACGTTGCCGACCATCATGCTGACGGCATTGATGGAATCACTGCCCAGCTCGTCGTTGATGCTCTCGGCCGCGCTCACGAACCGCTCAGCGACCGCCAGCGTGCTCTCAAAGGGCGCACCCATCGGAAGCTTGAGATCGGCCTGCACGCTGTTCGTCACGTTTGCCCGGCTGTCATACATCACGACCCGAACGATTTCTGAACGGACCAGTAAGACCGCAGCGACAATGACCACCAGCCCGCCTGTCAGGGTCAACCCAATATTCGTGACGGACCAAGACACGGCTGGAACCACCACACTCTCGCGAAGATTCTCCAGCCAGCCCCGCACAAATTCCTGCAGGTCCTTGAGCGGGGACAGACTCCAGGGCCGTTCTTGCGCGAGGTGCGCCGGCAGGATCAGGAACGCTTCCGCCAGCGAAACCAGCAAAACAAAGAGTGCGACGTACGGGAATACCTTCAGAATTTGAAAGTCGCCGGACGTGATGAATGCAAACGGCACCAGTGCCAGCAACGTGGTCACGACACCGACCAGAATCGGGCCGAAAACAGCTTTCGCGCCGCTGATGGCGGCATCCAATGCGCTCTTGCCGGTCTCCCGCTCAGCGGCAATGCTTTCTCCCACCACAACTGCATCGTCAACAACAATGCCTATGAGCAGGAAGAACGCGAAGACGGTCCCCATATTCAGCGTGAGGCCTGCCGGACCAAAGAAGATCAGTGATCCGATGAATGACAGCGGTATACCGACGGCAATCCACGATGCCACCCGCAGGTCAAACACAAGCACCAAACAGATGAACACCAGTAGCGCGCCAATCACCCCGTTCCGGATGATCTCCGTCAGCCGGTCCAATGCAGGTTTCGCGCTGTCGCTCCATACATCGATGACGACGTCCTCCGGTGTCTGATAGCTGCCCAGCCACTCCCGGACGTCCTCTGACATCTCGACAATTGACTGCTCCTCGGCAGCATCGACGCGAACAAGCACGGCTGGCCAGCCATTGAATCGGGTAACCGTCTGGTCGTCGACGAAACCATCGCGAACTTCTGCAACGTCACCAAGCCGCAGGATCGTGCCGTCCAGCCGGGTCAGCAGCGGAATATCCTTGAAGTCCTCGCCAACCCTCCGTTTGGCGATGGTGTGCAGGATCACCCCGCCGGCTTCGGTGCGGAGTTCGCCAAACGTCACGTTGACCGATTCCCGTTGTACAGCGTTGGCAATTCTGCGAATCGTGAGACGGTTCCGGCGCAAGGCCTCCTCGTGAACCTCGATGGAGATCTCACGGTCCCGGGTTCCTCGAAGCTCCACCTGCGACACGGTCGGCAATTGCAGCAACTCGCCACGGACGCTTTCCGCTGCAACTCTTAGCTCGTCCTCGGTCAAGCGAGATGACGAGACCGCAAGCGTCACGACTTCCAGCGCGACTTCCTGCAGCCTCACTTCCGGCTGCTCCGCGTTGGCCGGCGGGAAGCGCTCGATACTGTCCACGGCGTTCTGGATATCCAGCAGCACGGAAGCGGAACGTGCAAACGGCGCAATCTCGATGTCGACGCGCCCAAGACCGTGGGTAGCCGTCGTGATGACCCGCTCTACCCCCGACAACCCAAGGATGTTCTCTTCTATTCGCCGGTTGATGTCCTCTTCCACTTCCTGCGGAGAAGATCCGGGTGCCGGTACGGTTACGGTGACCATCCGCAGATCCATCTGCGGGAAACGCTGAATCGGAATCTGGGATCCCGAGATGATCCCGCCGACGATGAACAGCACCATCAGCAGATTGGCGGCAACCGGGTTACGGGCGAAATAGGCGATCAGTCCCGCTCTCGATGTCGCGCCGGGCTGGGCCGTCGTTGGGAGATCGGTTGTACTCATGTTGAGGCTCCGCTAATCGGACGGCACCGCTTCCGCAATCGCGACCGCCAATCCTTCTCTTGCTTCCGGCAGAATGCCGAAAACCACGCCCTCCCCGGCGTCGAACGCCTCCACGACCAACCCGTTCTCCACGCGGCCCAATGCCGTCGGCGTAAAGGATGTCAACTCGCCGTCCCGGACGACCCACACGCGGTTCTGCTCCTGAATGGCGGCCTCCGGCAGCGTGTAGACATTCTCATAGGCGGGACCTTCGATCTCGCCCTCACCAAACGAGCCTGGCAACGGCAACGAAGCCACCGTCTGATTGGAGGCAAACCTGAAAAACACGGTTGCCAGACGGCTGCTCGGAGCGACCATCGAGGACACGCGCGTCGCCTCCAACCGATGGGTACCCACTTCTGTGCGAACTACCGCGGAACGCCCCTTGAGCGGGCTCAAATACCCGAGGCTCGAGACTTCCATCGGTGCCTCGAACTGCAACGCGTCGACCCGATACACGGTGCCGATCCTGCCCCCGGGGCCAACGTCACGATGCGGACCGACGACCTCGCCAACCTCCAATTCGGTACTGATCACTCGACTCTCGTACGGCAGGGAAATACTCGTTCGTTCAAGTTGGAGTCTTGCCAACTCAAGCCCCGTCTCCGCGCTGGCCAGTTGCGCTTCCGCAAGCGCTACCCGCAATGCGTTTCCCCGGGCCTCCTCGATTTGCAGCCGGACCGCCGCTTCACTGACCGCGTTCGCAGCCGCCTTGACCTGAAGCTCGTACTCGGTCGGATCAATCTGAACAAACTGCTCGTTCGCCGGAATCACTCCGCCGTTATTGAAGTTTGGTGAAATCCAGCTAACTCGTCCGGTGACTTCTGCAACAATGCCTGTCTGTTCTTCCAGTGTTACCGCCCCGGTCAGCTTTAACTTAATCGACTGGTCTACAATTTCGGGTTTGACTACCTGCACAACAGGTTTGGCTGCATCAAATGACAGACCGGAAGATGTATCGATTTGAACATGACCAGGAGCCCTGGCGAAATACAGTGCTACGACAATCGCCGCCAGAATCAGCGCCGCCTGCACAAAGCCAGGCAACCGAAACCGCCCGGGCTGCACGGCTTGGCCATCATTAAGCTGTGCCATCTTGATTTCCGATTGCTGATACGAGTTCCCCGGTGCGCGGGGCGGAAACCTAGAGGCCACGAATCAAGGAACCACGCCGTACTGCATTTGCTCCAGGAGTTGCCGAGCCTCTATTCATCCTCCCAATGGTGCCGGTAATCCGCAAAATACACCTCGTAACCGAGCATGTCCATACGACTCAATATCAATTATCCGCAACTTATAACGTTTCTGCTCTTTATGTTGACTTGACGTTCGACAAGCTTGCTAGCAACCACATGCTCGGGTGGCAGACTGCTTCCACCGCAAAACCATACCTTTGCGCACCAGCCAAACCAGTACTGCAAGTCACTTATCGACCAAGTCCCGACCTATCGTGCCGCTGGTTCGTGATACTCACCTGTCAACACTTCACCTACCAACCGCTGCAGGAGGAAGTATGGCGCAGACCAGCTGCCTCCCCAGCAATGCACTCTGATGATTTGTTCTAACGACAACAGTCACGAACTGCATGGCAAAGAATATCTCCGATAGCGACAAGCGTTCAATTGGAGGCAACATGACGTCGCAATAAAGATTGCCCGTGCTGTATTTGTACCTTCTACGTCAATTAACTTGAAGCGTCCTGCCAAGTATACGTCACTCGCAGACGGGCTGCCGTTCGGCAGGAAGGTCCCGGAGCGTTCGCTTGTAGCGTGCCCGCGTCAGCCAGTGCGGATCGCGTTCGCTGCGACATTGCCAGCCCCCGCTCCCGGCGACCAGCGAGTCTACCATCGCAGCGTCAACTCCCGCCATGAAAGACTGTTGCTGAGCACTTGTCCCGGGGGGGGGGCCACAATCCGGAGACGCCCCAAAACGGCACCGACATGACGACCCATTCGCAGCGCCGGGGACACGCGCTAAACTCCGATACAGATAAGCGTTTCTTCGACCTTGTTCACCTTGGAGCGTGCCCCGTTGCGTCTGATTCGCCTGCTGAAGAAGGACTTGGCGATGGAAGCATCGACCTGGGTCGACAGCCGGTTGATCACGCTCGAGCAAGCAAGTGCCATCTGCCGACTTTACGGCATTGACTACGACACCATCCGGCACCACTCCGGCGCCTACCGCGTGCTGGTCGTTCTCGGATTCCTCTTCATCTGGTTATCGCTGATTACCCTGATCGGCGCGAACTGGGACACGATTCCCCGGGCAGCGCGAATGGTGGGGTTGCTGGTCCTGACAGCAGGCACCCACGGTGTGGCCACGCACCTGCATCTGTCCGGCAAGGCTCGGCCAGCAGTGGCGCTCTTTTTGCTTGGGAACCTGTTTTACGGCGCATCCATCGTCCTGATCGCCCAGATCTACCACCTCGGCGAGCACATCCCGGACGGTGTGTTCGTGTGGGCATTGGGGAGCCTCCCATTTGCGGTAGTCCTGTGCAACGCGTGGCTAGCACTGCTCAGTGGTCTGCTTGCCCTCACCTGGTTCGTCCTGGAATTCAGGACGGAGTTCCTGTCGGCCACATTCTTCGTCTCGGCGTTTCCGCTGTTTCTCGTGGCCGAATCCTACGTAATGGCAAAGGGCCGGGCGAGCCCGCTGCTTTTCCTGGTGTTCGTTGCGAGCCTCGTTCTTTGGTTTGAGACGGCGCTGGCCCTGCTGTGGGCGGATGGCGGCGGTGGGCTCGAATACACCTCGGAACATGCCTTTGTCGCTGCTGCGCTGTT
Source organism: Alphaproteobacteria bacterium (assembly GCA_022819905.1). Classification (GTDB taxonomy): domain Bacteria; phylum Pseudomonadota; class Alphaproteobacteria; order TMED109; family TMED109; genus VXPW01. The sequence continues at coordinate 25,536 of JAJEGJ010000064.1, forward strand.
CATCCTGGCGTATGCCGTCGGCCGTTGGCTCGACATGCAGGAAAGTGCGAAGGTCCGCGACCACGGCACGGTGTTGTCGCTGTGGACCCTGCGGGTTGCCCTGCTCTCGCTGATCGTGCTGAGCTTCGATGCGCCCTGGGAATGGGTGCTCTCCGCCGACTGGGACCATCAGACTTCGATGTGGATCATCATTGCCGCCGTCGTCGCAGCCGCACTCCGGATCGGCTGGAAGTCCGCGAACCGCTGGCTCCTTTTCGGGATGACCGTCGGGAGCGGCGCGACCATGATCGCAGTGGTCGCAACCAGTACGGGCGATGCAGCGGTGTACTTTCAGGTGCTCGCAAACGTCATGCTCGTGGTTACCGGAATCGGGTTGATCTTCCGCGGTACGGTGAGCGGGATTTCGCACCTCTACTTCCTCGGTGTCGCCACCGTCCTGCTGACCGCATTCGTGCGCTACATCGACCTGCTGGGCGACTACGTGGACAGCGCGATCCTGTTCATCGCGCTGGCGGGCGTGTTGCTGGGATCGGCGTGGTACTGGAAACGTCGCCGCGGAAACGAGGCTGGACGATGACCAGGGCGCAAACGTCTGCTCTCCTTTGCGCCGCCATCGTGTTTCAGATTCTCGTGCTGGTGGGCATGGTGGCTAGAGCCGCATTGCCGCTGTGGACCGGCACCGAGATCCGAGTCGCGACAGTGCCGGTGGACCCCCGTTCGATGTTCCGGGGCGACTACGTGCGGCTTCGCTATGAGGTAGGAACCCTGCCGAGCGACGCGTTCAGCGAAGCGCAGCCCCCGCGCGTGGGCCAGATCGTGTACGTCAGCCTGGCGAAGGGAGCAGACGGCCATTACGGGTTCGCGGGAGCGTCGCTGGAGAGACCGGCGGGCGGCAAGTTTCTCCGCGGCCGAATTGCCAGGAACCACGCCCCCATACGGGTCAGGTATGGGATCGAGGCCTTCTTTGCATCGAAGGAAGAGGCCGCGCGGTTGGAGCGGGGTCTCCTCGAAGGCGGTGTCGCGGTGCTGATGGTATCCCCCGACGGACGGGCCGCACTGAAGGCCGTTGTGCCCTCGTTGTCACGGCCGGCCGGTGGGGAATAGAGCCGATCGCCAGGGAGGTGGCCGATGCAACGCCAGACCCGACATGTGGGATGCGGTGGGCGGGCGACCGATCCACCGGCGGGGGCTCGACCGGCAGCTTCGCTTCAGGAACCGATTCGAATTGGCTGAGGCACAATGGCATCGAACGTAAGCAGGCGAAGGCCCCGCGCCCCTTGCCCGAGCCAACCATGATGTTGAACGGACAACCGGTCCTAGCGGAGCGGGAACTCCTGCGCCAGCTCGCGCAACGTCCCGAAGAGCTCCGAATCGTTGATCACGCGAGGAACCTTGTTTTGCCCGCCGAGCTTCCCGCGACGCTTCATCCACGCGACGAACCCCCCGGGCGGCAGCACCGCGATCCGCGGCGGGTCGAGGCCCCAGCCGTCGGCGCGATGGGCCGCATAGTCCTCGTTCAGGCGCATCAGCACCGAGTCCACGCCCGCCGCGAACGTTCGAATTCGGGCAGAATCCACGTTGGGGTCGGAAAACTCGACGACGAAGAGATGTCCTCCGCGTTCGCCGCTCCGTTCCGAGAACAGGCTGCCAACGGCAAAATCGTCGACGGTCGCCCCGATCGCCTTCGCGGATTCCGACACGGCGCGCTCGAGTTCTGCTCCGATCACGTGCTCGCCAAACGCCGAGAGCGTGTAGCTGGTCCGACCGGTGACCAGAACACGTGGCGGATCGCGACTGACCAATGTGACGGTGTCTCCGACCAAGTACCGCCAGAGGCCGGCGCCGGTCGAGATGACGAGAGCGTAGTTCACGCCCATCTCCGCGTCGCCGATCCAGCGGCAATGCGGTTCCCGGGCTCCGAGCTCGCTCACCGGAAGGAATTCGTAGAAGATCTCGTTGTCCAGGAGAAGGCGCAGGCCAGCGCTGTCGGCGCCGTCTGCGACACCGAAGAAGCCCTCACTCGCCGGGTAGACCTCCCGGGTTTCGGCCGCGGTGCCCTCAAGGAGGGTCTCGAAGCGGTCCCGATAGGGCGTCCAGGCGACTCCGCCATGGATGAGCAGTTCCAGATCGGGATACACGGAGGCGATCCGCCCGTCGCCGGCTCCGGCGATCTCCAGCAGTCGATCGAAGTAGATAAGGAGCCAGCTCGGCGTGCCGCCGACTGCGCGGATGTCCTCGTGCAAGGACCTCCGGGCGAAACGTTCGATCTTTGTCTCCCAGTCGGCGATTCCCTCCAGGTGACGCGGAGGAAAGTAACGCGGTCCTGTCCAGGCCGGCCTGACCGCCGCCGCAATCCCGCTGAGATCCCCGCTGTAAACGCCGCGCGCCTGGCGCGTGAGCCCCGTCGACCCACCCAGCATGAAGGAGCGCCCGGCCAGCACCCGACTGTCCGGCCGGTTCTCCACGTGGTGGACGAGTAGGTCCCCCACGGCACGGGCGTTGGCGCGGTTGATCTCCCGGCTGATCGGAATGAATTTGGTTGCCCCGCGGGTGGTTCCCGACGACAGGGCGAAGTACGGGATGGTTCCGCGCCAGGTGCAATCGACCAGCCGGGGAAACGAATCCCGCCAGTAGTTGTCCCAGAATTCCTCATAGGTCCGGATGGGGACGCGCTCCCGGTAGTCTCCCAGGGTTCGGATCGCTCCGAATTCGTGCTGCCGCGCGAAGCGCGTGCCGCGCGCGCGATGGACGAGGGATCGCAGGACACCCTGCTGAACCTCTTCCGGCTTCATTCGCTTGAGCCTGCGCAGACGCCGCTTCGCGTAGGCCCGGAGCATCCAGGTCGCGTCGTACACCGGTTAAGTCACCCGGAACGGTCGGTCGTCCCATGGCTTCGAGAGACCGGAAATGGTTGACGTCGCCGGGTTTCCTTGCACCGCGCGAGAAGTTCCTCGCGGGATATCGCACCCGTCCTGCCGCGCTCCGGGCCTCCATCGGGACCCTCGGGCACGCGCCTTCCACGCGTCGCAGCAAGCCCCCGGCGTCCTGTCGGCACGCCCCATCAGGCCGGGGCGTGCGGAGCGTGCTGCCGGCGTGCTTCCCATGTTTACGGGGCTCGCTGGATCCAATTGCCCTGCTTTCACGCAAGCAATCTGAACGTCACGTCAACACCGTAACCGCAGGCTGAACCCGGTGCCAATCAATGGCCCCGCAAACGAGCGCCTGATCCGCCGACTTGTGCAATCCGCTCGAACTAAGGCCTATCCGGCCGGGCCAGCGGACTCTCAGTTGTGGAGCACCAGCTTGTGCGGAAAGCGTTCGCGAACCGCGTCGAGCGACAACGGCACCTGGACATAGCCGCCGTCTCTCCAAAGGGGCCACTGGTCCAGCATGGTCGAGCTGTTCAACCATCCGTCCTGGCCCCCGAGCAGCACAAAGTAGTTAGCGTCGGGATCGGTCAGGTCGGAAACATGGCGGGCGTTGGCGCCATAGCGCACCCTGTGGCGCTCGGACGTGGCGTCGTGGGCGGTCTTCATGAGCGTGTCTGAACTTCCGCCGACCCCGTGCTCGGCGAACCGGTAGCGCTCGCCGATTACCGGGGCGAAGGCCAGCGGATGCGCCAGCTCCAAGCGGTGCATGTCGGCCCAGCGGTCATAAGTCGGAAGACCCGAAGCAGCATTCGCCAGCGCCGACGCAAGCGCGGCATGCACGACCTCCGGGCTGGCGGCCGCCATATCGGCGGGGAGCAACGTGGCCATCCTGCCGACGGCGGCGAGGGCCTGACCCTCTTCTTCGCCGAACGCCAACGGATAGAACGCCTTGACGAAGCCGTCCCGGAACTGCTCGAAGCTGACGGCGCCAACCGAGTCCGGCCGGTAATGACCGTCCCAGTCACGTAACCGCCCGACCACCTGGGCCGCCTCCCCGGTCGCTGCCTGCGACAGGCCGGCAGCGTCGAGCTGGGCCACGAACAGGTCCCGGAGCGCAACCGCGGACGCCATCTGCACATCCCGTTGCAACGCCATCACGGTATCCAGATCGACCGGCGTCTCGGATTTGATCACCTGGGCCATGCGTTGCACGCGATCATCCGAAGAAAAGAAGAAACCGACCGGCATGCCGGCCGTCGACGGGCGATTGTTGGCGGACGCCAGATACCCGGAGTCCGGATTGAAGCTGAACGGCAGGTCGCCGACGGACTGCATGGCATCCCAGTCGGCGCCGGCCCGTCCCTGGTCAAGGATGACGTCGTCGGGAGCAGCCGTGCGAAGCGGCAGCTGCACCGCCATGACCTGGCCGATGTTGCCAGCGTTATCCGCGTACAGCATGTTCTGGCCAGGGACCGCGAAGCCCTCGAACGCTGCCCGGAACTCGGTGAACCCGCGGGCTCGGCTCACCGCGAGCATCGAGCCGATTTCGTCACTCACGCGATGACCCGTCCACCGGAGCGCAACGGGTGGAAGTTCGTACTCCGACAGGAAGGGAACGTCCGACAGGATCGGCCCGAAGGATGTTTCCCGGACGGTCACCTCCTCGTCCAGCCACCAGCGCACGGCGATCCGCTCGCGACGCTCGGTGATCTCCGATGGCGGCAAGCTGCTGACGTCGTAGAGGTCGCTCGAGGCGGCGCGCATGTTGGTGCCGCCCCAGGCGATCTTCGGATTGCGTCCAATGGCGAAGATCGGGAGCCCGGGGCCCATCAGCCCGACCGCGTGATACGTCGGCGACTTCACGCCAGCAATCAGCCACACGTTGGGGACGAAGATGCCGAGGTGCGGATCGTTCGCGATGATGCTTCCGCCTGTGGCTGTCCGACCTGGCGCCAGCGCGAGGCTGTTGCTGCCTGACCGTCCCAGGCCGCCCAGCACTTCGTGCAGACCGGCGGTCTTCGGGTCCCCGTCGAAGCTGGGGAGCGATGCACTGCCATGGCTTACCAGACGTGCCCACAGCTCCGGCCAGTCCGGACGCGTGCGCAGCGGCAGTAGGCTCGCCCACACCAGCCAGTTGACGTCCGTTCCGGCCAGCCGACCGATCGTCAGCACATCGGTGATGGTCCAGGGCTCCCTCGAAAGCCCCAGCACCCGGAACTCGTGCGGCAGTTCCTCGGTGGTAGCGAGGTAATGATTGATTCCGTCGACGAACCGCTGGGCCCAGCGCCGGGACCGATCGTCCATGTTGCGTTCGATCTCTGCCGCGGCCCGCGCGAAGGAGAGCGTCCTGAGCCCGCGGTCGACATCGACCGCGATGGGGCCGACCATTTCGGACAGGCGGCCGTGGGCCAGCATCCGAACCAACCCCATCTGACCAAGTCGAAGATGCGCGTGAACGAGACCGAGGGCGAAAGCGGCGTCATCGTCGCTGCTCGCTTCGACAAACGGAATTTGATGTTCATCCCAATAGATGTTGACCTGGTGCTCCAGGGGGAGGGAGCGCGTCGGGAACACCGCCAGGCGATCCGCCAGGCTGGTCGACTTCGGCATGGGCGCCAGCACCGTGCAGCCCGCCATGAAGCTTCCGGCCACGGCGAGACCGACCCAACGGGCAGCGCGGTCGACAGATCCGGCGGATTGAGCCTTCAAAGACCTAATTCCATTTCGGTTTGTCCTTCGCGGTCAGCAGAAGCGCGAGGCACGACTTGGCCTCGGGAAGGCACCTGTGTACATCATGGTCGGTGGCGGGGAACCCGTACGCCAGCGTTGAAGTGCTTCTAGCCAGGACCCATGCACGATTGTATCGCACAGGGAGAGATAGTTCCCTCATCGATGATGGGCAAACTCGTTGATTCGAGTGCGTTGTTTCCCAATTCCCGCGCCCTGCGCCAGCGGCTGGACGATGACGGCTACCTGTTTCTTCGTGGTCTGCATGACGTCGAGGCCGTGCTGGCGGCGCGGCAGGAGGTGTTCGCGCGTCTGGAAGCTGTCGGTGAGGTCGAGAGTCCAGCGAGAGAAGGCATTTTCACGGGCATCAGCCATCGTCGCGAGCGCGAACCTGATCTGGGTGCGTTCTGGAAGTCCGTGTCCGAGGGGCCGTGCCTCCGCGCTGTCACCCACGGCCCCAGGATCCGCGAGATCATCCGTGCGGTATTCGGCGAACCGGCCGTGCCGCATGACTACGCGTACATTCGGCCGGCTCCCGTGGGGCGCTCGACCGGACCGCACTGCGACTATCCGTTCTTCGCCCAGACCACCGAACGCGTTGTCACGGTGTGGACCGCGCTGGGGCCGGTGCCGCTTCGCGAAGGCCCCGTCACGGTCATCGAGGGGTCCCACCGGTTCGACGATCTGGCCGACGCTACGCGGGGGTTCGACGTCGCATCCGATACCGATCGCCAGGCCACGCGGCCGGAAAACCACGTGGCCTTTGCCCGGTCGCGGAACACGCGCCTCCTGAGCGCCGATTTTGGCCCGGGTGACATGCTCATCTTCGGCATGTTCACGTGGCACGGCTCGCTCGACAACCATTCGCCGATCGGGCGCATGCGGCTCTCGAGCGATATCCGGTTTCAGCCTGCTGGTGAGCCCAAGGATCCACGCTACTTCGGCCCCAACCCCGGCGGGACCACCGGTGCGGGCTACGGAGAACTCAACGGAGCAAAGCCGCTGACGGAATCGTGGCACATCCGCTGACCCGCCCGCCACGGAACCAACGCCCCAGGTGACCGCGCCCGACCGGTTCGTCGCGCCGGCGATGTCCAGGACGACCCAATACTTATCACCGGGAAATGCCGAGCCGCAGTGGGCTGTCCGCGGATTGAGAAAGCGACCGGTCCGCCCGGGTGGCGTCAGCCCCAAGGACCGGGCCGCCACGGAGAATCGGAGCCTTTCCGGGAACGACGAAACCGGATATCGATGGGGCGCTTCCGCGCCTCCTCGCTCCTCGGGCCCCCGTCGGCGAACCACGGGACGCCGCGGCGCTTGAAGGCGCCGATCAGCACCATGCCGGCGACGAATCCGCCGACGTGGGCGACGAACGCGACGCCCGGGGAGCCGGGAGGTGTCAGCGCGGCCTGCAGGGCCTGCCCGCCGAACCAGACACCGAGCAGCACCCAGGCGCGCAGGCGGATGATCGTGACGAAGATGCCCAGGAACACCAGGGTGGACACGCGCGCGCGCGGGAACAGCAGGAGGTACGCGCCCAGCACCCCCGACACTGCGCCGCTCGCCCCGATCATGGGAATTTCCGACATCGGCGCACTCGCGACCTGGGCGAGCGCCGCCCCGACACCGCACAGGAGGTAGAACACGAGGAACTTCAGGTGGCCGGAAGAATCCTCGATGTTGTTCCCGAAGATCCAGAGAAACAGCATGTTGCCGCCAAGATGCATCCAGCCGCCGTGCAGGAACATAGAGGTGAACACGGTAACCAGCGGATTGGCGGCCCCGGGGATGAACGGACCGGTTCCCAGGAGCTGTGCCGGGATCAGGCCGAAATACCAGACGATTTCCTCGTAATGGGGCTGGGCGTTCTGCCAGAGAAAAGCAAGGACGCAGACGCCGATGAGCCCAACCGTGACGTAGGGCCGGTGGCGGGTGGGGTTGTCATCCCGAAGTGGGAACATCGGGATTCAGGATGGCGAGAACGTCGCCGGCCACCACACCGTCGCCCTCCGCTGCCACGAACAGCGGATTGACCTCGATTTCGGCGATCTGCGGGAACGCATCCACCAACGCCGACAGGGCGGACAGGGCCGCCGCCGCCGCTTGCACGTCGCTCGGGGTGCTGGACCGGGCACCGTTGAGGAGCGGAAAGGCCCGCAGTGAGCGGATCATGTCCTCGGCCTGCTTGTCGGTGACCGGCGCAGGCATGAGGGCCACGTCATCCAACACCTCGGCGGCCGTCCCACCGGCCCCGACCAGCGCCACCGGGCCAAACGCGGGATCGTGCCGGACCCCGAGCAGCAATTCCCTCGATTCGGGCACCATGCGATGCACTGCCACCCCGTCGATCGCGGCATCAGGCCGGTGCATCCGCGCCGACTTCAGAATGCGATCGTGCGCCTCACGGACCCGGTCCGACCCCTCCAGCCCGAGCGCGACTGCCCCCGCTTCCGTCTTGTGCGGCAGGTCCCGGCTTTCCACCTTGAGCACCGCCGGTCCCCCGGCCTCCGCCGCAATGCGCGCTGCCGCGTCCGAATCCTCGGCCAGCGCAATCCGCCCGACCGGGATGTCGAGGGCCTCGATCAGCTGCATGCCCTCACCTTCCGACAACGTTGTCCGGCCGGCGTGGGAGGCGACGAGACCGCCCAGTCGTTCCCTCACCGCCGGCGACAACTCCGGGGCGACACCCCCTGCAGGCGGCCGGCGGAACAGCGAGCGGAGCGCGCGGATGGCCCGCTCCGGGGTCCCGAACACCGGCACGCCGCCATCGGCCAGACAGCTCGTGAACTCGGCGCTGGTATGCGGGCAGGCGAAGACAAACGGCTTCGAGGATTTGGCCTTGGCATCCAGAATGGCTTGCGCGAACTCGAGCGTCTTGGGTCGGTACAGGCCGAATATGGCGAGGATGCACTCGACACCGGGGTCCGCCAGCAGCGCGTCGAGGTACCGCGGCAGCACGTGCGGCGCCTCGAGGTGCTGGAGTGCAAGATCCACCGGATTCACAGGGTGAATGAACGGAGGCAGGTGCTCGCGGAGCGCCCCCTGCGTGGCCTCGCTGAATTCGGCGAGCGCAAGGCCCGATTGCCTGACCTTGTCTGCGACCAGCACGCCAAGGCCGCCCGAGTTGCCGAACACGGCGATCCGTGGCGGCCCGTCGCTCGCCGGCGCGACCGCCGGCATGTGGACGGCCGCCTCGATCAAGTCGAAGAACTCCTCAAGTCCCTCCGCCTCGATCACGCCGTTCGCCGCAAATATCGAACGGTAGACCCGGTAATCGCCGGCGAGCGAGCCGGTGTGGGATTGAGCCGCGCGGGCCGACTCCTCCGACCGCCCGACCTTCAGGATGACGACCCGCTTGCCCGCGGCACGGGCCATGGCCAGCGCGTGGTTCAGCTTTCGCCCGTCGCGGGCTCCTTCAAGGTAGGAAGCGATCACCTGGATGGCGGGATCCCTGGCGTAGTGCGCAATGACGTCCGCGATCTCGATCCCTGCTTCGTTCCCCACGCTGACCAGCGTGCCCACGCCCAGGCGGCGTTCGACTTGCTCGACGATGGCGATGCTGACGAACATGCCGGACTGACTCACGAAACCCACCGGCCCCGGCGGGAGTTCGCCGATCTGGAGCGACGAGGCGAAACTTGCCATTAGCCCCGTGTGACGGTTGACCACGCCGATGCAGTTGGGCCCGCACAGGACGATCCCGTGGGTCTCCGCGATCTCGATGAGTTCCTGCTCGAGGATGGCCCCCGCTTCCCCCGCCTCGCGAAACCCGGCGGTGAACATCACCACCGCGGGAACCTTTTGCCGGGCACAGTCGCGGAGCGCCTCCGCGGCCAGCGAATCGCGCACGGTGATGACGGCAAGATCCGGCGTTTCCGGAAGATCGGCGAGCGATGCGTGACAGGGTCTGCCGTCGATCTCGGTGCGGCGCGGATTCACAGCGTACAGCGCTCCCTGGAAGCCGCCGGCAATCGAGAACGGGATCGGGCGCCCGCCTGCCCGGTGCAATTCCGGAACCGCCCCGATCACGGCCACGGACCGCGGTCTGAGCATCGGGGACAAGTCCGGGAATTCGTACGTGCTCATGACAGCCCCGTCTTGATGGTTTGGCGGTCCATGGTGCAGCGTAGGCAGGCGACGCGGCTGCTTACGGTGCCGGTTGCAGGTCGGAAGGAGCACGACCGCGACATGCCGCGATCAACAGGCTCCGCAGGCTTGAACAGCGTTGCACGTCCTCATCGTTAGCGATCGCGCGCTCCAGCGCGCGGCGCTCCCCGACCAGCACGACCAGGCTCTTGGCGCGCGTGACGGCGGTGTACAGCAGGTTGCGGCGCAGCATGATGCGGTGCTGGAAGGTCATCGGGATCACGACCACCGGATACTCGGACCCCTGCGACTTGTGGATGGTCACGGCGTAGGCGTGCTGCAGCTGACCAAGTTCGCCGAGCCCGTAGCTGACCCGCTGTCCGCTCATCTGGACCCAGGCCAGCCGTTCGTCCGGGTCGTACTCCAGGACCGTTCCGATATCGCCGTTATAGACCTCCTTCTCGTAATTGTTCTCCACCTGCATCACGCGGTCACCCACCGCGTACCGAGTCTCGCCGCGACCCGGAAGCCGTTCGCCATGGCCGTTCAGCCGATTCCGCAGCGTTTCGTTCAGGGATTCCGTCCCCAGGACCGTCCTGCGCATCGGCGTGAGCACCTGGATCTCGTCAGGTCGTCGCCCGTAGCGCGCAGGAATTCGTTCCGCCACCATCCGCACGATCAGCTCCGAGGCCCGTTCGGCTTCCGCACAGTCCACGAACAGGAAATCTCCGCCGGCATTGGGAGATCCGAATTCGAGTCGGTCACCGCTGTTGACCCGGTGGGCGTTCGTCACGATCTGGCTGCCCTCGGCCTGCCGGTGCACCTGGCGCAAGGTTTCGACGGGCGCAATCTCGGCACGGATGATGTCACCCAGCACGTGACCCGGGCCCACCGACGGCAACTGATCCACATCACCCACCAGCAGGAGTCGCGCGGTGTCCGGAATGGCCTGCAGGAGCGCAGCCATGATCGGAACATCCACCATCGATACCTCGTCGACGACGACAACGTCGGTCTCCAGGAGGTTGTCGCGATTGCGGCGGAAACGGGCCTCGTTCGGGTCGAACTCCAGCAGCCGATGAATGGTCTTCGCCGTCAGTCCTGAGGTCTCCGACAGCCGCCGCGCCGCCCGGCCGGTCGGCGCGCAGAGATGCGTCCGGAGGCCCCTTGCCCGAAGAATCCGAAGGACCGAATTGAGGATGGTCGTCTTGCCCACGCCCGGACCGCCGGTCACGATCGCCACTTTCTCGGCGAGCGCCGTCCCCACTGCCCGTTCCTGATCGGGCGCCAGCCGCAATCCCGTCTGCCGCTGGACCCAGGCCAGCGCCTGCGGGACATCGATCGGCTCTTCCTTCAGGGGGCGCCGCTGCAACGCCGCCAGGACGTTCGCAATGGTGCGTTCCTGTTGGTGGATCCGTTCCGTGAACACGCAGGGGACGCCCTCGATCTCCACGCGCACCAGCATCCCCTCGGCCAGCTCCGTTTCGAGTGCAGTCCGGATGGCCAGTTCGTGCGGCCCAAGCGTCTTGACGGCTTCCTCGATGAACACCGTTTCCGGGAGTCCGCAATGGCCGTCGCGATCGCGCGCGGTCGCGAGCACGAAGTAGAGGCCGGCCTGGAGCCGCATGGGGGCGTCGTCAATGATCCCGAGGGTGCGTGCAATGTTGTCGGCGATTGCAAAGCCGATCCCCCGGATGTCGGCAATCAGTCGGTACGGATTGGCCTCGACGATGCGGGCCGCATCCTCGCCGTACTTTCGGAACACGGCGGCGGCACGGGCCGACCCAAGACCGTGGTCTTCCAGCCAGATCATGACTTCCCGCGTTCGCTTCTCCCCGGTCCACGCGGAACGGATGCCCTCCAGGGTCTCCTCGCCGATGCCGGGAACCTCGAGCAGACGCTCGGGTTCGTGGTCAATTACGTGCAGAACGTTGTCGCCGAACCGAGCGGAGATCCGTTCGGCCAACTTCGGTCCAATTCCCTTCAGACGGGAAGCCAGGTATCGAGCAGTGCCCTTGCGAGACACTGGCAGCTGAACGGACACCCGCTGGGCGCGAAGCTGCCGCCCCCACTGCGGGTTGTTCTCCCACTGCCCTTCCGCGGTGACGTGCTCGCCGACCGCGACCCGGTCCACCACGCCCAACACGGACACGGGGTCGCGCAACCCGGCGACATCCACGCGGAAAATGGTGTAGCCGGTATCGTCGTTTCGAAACGTGATCCGGGCCACGTGCCCTTCGATGGTTTCGACGTTGGGAAGCTCGGCCTGCACCGGTCCCCGCACTTCCTCAGGACTCATGCATGCTCACCACGCGTCCGGCCCGCGCACATTCTGCGCTCCGGCGGTTGCAACACCTCCGAATCACGGTACCCCGATTGTGGTGTTCCAGCCGCCGTTCCGTGTTCCGGACGGGTTCCCTGCTCAGAACGGCGGGGAATCGGAACCGTCAGCAGATGACGAAACCGCTTCGGCGCCGCCATCTTTGATGCGAATCTTGCTGATTCGTTCCTGTGCCTCATTCAATTTCTGTTCGCAGTGGTCCCGGAGTTGGACGCCCCGTTCGTAGGCCTTGATCGCCCGCTCCAGGTCCACATCATCGCGATCGATTTCCTCGACGATGGCCTCGAGCTTTTCCAGGGCTTGCTCGAATGTCAGCGACTGCAGGTCCGGGTCATCCATGGGACCACTCCTCGATCAGATTTGAGACTGCAGCCAGTTCTCGCGGCCGATCGCCTTGACGAGACCAAGCTGGGTTTCCAGCCAGTCGACGTGCTCTTCCTCGGAATCCAGGATGCTGCGAAACAGGTTTCGCGTCACGAAATCCTGTACCGACTCGGCGTGTTCGATGCTGTCCCGAAGCACGGGGATGGCATCGTGCTCAAGCGCCAAGTCGCATTCCAGGCATTCGACCGGGTCCTCGCCGATTCGGACCTTGTGGAGGTCCTGCACGTTGGGCAGGCCCTCAAGAAACAGGATCCGCTCCATCAGTTGGTCCGCGTGCTTCATTTCGTCAATGGATTCCGCATGCTCCTTGTCGGCGAGTGAACCGTAACCCCAGTCGCGGAACATGCGCGAGTGCAGGAAGTACTGATTGATCGCGGTCAATTCGTTGGTCAGCACCGCGTTGAGATTGCGGATTACTGTCTTGTCGCCCCGCATGATTCCTCCAGAGGATCGAGCACCGAAAATGACGCGCCTCGCCCAAGTCGACGTATCACCCAAGCACGCATTTACGTGTCGCGAAACCGCATGGTAGCACGCCCCGGCTGGCTATAGTCTGTGCACGCCTCGGGCCACTCGGCCGGTCAGCAGCGTGGGAGCGAACACCTCATGGACCAGAAGATCGTACTCGTCACCGGAGCCGGATCCGGAATCGGCCGCAGCGTCGCCCACGCATTCCTGAAGCACGGACATTCGGTCGCCCTCGCCGGGCGTCGCCGCGATCGCCTGGACGAAACCGTTGAGCTTGCCGGCGCGGACGGCGCACA